>CAZYYU010000250.1:0-5196 GCA_964651735.1 uncultured Gammaproteobacteria bacterium | reverse complement strand
ATCCAGTTTCCACGCGACCCTCTGCACGATTCCCCAATTTTACTGAAAGGGGTAGCAAGTGACGAGACTTGGGAAAATACACAGTCCTTTCATAGGGATCATAGGGTCTGGGGACCCATGTCGACACTGAAGGACGCGTTTTTCCGCTGGTGTCTTCAAACAAACAGGCCAGCTTCGCACTTTGGACGAGTATTGTATCAGATGCGCGAGTTGGGAGCGCTGCATGCCAAGGCCGGCAGCGGCATCCACTGGAGGGAGCAGCCTGCGAGCAGCAAAGTTCTGTCGCCCGCTCCTCTCGCGCCCGCTTCTTCACCACAACATCAAGTCCGAGACCCGCAGTTGTCGCTGCCGCGACCACGATCCGGACCGAAGGTTCACGTGAAAGAGGTTTACGACACGGCTTCCTGCAAAGCCGCGCTTGCAACGCTCTCGAACGAACCGATGCTTGCCCTGGACTGCGAGGGGGTCGAACTTGGCGCTGCAACGTCACAGGATGGCGGTTTGTGTTTGCTGCAGATCGGGACGAGCTCCAAGGGCGTCTTTTTATTCGATACAGTCAGAATGCCAGAGGCTATCGAGTATGCTGCCGCTGATGTGCATCTGCTGTCCCCTGCGGCAGAGCGCATGATTCAGTTGCTGGCGCAGAAGCGCAAACTTGGCGAGGCTCGCGATGGTTCCTTGGCCAGAGCAATCCAAGAAATTGCGCTTCTTGAGGCTGGCCCCGACATCCTTCCTGTCACCGAATTGCTTGCCTCGGCATACGGCGCCAGATCCACATGGAGCTTCCCGTACAATACGAGCGTGAACGAGGAGTTCAGCGATCTGCTAGCGATCTTGCCGGCAGATGTTGCCGGAGCGCTCAAAGCACTGCCAGGTGTTGAAAGAAACCTGATTGACATCGTCATGGATGAGGGTTGCCGTGCTTCTTTCATGCTGAGGCAAGCAGAGCGCGTTGAATCTAATGTGCTGGTGACTCGCAAGCATCTGGACCACTTGGTCGACCGTGTGGGGCCTGTGACGAGCAGCAATCGTGCCACCGTTGGCAACTCTCTGCACCGCTGTTCATTCATCGTGGATCCGGGGGAGGACGACTGGCAAGCCACAGGCGCCACCATTCGCATGGCTCGAGCCGTGCATGGCATTGCAGACACAATTCAAGACATTTTACATGCTGGCAAGAGTGTTTTACTCGTCGGTCGACCTGGTAACAAGACCACATCTGATTCAAGTTGTCTCTCACGCAAAACAGGTTGTGGGAAGACAACTTTGCTCAGAGACATGGCGAGAACGCTGGCCGAACGCAAACGAGTGATGGTGGTCGACACCAACAACGAGATTGGTGGTGAGCACACTGTCCCGCATGTGGCCGTAGGAAAAGCCCGACGCATGAAGGTTGGACATCGCTCGCGCCAGTACAGCGTGATGCTGGAGGCTGTACAGAACCACACACCCGACACGCTCGTCATTGATGAGATTGGAACGGCACAGGAAGTTCAGGAAGCAGTCGGTATCAAGCTGCGAGGCGTGCAATTGATCGCTACGACGCATGGTTGAACGTTGGCGGACGTCATCAACAACCCACAGGAAAAACTTGCTCGGAGGAGTGAATGTTGTGATCTTAAGCGCAGCAGAGCGCTCCAGCGAAGGCGTGGCGTCCAAGACTCGCCTGGAACAGCAGTCGCAGCCTGCATTTGATGTGTGCATCGAGATGGAATCGCTTTGGCAGTGGCGCATCCATAGCGACATCAACGCGGCCGTCAGTGCGGTGCTGCGCAACATGGGAGAAGTCGTCCTCTCGGAAGTGCGCTGCTTTGATGAGAAGAGCAACTTAGTGCAAGTGTCGAAGCGTCCATTTCCAGATTTGGCTGGATGGCAATGAAGCCGTATCGGCTGCAAGCAATGCATGTGCATCGTTTCCTGTTGCATGCTTTCCTGGTGCACTCGCAGCAGACCAGAGGCGAGGCATAAACGCAGCCGGTTGTATTCTTCTTCTTTTGATCACTCGGACCCGCTGCTCCATGGCAGGTGCTGCGCCCGCTCCTAGAACTCTTGATCATGTCTTTTAAGGAGGAAGCTGTTCGATGACGTCTCATCAACGCCACCTCCGCTTCGTTTGAGGCCAAATGCGGCAATAAGCAGCAACTTGCGCAGGTCACGCGGTAGTTGAGGGCACACCCGAAGCAGGCAACACAGCACTGTGAACACCTCATCAGCGAGGCTTGGAAACGCCCTGTGCGTCATAAAATGTCCGTATCCATCTCCAAAGAGAGTGAAGCCTTTCGTTTTCCACATCTCAGGTGGGAGTTCCACAATAAACTGGAAAGTGAATAAGGCACACGCAACGTCTGGAATCGACATGCAAGGCGCCAGGTCCTCGGCTGTGACCTGGTAGTCAAATTCGCGAAGGAGACTCACGTAGGCAAGAACATCGCGGGACTGCAACAGACGGCTTGTGCTGTAGATACCCATTGCCTCTGCTCGCTGACGTCGCAGCAATTGACGCAGCGAAATGGGGGTTGGAATGCGATCAGCTCCTCCTGTCGAATGAATACGTACCCCTGCGTCCAAAAGCGCATCCACAACGGGCGCCGGCGCATCTATCAGCAACCTGCTATCCAGTGGATGCCCCTCTGCACGAAGGAGCTTCACACCGTAGGCGTTGCTCAAGCGCTGGAAATCGTGCTTGTTGCGTCCTGCAATGTACTTGTTGTGCTTCTGCAACCACCGCAACAGAGCGCCAGTTTCAGCACTGCTGAAGCCTTGCTCTTGAAAGCTTTCAACAATGTCCTCGCAGTCGAGGAAGAACGCATACTTTTCAAGCTGCACTAACTAAAGGCACTGTGATGTGAGGCAAAGGAACCAAGGGAACATACACCTGCCTGTTCATCTTCTGAGACAAAATCAAGTGCCGGGCTGCGGAACAAAAAGCTTGGACCGAAATACTCGATGCCCGTCTCATTTCGAGCGATCTGCACAAAGAAGGGTACTCCAGCTGCAGGACTGTCCCAAAGCATTTTGAAGACCTCCACTTCGCCACGGTGCTGTCGAGCGAAAGCGGTCGAGTTAAGCGTTATCAGCGAGCAGCGGGGCCTTACAAAAAAAGCGATAACCCTGTCGCTTGCAGAACCATAGAACGGTCTCAGAGGGATGCCAGCTCCCTCCGCAAGCCTGAGGAGCCAGCTTGTGGCTTCCAGCGGCGACAAGCCGGCACAGAACTCGACGGCGTCTTCGTGTTCTGCTGGAAGGAAGTCGTCGTCATCGTCGGACACGGCGCCGCTGAGAATCTGGAGCAGCGCCTGCTCGTGCTGTTCCTTCTCACTGGAAGACCCCTCGGCCGTGGCCCCCGCATCATCCATTCGACCCTCGCTACCCCTCTCAGTGGATTTGGGGGATTGCGATTTTCTCGCTGCCTGAGGGCAGCACACGCAATCTTGCGCTGCAATACATTACTCTGATGCATCTTCAGCATCCTGCGCCACAAATCCTTGATAGGCGTCGATGCATTCACGATGAAGCTGTTGGCGCTCTTGCTTGAAATTCTTGTTTCCCTTGAACGTGTCGACGTAGGCCGCCAGCGTAGGCTTGCTCACGTCCAGCATGAAGTTGCGCTTCCAGAAGCTGCAAATGGCATCACAAGAAACGACCCAAATAATGTAGGGTGCGAAACGTGTCGGCGTCAGTGGCATCGTCAGGGCGGCTCGCACGTTAGGCCTCCTTGGCGACGCTGTGGTAGTTGCAGTCGTTGGGGGAGATTGTGCTGATTTGTGCGGCCTTGTACTCCGTGAAAATGTCAATGCCTCTTGGCTATCGCGAATTTCCATCCTCGTGGACTTCATAGCAGTCCTGCCAGCTGTAGTCCTTCACTGCCGTGTAGACCATGTCAGTGGTCTCACCCACCCAGTTCCCGGCGTCCGGGCTGTAGCTGATGTTGTCCGGGCTGATGTCATATTGTTGGCACAAAACATCAGGCCTGGCGCGTTGGGCTTTAGGGCAGGGTTGTGGGAGAACGCGTGCGGCAGGATGATGGACCTATCTGAGCCAGTTGCAGTCCAAATGGTGTGCTCGTGCTGGGTGTACTTCTGCTGTTTCCCGCCCTTTCGCCGTGCGTGTGGTGGCGCTGCTGCTTGATCGCCATGCTGGTAAAGTCGACTGACCAGATGCGGTCGGGGCGGTGCAGGAAGAATCCACTGTTGTGGAGGCCCAGGATGTAGTCGTAGCCTTTCTTGGCGCAGCTGCAACCTGGCGCTGCTCGTAGTTGAGCTCCTTCTGGGCGCCTCGTACGCTTGTTGGGAGAAGCGACGGGCCGACTCGCATCCACAGCCTCTGTCCAGCGCCGCAGGGTCTGCTCTCCAACCTTGCAGCCCGCGTTGACAAAAAATTGCCCGACCTTTTTGGCACAGGCCACCCGCGGGTCCGCAGCTGGCTTCCGACGGCGGCCAGCGTTGCTCTGACGTCTGGAGGGTGGGCTGCACCAGCGTAGCCGCCACGGAGGGTCATCCAGTTTCCAGGAGACCTTCGTGCTCCTCTTCCAGACGCTGCCGCTGGCCGGCTGACAGGTGCGCTCGTGCTGCGCGATGCCGCCACCACGTGGCTCTCATCCAACGGGCACCGCGTCGCGCGCACGCCCTCCATTGCGCTCGTTTCCTCGTTGCACGATTTTCGTGCAGAGGCTCATTTCACTTTCCGTTGCGCCTCAGGACCTTCTTGCCGTGTCCCCTTCTCAGGGCCGCCCTTTTGGGGCTGGTTGCAACTTCTTCGTGTCCTCCGACACGACATCGCGCAAATCGATTCCTGCACAATTCACCCGTCTCGTTTCTCTGTCACCGCGCCAGGAGGGGTTGCGGTTCCGGCCCCCTCGCGCCCAGCCCAACGGTCCGGCACTGCCACACCCGGTTATGGTGGGGTGCCAAAGCGGAAAGCTCGGTGGCCGATCCCTCTCGCCGTTTCCCCCTGCTCACAGATGCCCTTGGCTATGGGATTGCGAGTGAGACGGCCCCCGCGAAGTGCTTTTTGCAGAGTTGGTTGTGCTCATTTCTACTCCTTGCAAAATTATTCGCATGGTCACGTTCATTTCCAATAGGGACCGTCCAGGCCGCCCAGTGGCACATCGCCCTCATACACTGGGATGACCTCATCATGTACCTCAGCCCACGAGCCATAGGCCTCAATGTACTCATCAGCCAGATGCTGGCGAAC
>CAZYYU010000249.1:0-5206 GCA_964651735.1 uncultured Gammaproteobacteria bacterium | reverse complement strand
GCAGCAGCAGCAGCAGCAGCAGCAGCAGCAGCAGCAGCAGCAGCAGCAGCAGCAAGGGGTCGGGGACTGCTCACCGCGTCGTGGCCGTGGAGCAGTCGTAGTTGTAGTTGCCTGCACGTGCTCAGCGTTGCACGACACTCAAGCAGCACCGCTCACCCACGTTGATCTGGCCAGCAAAGATGGCCTGAGAGGAGCTGGGGTTGCTGGGGCAGGCCGCAGTGTTGGCCGACGTTGCGCCTGTTTCGTGTGAGCGGGAGTCGCGACCACAACAACAACAACGAGTCACCCGTGTACGCGTACAGGTTCCTGTTGGTGTAGTTCTGCGGGTCAATGAAGATGTCGCAGGTCTCGCCCGACGTGGTGCTGGCCGGGCACGAGAAGTAGGGGTAGCAGGGGCTGGACACGCTGGACACGGGGCTGGTACAGGCTGGGTGCAACAAGTGAGTGCGCGAGGCCTCCACTGTGCTGCCTGACTGACCCTGGCACACGGCGCTGTTGTTGGAGCGCGTGACCTGAATGGCAGCTCCGTTGGGGATGGGCCACGTGAAGCGCACGGTGTCGCCCTTTGCACACAAGGTTAGCCTCCAGTGCTGCAGGCGTTGGGGGCGGCTACCAGGGCGGCCGTCTGGATGGGCGGCTGAAAGCTGCGGGGGGCCCGGTGTGCGTGAGAAAAAAGCCACGCGCTTCAAAACGTGGCTCACTCACGTGTACGCGTTGCCATCAACCTTGATGTTGACGTTGCGGATGGCCGCCTGCGTCGCTGCGCAGCCAGAACGGGTGAGTACGAACAAAAGGCTGCGCAAAAGCTGCACGAGACACGCGCGCGCCAAACAGCACAGAGGTCAGAGATCTTGGTAGTCAAAGGGGCCATGGGGCACAAGCGTGCCCATCACCGAGACTGAGGGTAACATCACGAGAAAAGGCGCCTGGCGCGGCCATGGATGGAGCAACGGCTTTGGGACCGTGCGTACCAGCGACGCACAGAAGCACGATGAAAAGGAGACCCATGATGGCGCGCCCAAGAGTTGCAAACGGGCCCGGCGCGATGAGGGTCGTCGTCGCCCTGCTGCTGCTGCTGCTGTGTGGGGTCTGCTGCGCTGCCGCTGGGACAGAGTGCGCCACGCTGGTGCCTGGATTGCTCGTGGAAGGCAGCACCGACGCCAGGTGGCTTCTGCACAGGGACGCACTTCTCTTGCTCACCGCCGCGCGGCTCCAGCTGCCTGTACCGCATCGCCTTCGATGACTCCGTGGCTCTGGACCGGCTGTGGACCGTCACGCTTGACACAGCCGAGGTGAGCACCGTCAGCAGGCCTGCCACGACGCCTGCCTCACACGGCGTGCTAGAGCGACAAGGCCAAGCTTCAAGCCGTGGTGCTTGACGACTCCTTTGTGGCCTTCCACACCGTGTCTGCGGACACGCCCGGCCACGATACGCTCTGCCGCCGCGTCGAGGACGGCGCGCTGGAGCGCCTGTTCTGGCTGCAAGTGGTCGGGGCTCCGCACATTGCCTTCAACGTGAGCGGTGCGTGCAGTGTGCGCGCGCGCGTGTGCGTGCCTCGCGCCGACAACTCCTGCTGCCAGTGAACACGCTGCCTCGCACGCGACTGTCGCTGGGCGTCGGCCACAGCGTGGTGGTCGGTCCGCTGCCCACGTTCCTGTACGCGCTGCTGGACAACGTTCAGTCGCAAGGTCGTCGCCCTTTTGACACCCCCCCCGCGTCCATGCTCACGTGGGTGCAGAGCTTCCTCTCAGCGTAGAAGTGCAGTCAGACGACTCCATCGCTGCGCCCTACGACCTGCAGCTGTCCTGGAACGGGTGTCCAGACATCACGCTGCGCGACGCGCAGCACCAAGTGCTCACCTTTACCACCGTGGGTGCGTCGTGGCCCGCGCTGCGCCGCACTCTCGCACTCTCACACCCACCCAGGCCGGATGCTGATTCTGCCCTCGCAACTGTGGGACGGCCATCCCGAGGTGCTGTACGTCGGGCTGCGGCCCAACCCGTCCATCTCCGCAGTGCCTTTGCGCGCCGCCAACAACAGCTTTGGCGCGCTCAAGAACGTCACCGTCACCTTCTCGTACGGCGCGTCCTTCACCGCGTCGGGCTTTGCCATTGTGCACTGGGCTGTGGTACGCAGCAGACTTGAGCCCGCCGCCTTTGTGACACGCACACGTTCAGGCGCTGGCCTTTGTGCTCGTGTCACTCTGCGTGGCGTTTGTGATCAGGTTTGCGCACGCGGTTCGTCGCTGGCCCCGAAACAAGCACCTGACAATGCCGCAGCTTCCTCTTCTGCCGAGTCGGCCTGAAGAAGGTGCGCGGCGGCCACACCACAGCAAGCATTGAGCCGCTGCACAATGTGACGCGCAAGGACAAAGAGGTGCGCGCAATGCTGTTCTTTTGTTGGTCCCTGTTCAGCTCCTTTGCAGGCGTCTTGGACCCGGGGCCGCGCCAAGGCCATTCTGTGGATGGTCGTGGTTGGCGGCGTCTTCTATCTGTTGCCTTCGCTGCAAACGTCCTCCGCGGGTCCGTTCACGCCCCGCTTCACTCACCAACTCACTGCTGCTGCTGCTGCAGAGGCCACCAGCATGCTCACCACTGGCAACCGCGACGTGTGCTTCTTCAACGACCTGTGCATGTTCCCGCTGCAAACGACTGGTACGTGGCGTCGCGCCGCCGGCTGCCCGGTGCTGACGGCAACAGGGCCTTACGCCGTGACGTGGTGGGCGGCCAACAACATCCTGTCCAACGTAAGGCGTGGCCGGTCTTGGCGCTGG
This sequence comes from uncultured Gammaproteobacteria bacterium, assembly GCA_964651735.1. Taxonomy (GTDB): domain Bacteria; phylum Pseudomonadota; class Gammaproteobacteria; order CAZYYU01; family CAZYYU01; genus CAZYYU01. The sequence goes on along the minus strand of CAZYYU010000249.1, from coordinate 2,432 downwards.
ACGCTGCTGACCGCCTCATTGCAGGCTGCCTACGTGATTGTGGGCATTCTCACCTTTTCGTGGATCATGTGGTGCAAGCGGTGAGTGTTGCCTCTTCATTTGGCTGCCGTTTGACGTGCGTGCGTGTGAAGGCATTGGCGCGGCCAAAAGACGGTGCTGCGTGTGCTCTCACTGCCCGACGACTACACGCTGCTGTACTGCCTGTCGGTGGCCATCATCTACGAAGGTTCGCGCGTTGTGCGCGTGTGTGCGCGTAGCAACTCGTCGCAGGGCTCATGAGCGCCACGTACCACGTGTGCCCGAATCGGCTGATCTTCACGGTGGACACGGCGTTCATGTTCGTGGTGCGCTGCGTCAGTGTGTGGTTGCGTTGTCGGGGCGGGCCGTCACCGCACCTGGGCAGGGTGCCATCGTGATGTCTCTGGAAGTGTACCGCAAGGTTGATTCGCCACCGCTGCACACGCGCTCACACGCCTAACCGTCGTACGCCATCCTCAGTGGTTTCGAGTGCTGCCGCACCCCTTCCTGCCGTTTGCGCTGCTGTCCTCGTTGCTCATCTTCAACTACTTTGGTGCGTGCTGCCGTCAGCGCCGCCGTTTCTGTACGCTCAACCACCCCTCCCCTTTCCCCTTGTGCGCGCAAGGCACGCTGCTGGATCTGTACGAGAAGGACACTGGCGGCCACGCTGACCCTTGGCAAGTGGTGCTTTGGGCGCTGTGCTTCAGCCTGGCCTGGAATGTGACGGTGGTGCTCATTGCGGTGCGCCACCGCTTTCGCATGAAGGTACACGCGCCCCCATATGCACAACCATGTGCTCAACAGATCTGCCCAAAGGTGTGGGCTCTGGCCCTGTGCACGGGCATCATCTGCCTGCTGGGCTGCGTGCCCCTCACTTCCATCTGGACCGACCTGATGGATCGCGCCACCATGCTGCTGGGCGTGGCAGTTGGCACGGCGCTGCTCAATGTGTTCGCGTTTGTGCTGGGTACCGAACGCGTCTCGTTTGGCGCGTGTCCCAGCTCACCCGTGTCGCGTAGGCACGCTGCACCACGTGGACTGGCCCACTCGCATCACGCGCCTCGTCATCCTGGCGTGCTTGCTGGGCACCGCGTTGCCCGCCATGTACTTCTTCAACGCCTCGCCTTCGAACAAGGTTCTTTTGCGCGCGCGATGCCTCTGCTCCTCCGTTGACAGCCGAGCCCCACCCCGCAGGCTTTGCGTGCGTGGCACTCTCGCGAGCTGAGCGAGCCCTGCTTCTTCTACGACGACCACGACGTGTGGCACTTCTTGAGCGCACTCGCGCTTGGCCTCACTCTGTTCCTGCTGATGCACTGCGGCGAGAGCCGCGACAGAGACATCATGTCGCAGAACCTGGATCACTTGGATCTGTCCGACAAGGCCGATGCCGTCCACGAGAAAACGCCGCTGCTCGAGACGACAAAAAAATGAACCAGCCAGCCAGCACCATGAGGAGGGCCTGCGCTGTGGCGTTGACGGGGCAGGCGCGATGGGCGTCCTTGCGAGTGCCTCATGCCAGCCTGAGCGCTGCTGTGCGCAAACCGTCTGCGCCGACTCGCCTTCCCACTGAGGCCGCCGTGACTGAGCGCCAACGGAGCGCGCCGCGGGCCAAGAAGGATGCCCCCAAGAAGGAGGGTGCGCCGAACAAAGGCAAGCAGCCCGCGGCCAAAGCTTTTCAGGGCGGCGGCACCGTCACGACCAGCGACGGCCAAACGCGCACCCTGGGTGGACGGCGCAAGGCCGACAAGAGCGCGATCAAGCCACGGCCGCCGCAAAAGGTGGTGCCCAAGCCTACGACGTGGAAGATGCGCCTCAGTCACGACCTCAAGATCACCTCGGAGGTGCGTGCGCTCAGCGTGTGGAGGGAAAGAAGGTTGAATGCGGCTTCGCAGGACTTCTGGCCGCCTGAGCTGAGGGAGCCGTACCGCAAAGCCAAGGAGGCCATGGAGGCGTTGGTGGACTGCTCGATGCCCGAGAAGCTGGATCTGGATCGGGTCTGTGTGCAGGCGTGGGTGTTCTGGCCTTTGTCTCCGGCTGACACCGGTCTTTCCAGCCCATGCCCACCGATGAAGAGCTCGAGCTTGCGCAAAAGGAGCCGGAGTTTCTGGAGTGGAAGGCCGAGTTCGAGAAGTTTGATGCCAAGAAATACGAGTAAGGCTGTGTTGTTTGAAAAGCACTCCTCATTCACAACGCTGCAGTGCTGCGGTGAACAGGTTCTGCAAGGCCGCCACTGTGGCGGAGGACCATCTGGAGAAGGTTTCCCCAGCCCATTACCGGCACCCCGTCTCGAGCTTATGCCGGGTTGCCAGGAGGAGTACACGCAGGCCATTGCACTGTACGAGGACATTCTGGAGCATCACGAGCCCAACCACCTCACGTCGGAGGTCTTCATCGGTGTGTGCACTGCTTCAGCT
>CAZYYU010000248.1:0-5230 GCA_964651735.1 uncultured Gammaproteobacteria bacterium | reverse complement strand
CCAGGCAACCGCAAACAAAGGCAGCTCATACCTGCCGGAAGAGCGGCAAACGCATGAGCGCAGAGCCGATGAGGCACGCCAGGTGGATCATGGGGCCTTCTCGGCCGACCCAGAAGCCGCTGCAACCCAGCAGCAGCACGCCCAACAGCTTCGGCGGCAGAATGCGCAGCGCCAAGTAGTCGGGCAACGACGCGCCGGACAGAATCGTGCGCATCTGCCGCAAACAGTGACAAGGCGCAAATGAAGCGTCTGCGCCTCACTTCGGGGACGCCAGATCCAGCAATGGTTGGGAACAGGAACACCGTCATGAAGAGCGTGAGCGACGAGATGACCATCATGCAGGCCAGGAACAGCAGCCAGTTGAGGCCCAGCTGCGATGCACCGTCAAACAACACGAGCAGCTGCGAGGCGGTCGGTGCTCACACTGTACGTCAGCACAGCCAGAGCCTGGAAGCCGCTCGATGACAGCTCATTCATCACTGGAATCGAGCGTTTGTGATGTCAACATAGATCGTACCGGGGGCTCGCACCTTGCAGGAACACGTCGGTCAGCGCCGTCAGCAGCGACACCAGGGCCAACAAAGGCACAGCGTAGATGCCTGCCTCGCGGCGCTGAGGGGGGAAACCAAAGAACACAAAGGCAGCTCACCCTGACACCAGCACACCCGCTCCATCTTGGAGTAGGCAGTCTCTTTCCAGGAAAGCAACGAGGCCGTCATGTCCTGGCCAACCAAGACCGCTCAGAAGGCAGCAGGCAAACGACGATGCAATGACGGAAGCAAATCAACCACACACTGGTTCCACGCCAAGGCCGAGCAGCGCACCTCTCGCTTGCCCGCCCACAGCTGCTTGAAGGAGCGCTTCTGGGCCGGCGTCTCGGCGTCGCCCCGATGCTGCTGTGCCTGTTCGGGCAAAGCAACCCCCCGGGTCAGCGGTGCGGCCACGAATTGCGAATGTCACATCAAAAGTCGGCAGTGAAACCCAGAAACAACAAACAAACAAACAGCTGACCGCGTAGTCCGCAGCAAAGGCGGCCAGCGATTCACGGTATCCGCCCGTGGCCGTCTCTTCTGGTGGCTTGTTCAGCGGCGCAGTCGGCGCGATGCCCGGCAGCGGCACTGCCAAGGGAATGCCTCCCAGCGCCTGTTTCAGTCGTCAACAGAGAGAGAGAGAGAGAAGAGAGAAGCAAAACCTGTGATGGTGAGGCATGATCATCGTCCTCTGCACAAAGCTGAGGGGGAACGAACAGGCATCGCTGCAAACGAAAACCTTCGGCGGTCTCTGACACGTCCGTGGACGAGGACAACCCGAAGCCGAGCTCCTCGTCTGGTTGCATCGCGCCCAAATGCAGGTGGTCCTGCCATGAAGAAGAGCGTGAGAGCGGAGAAGAAGGATCGGATGAACAAGGAAAGGCAACATCGTCAGTGACGCGGACGGAAACGACACCCGCAAAGGGCGCGGTTCGAGCAGGCAAGTCACCTCTCCTGCGAGCAAGTTCGCGGCCCCGAAGCGGGCATCGGACGGGTCCATGCCCCCTTTGAGCACATTGTACAGCGCACCGCGCTCCGTTTTGCGCACGGCCTTGGCGGCGGCGGCTTCCATGGCGTCTGTAACGCCACAACAACGGTTCAGAGCCCAAAGCTCGGTGAACCAAAGAGATTGTGGACCTGCCGCCACTTCGCCGTCACGGCCCTCGTTGATCTTCACCAGGTAGCCGCGCCGCGTGTCGCTGGGCAACGCCAACTGCACCCGAAACCGCTCAATGTCCTCCACACGCAAGGCCGACAGCGGCACCCATCGCCGCTGCACCGGGCGACGTCAGAGGGATACGTTGCAAAACAAAGCAAGCCGTTGCCTTGGTGGTGGGGTCGTCGCTCGAGGCCGGGAATGGGTCCGCAGAATGCACCCGCAGCGCGCCCACCGCAGCGCTGGCCGTGGCGGGCTTGTTGCGCGACGACGGCGCCACGTCCTTCTCCAGCAGAAAGCCCCGAGCCGCGTTGTAGGCCACGCACTTCCACTTGCCGATGAGCGCCTGGTGGCCGGTGGGGCCTTTGGAGGGCGCGTACTGCGGCGGCACCAGCAGCCCCGGCGCCACCCAGTCAATCCGCCCATCAACCACCACGTCGCGAAGGAAGGACAGCCTTGACAAGCCGTTTAGCGGTGGGGGGCCAGAGCAAGCTAACACACTCACCAGTCCTTGGAGAACAGCGTCAAGTGCGCCACGCGCACTGGGACCCGCTCCAGACGCTGCATCCTGAACACGCCCTCCTTCGCAGCCACAGGCACAAACTCGCACGCGAACGGCTCGCCAGGCCTGAACTGCGTCGGCCACGGAAACCCGTCCACAATGACCACCGCTGCCACCAGTTCCTCTGCCGACACGAGACCGTCCCAGCAGGTGGCCCTCCACCAATGCAAGCGCGTGGCCGTCTGCAGCCACGTGTCGGCACGGAGCACGCTCACAACAATAGCAGACCTCGGCCCGGCCCCCTAGGCTTGCCCCCATGGCCCAGTCGTAGAGGTGCAGACACGCCAGCACGGCCAGCAGATCGCGCGTGCAGCGGCGGTCCACGCACTCCGCCACCGAGTCACAGCAGCAGCTCAGCACCGAGCGACGCAGCGTACACCAGTGCCCGTCGTGCAGCGCATCCAGGCCGCTGCACACAGGGCAAGGCGGGCTGCGGGGCGGTCTGTGCAAGGCCCAACTGAGGAAATGGTCCCCGTCGCCGCGATCGCCTTCCTCCATGTGGTGGCGGCGACGGTAATAGCACAACCAAGTCCCTCGGCGGCGGCCCCCCCTCGCACGCTGGAAAAACGATGGAGGGCCAGGAGAAGCAACGCACGGAGTCGTGGGAGGACACGCAGCCCTTTGACGTGCTGGGGCTGCCCAGGTGCACCGACGCGTGCGCTGCTCATTCTGGCTGACCTGTTGCGCGCGCTGGCAGAGGTTTTGCTGCGCGGCGGGACCGGGCTGTGTCGTCCAACGCTGCTCTGCAGGCGTGCAGAAGATGATCTTCGAGCGCATGGAGCCGCGCTCGCTGCTGGCCTGCGCCTCGGTGTCGACGCTGTTCCGCGAGCTCTCGTCGGGTGCGTGCCTTGCGGGCCCTGCGCGCGGGTGGCTCAGTGGGCGCGCTGGACAGACGAGGGGCTATGGAGCGCGGCATTCTCCAAGCATTCGCGGTGCGTTCGCTGTTTTGGCGGTTTGCTGGCTGTGCTGACCGCGCGCGGGCTCAGGCCGGTTGTATACGTGAGCCAGGAGGACTTTGCGCGCGGCTGGAAGCACACCTTCCTGCAGACGAGGTCGTCGCAGTTCGACACGCTCAACGAGGCCGTGCGGTCGTTGCCGCGCAGCCTGCAGGACGAGATTCGCGAGCTGGAGGGCCTCGTGGGTGAGCTTGAGGGGGCGCTCGTGTTCGTGCCCTCCTGACCCAGTGTATGGGCAGGGAACATTCCTGCACCGCAGCCGGGTGAAGTCGCTTGCTTGCGAGGGGCGGATGGCGGCTGACTGGGCCGGCGTGTTCTGCAGACGGACCGCCGCTGCCCGCACTCATCACGCGGCTGCAGACGCACCTGGCATCGCTCAAGTTGCAGGTTTGGTTCTTTTGGCGCGCCCGCCCCCCGTCCTTCTCAACGCCGCGGGGCAGGTTGCTGGTGGGCTTCTCGAGGTTGTCGCAGCGCCTGAACGGCCCAAACGCACAACAAGGCCGAGCAGCAGACCACGCCAGAGACGCCCATCAGCAGCGTGATCCTGGTCAGGCTGTGTTGGATGCACTTGTGTGCGCTCAAGCAGCCGCTGCAGGTGTGTCCCGACAATGCCATTGTGCTGGAGGACCGCGTGTCCCTCATGGGCCGTGGCACCGTCAAGATCATCGGCAAGTCTTTGGTGGGTCGTGCTTGTGTTCTGTTTCACGCTGCGCTGGCAGGCCTTGGCAGCGGGTTGAGCTCCAAGATCACGTTTCCACAGGTTGCAGGCGCTGCCAGTTTGGCCGCTGCTTGAGTGGTGACTGCGCGAACAGGGCACGTTCATGGACATCTCGCAAGGCACGGAGCTGCTGCTGGACAACCTGACGCTGGATCGCGGCGGGGAAGAGGGTGCGTGCCCACAAGCGAATGCTCTCGCAAGCGAGAGCGCTGACTGCGAGCAGTGGAGAAGGAGGGCACCGAGAACCGCATCACGCTGGCAGTGGGTGACCGGGCCACGCTCTCGCTCAACCGCGTGCGCTTCCACTGCAGCCCGGTGAGCTTGTGGGTCTTGCTGTGTCGGGCTTCGCGTGCTTTGCCGTGACCTCACGCACATGGCACAGATTGGCGCCGGAGTGGCGGTGTTCGCCGGCCCCGCGAAGCTCACCTTCACGGAGTGGTGAGCGACTCAGTGGTCCCCCAGTCGTTTTGTTGACGCGCATCGCAGCTCGTTCTCGGCGGGCCAACACGCTGTGGTGGCTGTGGCGCCAGCCACGCTGCGGTTCGCAGACTGCGCGTTCGAGGGCATCCAGACGGCCCTGTGAGTCGCGGCCTTGTCTGCTGCGGCTTGAGTGCGTGTCTGTGCTCGCAAATGAGTCCTCTGTGTTTGCGTGACATCCACTGGCCCTCCTCACTGCATGTGCAGCTTTGTGCGGGACAAGGACTGCGAGCTGGAGGTGGAGCGCTGCCGCTTCCTCAACTGCCGCGACGGTGGCATCGCCTGCAGGTTGTAATTGCACACCCTGTTTGTTGTGCCGCACTCTCAGCTCCCTGTTTTCGGCAGACGAGCCGTCTCTGCCAACGTTCGTGGCTGCACCTTCAGCGGCTGCGTCACTCAGGTTGCGTGCACTGTCGCCCTCCGCATGCACACACTGACAGGCCACACAAGGCCCTGATCGTGAACCGCATCTGCAAGACGAGCATCAGCGACTGCCAGTTCGACAAGAACTACACCGCCACCAGCATCATGGCGCGCGGCTGCGACTCGGTGGACGTCTCGGACTGCAAGATCAACAGCTGCATCGTCGGCATCTCCATCGATCAGGTGCCGCTTTGCATTGCTGGATCCCCCCAGTAACGATCGCAACTGCAGTGCGATGATAGCGGGGACTCGCAGAACCCCAACGACAAGGCTGTGCGCACTTGTGACGCGACTGTGAAGCGCTGCGCGGCCAGCAACTGCACCGCTGTGGGCGTGTCAGTGGGTGCGTCGGGACTCGCCTCTGCTCGTTCGCTGAGCGCAAGCACGCAGGCTCGGGCGGACTGGCCA
>CAZYYU010000247.1:3413-5242 GCA_964651735.1 uncultured Gammaproteobacteria bacterium | reverse complement strand
GCTGCTCTTCAGCCCACCCCTCGTACGGCGAGGACATGGCGGGTGGTGGTGGTGGTGCCTGCCCCTCCAGCGCGGGACGCGTTTTGTGCGGCGTGCCCCGGGTGAGGGTCAGCGTCGCTGTCGGGGCAGAGGGTTTGGCGCTACCATGAAGGCACTCCTGAAGAAGCGGCCTGAGGAACAGCCGAGCAGGAAGCGTGCTGCGTCCCCAAGCCGTCCTGTGGATGGCACCGCGCCGGCCAAGGTCCAGCTCCTCTCTGTGGTCTTCGAGGAGCCACGGACGGTGTACTGTGACGGAGCGTGCGCGCGCAACGGCAAGGCCAACGCCCGGGCTGGCGTCGGGGTGTTTTTTGGCGATGGCGACTCCCGGAACGTGAGCGAACGCCTGCACGGGAAGCAGACCAACCAGCGGGCAGAGTTGATGGCTGCGGTGCGCGCACTGCAACAGGATCCACGCAACGATCTGGTGGTCCGCACGGACTCGGAATACGTCACAAAGGCAGGCGCAACTCTTGGGTGCCCTGCTCGCTCTGAGAGCATGTGCGCAGGGCGTCCGCGAGTGGATGCCCACGTGGAAGGCGCGCGGCTGGAAGAACGCCGCCAAACAACCTGTCGCAAACAAGGATCTGTGGCTCACGCTTGACGCACTTCTGCAGGAGCAGCATCGCTCAGTCAGGCTGGAGTGGGTGCGGCTTCTCCCTTGTTGCACTTCTGTGCTGCGAAGCCTCACGTCGGGGCAGGTCAAGGGCCACAGCGATGACCCGGGAAATGAGGCAGCGGACCGGTTGGCTGTGGCGGGCAGCATGCTTCCGTGATGCAGCTGGGGAGTAGCCGTGGGCTTGTCGACTTGCTGCACAAAAAACACGATCATGGAAGTGGTGTTGCAGCGGTTGGATGTGTGGCAGCTGCTGACGGTGGTGCCGCTGGTGTGCCGGGCTTGGCATGTGCGCAGCGTCGCGCTTCTGAGCCGCGCGGGACCTGTCGTGCTCTCCGGTGCGGCTGCCGCGAGTGCTCGACTAGCTGCGACACCAGTACGTCCCAGCACCCTTGCGCGCAACACCGACGGACCCCTTGCAGGCCCTGGAAGCCTTGCTGGAGTCGGCTGGAGGGCGGTTTGCGACGAGCGTGCTGCGCCTGCTGCTGCGGTGGCGCCCCGATCTGCGGACGGGAACGTTGCCACCGCGGCTGGTGGAGCGCCACTTTGGCAGGTGCCACACGGGCAGGCGGTCGCTGTGGTGCGTTGCTCACGCCTGCAAGTCTTGATGTGCCCTCCACTTGCCGCATGGTGGCCTCCGCCAGCGACGCAGAGGTGGTGGAGGACTTGATTCAGGGGCTGGCCGAGGCAGTGACGCTGACGGAGACGGCGTACGCGCTGCTCAACGAGCTCTGTGTGGAAGAGGTGTTGTGCGTGGGCGCCAAGGTTGTGGACTGCGAGCAGATGGAGACGGTACAGCTGTGGATCAAGGTCAAGCGTGGGTGGAGCCCAGCAGAGAACTGCTCACACCCATGTTTTCTTGCAGGCCGTGCTGCACGTGCGGGTGCCCAGCCTGGGCCTGGACCTGGTGACGCGGCTGGACAGCCAGCAGCAGCTGCGTCACCCAGCCACGCTGAGACGGCTGCACCTCGACACGGGCCTGGAGTGCGGCACTGCGCAGCTGTGGTTCGGCGGCGGCGACGCTGGCAAGCCACGCAAGATGCTGCAGGCCAGCTTCGATCGCCACGAACTGGTGCGAGGCGACCGCTACAAGCTGGAGCTCTCAGCGCTGGACGCAGCCACGCTCAAGGTTCTCTTCTCTCTCTTCTCTTCTCTCTCCGCTCATCTCCGGTGTTTT
>CAZYYU010000247.1:0-3313 GCA_964651735.1 uncultured Gammaproteobacteria bacterium | reverse complement strand
CTCACTCGCAAGCACCCTTCATTGGCGGGCCTGAGCACAGGGCGCGCGACGGGCACAACGTTCCCTCCTCTTCAAAGTGCTGCTGCTGCTGCTGCTACTGCTGCCGCTAATGCGTGCCTGCGTCCCGGCGATGCGGCGTGCTCGTGGGGACGGAGCGTCCCGCCCCACTCACTTCTTCTTGCCGCCCCTGGAATGTTGCGCAGCACAGTGAGCATCGACACCTCCCAGCGAGAGCGAGGCGACCACGCTCACTTCTTGGGCTTCTCGTTGTTGTCGTTCTGCACCACCGCGGCTCCGGGGGCGCCTGCACCGCGTGAACCTACGCCGGCGCGCGGGACAACAACCAGCGAACCGTCCACGTCGAACTGGAAGTCGCCCTTGGTGGCGCCGCTCAGCTCCTTGATGAACTGCAGCGACGGTACAAGTGAACGGGGAGAGTTTGGGTGTTGCCAGACGCACGCACCGCGTCAAAGTCACCCGGCACGATGGCAATGTGCATCTCCACGCCCTCCGACGTGTAGCTGCAGTCCCCCAACAGCACCACACCAACATCAACATCGCTGGACCAAAGAACGAGCGGCAAAGCAATGACCTCTCGCCGTGAATGGTGGCGAACTTGCGGATGATGCCCTGTGACACGCCGACCATGGCGTGGGGCACCTGAGCCGGGAATGTCAGGCTGTTGTTGTCGTGCACAACTTTCCAATAAGAGCAGAGAAGGCCATCAACCAGCCACAAACAAAAGAGCGGTGTGGCAAGCATCAAGTCCGAGCAGCCTCGAACCTTGAGCTTGCCCTCCATCTCGGCGCGCTTGATGGGCAGCTGCTCGATGAGCTTGGGCTGCGCCTTCCTGACCTGCAGCAGCGCCCATCACGCGGTTGCTTTGATGGGGAGTATTGCTTGGGTTTGGTTTGGGGATGTGTCGTGCCTGCACGTCAACGGGCTCGTCGAGATCAATCTGGCAGCAGCAGCAGTGAGACAGAAGGAACGCCCCGAAGCACAGCAACAACAACCTTGAGTTTGGCCGCGTCCCAGGCGTTCTCCAGATGCTGGATGGGATGCGGCTTCTGCGTCTTGGGATTCACGTAGTACCTGCGTTGGGCCGATGCGCGCGCGTGTGTGTGTGAGGGCCTTGCACACAGCGGGCAAGACGCGCAACTTGTGCAGGTAGTTGATCACTTGCTTGCGCTTGTCGTCCATGGCCTTCTTGCGGTCCGCGGCGTTGGTCTGCACCTCTCCCGTCTTGGCGATCTCTTGCATAATGGTCAGCTGGTCCTCGGTGCCAAACGCCTCCTGCAGCACGCTGAGCGCCAAAGAGGGACAGCGAAAAAACGCGCGCGTGAAGCCAAACCTGCAGGTCAGCGGCCGTGTAGAGCTCGCCCTTGGCGTTGATGATGCGATCCGCGGCCAGCACGTCGTTCCAGTCGCACTTGCCATCCCTCCACGCGCCCACCTGAGGCACATGCCCGGTTGGAAAAACAGCCGAACCGCCCCGCCGCAGCGGCGCCAGGCATGGAGCAAGCGTGTCATGCCTTGCCATGCACCGTCAGGATCTCGAACGTCTTCTTGCCCTTCTTGAGGCGCACAACGATGGCCTTCTCCATGGTCCCTGCTGCTGGGGATCCGACACCGCCAATGAGCGATCCCGCACCGGGAGGCTCCAGCAGCGCACCTGTTGGTCGTCAAAAGTCACTCGGGGCGATGTGGGGCGCGGCGGTTTTGTTGGCGCTCGTGCTGTCCGTTGCGGCGGGCCTGGACGATGGGCTGGCGCGCGTGCCCTACATGGCCTACAACACGTGGTACGATGCGGAGTGCAAGATCAACGAGCAGAGCGTTCTGGCTGTGCTGGCGCAGTTCGCGCGCTACAACCTCAGCCAGGTGGCCCTGTGCTCGCTGGCACGCCCGTCCTCATCGCCGCTTGCAGTACGGCTACACGTACCTGGCGCTGGACGATTGTTGGGCCGACACAACGCGAAACACGGACGGCACAGGTCCTGCGCCTTCCGTGCCCTGCTTTCCATGCTCAAGCGCTCTTCTTGCAGTGCGTGCCGACCCCAAGTACGGAGGACGCAGCCGTGCCAATCGTCTGACGCTCGTGCAGCACTTTCCCCAGCGGCATCAAGTGGCTTGCGGGCCAGGTTTGCGTGCTCCTCCAATGCAAAGCGCATCTCACGCGCGTGTCCAAAAGGTGCACGCTGCGGGGCTCAAGTTCGGCATCTACACGTGCCGTGGCACAAAGACTTGCGCGGGCCGCGTGGGCTCCCAGGGCTACGAGGCGCTGGACGCACGCTCGTACGCTGCGTGGGGCGTGGACTTGGTCAAGGAGGGTGCGTGGGTTGACTGTGCGGCTTTTGCCTGCAGTTTTGTCCATCTGGTTTCTGACATCTGCCCCGTCAGACAGCTGCTATGCTTCGGACAATCACACAGTGGCCTTTGCCCAGTATGCGCTGATGCGCGACTCCATCAAAGCTACCGGGCGGCCGATGATCTTCAACCTGTGTGGTAAGCGCTTTGGGCAGTTGCTGCTGGTGTCCTGAGGCCTCGTCTCTGCGCGGGGACAACAAGGCTGGCGCGACTGGTACAGCCCCGTGGGCGGCAGTCTGGGTCACTCGTGGCGCATCGCCGGCGACGGCAACTCGTGGCAAAACGTGCTGGTCAACCTGGACACCAACGCCGCGCTGCACTGGTACGCGCGGCCAGGAGCGTGGAACGACCCGGTGAGACCCCTGAGCGCAATTGCTGGAAGGTTCCATGCCTTTTCTCGCGCGCTGAACTGAAGTGCCAGGACTTTTTGCTGGGCTCTGTGCCGGCGGCGGTGTACCTCACGCCAGCCCAGTCACGCGCCCAGTTCTCGCTCTGGGCCACCATGGCAGCGCCGCTGGTGCGTGTCCTGTGTCTGCGCTGCCAGTTGGTTTCACTGGCTGCGGGCCAAGGTCATGAGCGCAAAGCTCGCCAGCATCAGTGCCTGGTTGGCGGTTTGCTGGTGAGCGGGGTTGCAGGCTGTGACGAGGTACTTGCAGGGATCTGCAGACGTACACGAACAAGGAGGTGATCGCCGTGAACCAGGACCCGCTGGGCGTGCAAGGCCAGCGCGTGGCTGGGTGTGTTGCGCGGTGCGTTTTGGAGGAGCGGCTGACCTGCCGCAATCAGTGGTGACGTCTCACTGTCCAAGAACGCGTCCACTTTCAACGTCTGGTCTGCGCGATTTGTTCCCTCTCTTTCTCCCTCAACCGATCTCCACAGGGCCAAGCCCCTGTTTGACGGCTCCGTGGCCGTGTGCTTCTTCAACAACCAGCCCGTGACGGCGGACGTG
>CAZYYU010000246.1:0-5246 GCA_964651735.1 uncultured Gammaproteobacteria bacterium | reverse complement strand
CAGGCTGAGCGCGACCTCAACGTGCGCCCAGCCGCCAAGGCGGTGGAAGCCAAGCAGCCCGTATCGGCACCTGCGGCGCCCCGGACCGAGCAGAGCGCCACCAGGGCCAGCACACCGGTGGGCAAGCTGAGCACCAGAGCAGTGCTGCCCGGCACGCTGGACACGCCGCCTTCCGTGGTCTACTCGACGGCCACACACGACGACGACGGCGACGAGCTGGATGACGGTGCAGACGACAGCCCAGCACCGGCGCGCGCTGTTCAGTCTCCGAAGAAGGTTGTGCTCAAGGGCGTGCCCGCCGCCAAGGGCCAGCAGCAGCCCAAGCAACCCGCTGTGAAGCAGCAACCAGCTGTGAAGCAGCAACCAGCTGTGAAGCAGCAACCCGTTGTGAAGCAGCAGCAACCCGCTGTGAAGGCGGCCGTGAAGCAGGCAGTTGTGAAGCAACCAGCCGTTGCCAAGGCTCCAGTACCCGCCAAGTCCGGCCACAACGAGGAATCCGACGACGAGGAGGAAGAGGAGGAGGAGCATGTACCGCCCCCGAAACCGGTGCTGAAGAAGGTGGCGCCGGTCAAGGCCGCTGTGCCTGCAGCCAAGACCGCAGTGGCCGGGAACGCGAAGCCCACCGACGAGCTGGCAAGGAAGCTGGCTGCGCGGCAGGAGCAGGAGCGGCGTCAGGAGGAGGAGGAGATGGCCAACAAGGTGGCCCAAGCGCGCGGGCTGCAGGAGCAGAAGCGGCAGGCGGCGGAGCGTGAGCGTGAGGCGGCCGCGTTGGCGGCGCAGCAGCGGAAGGAGGAGGCTGACCGCAAGGCCGCCGCTGCCAAGCTGGAAGCGGAGCAAAAGGCTGCTGCAGCCAAGGCGGAGGCAGAGCGCAGAGCTGAGGCGGAGAAGAAGCGACAGCTGGAAGCCCAGCAGCGGGCAGAGCGCGAGGCTGCAGAGCGCGAGGAGCAACGTCGGCTGGCCGAGGAGCGCCGCCGCAAGGCCGAGGAGGAGCAGCAACGCATCGCGGAGGAAAGGCGCCGCAAAGCCGAGGAGGAGCAGCAACGCATCGCGGAGGAAAGGCGCCGCAAAGCTGAGGACGAGAGGCAGGCACAGCAGGCCGCGGAAGCAGCCGCCGCTGCCAAGAAGGCTGCTGAAGAGGCCGCGGCGGAGCGCAAACGTGCCGAGATGCAGCGCGCAGCCGAGGAGCAGGCCAGGAGGGCCGAGGAGGAGGAGCGTCTGGCAGCGGAGGAGGCGCAGCGACTCGCGGCTGAGGAGGCTGAGAGGGCCTGGAACGAGGCGGAGGCTGCGCGGCTGCAGGAAGAGGAGGAGCAGCGGCGGGCGGCGGAGGAGGCGGAACGCGCCGAGCAGCAGCGCCAGGCCGAGGAGGAGGCGCGGCTGTTGCAGGAGCTGGAGGAGGCGGAGCAGGCGCGAGCTCAGGCAGAGGCCGACCAGCGACAGGCGCAGGCCGAGCTCGACGAGCAGCTGGCACTGCTGCAGCAGCAGAGCCGCGAAGAGGAGGCCGAGCTGCGGCCCGCGGATGGCGACGATGACGCGGCGGTGCAGAGCCCCGCCGACACGTACGGGCTGCTGGACGAGCTTGTGGACGCCATCGCGGCCGGCGCAGGTGAGGCCACGACGCAGCCCGAGACCAGCGACCAGCAGGACCTGGAGGCGCTGCTGCAGACCATCAGCGCCGAGCACGGCCATCACGAGGAGGAGCAGCCGCCGGTGCCGCCCATGCCGGACGAGTTCCTGGCTGAGGAGTTGCAGCTGCAGCAAATGCAGCTGGAGCAGGAGGAACAGCGGCAACGTCAACAACGTGAGCAACAGCAGCAACAGCAGCGCCAGCAACAGCAACAGCAGCAACAGCAACAGCAGCAACAGCAACAGCAGCAATGGCAGCAGCAAGCGCAGAAGCCCATGTACATCCCTCCAGGTCTTGCAGCGAAGCCGCCGCCGGCCGTGTCCGTCAACGAGGAGGCCGACCTGGCCCAGTTCGATGCGGAGCTGGAACGGCGCGAGACTGAGCGCAACCGACATGAGCGCGAGCTGCGCGAGGCGGAGAGGGAGGAGGGGTTGCGCAGGAAGAAGGAGCTGGAGCTGGAGGTTTGGCGGTGCTGCATGCTTCGCTGAGCCGCTGACGTTACAACGTCCTGAACCGCAGGAGCAAAGGGCTCGGCGCCGGTCCTACAATTCCGCGCCCGCCTTGGATGGCAGCCCATCGTCGCCCTTGTTCAAGCGCGGCTCTGGACGCGGCGCCCCGCCACCCTCGCCGCTGAGCACCGCCGACACCGGCCGCGGTGGAGGCGCGCTCTTTGGCGGCGAATCTGCCGCTGCCTCTGCCACCACTTCGGTGACGGGCGCTGAGGCTTCCAAGCTGCTGGCCAACAAGGATCAGGTGGAAAAGTTGATGGTGGAGCTGGAGCAGACGATCAAGGAGGCCACGGGGCGCAAGTTGACGCGCGTGCAGATGCGGCAGGAGGTGGCCAGTCACGCCACGGCCGAGGTCGCCAACCAGCGCAAGGCCATCCGCGCCGAGGCCCAGCAGACGACGCTGGCCGCGCGCAAGCTGGTGCAGGCGTGCGGCGGACTGCACGACACGTTCCGCGAGGATGCCACCAACCTCATGGCCTCGGCCAAGTGCTTCCTGGTCATGGTGGGCACGCTCATCCAGCAGACCACGTTCGCCACGCTGGGCGCCAGGCTGCAGCAGCAGGCCGCGCAGTTTCAGCAGACGCTCATCCGGCTGGTGACGCAGCTGCGCGACGTGGACGCTGCGCGCCGCGAGGAGGGCATGGGCGCCGGCTCTGTGTCGCTGGAGACGCTCACGCCCTTTGTCGAGAGCCTCAAGGTCGTGCTGTGGTCGCGGTTGCGGTGCGTGCGCTGACGCCGCGCACAACCAAAGGGGGTGCTGCTGAGCTGCGACGAGATTGCGAGCGCTCAGGAGCAGGCTGCCAAGGTGCTGCTGGCCCAGCACGACGCCAGCGACAAGGCCGACGACGAGGTGCTCAATGCGGCGCTGCTGCGGCTGGACAAGGCGCGGCGCGCGCACGCGCTGCTGCTGGAGCGGCTGCGGGGCGCGGAAGTGCGCGTGGAGGCCGGGGCTGGGCCGGGCGGCCGCCTCAACCCGTCACGCGCCAACCCGTCGCGTGCCAGCGGCCGAAAATAAGAAGGCGATCGCCTTTTTTTCACTTGGCTGCGTCCCAGGCCGAGTCACCGCACGTTTCCCACACTGCATGGGCCATGATGAGCACAATGTCAAAGGGGTGCGCGTTGAGCGCGGTGCGGCGGCGGCGACGCAGGCCCAGCAGCAGCAGCGCAGCGTTGGCACAGCGCACGCGGCGCTGGGCTGCACGCAACGTCACCGCCCACCAGTCGCCGCGCCCCTTGCGCCGGGCTACGTCTTCAAGCGGCAAGCTCTTGCCCTCAAAGAGGATGGCACGGTTGGGGTCGCCTCCGGCACGAAGCATCAGTTGGATGAGGTGTTGGGGTGCTGGAACAGCGTCAAAAAGCACAAGGATGAGCGCAAAAAAAGTTGCCTTCGGTGTCGATCATGATGCCGAGCGGTGTGTAGAGCGAGTTGCCCGTCGTCCCCCAAACAAAGAGCGCGCACTCCTGGTTTGGATCCGCCCTGCACTCCAGAAGGAAGCGCACGACCTTGTCGGAGCGCGAATAGAGAGCCTCAGCCATCGGCATCTTCCACGAGTCGTCGCTCCTGCGCAGGACGGATGAGTGCGAGCAGTGCTGGCTGTTGTTTGCTCACCACGGGACCCAATGGTCTGTCAGGCCGAACTGGCCCTGTTGCAGCATGGTCTTGAGCTCGTCAACTGCTCCTGCTCGGATGGGAGCTGCCCACACGGGCTTGTCCCTCTTCGCCATGCCAGCCGCCCAGAGAAGGAGACGCAGTCCAGAAGCCGGCGCCGTCCAGAGTCGACGCCACGTGCCAACCGCCCAGAGAAGCCGACGCTGTCCAGAAGGCCGAGCGGGACCGGCAGACCCTTTCTGCAAAAAAAAAACTGAAGTGCTGGGGCCCAGATGGAGGAGGAGACGTGGAACTGCGTGGTGTGCTGGGAGGACATCTCGGGTGCAGCGCGCCTGTTTTTTGTGGCTGTCCGTCTGAGCGGCGCGGCGCAGGTGGGGGCCAGCAACGCGCATGGTGGGTCTCGGGACTGACTCTTGGGCATTGCAGCCGACGAGCCAGAGGTGGAGTGCTACTACGTGGACGGCGCACGACGCCGGCGCTCCAAGTACTGCTGGGGCTGCGCCATGAACGAGGCGACGCACCACTTCCAGCGCTGGAAGGCCAAGGTCCGCGGCTGCTGTTTCGCTGTTGCGGCGTCATGATGGGACGCTTTCAGGTGGACCAGGTGGACTGCGCTTCGGCGCTGCGCCGGATGATAGCCAAGGTGGTGTGGCCGCTGCGTGCGGCGATCAAGCGCTCACCGCGGCAACCGCACCGCAGGGGCCGCCCATGCACTTTGCAGAGGTGCGCGTTGCTGGTGGTGCGTCTCTGCTGCGCGAGTGTGGCTCAAGCCACCCAGGTGGACACGTCGCTGGTGGACGAGGACACACCGTTTACGCTGGCGGCCACCATGGTGCGCGGGGACCTGGGCGTGTCCCGTGCCGCCGTCCTGGACGACGCCCCTGCCACGTTTGAAGGTGCGCTTGTTGGGGTGTTTCTCTCCCACGAACACGAACACGAACACGAGCGTTGCAGAGCGCGACAGGTACTTTTGGCCAAGGCAAGAGTGTGGCCCGCTGCTGGTTCACGGGAGCTTCGCAGGTTGTGGGCTGCGTTGAGGCAGCGGGAGCACGAGCTACCGGAGAACAGCGAGGCCCAGGAGGCCAAGCTGCTGGAGCAGGTTGCGGCCATTGACAATGCCACGGCGGCTGTGGCTGCCGCCGCTGGTGCAGGCGCTGCGGGTAAGAAGCGGTTCTGATGTGCAATCCGCCGCCAACCGAACCCGCAGGAGGCGCTGCAAGCGAAAAAGAATGAAAGCTGCTCGCGCGGAGAGGGTGCCAGACGATGCGCGCACGGATGCTGAGGCTGGTGCGGGCGCGGGCCCTGCACGGCACACCCGACATGCCGCGCGAGTGGGTGGACGCTGCCACACGCGAGCTCAAGCAGGCGCCACGCATCGCGTCGCGCCACGGCGTCGACATCAAGCCCCTCTACACCGCCGCGGACCTGGAGGGCGCGCTCGATCGCGGTGCGCCGTTGTGTAGCAAACACGCGCGCCAGGGGCCCTGACGTGCGCGCGCACGCC
>CAZYYU010000245.1:0-5251 GCA_964651735.1 uncultured Gammaproteobacteria bacterium | reverse complement strand
CAAGGAGGCAAAGGAGGCCGCTCAAGTCGAACGGCGGGAAGCTGCAACCGAGGCTGAGGCAACAAAGAGAGGTGAGGGCACATTCCCGGTTTGTGACGCAGTCTCACTCCTTGAGGTGCAGACAAGGAAGATGCGGCGCGGCCTCAGGTCAGTGGCGTTTGGTGCTTGGGCAACTGTGCTAAGAGAGGTGCTGCAGACCGCCATTGCGCGCTTCCGGTGGCCTCTGGTGGCGTTGATGGGCGTGACTGTGGCTGCCGTGGTCGGCGTCGTTGTGTGGAAGATGCAGCGGGATCACCAATAGCGCCTTCACTCACTCGTCGTCCTCCTCGTAAATGAGTGCTGTTTTGGACTGGAAGCCGGCCTGAGCCAAACTCTGTCCGGCGGTGCGCTTGTAGACGGAGCGAGGATACGCCGTGACCTTGCACGCGCAGAATTGATGAGGAAACCCCGGCAACCACCGAGCCACCGCACGACGGTACCAGCACATACGGCTTGTCCGTGGAGGGCAGCACAGAGTCCACGTACTGAAGGGCGGCGCTTCAGAGGCAAACAGCGCGCACAGATGGGGGAAGGACCTGAAACACAGCGGACACGGGATCCTGCAATCGGAACCGACGCTCCACCCTCAGGTGCGGCAGCCGAAACGCGACCTGAACCACGTCCTGGCACCAACAGAACGTCACACGCGGGCGCGCCTCGCAAGCGAGCGCTCACCTTGTCACCGGCCGCAGGCTCCGCAGGCAGCGGCTGCACAGGAACGCTCGCAGCACGAGGCGCAGCGACAGCAGCAGCAGCGACAGCAGCAGCCGTCGGCGGCGGCGAAGGGGAGACCACAGCGTTGTTGTCGTTGTTGAGGGACGCGATCGCAGCTGGCTGCTTGGCAGCAGCGGAAGAAGATGCAGAAGAGGAAGGCGCAACAGAGGACGAAGCAGCAGGCTCCTTGGCGACGGAACTGGCCTGTTTGGCGCTCTTGGCCGCGTCGCGAGCCAGGGACTGTGCGTAGTCGTCATCTGATGGGCGTCAAATTTGACTGACAGAGAGAGAGAACAGACTCCAAACAGGGTATTGGTGCTCACCTTGCTGCTGCAGCAGCACACGGTTGCGCGAGCGTTCCTGCAGCTCAGCGCGCTCCGCCACCAGCACCGCATCGTTCTCTTCCAGCACCGTCATCAGCCGCGACAGAAGCTCGTCCACGGTCAGAGGACCGATGATCTGGTCGAACACGCGCAGCTCCTCGCCTGGGTGACCAACCAGAGGTGAAGCCACATCAGCACCAGCGTGCACGCACCTATGGCGTACATGACGCACATGTAGGGGTAGCTGGTGACGCGCAGGGCGCCGGCAGCCTCGTAGCCGCTGCGCGACGTGATGTCTGCGGCCCACAGCACAAAGTTGGTGTTGACGAACTCGGTGGTGGCCTCGGAGGCCAGCGTCTGGCGACAGAAGAGCGGCGTGTCCCCGTGAAGCGGCGAGTGCAGGTACCTGCCAGAGGTCAACACCCCTGCAAGGACAAGGAAACGGGGCGGGCACGCACACAAGCAGGAAGCGAATCTCGCGCTTGGACTGCTTGACCGCATCCTGCAGCGAGCACAGCGCAAACGCCGGGTGCACCAGACCGTACTCCGCTTCAAAGGCCAGCGTGAAGTGGCGCGCCGTGTCCACGGGGCCCAGCGTAAGCGTGCGAGGCGCCATGGAGCCCAGGAACGACGCCCAAGGACGCCACAGCTGCGCGCTGGTTGAGCGACTGCTTGGCTGCGCTTCTCGGCGCTCACCTTCCAAACCCAGCTCGCCATCCAGTTCCAGCAGGAACGCGACGCAGCGGCCCCTTGCGCAGGAGCCGCGTGAGGAGCCGCTCGACCCCAACGACGAAGCATACCGCCACCACCGCCGCCGCCGCCACCGCGCTTGGCCACGTCAGCGGCCACCGCATCCTCCAGGTCCCAGCGGTTGGCCTCCAGGATGGCCTTGGACTCGTGGAAAGTGTCCGGCCCCCTTTGCGTCGCACCTGTGAGAGCAAGGAGGGCCCAAGGAGTGCGGTCGCATGCCTGCCGGTTCGCTCCTGGAAGCGCTGCACCAAAGCGTAGCGCTCCATGCCTCTCGCTGCCCGCACGCGGCGCCGTCCCCACCACCACAACACCTGCACAGTGCATGAGCCTCGCGAGCTCGGGCAGCACAGCACACCGACCGCCAGGCTGGTGGCCCCGAACAGCAAGGCTGCGCCGCGCGAGCCCAGCTGCTGCTCTATTCTCGCTGCGTCGGGAGAGCAAGGACCTCCTCGTTGGGTGCTACTTCCAAAGCAAGAGCGCCGCCACACACGCCACCCCTCCACACCACAAAACGTTTGTTGTTGCGCCATCACCCGTCCCTCCCTGCCTGCGCGCTCAGAAGCCAGGCAGCGTGGCCGAGTTCAGATGGCCCACGAGCTCTGTGCGCGGGCGTCAAAACGAAAAGGCGGGAGCATCACAAGCAGGCCCACTCGCTCGCACCTCCCAGCACGTCCACGTTCAGCACGACCCCGGCGGCGATGCCAATCTGCATGAGCAACACGTCAGGGCCTCTTGCTTGCGCCAAGCCAGCCCGCCACGGGAGGGCCCAGCACACCCCGGCCAGAAACAAGATGGTGTAGCGGATGGAGTCTGCGCGCCCGGCCGCCGCGAGCAGCGTGAGAGGAGAACGACCAAAAAAAAGGGCCACGGGCGCACCCCGACGGGCAGTGTTCATGGTTGCTGCTGCGGCTGCTAGACCCTCCCGCTTGTTATTTGCTCAGCAGCGCCTGCACAAAATCCACATAGGCCAGCTGGCCCTGATCGTCCAGGTCAGCGGAGCCGATGAGCTCGTCCACCTGCACGCAAGGCGCTTTCAGCGACAACAAGCCACAAGCGAGCGGCCCACCTCCTCGGCGGTCAGCGGCTCGCCCAGGTTGGTCATGACGTGGCGCAGCTCTGCGGCGCTCACCGTGCCGTTCCCTGACTTGTCAAAGATCTGCACACGAGTGGCTCAGCGCACGGACGAGGCCAGCACGATGCGCGCACCCTGAACGCAGCCAGAATCTCCTGCTCCGCCTCCTGGTTGGAGACGAACTTGGAGCTCAGCAGCTTGCAGAACGCGGGGAAGTCCACTGCATCGCCCTGGACGCCGCGCAGCAGCTCCGCCACTGCGCTCGCCCGCATGAGCACAAAAGGGCCCGCCCTGCGTCAGCGCGCACCCTCCGCGTCCGTGGGGTTCTGGCCCAGCGAGCGCATCACAGTGCCAATGTCCTTGAGGGCCACGGTGCCGTTGTTGCCCGTGTCGAAGAGCGCAAACGCCTCCTTGTGCTCCGAGTTGTCCATGGCGGCCACCCCCCAAGCGCGCCCCCCAGGCCCACTTGTTGTGCGCCTCTCCTCCAGCACAAGGCGCGCGGCAAACCGCCCCTCGGCCACGCGCGCAAGGTTTACAGCAGGTGCACAAGTTTGCCCTGCCGGATGTAGGGCTCAGCGTCAACTCGCCGCATGGTGTGCTGGGTTCCTTGACAAAGGGCGCCACAGTTAGTGCGGGTACGGTGGAAGCCAAGCACTCCCGATACCGACAGACAGGTGCAAAAGACCGTCCTCCGTGTACACGTCGCCAATCTCCTTTGCCACCTGCACCGCGCTTCACAGGCGGCACAGAGGTCACAAGGCGGGGCACGCACCCGCACTTCGCAGAACAGCTCCGATGGGGGTTGGTGCAGATCGTCGCACAGATCCAGCGTGAAGTTGGTGCTGCGTGTGCCGGCAGCAGTCAGCACCCAAAAAGGCGCAAACACACCCGCTCACGCCTTGCCTGTCAAAGTGCTTGGAGTACGAGCGCATCAGCTGCGTGTACGAGTTGAAGAAGTCGGCCTGGTCAACGTTAGGCTTCCTCCCCTTCTCCCTTCTCCCAAACAACCTCCGCTGACGCCAGGTTGCCCTTGGTCTTGTCCGGCAAGTAGCCCAGCTCCCAAGCTAGCTTCTTGACCCTGCGAGCGCGCGCGAACGTTGGGCCAGCCCCCAGCAAGCTTGGCAGCATGCCAACCTCAGCAGCCGCTCGTTCAGGTAGCAAAGGCAGATGCGCTTGTTGCGCTGCAACGCCAGGTGCTGCACCATGACCTTGGCGGCCTGGGAACGCCGCGCTCAGCAGCTCGAGCGACGCAGGGGGGACGTGCCGCACCATTTCGGGCCGCTCCGTGTCCTCTGGGTGCTGCTGGCAATGCTGCAGCGCCGCCTGGGGTTGCCACACCACGTTGGCGCCGAAACAAACAAACGCTCGCTCGCGCCAACCATGACGGAGCGATCCAGCTGCAACATCTCCTCCACGGTTGTCCTCAGTGCATCCTCCTGCAATGCCAGCCTCAGCATGCGCGCGCGCAGGGGTCGTCTGCGGGGCCTCACGTTGTAGGGCGGCACCACGTGCGTGCGCTGCAGCTCGCGGATCAAGTCCAGCCCCGTCGAGCCCAGCATCCAACCCTCACTTGGCCAGTCTATTCAACAAGTGCGTGAGGCGCGACGTGTTCACGGGATCCTCCCAAAACAGCTGCATCCTGCGGGAGCGAGTGAGCACGATTGGACGCACCCCCAACGATTTGCTCACATGGTGCGCTCCAGCTGCACAATGTCGCTGGCGACAAGCGGCCCATGAGCGCTGCAGCAACCGCGCGCCTACGGGGCTCACCTTGGCCGGCGCTTCCACTCGGCCTCCACATCGGCGCGGTCCCGCTGCAAACAACACGCTCGTCAACGCGTCCTCACTCTCGGGGCTGCGGTTTGCCACCTCAAGCTTGGAGATGACCTCGCCGGCCCGCTGCAGCCGCTGCTTGCCCGCGTCCATGGCAGCCGCCACGCCAACGTCACGCCACTGTGCGGGGGCGCATTCCAGTCACGCGGCCAAACAAGACAACAAACATGCACGCTACAAGCTGCAACAGCAACAAACCTCAATCTTGCCGCCCTCCGCGTCGCACAGCACCAACGTGGCCTGCCTGTGCAGCGCCTAACAACAATATTCTAAGAACGAACAAACAGACAAACAAACGAACAACAGCGGTCGCATGACAACGGGGCACCACAGAAGCGAGCAGACCTCGAGCTTCTCCGAAGCACGCGCCATTTCCTCCACAGCAGTGCTGGCAAGACGTCGTCCAGTCTGCGCCGCCTTTGAGCGCAGGTCTCGCAGAGAGAACCACATTCGAACAAGACAAACAAACAAACAAACAAACAAACAAACAAACAAACAAACAAACCCGACAAACAAACAA
>CAZYYU010000244.1:0-5270 GCA_964651735.1 uncultured Gammaproteobacteria bacterium | reverse complement strand
AACAAACAAACAAACAAACAAACAAACAAACAATCAAAATCAATCAATCAATCAATCAATCAATCGATCAATCAATCAACACAGCAACTACAAATCAACCAGCAATCGCTCACCCACCCTTGCTTTGATTGCCTGCTCCAGTTCCTCGGTGGCGATTGGCAGACCTGACAGCTGTTGGCGGGACCAAGTCTGCAACTCTTGCACCCCGAGCTGAGCCTCTGCCAGGCAATACCCCGTGACTTTGGCCTCGTGTGTGGCGCGGGCCTCGCGCTCAAGACGCGTCAGAGAAGACTGCAAATCGCTGTGATACGCTCTGGAAAGGCCCTCAGCAGAAAAGGCACCAACAGCGCCCTCAAACTGGCGAGTGGCACGGGCTCGGCATCTGCAGTTGCCGCCGCGATAAGACAAACCAGGTGGGTGGGGAAAGAGCAACTCAACTGATCCAGCGTTTGATGCAGTGCAGCCTCCGTCTGCGGAGGAGAATCGATTGCGTAACAAGATTGGAACAACGTCACAGCATCGGCCAGAGACCGCTCAAAGAGCTTCTGAATGAGCTGCGTGTTCTCCAAGATCCTCTTGGACTCCTTCTCGCCCAGACTCTGAGCCACGCGCGCTTCCTCGTCAGCAGTGACCTCGTGCTCCTTGACGCGGTCCTTGAAGTCCCGCAGTGCCTCCCGCACCAACTTCTTGGCAGCACCTTCCAAGTCGCCGCTGGTCATAGGCAGACGAAGTTCTTGAAACCGCTCCACGGTTTGCGCCAGCACTTTGTCACCCTCCTTCCTCAGAAACTCGGCAACGCGCAACGCATTCCGCTCGATCAGCTGCTGCGCCAGGTGCTGCACTTGGTGCTGCAGTTCATCCAGAGGCAGAGTAAGCTCGATCAATCCGCGAAGGGAAGCATGGAAGCGTTCCAAGCAAGCCTTCTTGAGCTCTTCCACGCGAGCAGCGTACTTTGGGATTGGAGTCACGGGAACCTTTTTGTGGATGGCTCAGAAAAGAAAATCTGACAGCAGCCAATCCAAACCTTCTCAAGCGCATCGGAAAACATGTTCAAAGACCAAGTGGTGGCAGTTGCGATTTGGTCCTTGACAAACGCAGCCCACGGCGACTGAATCAGAGGGAACGTGTCCTGGTTGGACTTTTGAACCAGTGCCCTGAGCAAAATGGACAGTAGGGGCCCGCTGGCGTGCCGACCGCCAATCAACTTTGGCGACAGCGTCTGCAGAATGCCTGCTCGGATATCTTCCATCTCCTTTCGATACTGCAACGCACTGATCGTGAGCAGCAGTAGTGCCGCCTGCGGATCTCAATCAATACCTTGACATCAAGCTGAGATGTCTCAATTTGATCCAATCGTCGGAGGTGAGATGTTTGCAGAGACGGAAATCCCAGAACCGAGCATTCCTGCAACCGTGTCATTGCGCGGGCAAACAACCAAAAACACCAAACAGCACCAGCTTTGGAAAGAGCTGGCTCAACGACAAGGTGTCTTGCACATGAGGACCAGCCTCGTCTCGCCTCTCGCTGGAGGCCAGTCGCGTCAACCACTCAGTGCACGTTGTGCCAATGTCCTGGAAAAAGTCTCGCACAACCCAGTGCAGAGACGGCATTGCGACGCTGAGCTCGTAGGCGCTTGCGTTGTTTTGCTGTGCTCGAAGCATGAACAGTTCTGCGCGGCGTCCGAGCAACTCAAGCGATTCAAGTGCCGCCATGTCGATGATGCGGATGGAGTTGTACACCAGCTGCGATGACAGCAGCGTGGCAATGGAAAAGATCTTGGCGTCATACGTGCTGGACACGTTGCTTGCGTAGAAGCCCTCGGTGTCCAGGAGCACAAATCGCTGGCCAGTTGGGGTGCTCAGCACCTCGTTCCATAGCCAGAGCCCTTGTGTTTTGGGGTGCACTGTGGGCCCCAGCTCGAAGCCTGCCGTCGCCCCACGTAGCTGGTTCACAAGAAAGC
The DNA here is from genome assembly GCA_964651735.1 of uncultured Gammaproteobacteria bacterium. Classification (GTDB taxonomy): domain Bacteria; phylum Pseudomonadota; class Gammaproteobacteria; order CAZYYU01; family CAZYYU01; genus CAZYYU01. The sequence continues at coordinate 3,310 of CAZYYU010000244.1, read as the reverse complement.
TCTTCCCACTGTGGAGAGGTCCGATGACGGCAACGACGGCAACATCCGCTGGAAGCTCTTCAAGTGCCTTGAGACCCTCGGGTTGCAAAACAAGCACCTCGTGATGAACGCTGTCGGGGGCGACGAGTTGAACGGCGGGTCCAGCACTAGCTGCAGCAGCTGCGCAAGCTATCAAAAGGAAGACACTCAGCATGCTGTGCTGCTGCCAGCCCCTCTCTTTTTTATGGCTTGAATGATTTTAGAGGGTACTCTCTTGATATGGAGCAGGGGCAGCCCACATCGTGAAGGTTGGTAGAGCTGGTGCTCAGTAGTGACAAACCATGCGCCTGCAACTGGCGTCAGCGACACAGACCCAATGACGCAATCCATATCCCAACCCTTGGGAGGAACATGACAGCTGGCGGTCGCCTTTCTCGCGTTTGACGGCTGCAGTGGCCAGGAAAGGCCACTGAAACTCGTGCTCTCCTCCTTCAGTGAGCGCCGTTGTTGCCACTGTTCCACCAGAGGCGACGGCGATGGTCTTGGCGGGATGCCTGCCGCTCCCAGCGCCCATCTCACAAACTTGCACAACATGTCTCTGTGGGTTGCCTTTGGCACCAGACCATGCCCAGCTGAAATGCTCCGCACATCACTGCGCGCCTGCGCCACTGGACCGTTATAGCAGCTTTGTTGCCACGCGCTGAAAGCCAAACGCCGGCACGTTGACTGATGCTGCTGTTGCGAAGATGTCCACATCGCACGTCCCGCAACGTCCAACTCAGCCTCGTCCAGCGCCATTGACTTGGAAGCGTCTGGACAAGAGCGCTAGATCTCGACCCGGCCTTCGGTTGGAACACCTCAATCCTGCTCCTTCAGGTCGTCACGCATGCGGAGGGCCGAAAGCCGGAAAAAAAACAGCCGCCGCGTCAGACGAGAACAGAGATGCCTCGTGCAAGGTTGCAGCATCGTCGAACGTAGCGTCCCAACAGAGCGCGCGCAGCAAAAAGAGCGCGTTTTTTCGAGCACACCAAGGCGCTCCGCAGCGAGCAAGGCCTCACTCGCACTCGCCATCGTCACGCCGACATCAAGTATGTGCATGTGATGCGGTGTAATGGTTGCCAAAGCCCTCACGCCCGGAGACGCTTGTGCTCAAAATGAGCAGTCGACCACCTCTGTAAAAGAGCGCTTCGCGGGCTATTCCACTCGCGATCCATTGTCAAGGGCATCTATGAGCAGAAGGAGCCAGCGAGGAAGGGAAACTGCAGAGCGTTTCTCGTGAAGCCCGTTCAAGTTGAGCATCTAGCACTTATGTTGGATGTGGGCAGGCCCCACGCTGGCTAAACGCGCCAACAGCTGCCTCGTGGAACGCCGCAGGATGCGGGATGCATCATAGTAATGTAGTGGAGCGCAGGCCTGTGTAGGCGGGGTTGGGCGAGATGTGTGGTTGCTGATGCTGCGTCGCATGAAATTGATGTGCACTGGCCACTCTGGGTGCGTGCTGCTACTTGCTCCCACTGCAGTGGTCTAACACAATCAAAGGATCAAAGAAAAGTGATCGCCTTCAATGCACCCTTCTGCCGTGTCACTCGAGCACACAAAGTTGTACACATGCTTCAGGGCAGCCGGTGTGAGGGGGATGTCAGCCACGCCTGACTGAAACACATTGGGCGCGAGCACTATGCACAGGCTGCTCACAGTCATGCGTGTTTTCTCGGAGGCTGCAGCTAGCTCCTGCATGTGAGCCTGTGAGACAAGCCGCACCAACTTCCAAGACAACCCGCCTTCACAAACATCAGCAGGCGCCTGAGCACAGCGCGCTCATGAACGCCAAGTCCTTGCCACAGAGCCTTCACTATCGGGCGCGCCTCGTCGGCGGTGGCATGTGGGTCCAGTGCAAGGCACGCATCGGCATTGCAGATGAGGGGCTGTGGCAGGCACTTAATCCACTCCTTCAGCAGCACGCAGTAGAGGTGAGGGTCATTGCCCATGTCCTCTTCCACTGCATGGTAGTCAAAGAGGTGCAGTCGCGCCATGGATGCATGCTTCTCGGTGGCCCCCACAGCGAGTCGAAAGATGCCTTCCGTGTGCAGACCGCCGCAGCGCACAATGGCATCGCACAACACCGCCATGACACGGGGCACCTCGAGCTCAGAGCCAGGTCCATTGCGGGCCATCAATGAGCCCAAGTCCATGCCAAACAGGCCCGGCCACGGGGGCAGCACAACAGCAGCGGTGGGCACAGTCGCAGGGCGTGTCAACGGCTTGCCGCCGCCGTCGTCGCCCTCACGTGGCTTGGGCGAGGTGAAATGCCCTGTCACCCTGTCACGTGCTTCGCGCAGACGGCCGACCACAGCAGCACCCAGTGATTCACGGCGCGGCTCCTCGTCATTGATGGGAGGAGAGCGAGGTCCTACAAGGTCGTGCTCACCGTGTGATGGTGGTGACACAGGCCCACGGCGCGTCCTTTTGCCATCGCCATCATATTCATCGCTGTCGTCACCCTCGCGTGACGTGGACGAGTCGAACACCCTTCGCATCTTGGCACCCACTTCGCGCAGATGGTTAACGGCAGCAGCACCCAGTGATTCACGGCGCGCCTCTTCGTCGTTGGCAGGAGGAGAGCGTGGTCCTGCGTGATCATCCTCAAGAGTCTCACGGCGGCTGATGTTCTCGCCACTGTCGGCGCGGCGGCGGCGGCGACGGCGGCGGCCCATGGCTTCCTGTGGGGGGGTGGGCTTGTGGCGCGTCCTGCGCTTGTCGTCGTCGTCGTCATCGTCGCGGTCACGGCGTCTCGTTGACGGAGCTTCCATTCTTGTTGTGAACCAGGACCCTTCGCTTTGTTTGCAAAGAAAGACAGAGCAGTGCGCTGAGCGTGACGGGCCGGAGCGCGGAAGCCTCATTCGGTGACTGAATTTCAGCGGCGTCCAGTGCCACCGTTCCTTATCTGCCACGCGCGCGTGCTCCCGCCACCGCCGCGTGGTCTTGTTACGTCGAGCCCCTCGTTGCTAAGTGAAGAAAGTTGGTCAAGGGTCGAGCGCCACTGGTTGCGCCGCTGAAACCCCTGCACCGGCTTCTCCCTTGGCGTCGTCGGCCGTTGCACGCTCAGGATCCACGTTATCACTTGCTGCAGTTGTGTGTCGCATGGTGCCATGGGTTTGTCTTGTTGAATGTTTGGAGCAAAAGGCGAGCTCCTGCAACATCAGGAAACTTCTTTGAAGAGCCCCCTGCGTAATTTGTCTCTCTGTTTGGCTTGCCCCCCAGTTTGTTTGATAACAGCTAACTTTAGGACCTGCAAGAAGCAGGGAAAATAATCTTGTGATGCTGTAAAATG
>CAZYYU010000243.1:3558-5313 GCA_964651735.1 uncultured Gammaproteobacteria bacterium | reverse complement strand
CCACGCTCACATGACGGAGCGGTTGCCGTGCAGCCCCGCGTTGAGGTCCAGGCGCAGCATCTCATCCAGCCTGTCAAACTCGGAGCGCAGCTGGTTCTTCACTGCACAACACGGTGCTCAGTCCACGCGAACAACAGCCAACAACAGCCCACCAGCCAGCTGACTGTCGTAGGCCCGGGTGGCCTCATCATGGGCAGCACGCAGCGTGCGCTCCTCTGCCTCCAGCACGTCTTGCGGCGTCTGCGCATGCACACGACGGTGAGGAACCGCGACGACAGCAAGTGGAAAGCGCACATCGGCATACGGGCCGCGGACCGGGGGCTCAGTGGGGGCTTCGGTGGGAGTCTCGGTGGCTGCACCAACGTCAGCAGCTGCTGCGGGGAGGGTGTGGCGGTTACTCGGGCACGCGTTGCCCTCCACTGCAGCAAACCTGCCGGCGCTGGCTTCTGCGAACCGTCCGGCTCGAAGATGCCCTGCCACGGTTTTGCTGCTGAGTGCAACGGCGTGCCTGCATGCGCAGCGACGCGGCACGGTACCGTGTGATCCTCAGGGTTGGCCGGGACCGCGTCATCGTCATCGTCATCGTCATCGCCGCCGTCGTCGTCGTGATGTTGATGCATGCCTTCGGGATCCACGTCTGCCGTCGCCTCCTGCTGCTCACAACGCTGAGAACACGTGACGTGTGCACACGAGCCAGCGCAACCTGCTTCTCACGCTCCAGCTCGCGGGCTGCGTCGTCGAAGTCATCGCGATCGTTCTCAATCTCCTCCTGATCACCGCAGCGTGAGGCCAAGCCACAAGCTCAGCGAACGACGGCGCACCTTGCGCAGCTTGGCCTGCGCCTCCTCCTCCGCCTTCTTGGCCCGCAGGTCCACTTCATCGCGCGCCACTCGCCACGCCTTCTCAGTGTCCGTCTTGAGCTGCTCCGCCGTGCTGAAGATGCCGTCCTCCACGCTGATTCGGGCCTGATACAGCGTGAGGCGCTGCACAAGGGACGCGTGAGCCCACCTTGAGTTCTGCGTGCTTCTCGCGCTTGGCCGGCAGCTCCGCCTGCAAACGCTGAGCACAGGAAAACACGCGCGCAGCCCCCGAACCGCGGCCTTGTCGAGGTACGAGTCGCGCGTCACGATGGCTGCCTTGACGTCGGCCAGCGCTGCGCGGCGCTCCTTGATGCCCACCTCGGCCAGCTGCCGGCAGGTGTTGGAGCACTTGACGGCGCTGTTCCACTCATCGCTGCCGTCGCAGCAGTCGCAGACCCCGTCGTTCACTGCGCGCGCGCGCCCCTTCAGACACACACAACACCGGCGACAAAAGGCGTCCCACCGTGCGCAGCTGGAACGGACAGACCCTGCGCGACGCCGGTCAGCATTCAGCGCCCGCACGCACACACGGTGCACCAGACCACGTGGCCCCGGTTGCGGCAGTGGTAGCGGCCTTGGAGGCATGCCGACGTGCCTTTGGGCGGCGGTTAGCGGCCCGCGCGAGTGCACCCCCTCGTACCGGGCTCGTCCGATCCATCGGGGCAGTCGCAGTAGTCGTCGTTCACGCGCCGGATGGGCAGCCTGTTCGCGCACCGTGAGCCAGCGCTTTTGTGCGGCCTGCAGCGGACCTCGCGCTGCCGTCAAAGCACACGAACTCGTCTGCCCAAGACGTGAGCGCTCCGCGCTGCGTCCACGGCCACGCGCTCACCGCCAGCCGCTCGGTAACGCGCCGCGTCATTCGGATGCACGCCGCGCAGATTCAAGGCAGCAGCAG
>CAZYYU010000243.1:0-3458 GCA_964651735.1 uncultured Gammaproteobacteria bacterium | reverse complement strand
CGACGTGTTCTTGCAGTCGACATCGCCCAACCGCAAGCTGGAGGTCGTTGTTGTTTGCCGGCAGCAGCGCCCGCTGGCTCTGACTCGCCCTCAGGAGGGCCAGGAGTGCTGCTGCCACGGCCAAGGCGACGGCGACGGTGACGGTGACGACGACGACGCGGTGCGACAGGACATTGAGGAGAAGTGGGCGGAGCTGGCCGAGGGTGTGCGAGGCGTGCCCTACTTTGAGCGCTTTCCCGGCCCGCTGTCTGCTGCCGCACGTCAGCTGCCTGGGCTGCTCGGCCGCATGGTCACGCGCATTCACGCGCCCTTCACGGAGATCGAGATGTGGAAGGACCCCGACGCCAACGGCCGCAGCTGGGACGACCCTCACATGGGCGACGACCTGCTGCCGCAGTGGCTGGGCTGCACCAAAGTTCGGGTTCTTCTTTCGCCGCTCTGCCTTGTTCGCTCACTGCCGGACGGCAAGTTCGGCGGTGTGCCACATCTGCCCCCGCTGCTGGCGCACTACGGCCGCCGCAAGGACTTTGTTTGCCAGATTGACTGCTCGCAGCTGGCTCCCTACGACCTCAACGGGCTGCTGCCAACACAGGTGGGGCCGGGAAGGAGTGAGTGGGGTGGAGGCCCCAACGCTTTGCCAGGGCTGGCTGTGGGTCTGGCACACGCTCGAGTACGCAAATGAGCACATGAGGTTGTTTGCGCGGCCAGTGCTGCAAGCTTGCATCTCACCGTCCTCAGCATCGTGCGCTACTGGAACGGGCCGCGCTCTGAGCTGGCGCCCCGCGTGCAGGCACAGGCCCGTGCGCTGCCAGTGTACTTCTGGACTGGCTTCTGTGGCGAAGAGAACCAGGACCAGAGACTGGTGGGACCCAACTTCTTCATGTCCGACATGTGGACCGAAGGCATGCTGGAAGACGAGGAGGTGGACACTGTCGTGGACCCGGCATGCCAGGCAGGCGTTGTTGCGTCCACTGCTGGTGCAAGACTCAACGCAGGAAACAGGCGGCGATTACGCTGCTCATGATCAAGCGCTTCTCGCAGTCGGTGTTCTCAGCGGTGCCTTATGACGTGGTGGTGATGATCGCCAAGATCGTGTACGAGTCGCTCAACCAAGACCATCGCTTCGAGGACAACAGCGTTTGGACGGTTAGGGCTGCAACATGGTGCTTGGCTGTCGCGTGCTCATGCGCTCCGCTTCAGCACCCTCGCGTGGAAGGAGCCCCTTGGTCCGACCAGTACATGACGATGGAGATGAGGAAAACAGCCAACCTGGTGCCCATCTACGACGTGAGCCGTTTGCGTGGTTGGTTGGGCATCTTTTGGTTGACACCCCGGCAGGTTGGCTGCGAAAGCCTGGGGTGGTCCAGCTCGTGCTACGAGGCCATGGTGGTCATTGACGCCAACGACGCGCGCGCAGGCCGCTGGCACCGAGCCTTCCTGCTGGGCCACACGGACTAAGAACGCAAAAGAGAGATGTTTTTCCCCTGCTCGGGAGGGCCCGTCCATGGACGTGAACGCCTGGATCCTGGACCACTCGAAATGGGTCGTGGTGGGGCTGACAGCACTGTGAGCACGCGATGGCGGGCAATGTTTGGCGCTCAGCTCGCACCGCAGGTGGGTGCTGGTGTCGCGCAGCACCGAGTCATGTGCCTTTGTCACCGGGTACCCAATGTGGCGAGGCTGCGGCTGTCCTCGTCAACGCTGTTGCCTCAGCGCACTGTTTTCCGCGGGTGCGGCCCGCCTGCTGAAGAGCGTGATCGCGCAGCCAAGGTCGTGCGCGCAGCCTTGTGGACGTTGAGTTGACCAGTCGCTTGGGCAGGCCACCTGTGAGCGGACGCGGCGCCGATGCGGCTGGATGCGCTCATGCTCAAGCAGGAGGGCCAGTGGAAGGTCTGCCCCATCGCGGCACCGGCCTCGACTCACTTGCAGTGCAGACCACGAGCGGGATGCCTTCGTCGCACGCCACGAACCTGACGTTCTTTGCTGTGTCGCTGTGGCTGCGCACAACGTCGTGGTGGCCATGGAGGGCTGCCATTGGTGAGGTGCAACCTGCGGCAACCCCCTTGCCCTGACACCTTGCATCACAGTTGCCGCATGGGCCGTGCTCGTGGTGCGTGTGCGTGCGTGCTTGGTTTGCCGTCATCGATCACGCTTGTCAGGGGTGGAGGGTGCGGTTCGCATACCACACGAGCGAGCAGGTGGCCGCAGGGACAGCGCTGGGTACGAGGGACGACGCGGTTGCGCCCGCTGTGCTGATTGTGTGTGGCAGGTGCCTGCATTGCTCTGCTGTGGAAGTTTGGCAGGGCTTCGCAGTTGGTGGAGGGCTTGTACGCTCAGCACTTTGGCTGGATTCTTGTGCGCTGAGCAACAAAAGGGGGCGGGGGGACCGTGCATGTTCTCCATCCCCCCGTGCTGTCGTGGGTTCGGCTTTGTGGCGCAACGTACGCGACGCGGGCCTGGCGGCAGTGTTGTGCGCATGGACGACGACGGTTGCCACCGGTGCCTTTAGCACTTCTCTCCTCAACGTGCAGTCCCCCCGCGAAGCAGGGACCGCGCTGAGCGGTGTGCAGGCGCAAACAGAGGCAGGCGTGTTCGTGACCGGCGCAGCGGCCCAGGCAGACGTGCGCACGCAACAGGAGCGGATCGTGGACCTCAGCACGCGCGTCAGGGCCGTGGGTGCGGGACTTGGTTGCCACCGCACGAGCAGCAGGGCTGAAAAACGGCGCGCACAGGCTTTGACATGGACGGCGTGCTGTTCGGCACCGATACCACTGCTGCGCTGTGGCAGATTGGCTTTGGCAACCTGTGAGCGGGCTTGTTGCTTGCACTGGCGCCCGTCCCACCAAGCAAGCAGTGCCTCTTTCGTGTGGAACACGTGGTCAACGCCCAAGCGCGAGGAGTTCTTCGCCAGCATCCAAGGTGTGCGCTGCCGACAGGACGAGTTGGGCTCTGACGCGGGTGCTTGCCAGGGGTGGCGTCGCTGCAGCACGACACGGGCGGCATGACAGTGGTGCACCAGGGCCACACCATGCCCTCTATTCTCACGGCGTGGCAGTGTGGGCTGGTGACGGGGCAGCAGGTACCGCGTCTCGTGCTCGTCTCCTGTTTCCAATGCGTTGGTGCAGGCCGAAGCTGCCATCGTGGCGTACTACGACAGCCCCGAGTGCCCGCTCACACTCGCGCAGAAGGATGTGTTCAAGGCACGCTTTGCCTTGACCGGCCATGTGTGCGCTGAACGCACGATAGGGCATAGCCCACGTGATGCTGGACCCCGACGCGTTTGTGTCCACGCGACGACCTCTGGTGAGCATCTGGGGTGCGATGGGTTGGGTGGTTGACGGTGGGCAACATAGAGCAAGGGACACTCGGTGTTGCGTGACCTGGCTCAACGGCAGGTTTGCGTTGTTCGTCATTGTTCATCGTTGTGTGGTGTTATTCATCGTTGTTCATCATTGTTC
>CAZYYU010000242.1:0-5400 GCA_964651735.1 uncultured Gammaproteobacteria bacterium | reverse complement strand
GATGAATGGAAGCAACGTCCAGAGCGCGGCGACAATCACTGGTTCGACTGCCTTGTCGGTTGTGCCGTGGCAGCGTCGATCCAGGGTGCGGTGTTGTTCGGTACGGATGGCCAACGACCCGCGAAACGCGAGCGAGTCAGCTTCGCGTCGATGCAGCGAAGGAGGCGCGCATGAGCAAATCTGCGAAAAAACCAGTCGAAGAGGATCGGGGATTGCGCTGCCGACATTGTGGTTGTGGCTACTTCTGCGTCATCTACACGCGCGCGGCCGTGGGCGGAAAACTCGTCCGACGCCGAGAGTGCCGGAATTGCGGGAAGCGGATCACGACTTGGGAGCGAATTGCCTTCGACCAGGGCCGAGATGTTTGAGCGGTCATGAAGCGCCAAGAAAAAAACACATTCTTAGCGCTAAGCATATTGACGACATGCTTAGCGGCAAGTATTCTTAGTTAGGGTTACTTTTCTCTTGCGAGGTCAACAAAAATGAGCGATGAGAAGAAATCAACCGTCAAGGAGGCCGGCGCTCGCGGCGGACGGGCGCGTGCGAAAAACCTCTCTCAAGAAGAAAGACAGGAGATCGCCCGAAAGGCGGCAGAAGCGCGGTGGGGGAAAGGCTTGCCGAGAGCTACCTACGGCTCTGAAGATCGTCCGTTGCGGATCGGGAATATTGAGATCACATGCTACGTCTTGGAGGATGAGACTAGGGTTATCACTCACCGGGCCATGCAAAGAAGCCTCGGAATGGCGCAAAGCGGGGGTGCGCAGCGCATGGTCAATTTGGTGGCCCGAATCGAATCTAAAGGTATTGACTGTGGGGACTTAAGGTCGCGCATCGAAAGCCCAATTGGATTCCAGATTCAGGGCGGTTCGCGGGCCTTTGGCTACGAGGCGACGATCTTGGAAGACCTTTGCAATGCCATTCTTGAAGCAAAGGAAAATGGTCACCTGCAAACGCAACAGGCCAAGTTCGCCGAATTTGCGAAGATACTGGTTCGTGGCTTCTCCAGGGTTGGCATCATCGCTCTGGTCGATGAAGCAACCGGTTATCAGTACAGTCGTCTGAAGGACGATCTTCAGCGAATCCTCGAAAAATATGTGTCGAAGGAAATGGCCAGGTGGTCGCGTGTGTTCGACTCCGACTATTATATGCACATCCACCGACTAAAGGGCTGGGCCTACAATCCAGACAGCACGAAGAGGTCGCACGCCCTAGCGAACATCACGGTGGATCTCACATATGACCGGATTCACCCTGAGCTTCTCAAAGAACTTAAGCATACTCGCTCCGAGCGCGGGAGCGCAAACCAGAAGCTGCATCAATGGCTGACGACGGAGCCGAACGGAGGACACCCCAGGCTCAAGCAGCATGCGGAAGGCGTGACGGCGCTTTTGAGTGTGGCGAAAAGTTGGGCGCAATTTGAGAGTTGGATGGACAAGCGATATCCGAAGTTCAACGAGACTCCGCGAGCGCTGTTCACCAATGAATTCACCGATGACATGGATGGCACGGACGACGCTACTTCTTCCGCCGCGCCGCCGTCCGCATAGCAATCTCCTTTCGCCTTTTGGTGGATAGCTTCGCGGCCCGTGCCTCAATCCCCCGCCGGCCCAGTTCCAGGTTTCTTGCTGCGCGCATGACAATGTGTTACACTAACGATACCAGCCGATCTTCATTCTTAACGAGTCCGCACTGTGAAAGCTCCGTCGCTGCGATCCATCTCGCTTCGCAAGCTCTATCATCGGCTTGTTGACAAGATCTTTGCCGTTCCCAAACTCCAACGCGAGTTTGTTTGGGATGGTCGAAAAGCTGCGGCATTGCTTGACAGCATGTACAAGCAGATGCCGATCGGATCTTTGCTGATTTGGGAAACAAGCCCCAACAACTACGATTTGCTTCGCCAGCAATTGCATCTGCTCCCGCCATTCGACACGAATAGTCCGTTTGGTTGGTTCCTCATCGATGGTCAGCAGCGGCTTTCCGTTCTTTACGAAGCGTTCACCGGGGGAGAGCGTGAAAACTCGAATGGGAAGCTAATCGATTTTGGTCGCATGTGCTTTGTTCTTGACCCCGACAAGGAAGAAAACGACCCGGCGCGGTTCGCCTATCGCAAACCGCTTTCACGCCATTTCATGTCTGTTCAGGACATTCTCGCGTCAGATTGGCGGCGTAGGTCACGAGGCCTTCCGAAATTCCTCCACAATCGTGTACAGGACTGTCGCGCTCGACTTCTTCGGTACAACATTCCGCTCGTAACAATCCACTCCAACGATCTGGACGAAGTGCGAGAAGTATTCCTTCGAATCAACTCCCAGGGCATGAAGATTAGTGCGGCCGATAGGGCTTTCGCTAGAGCGTCGAGAATAGACCTTCGCGATCTTGCTCACGAGTTGAGGCACGGCGTCCTTCCTGAATTCCAGGACATCGATTTCAATATTATCCTTCAGGGATTCGCTTTTGCCACCCCTGAACGAACTCTGGACGTTGGCCAACGTGCGCTAGAGGCCACAGTAGCATGGTGGGAAAAGCAGAGTGCCAAGGAAGGGCAGGAAAGTGCTTTCTTTAGCCGGTGGAAGAAATATCGCATTGCGTTTCAGAAGGCAGTTGATTTCCTGCATCATGAGTTCTCCGTGCTTCATACCGGATTTCTTCCGTCAGGCAACATGCTTGCAACATTGAGTGTGTTCTTTTACCACCATCCGGCTGCCCCGAGTTCGAAGCAGCGACGAGAGATTCGAAAATGGTTTTGGGCTACTGGCGTCGGCAAGAGATATAGCGGTCGTGGCCATCGCGAAAATCAGATTGGCGATGTAAGGTTCTTCAAGAAGCTGGCGACCTCCCACGCGAAGTTTACATTCACCGATCGGATTGATCCGCTCGAAATCTCTCGAACCGAATACACTCAACAGTCCGCCATCGCCAACGTATTCATGTGCCTACTCGCAAGCCAGCGCCCGTGTTATGTCGAGAATGGACAACCAATCCCGGCCAGCGTGTTTGCGAGCCGTGCGAACCGAAAGGACCGACATCACATTTTTCCAAGGCAGTTGCTGGCCGTAAACGGGCTAAAGCACAGTGAATACAATAGCCTCTGCAATATCTGTTTCATTGTTGCCGAGGAAAATCAACGATTCGGAATGAAGCGCCCTGACAGCTACCTTTCCCCATTCGTAGGACGGAAACACTTCTCACGATCAATGCGAAGCCATCTGATTCCTCATCACCCGTCGAGCGGAATCTGGACGCCAGGTGTTCCCAAGGCGTTCAGACAGTTTCGTACCGAGCGTCTGAAATTGATCTGCCGCGAGTTTGAACGACAGGCGGGCATTAAGCTGTTTCGGAAAAAAAACTGAGAATTGCATAATGCACTTTGATGCAGTTCGATGCAGCCATGTCTACGGGTGTAACGACTTCTTTCCGGGGCCAAAACGCTCGGCACAACGTAACGGCGGTCGGGTATAAATGACGTAGACAACCTGTTTCGGGCGACATTGGCCGCTGATCCCGGTCGATGATTCCAGCCAGCACAAAAGGCCATGCGGGGCCGCATCCCTCGCATGGCCTTTTTTCGTTGGCTCGCCCGACTCGTTGTCATTCGGAGATTGCAATGGCCGACGAACTCGACGACACGATCCGGCAGAACGCGCAGGGGCCTGCGAAGGCTGCGACTGACGCGGGCAGCGTCGAGCAGCATCCGTTGCCGGATCAGATCGAGGCCGATCGCTACCTCGCATCCAAGAAGGCGGCTCAAGACAAGAAGCGCGGCTTGAAGCTCAACAAGCTCATTCCGCCTGGGGTCAACTGAGTGTTCCGCTGGCTCACCAATCTGTTCGCAACCAAAGCGCCGGCAGCACGCCGGGGCGTGCGCGTGGTACGCGCTCGCTACGACGCAGCGGTGACGAACGATGACAATCGCCGGCACTGGGCGAACGCGGACGGGATGTCTGCAAACGCCGCCAACAGCGCCGAGGTTCGGCGCACGTTGCGGAATCGCTCACGGTACGAGGTTGCCAACAACAGCTACGCCCGGGGCATCGTGTTGACCCTGGCCAATGACGTGATCGGCACCGGGCCCCGCTTGCAGATGCTGACCGAGGACCCGAAGGGCAATCGCCGGATCGAGAAGGAATTCGCGGCATGGGCCAAGGCGGTCAAGCTTGCCGAGAAGCTGCGAACCATGCGAATGGCGCGGGCCGAGGACGGCGAGGCGTTCGCCATCCTCACCAGCAATCCAACGCTATCGACGGCGGTGCAACTCGACCTGCGTCTGGTCGAGGCTGACCAAGTTTGCACGCCGGACCTTTCGGTCTTGGACGGGAATGCCGTCGATGGCATCGTGTTCGACCTGGCGGGCAACCCGGTCGAGTACCACGTTCTGCGCGAGCATCCCGGCGAGACCGCGCGGCGCTTCATGATCGATTTCGACCGCGTGCCCGCCGAAGCCATGCTGCACTGGTTCCGAATCGATCGGCCAGGCCAGGCACGCGGCATCCCCGACATCATGCCGGCGCTGCCGCTCTTCGCGCAACTGCGGCGGTTCACACTGGCGGTAATCGCAGCCGCCGAGACCGCAGCCGACTTCGCGGGCATCCTCTACACCGACGCACCCGCGGGCGGCGAATCGGAAGCGGCGGAACCGTTCGAGCCGATCGAGTTGGAGCAACGGGCGCTCGTGACCATGCCTGGCGGCTGGAAGATGAGCCAGCTTCAAGCGGAGCAGCCCGCGACGACTTACGCCGAATTCAAGAAGGAAATCCTCAACGAAATCGCTCGCTGCCTGAACATGCCGTTCAACGTCGCGGCGGGCAACTCGTCGGCCTACAACTATGCCTCCGGTCGCCTCGACCACCAGACCTACTTCAAGGCAATCCGCGTCGATCAATCGCAGGTGGAGTGCGTCGTCCTCGACCGCATCCTCGTTGCCTGGCTCGACGAGGCATCGCTGATTCCGGGTCTGCTTCCGTCGAACCTTGGGCCGTTCGCGGATTGGTCGCATGCGTGGTTCTGGGACGGCCAGGAACATGTGGACCCCGCCAAGGAGGCAAGCGCTCAGGCGACTCGCCTGGCCAACCATACGACCACGCTCGCGCATGAATACGCTCGGCAAGGCCGCGACTGGGAAGAAGCCCTGCGCCAACGTGCAAAGGAGATCGCTCTCATGGATGAGCTCGGCCTGACGCAGGCGTCGGTCCTTCCAATGACGCCAGGCGCCAAGCCCAAGCAGCAGGACAAAGAGGAAACTTTCGATGAAGAAGCCGAACTCGAAGAGCAAGCCGCCTGAAAGCCAGGTGCTGAATCTGCTTGCAGCCTCGGTCGAGGTCGAAGCGGCGCAGGCGGAAGGCGATACGCAGAAGCTGCGGCGCTTCACCATGACCGCCTACACCGGCGGGGCGATGCAGCTTG
>CAZYYU010000241.1:0-5427 GCA_964651735.1 uncultured Gammaproteobacteria bacterium | reverse complement strand
GGGTGGACCACCGTTCGCTGTGCGGCGGCTGAATGTCATGTTGCGCGTTTTTCCCGAACGTCCTCACCAGCCAGCCAGCGTCGTGGCCACGGACAAGGGTCAGGCGATATGGCTGACGAGAGCGAGGCCAAGCGCCCACGCGTGCAGCCGCAGCCGCCGGAGGACGACGACGCTGATGCATCGGCGCTGCTGCAGACGGGGGCGCTTGAGCTGGTGGTGCCCGACGAGCCCGATCTGTTTCTGCTCGACTGGGGCGAAGGCCTGCAGGGCATGGACGGGCTGCTTCTGGACGGCGATCCAGCCATCAAAATGGAGCCTGCCGCCGCACCGCACAGCGCATCTGCTCCCGCCGTCTTGCAGCACGTGGCGCCCAAGGCTCGGCCCCACCACACGCCGGTGGAGCTGACGGACGAGCTGGAGGCGCTGCTGCTCCAGGTGGAGCATCTCGAGGGGCGTCTGGGCAACGTGGCGGCGAATGTGGCAGCGTTGCTGCACGCGCAGGAGCCTGACTGGCCCAACGACACGGTGGATGGGCTTGCGGCAGCGCTGGGCACCGCACAGCAGCAGCTGGAGCGCCTTGTGCGCGAGCAACTGCTCTCAGGTACGGCGGCGGCTGTGAGGGAGGCGGCGCGCGCTCAAGACGCCGCTGTCAGTGAATGCTACGTACAAGGCCGACTCGCTGAGACTGCGCCTGTTGCTGGTTCAGGAGCAGCTGCGCATCTACCGCAGCGAGACCCAGTACCTCACGACGCGCGACGCTGCCACCGTGGACCCAGAGGTGAATAGGCCGCCGGGCGGTGTATGTGCGTGTGTGCGCGCGCGCTTTCACAGGCTGTGTGCCAGGGGTTTGTGAGCGCCGTGTTCGTGAAGCAGCCGCGCTCGCAGCCCGTGAAGCGGCGCGCCGCCAAGAAGGGCGACAAGGGCGACAAGGGCGCCACGGCCAAGGGCGGCAAGACCAAGGCCCAGTTCGAGTATCGGGTGCGCGTGCTGAGCGGGGCCGTGGTGAGGTTTGTACCGCAGCCCGACGCGCTGCGCTCGTCGCTGGTGCTGGTGCGTGTGGCGTGTGGCGCGTGATTGCTGCAAGGGCTGAAGCCGCTGCAGGTGGAGGACAATCGCGCCAAGATGCTGCGCGGCTCCATGGTGGGCATCACGCTGCTCAATCCGCTGTGGAGCGAGGGCGACTCGGTGCTGTCCTTCTCCGCCATCTTCCCGGACGGCACCCAGGTATCTTTTCGTTGTGTGGCTCTTGTTGGCTGCGGCTTGGCACCCACGTGGGACCTTCCCGCTCCGAGGTGGTGCCGGCGGAGCTGAGCGTGCGTTTCACGGGCACGCTGTCCTTCCCCACGGGCCAGCCCGGACGGCCGCCAGTGGCGCGCCCCGTGGAGTTCTCCACCGTCAACGCCAACGTGCTGGTCATCACCACCAACGAGAACCAGTGGGAGAACGCGGAGGGACGCATCCTGCGCCGCGCGCTGTACGGGCCCATTCTGGAGGAGAAGTTCGAGGCCACTGCCCTGAACACGCCGTGGCTGGTGCTGTGCAACAGCGTCAACGCGTTCTTCGCGCGCGCCACGCGCCAGGACCTGGTGTACGACGAGGCGCGTTCCCTTGCCGCTCGCGTCCCCCGTGTCCCCCCTGACAGGCTTCCCGCAAGGTGCTGGGCCGCGACAAGCTGGCCCTGCTGGCGGCCCCGCAGCGCTCGCTGTCGGCGGAGGACTTTGCCTTCTTCCACGAGCGCAAGTTTGGCGGCCGGCCTCGCATGACGCTGCAGGTGTGCTTGTGCGTGCTGCGCAACAATGCGCTCAGCCCAGTCTTCCAAAAAGGAGTTCACCGAGTTCTGGGAATGGTTTGGGGCGCTAGCGCACAACTATCGCCACAACCACGTCGTGCGGGCCATGTACATCAAGGGCCTCATCTACGGCTTCATCAGCAAGGACCAGTGCAGCCTGGTGCTGCGGCAGCAGCATCCGGTGCGTGGCATCCCCCTCCCCCCATGTCTTTGGTTGCTGACGCAGCATGGCCAACAAGGGCACCTTCCTCATTCGCCACAGCGAGGGCTCGCTGGTCGGCGAGTTTGCGCTGGCCTTTGTGAACGCCCACCGCATTGTCAAGGTTGCATTGGCGTTGGCGTTGGCGTGCAGAGCTCACAGGCGCGCTGCAGCACCACAAGATCGATCACAAGAAGCTGCGCCCTCCCTACGGCAACCTCGCCGACTTTGTGCACGAGAAGGTGCGCTCTCGTGACCTCCCTGGCCGGCGCGCTTTGAGGTGTGACACACGAGCACCGCAGGACCAGCTGAGCCTGCTGGTGAAGCCGCTGCACGAGGAATTCGGCACCGTGCTGCAGGCGCGCGTCGTCGTCAAGAAGAACGATGCCATGTCCGAGTTCTACACGAAGAGTGCTGAGGTGCCGGCGGTAGTGGCAGCGCTTTTGCGACTCTCATTCGCGTTGCCAAGCAGGCCGGAAGCAAAGACGACTACACGGCTTATCTGCATTGAAGGCCGGTTGGGTGTGGAGGGGCAGTGGGCCTGGAGGGCAGAGCAGCGCGCGTCGGGGGGTTGCACCGCTGCCCGCCATGACCATCGAAGGTGTGTTCGTGGAAGGCACCTGCGGCTGCCGCTGCCACGGGGCCCCCCAACCAGCAACTGCCAGCACCTCCCGCGTGCCGCCGCGTGCTCACTTGGCTTCTCGCAGCCGTGTTCATCGTCAACACGAGCGGCAAGGCTCGGCTGACCAAGTTCTACCAGAAGAAGGACCAGAACGGGGCCGACCTGGTGCGGGCTGCGCTGCGCGCCGCTTGGCGGCCACGGCTGCTCACGTTTTTGGCGCAGACGGAGCACGCCCAACAGCAGATCCTGACGGACGTGTTCCAGCAAGTCAGCCGGAGGGCGGCGCACCTCTGCAACTTCGTGGAGTATGCGGGGTGCATGGAGTGGGGCGTGGGCTCGCGCCTGGTGTACAAGAACTTTGCCACGCTGTAAGTGGGAGGATGCGCGCGCCTGCTGGCTGACGCTGCGGCTTTAGCTTCTTCATCTTTGTGGTGGATGCGGGGGAGAGCGAACTGGGCATTCTGGAGATGATTCAGCTGTTCGTGGAGACGCTGGACAAGTGAGTGTTGGGCGCCGCACTTGCGTTGCTCTCGCTCAGCGCTGGAATCAGGTGCTTTGCAGAGGTGTGCGAGCTCGACCTGGTGTTTGCGTGGGACAAGACGCACCAGATCCTGGATGAGATAATCACCGGCGGTAAGGCCTTCTTTCGCCTCCTTACGACGTGATTGACTTGGCCCTCCTAGGTTTCGTGCTGGAGACCAATGTGCATGAGATCCTCATTGCGCTCAAAGACCAAAAGCAGCTGGAATTGAAATGAGGGGCGCGGACAGGCTGCGGCAGCTCGTGGTGGGCAGGCGTGCGCTGTCCACGTTTGGGCGCAGTGCCAAGGCTGTGCGACACGTGCAACTGTTGGATCCGCTGCCGCTGGAGCTGGGGGGCGCGCTGCCAGGTGGCGTCACGGTGGCCTACGAGGAGTGGGGGCCACGCCACTCTAGCAAGGTGCAGCGTCCATCGGTGGTCCCTCCACTGACCTCCCACACGCGCGCGCAGGTGGTGTTGCTGTTTCCCAGCTTCAGCATGTCGTCGCACGCGCGTTCCACGTCCGAGGACCCCAAGCACGGGTGGTTTGAGGGCTTTGTGGGCCCGCACCGGGCCATTGACACGGACACATACCGCGTCATCTGCCCCGCCAACCTGGGCGCGCCGTTTGGCACCACGTCACCGCTCTCCATCGACCCCGGTGCGTGTGCAGTGGACCGCCGAGCTGCCCTGCCGCTCAAAGGGGGTGCTTTACGGGGGGTTGCAGCGACGGGGGAGCCGTACGGGCCGTCGTTTCCGCAGATCACGCCCGCCGATATTGCTCGCGTGGCCCGGTGAGCCAAGTCGGGCTGCTGCTGCTGCTGAGTGCATTTGACGCGGCGCGCTGCAGGATGTTGCTGAGCTCGCTTGGTGTATCCAAGCTGCACTCCGTCGTGGGAGGCTCCTTGGGAGGCAACATTGCACTCAGGTGGGACGAGCGCGATCGTTGTTGTCCCTGTGTCTCAAAGACGCGCGCTGCCAGCTTCATCTCACTGTTCCCGGAACTTTCCGAGTCGGCAATTGCCATGTGCTGCACAGGGCGGTACGCTGAGTCTTGTGTGGCCGCCGCCCCCTCTTTCATGCCACTGTTGCGCAGAACGTCGCCGCTGACGTCGGGGCTGCGTCACGTGCAGCGTTGTGCCATCCGCTGCGACCCCAATTACCGTGAGTGGCCTGTGGTGCTGTTGCTCATCGCCTCTCTCACGTCGCATCGCCCCAACCAGGGGATGGCCACTATGCCAAGCACAACGTGTTCCCCACGTCGGGTCTGTCCGTGGCGCGGCAGCTGGCCATGCTCTTGTACAAATCGGTCAGTCTGCCACTTGACTTCTTCTGCTCGCTGCTCGCTTCTTCCAACGAGTTCTTGGCGCAGTGGGACGACATGAACGGGCGCTTTGAGCAGCGGGCACGGCAGCCGTACCACTTCCTGTCCTCTGACACGTTCCCCATCGAGCAGTGTGAGGGAGCTGTGGTGATGAGGGTGTGCCTGACAAAAGGCGCGCAAGACTTGAGTCATCAGGGCACCAAATTCCAATACGACCCCAACTGCTACCTGCTGCTGAGCAAGTGCGCCGACCTCACCAACCTGCAGTTCCGCGGGGCCACGCCTCTGGGCACTGCTGGTGTGATGCTGTTGTTTGCTATTGGGGGGCAGCAGCGCTGACAGTCTTGGGCTGCTGTGCAGCACAGCCTGGCGAATCGTATCTGGATGCTGTGCTCCGCATCAAGTGCCGGCTGCTGCTCATGGGCGTCACCACCGACATTGTAACCCCCATTGAGGTCGTTGCTGCTTTGTTGGCCGTGGCTTGTGGGCTCAGGCACGCACCAGGAGTTGGTGGAGGTGTACAACATTCTGAACGCTGCTGGTGGTAAGCAACGCTCGCAATCGCCCATGTGCATGCCTCGACCTCGATTCAGGGCGCGATGTGGTGCTGGACTCTAGCAACAGCGTGCACGGTCACGACGCCTTCATCCTCGACGAGGACTATTTCATCCCACGCATGCGCAACTTTCTCAGGAAGCAGTGAAGGTCGACGGTTCGCGAATCGAGAATTCACAAAAACATGAGGGCCGTCTTCTTTGTGGCGGCGCTGCTGCTGGTGGCAGCATCGGTGGACGGCGCAGTGTGGCCGGTGGTGATCAACACGTGGTCGGAGTCCTTCAGCAAGGCCACGGCGCGGGCGTACCAGCAGCTGCTGCAAAACGCGTCGGGTGAGGCCGACTGCGCGCGCGTGTGCGCTCCTCAAGGGCGGCCAGTGCTGGACGCGGTTGTCGCTGGGTGCCAGGTGTGTCAAGACG
>CAZYYU010000240.1:0-5455 GCA_964651735.1 uncultured Gammaproteobacteria bacterium | reverse complement strand
CGCCGCTGACACCGCCGCAGGATCTGACCAAGCTGTTCGCGCCGCCCTCGTCGCTGTCCGAGGAGCAGGTGGCGTGACGTGCAGCCGATGTTGCGGTTGGCTGAAGCACGGTCCTTTGCAGCGCGCCGTGCAGAACCTGTGCCGCGACCGCACGCGCCTCATCAGCGAGATATGCCAGGGCGTGTTCTTTCTGCACAACAAGATTGGCGTCACGCACCGAGACCTGAAGCCCGCCAACATCCTGCTGAACGCCATGGGCGAGGTGCGCGGCGCGGTGCGGCGTGTTCGGGGACCGCTGCTGACGCAGCGACTCAGATCAAGATCAGCGACCTGGGAGTGTCGCGCGAGCTGGACGACGAGGTGTCGTCCACCGCCACCGTGGCCGGCGGCGTGGGTGAGCGGGGCTGGCTGGCGGTGTTGGCGCGGCGCTGAGCGGGCTCGCGGCCAGGCACGATGGGCTGGCGCGCGCCCGAGGCCGTCACGCCGGCGCGCACTGCTGGCGGCCGCAAGTCTCCGGCCGCCGACGTCTTCTCCATCGGCCTCATCGCGTACTTCCTGCTGTCGGGCGGCAAGCACCCGTTTGGAGACGAGGATCAGCGGTGAGCTCTCGTGGCCTGTGGTGGTGGTGGTGGTGGTGGTGGTGGTGGATGACTGAGGGCAGTGCAGCGCGCGCGAGGAGAACATCAAGGCCAACCGCGTGGTGGGCCCCAAGCTGGCCGACCCGGTGCAGAACCACTTTGTGGTGCGTGCGTGTGCCTGTGTGTCGCGCGACGCGGCGCTCAGGGCCGCCGCGATGTGCAGGAGTGCTGCCTGGCCCACGATCCGTCGCGCCGCCCGCCCATGAGCCTCATGTTGCGCCACCCCATCTTCCTGCGCGCAGAGGCGCGCTTGAACTACCTCAAGAAGGCCTACGAGGTGGCCGACGACCGTCTGCGGTGCGCTGTGCCGGCGTTTTGCGGTGGATCCTCTGATCCGCGCTCGTGCAGCAAGTATCCCGGCGCCGGCTGGTTCTCGCAGCTGGAGCCCGAGATGGTGCAGGTGTTGGGCTCGGACTACGCCGACACGCTGCGCGGTGCGTGCGTGCCCTTGGCCAGCACACCTCACCGCTCAGGCGTTGCTTCGCAGACCATTTGCGGCTCATCCGCAATCTCTACGAGCACGGCACGTTGGTCAAGGGTTCGTCCACGTCCGTGCTGCAGGTGCGAGCAATGGTGCAGCACCATGGCCCCACTCAATGCCTCGCGCGTGCAGCGAGTGATGAAGCTCGACAAGGCGCCCACTCGCTCGGACCTGATGCGTTATGTGGAGAGCCACTGGCCCACGCTGCTGCACCGCGTGTTCGATGTGGTGGGCAACGACGTGACCAACAATTAATTGAAGCAGCAGCGTGCCTTCATTGGTCCGAGCACTTGCTCACCGTCACGCCCACCACGTTCACCACCACACTGGCGGAGTCCTGGCGAGTGGGGGCCACCAACGGCTCGTGCTCCGCTGCAGCCAGCGGGTTGGGCAGCAGCTCCTGCACCTGCAAGCATGCACGCGTGCCCAAGCAAGGCGAGTGAGCCACCCGTCCGCCACCCCTCATGCAGCGACGCAGAACCTGAACAGGGCCAAGCAGAGCCGGGACCGGGGCCGGGCTGGGCGCGCTCAGCTCACCGACGGAGAGCGCGGGAAGGCCGTCGTGCTGGTTGGGGCATTCCCATCCGTTGCGGCACATGCCGATGGATCGCCACTGCGCGCAGTGGCCGAGGCGGCCGCCCTTCTTGGGGCTGCTGCTGTCGTTCTTGGCCAGGCTCTCGCTGCGGGCCACGTCCGGGCGGAAGTATATGGCGCACTGCAGCCGCACCGGGTGCCTCTCTCCTGCTCAAGCACAGCGGGGGTGAGGGCGCGCCCTCCAGCACACCACGTCGCGGCCCCATTGCCTGCCGGTTCGTTGCGAAAGGCTGCCTTGTGCTCTGCAGTGGCCCTGCGCACCGGCAGCAGCGTGAAGCCCGCCAGCTCCAGCAGCTGGCCCTCCACGCACAGGTCGGCCACAGGCAGGTCGGCGTCGGCGTCCAGCGCGGCCTGAAGCCGCTCCGGCAGCTCCAGCACGTCGCAGCGGAACGTGGCGCGCAGCTGCTTGACCAGCTTGCGCATCAGCGTGTGGCGGCCCGTCAGCACCGGCATCTCGATGCAGGGCGAGTCTTGGTCGGGCGACCCGAATGTGGTGCTGGCAAACTCGTGCAGGGCCTGGACAGGAGCGTGGTCAGCCCGCGAAAGAGAGCGCAAGCAGCGCACGAAACCTGATACGCGGCCGTGGCCTTGACCTGGTGCGATGCCCCGCGCAGCAGCTTCTCCAGCATCGCCGCAAACTCCTGCAGTGAATGCGGTGGGAAACGCCCGCAGCCGCCACCGCGTCAGCAGACCTTCTCCGCGTCCGACAGCACAGGGCGGAAGCGGTGGTCAAGCAGGTGGCACATGGTGCTGCGTTGCGTGCGTGTGAAGAAGCGGGGCCGCAAAGCCGCGCGTGACTGGGTGGCACCTCGACGCCTTCATCAGCAGGTAGTCGAGGACTGCAAGCAATCGGATGGAGGTGACGAAGAAGCAGCAGCAGCAGCACGAACAGAGGGGACGCACATATCTCCAGCTTGCGAGCTGCGGGCGGGGCGTGCGGCCCCTCCTTCTCGCCGGGCGCTGTTTGGCGGCGGCGGCGGCGGCGGTGATGGTGAGCCGCACACACACACGCACAAGCAGGGAATTACGCAGAGGCGGCATCATCGGATACACGTGCAAAGCCTCGTTGAGATCCGCCTCAAATGCGTTGCTGAACAGCATCAGGGCCTGCACAAACGACCACGACGACGACGACGACGATGAAGACCGCACAGCGTTCACGCAACACGGTTCGCCTCACCGTGCCGTGGATGTTGGCCTGGCATGTCACGTCAGCCAAAAGCACACGGCCCTGAGAAGGGCAGCACCTTCTCGCGTTCCACGCTCAACACAGCGTCCACGATCTTGGCGTAGTTGTCGTCCAGCAGCGAGAAGCCGACGAACAGCCTTTTGGCGATGTGAAGGTGTGAAGTGAGAGGCGAACAGGAGAGCGAACATGTGCGTGTGGATGAGCGTCGACTGCACGATGGAAGACAGAGCAGACCGCCGCGACTCATAATGCAGATAGTCCTGCAGGCCGTGAGCAGCAGCAGCAGCAGCCCTCCTAATCACGACAGCAACACCTGCTTCGTCAGCACAATGTCCTCTGGATGCTTTTGAAACAAAATGTTGAGGGGGGCCATCGCCGCAAAACAGGCGGCCCGCTACCTCCACGCAGCCGTGCAACTTGAGCAGGAACTTCTTCCCCTTGGACCCTGGCAACAGCCCACAATGAGCGGCGGCGGCGGCAGCGGCGAGCGAGCGAGCGTGGCCAACGAACCGGACTGGTACGGAAGCACGCTCATGTCCTGCCCCGCGGCCTTGACTGCACTCTCAAACAAGGTGTCGTAGTTGGTGCTGGGAGGCGGCGGTCGGCACAGAGACGGGGGCCACACACAAACAAGAAGCGCGCCTCACGTGACGGAGCAGTTCACGCGCAGCAGCGCGAGCAGCGCATGCATCAGGCTGAACACTTTGCCACCCACTTGTGTGCAGATGAGCTCCTGCCGCGGAGAGAGGTCACCGCGGTCCCAAACACCAAACACCAAACACCAACCCGCAGCTTGGACACGCTGCCCAGCCTCTTCTCCAGCAGCCGTGCCTGGTCCAGGAAGCCCAAGCCCCACATGCGATCAATCTCCAGCTTGGTCAAGCCGGCCTCCTGAAGCACGAGCGCTGAGAAGGACAGCGCAGCATGCACGCATATGCATGCTTGCTTGCCTTGGCAATCAGTTCCAGCAGCGTGCCCCACGACGGCAGCCCGGCCCCGATGCTCACACCTGAGCACGAGCACGAACCGCCGCCTCCCCACTGAGCGTGCAAACAGACAAGAGGAACCAACGTACCGGCACCCACAAACAACGACAGGATGCCTGCACACCGCCAATCAGAGGGCCGCCCCAAACAAGGGGCCATCCACCGACCCTCTCGCGCGAAGCGCGCCAGCTCTTCGGCTGCACGGCGAGCCTGTCAGCGCAGGGACAAAAGAAGGGGGGCCGCGCACCCTTGGCACGATCGCTGGGCGACAAGACGAGGAAGCAATCGTGCTGCTGCTGCGCGGCGCTGCGGCGCGCCTGCACCATGGAGTACATGGGTTGCTGGGGTAGCAAAGCGTCAGTGCGAACAGCAAGCAAAAGCACGCTGCGCTAACCTCCTTCACAACCAGCACCACATCGCAGTCCGTCAGCTCGGCCTGCTCCTGCAACGCAGGAAGCAGCACGCTCAGGATCTCGCCCGCCTGCGAGTGGACGGTTGAAGGGGGCATCACAAGGGGCACCGTGGTGCAACAGCAAACCTGATCGCCCATGCCTGCACAAAGGGCGTCAAGCGGCCACCGCCACAATGCCCCTCCAATCACCCGTCAGGCCAGTGGCAAGCAGAGGGAGCGCCTCCACCGCAACATGTGTCAGCAACACAAGCGCGTGCACAGCGAGACGCCACTGACCAGCAGGTAGCGCTCGCGCCGGTTCTTTGGCTTGACCCCCGCAGCCTTGAGGTCCGCAGCTGCCAGGTGCACAAACTCCACCGCCACTGTGGAGATGGCCTCTGCGCAAGCCGTTGAGCAAGTGCAGCAGGCACGAGACCACCATGACGACCGACGCAACTGGGTGTGCGCTTGAAGACACACGTGTACGGAGGCAGGTGATCAGGCGGCCAGCTGACCACACGGCGCACGTTGCCCACACCGCCAGGGGCCACCGCGCCCCAGGAACCGCTGGATGCGCCTTGAGCGGCGGCTGCTGGCGGAAACCAGTGCCGGTTGACGCCCGCCCAGCCGCTTGCGGGGAGCAGGTATGCATCGCAGGCCAAGGACCTGGGGCGCGGACAATCGCAGTGAGCGGGCGGCTCCACAGCAGAGCACCAAACGCACCGTAGGTCACTGAGCACCACGAACAGATGGCCCTGCCGCCGCCATGCGCTCAGGCACGAGCAACCCCGTCCCCCAAGGCTGCCTTCCCACCTTGCCACTGGCGTCAGGCGGGGGACCCTGCATGTTCGGAAAATGTGCAGAACCCGGGCGGCAGGTGGGTTTAGAGTTCGCCGCATTCAGTGATGCGAATGGGAATGCTGGGGCGCGACCCAACGCCCACTGTCACGCCCTCGATCATCTTGACCGCCTTCATGCCGTCCACGACGCGCCCAAAGACCACGTGCTTGCCGTCGAGCCAGGGGCAAGGCACTGTCGTGATGAAGAACTGGCAGCCGTTGGTGTCCGGGCCGCTGTTGGCCATGGAAAGCAAGCCTGGAACGTCGTGCTGCAGCGAGCGAGTAAGCACACACACACACACACACACACACACACACACACACACACACACACACA
>CAZYYU010000239.1:0-5482 GCA_964651735.1 uncultured Gammaproteobacteria bacterium | reverse complement strand
GTTGAAAATGAGCAAGAACACTATAATCTTTCAAGAAACAGATGAGAAATTAAAAGGTCAAGATGTTTCATATAATGAAGATTATTATGCATATGAAGGAGAGTGGTGATGTTAAAGTTTAAAATCAATGTTGAGAAAATCTACTACAAAGAAGTCGTTGTTTATGCTGATGACAAGGATCATGCCCTAGAGATTGCAAGTGAATTAGATGATTTTATGGAAGTCAATGACACAACATATGCAGAATCTAATTACGATGCTGTAGAAATAGATAATTTTGAGGAAGGTGATGAATTGTACGAACCTGTTCAAGATTACTTAAAATAATTATTTTAAAAGAAACTTCATTTAGGTGTTTTTAGGAGCAAATAGGTGTTGTTTCTTTTATTTTATCTTGATATAATCTCACCATAACATGGTATATTGAATACATACAAAGGAACGAGATACACTCGTAAAGGAGATCAATATGAAACGTAAAGCTAAGATTCAAGAAGAGTTAGATAGTAGTTGGGAAACTTATAATTTAAATATTGATAAGTTTGCAGAAAGTGGCTGCACAGATGTTGAACCATTTAGAATAGCTCTAAGGGTTTATGGTCGTATTGAATCATTAACTTGGGTATTGGAGAATACAGATGAAAATCTTAGAGAGCTGTAAGAACTTGGTTAAGTTATATATTAAGCTATTTAAACAGAGCTGGAGGCTGTGATGAGTAAATACGATTGGTCAAATGTACCAAAAGAGGTTAAGTATTTAGCCAAAGATTCAGACGACCCGTTCGCTTTTGGGTTTTCAGAAAAACCTACAAAAGATCGAAAAATGTGGTTAGGTACTGTTGTTGACGGGTGCTTAGACTTGAAACTAACTTGTGGTGAAGATTGGGAAAACAGCTTAGAGGAACGCCCTAATGAGTAATTGGATTAGTGTTGAAGACAAGTACCCAGCATACGGCAAAACAATATTAATTGTTGTTAATGGAGTTACACAAAAGTTGACATACTTCAGAGACGGTTCTGACTATAGTGAGGATTGGTGCGAACCTTGCCAGTTTGAGTGTGACGATATAGAAACACTCTGGTGGAGTGAAGTACAATATTGGCAATACTTACCAGAACCCCCAAAGGATTAAGCAATGAATAACCAAGCATATTTTGCAGCATCATCAATACAAACAATGCAACAACATCTTAATAGTTTTGGTGTGAAAGTAAACTATGATAAACACAAAGATGCTAATGTATTAATCTTATTACATACAGGAGTTTATCTATTATCTTCTGTTAAAGCGCCAAATCGTAGTTGTTCAACGTATTTGAGTGATAAAGATAGTGTTGTGAATACAGATGTAGAGCATATTATGAAAGTGTGCCAACAGAGTGTTTGTTGGTGTGAGTTATGCTAACTACGTATCAAAATTAATTAAAGGAGAAATAAATGCTAAACCTAGAGTTTTTCAATAGACCAACTAACATAACCGCTAGAGTAATCTGTGATTCAATTAGCGAACAAGGTGTTCGATTAACAACGTTTGAGATTGAGTATCCTCGTATTGTTATGAGCGAATTCAATACTCACCGATCTGTTAGTAAGAACAGTAGTAGTAGTCGTGCTATCCCCGTGTCTAAGATGTTAGAACACACACAAACAGTAAACTTAAAACCTGTTTACTTCGGTTCTAAAAAAGCAGGAATGCAAGCTGGTAAAGAACTTGTTGGTGGTGATCTAATTAATGCTAAGTTATTTTGGGAATCAGCTTTGTTTGATGCTGTTACTTGGGCAACAGAACTTGATGAATTGGGTGTAGCAAAAGAAGTTACTAACCGTTTAGTTGAACCTTTCCAGTTAGTTAAAGTTGTCTGTACAGCAACCGACTGGGATAATTTCTTTAACCTACGTCTACATCCTGACGCTGATCCTAATATCTGTATGTTAGCTTATAAAATGTATAAAGCTATGGAAGAATCCAAACCTTATGAGTTAAAAGAGGGGGAGTATCACTTACCTTATGTTAATGTTGGTTGGAACGGTAAAGGAGAGATGTGTTACTTTGATGAAGATTTCAACTCTGTTGAGTTAGAACAAGCTATTAGGTTGTCTGCTGCTTCTTGTGCTAGTGTCAGTTACAGAACAGAAGGGATGACATTAGAGAAAGCTGATAAGATTTTTGATATGCTGATTAAAGCTGAAGTCATCCATAGTTCACCCTTTGAACATATTGCTACGCCTGTTAAACCAAAATATAATGAACTTGGATATGTTAGAGTAAATTGTAGTGAACCTCAGTCGTGGGAAGAAGGTATTACTCACATAAACAAACAAGGGCAACTATGCTCAGGTAATTTGAGAGGTTGGGTACAATACCGTCACTTACTTCCAAACAATACCGTTTGGGGGTTTGACTTTGAGAAGCGTATGGAATTATTTAATTAAGGAGATTTAAAATGTTTAAGAAACTGTTTACTGTATCTGTTTTATCGTTAGGTTTATTATTTACAGGTTGTTCTCGTGAAGCTCAGGTGGCATCTAGCAACCTTTCACATGCTGCTGATAACTTTCAATTAGATAGACGTATTGTTTTCTATAATGGTATTACAGGTGACTATGTGCTCACAATTGAAGGTAAGTGTTCATTTGATGCTGTTAGTGAACGCAAGGTGGACGTAACCTGTAAAGTTGGAGATAAAGACTTTAAGAAGCATTCTTTAGGTATTTCAGATAACGTAACCTATTTTAGTGAACAGCTTACAAGTAAAGGTGTTAGTGTATATCAATACAAAGTTGATTTTAGACCAACAACCATTATTCCAGATGTTGATTTGAAAACACCATTAAATAAATAATTATTTTAAGACAATCATTGAAAAGTGGTTGTCTTTTTATTTTACTTATTGTATTATTGCTTCATACCAAATAGGAGATAGGTTATGAACGCTTTAAACATTATGTGGTTATTGGTAGAAGTTGATAAGAACACTAAGATCGATATTCAAACAGTAAAGACAACCTCTACAGATTGGATTGAAATCGCAACAGAGGATTTTCATTTCTACATTGACGAGTATGGAGCTTGTAGTTTACAATACTTAAATCAACCTAAGAGTGTTGAGAAAGACATTGAATACTGGAATATGGTTAAAGATTGGGTTAAGAAGTATTATCAGGAGAGTTTCTAATGAAAGATAAAGTAGAGATGACAATTGATCTAATTGGACTATTACACAACGAAGGTTGGTTAAGTGATAAACTGAAACAAGAGTACGAAGAAAACCATATTGGTGATCAATTCACATATCAAGAACTGTTAATTGTGTGTAAAGATTATGACTTCCTCGATAAGTTGTTTGAAGATAAGATTGAACCTAAACAGATTGTGAATGTAACTTTCAAAGTTTATACTCAACGGTACGGACAAACAGAAGGTTCACCTACAGTATTCCAAGATGTAACAGAGGCGGTTCAGCATCATTATAAATGTTGTAAGAAAAGCGGAGTGTATTCTCATGTTATCCAAGTTGATTATGAGGTGAAGAAATGAAAGCTAAAGAAATCGAAAACATCTTAAAAGAAAGTGGTAGGTTGGTCTTAAGAAATTACCCTTTTGGTGAACAGTATTTTGCAGAGAACGATGACGGTTATGAGTCTCCACTAAACAAGTCACAGTTTCATAAGTTTAAAGAAACTTGTGCAAATAAAGATGAGTCTAAAATTGCGTGGTTTAATGGAGAAACAACAACTTGGTATTATTGGAGATGATCAATGACAAGTAAACAGTCACAATACATTATTACATACGATGATTTTAATGATGCTTTCTTATGTGATATAAACAACGAAACAATCTCAGCTAACTTTGTTGGAGAGATATTAAGTTATATTGCTAAATTATATGATTATGAACCAAAGATTATTTATTCAGAATCTCATTTTGCTAAAGTATTAGAGGATGAGTTAAACATATCTATTGTAATGAGCTTTGATTATTAAGGAGAAACAAATGAAAACTAAAGTTATTTCAGCACATGGTTGGTTTAATGCTGAGAAAGATGATGTGATTCTTTATGATAAGTGGCAAGCTTATTTAAATTATCCACACAAAGATGATAGTCATGCAGATGACGATTTGTGGGAACTAGTTAATGGTTCAATTAAATTTAATGAGGACTTGCACGAACGAGTATTACTTGAAGGAGAAACTGATGAGTAATTTTGAAGTTGTATTTAAGACTTGTTTAGAGTCCACACACGAAGTAAATGAACAGAAGATGGGTAAAATGCTTGCAGATATGATGCAATTAGGTTTTGTTGAGATGAAACCAGTATTTGAGATTTTCTATAATCAAGGCGTTGAAGACGGTAAAGGGGAGAACAAAGGTGAAGTTACACATAGTACGTAGAGTCACACGAGGGGGTACTAAAGAGTATGCTATGTCTGGGATGGTGTTCTCAACACGGACATCTAAAGCGTGGGGCTTAGGGGCATTAAAGAACGCTTTATGGAATGTTATTTACTATCGAAGTTACTTAGAAACAAAAGAAATTGCCATCATGCGTTACTTTGATCGAGTAACAGAAGGTGGAAGGTTAAGTGTTGATGTCTTAGAGGTAGATATTGATAATGTAACAATTACTGAAACACCAATTTTAGAGTGGTGTAAAATTAACTTATTGAAAGAAGGAAAATGAAATGAACGAATTATTAGCACAGTTTGAAAATGTGACACTGACTTTAGCTAAAGACGGTAAAGAGATTAAGCAGGAAATTACACCAGAACAAGCTCAGGAACGAGAAGATAAAGTTTCAGAGCTTGTTGAAAAGGCAATCTTAACTGCTACGGAAAACTTTGTCCGTGATGGAGGAGATATGCGAAATGTTTTAAAAGGTGACATTAAATCTAAGTTAGATAAAGTTTAATACAGGAGAGAAATGAAATGTTAGAAGTAAAAATTAAAAAGCTACACAAAGATGCAGTTATCCCAAAGTATGAAACAGTTGGTTCTGTTGGTATGGATTTAACAGCGACATCGAAGGAATATGATGAGTACGGGAATGTTGTGTTTGGAACAGGAATTTCTGTACAACTACCTGATGGTTATTACGCAGATTTACGACCACGTTCAAGTATCTCAAAATATGAATTAGTTTTAGCTAATTCAGTAGGGACAATCGATTCAGATTACCGTGGAGAACTTATCTTGAAGTTTAAACCTAGTGCACACTATGTAGTGAATGGAGAGGGTGTTATGTATAATGTTGGTGATCGTATTGCTCAACTGGTAATCTTACCATACCCTAAAGTATCTTTTGTTGAAGTAGATGAGTTATCAGATACAGAACGTGGTACAGGTGGTTTTGGTAGCACTAATAAATAATTAGTCAAACAAATAAATAATTCAAAGCATGTTAGCAAGTTATCATTAATTTATTGACATGCTTTTTCTATTTGTGTACTATGTATTTATCGAAACGAAATGATCGTG
>CAZYYU010000238.1:0-5497 GCA_964651735.1 uncultured Gammaproteobacteria bacterium | reverse complement strand
TACCGATGGAGAGCGAGCTGAGGGGTGTGGTGGACTCGAGCAGTGCCTTTGCCCCCACTGCTGCTGCTGCTGCTGCTTCTTCAAAGGTGCTGCTGCTGCTGCGATGCTCACGCGTGACAGCCGCTCACGAGCTGTGCGCGCGTGCAGCGAGGCATGACGGAGCAGAGTCCGCTGCTTCAGAGCGTGAATGGCGCCGACGAGGGCGGGCTGTTCTCGGCGGACCTAGGGTTTGAGCCGCTGTCGTTCCTGGCCGAGGACCCGGGGGAGGCCATGCTGGCCAGGTGAGGGCGCAACCAGGGCAGTGCGCAGCGCGTCGCTCAACAGCGGCATTCTCGCTGCGGTGCAGGCACGAGAAGTTCGAGGCGGGCGAGAAGACGTGGGACCACGCCGAGGACGGCGAGGTTGGTTGCGCACTGCAGTTGTGGTGGCCCCAGCTCGGTGACACTTCTGCCGACGCACAGGTGGCGTGGTTGGACTTGCAGAACCAGGACGGCAATGGTGGCGGCGCAGCTCCGCATCGCGTGGGCGAAATGGACCTGGTGAGCGCGCACGAGCCGCAGGAGGGTGCGCATGGGGCTGCTTTTGCGAGTTGCCAACGCTGCTGCTGATGTTGCAACGTCAGCAGCTGGACCCAGCAAGGGCTCGTGCTGCCGTGCTGGCAAGGTCAGCGAGCGCCTCACCAAGGAGCCCAAGCACCAGAAGCTGCTTGGGGAGTTGGCCGCGACTGCCATCTCAGGCACGGATCCCCGCGTTGCACTTGTGGCCCTCCCCTGACAAGCGCACCAAGGCAATGACATCACGTCGAGCGTGCTGTACATGGGCGGCCTGTGCATCGCCGCAGCCGGCCCGTTTGCGCCCATCTCGATTCTGCTGGTGGTGATGCTGCTGTACCTGTTCCGCGCGGTGTACACGGAGGTGGTGACGGCGCTCCCCCTCAACGGCGGCGCCTACAACGCGCTGCTGAACACCACGTCCAAGCTGGTGGCTGCGCTGGGCGGCACGCTCACCGTGCTCAGCTACACCGCCACGGCCGTGGTCAGCGCGGACTCGGCGGCACAGTACTTTGCGTCACTGGTGCCGCAGGTTGCGCTGCCTGCTGTTATTATTATTGTTGTGGGTGGTTGTCTGAGAGGCCTTGTGGCAGGGCCCCACGTACTGGCTTCCCGTGATCATTCTGGCCGCGTTCGCGGTGCTGAATCTGCTGGGCATCACCGAGTCCAGCGTGGTGGCCATGATCATCTTCGTGCTGCACTGCGGCGTGCTGACGGTGCTGACGCTGGCATCGCTGGTGTACCTGTTCCAGACGGGCTGGCCCTGGTTCGTGGCCAACTGGCAGTGGGACACCATCACGCACTTTGGCTCGGTGGCCCAGTGCATCGCCTACGGTGCGGCGTTCGCTCGCGCAGCGTGTGCGCGCGCAGCTCAGGGCGTGTTGCAGGCTTCGGGTCGGCCATGGTCGGGGTGTCGGGCTTCGAGTCGTCGGCCAACTACGTGGAGGAGCAGGAGGTGGGCGTGTTCCGCAAGGTCTGGCTGCGTGCTGCGTTGAGGCGCGGTGTGCGACGCGCAACTCACAGGCACCGCAGACGCTGCGCAACATGTGGGTGGTGGTGGGGTTCTTCAACCCCGTGCTGTGCGTGCTGGGTGCGTTCGTTCGGCGTGGCGCCAGTTGGCGGCTCGCTCACCGCCGCCCCGCGCAGCCATTGGCATGGTGGACGTGCGTGAGGTGCAGCGCCGCACCATGATTGACTGCACGGGCAACTGCGACCCGCTGCTCAGCCAGATGGCCCAAGTCGCGGGGTACCGTGTCTTGTTGGCTTGTTTGCTGTTTGTTGGGGGGAACGGAGCGCAATGCACACGTGACCACGAGCAGGGGCTATTGGCTGCACCTCATGATCGGCATTGACGCTGCTCTGGGTACTGTGTGGCTCTTGTGGTTGTATGTGTGTGTGCTCATATCTTTGGCGTGGCAGTGCTGAGCGGCTCCGTGCTCACATCATACGTGGGTGTGGGCGGCCTCATGAGGCGCATGGTGAGCGCGACGGTGTGGCGTGCGTGTGTGTGGGGGCGGGGCTGAGGCTGCGGTGCAGGCGCTGGACCGGTGCCTGCCGTCGTTTCTGCTGATGGAAAACCCCGCCACGCACACCAACCACTTCCTCATCGGCATCTTCTTCATCACCACGTCCTCGCTCTACCTCATCGTGAGTGTGGTGGCGCTTCCCCACATCACCATCACCATCATCACCGCCGTCGCCCCAATCGACGTCAGCGTTCCCCTCTCTCACATGCAGCGCGCCCTCCCAGGTCAAGGGCGACATCACAACGCTCACCGGCGTGTATTCCATGGCCTTTCTCTGCGTGATGGCGCTGTTCGCCATCGCGAACATGTTGCTCAAGTACAAGCGCAGCAAACTGGCGCGCGAAGGTACCACCGCAACGGCCACCCCGTTCACACACACACAACACACACACGCACACACGCACACATACACACACACACGCTGACCGCGCGGCGCAGTGCGCTCGTCGTGGCCCGGTGTGGTGATTGCGTTCCTGGGCGTGGTGGCCGGCGTCATCTTGAACATCATCAAGGACGACACCATCGTGTACGACGCCGCCTTCCCCGTCTCGTGACCGCTCTCACCCGCTGCCGGCGTTCAGCGCCTATTTCGCCATCTACTTCTTCGTGTTCCTGGCGCTGAGCATGGTCATGTTCGTGCGCGTGCGGCTGCTGCGCATCCTCATCAACTTGATGAAGAACACGCGTCTCTGCAAGGCAGTGCCATTCCCCGGTTGTTTGTTTTGCAAAGAGAAGTGCCTGAGCTGCCAGCGTATGCAGGGCGCTTGCGGGCATCGCATGAAGGGCTGGGTCAAGGAGCTGAACAAGCAGACAGGCAACGGGGAGGCCTTGCCTTGTCGCTGCGCTCAGACGCGTCTTGCAGTGGTGTTCTTCACCAAGAACGGTGTGCTGAGCGTGCTGAACAAGGCCGTCACGTACATTCGCGACAACGAGCTCACCGACAACCTCATCATCGTGCACATGTACACCGAGGCCGCGGGCAACGAGCAGCTGATTCGAGGTGAGCTTTTTTTCCCGGTTGCAAGGAGTGTGACATGCGTTGTGGCGGCGCAGAGCAGCATGAGAAGCTTCAGCGCATTCGCACCAACTGCCGCATCTTGGACCGCATTTACCCCAAGAGCAGCATCTCGCTGTTGCTGGTCAAGGTTGCAGCGCTGCTCTCCTTCTCTCGTTTCACAAAGCGCTGAGAGCAGGGAGAGTTCAACTCGGAGTCGGTGCGGCTCATTTCGGAGAAGCTGAACATTCCGCGCAACTTCTTCTTCATCGCGTCTCCCGCTGCCAACTTCTCCGTCAAGCTGGCGTCGCTGGGCGGTATGCGCTCATGTGGCGGTGGTGGTGGTGGCGATGGGGCTTGTGCTGATTGCGTTGCAGGCTGCCGCCTCATCACTCACTAAATCACTTTGCCGATGAGGCGCTGCGTGGCCCTGGCTGCCGGCAACGCGCTGGGCGCCGTGCTGCCTTGCCGCGCTGCCTCTGCCGCCACCAGCCCGCTGTTCGGGCGCGACACGGAGCGCGCAGCAGCCTGGCTGAAGCAGTCGGCCCGCACGCGGTTGGACCAGTGCACGGGGTTGCTGCAGGACGTGGAGCGACCCACGACGGCGCCGCTGGACCGTCTGACTGCGCTGGACCGCACCTCCCAGCTCATCTGCAGCGTCATTGACGGGGCGGAGCTGGTGCGCACCGTGCACCCAAGTCCGGGGCTGCGGGGTGCCGCCGAGGAGGCGTTCGCCCTCATGACGCGCCTCATCTCGCGCCTCAACACGGACCCCAAGCTGTACCACGCCACGGCGGCCATTGCGGCGGCCCCGCAGTTCGCCACGTTCACGGAGGAGGCGCGGCGTACGGTGCAGAGCTTAGTCACGGAGTTTGAAGGTGGCTGTGCCGTGCAACGCCAGCAACCGCTCCTGCTCACCCATGAGGGCAGCGCACGGCATCCACTTGGACAGTGCGGCGCGCGCGCAGGTGGTGGAGCTGCAGGCCGAGATTGCGGACCTCTCCTTCATGTTCCAGGGTCGCGGCGAAGGGCTGGTGCCGCTGCTTGACAAACGGCGGCAGCTTGCCAAGGTCCTTGCACCTCGCTCGTTATTGCTGCTGCGGCGCTGCTGATGAGGGGGCGCTACCCAGGTGTTGGGCAAGCAGTCCTACGCCGAGGTTGCGATGCAGGGCCGGTTGTTCGACACGCCCGACAAGGCGCTGCGCATGCTGGACCAGATGGAGCAGTCCTTAGCGCGGGACAGCGGCGGCAGGGCTCGCCGTCCACCGATGCCGCAGGTGACGCTGACGCTGGCGCAAGTGGTCAGCGCCATCAGGCGCGTCATGCGTGACACGTTTGGGGCCGACCTGGTGCTGGTCACGGGCAACGAGTGGGCGCCCAACGTTTGGGAGCTGGCAGTGGAGAAGGAGGGCTCCACACTGGGCTACGTGTATCTGGTAATGGGGAATGAGAGAAGAGAGAGAGAGAGAGAGGGGATAAGTCGAGGCGTCGCTCAAACGTCATTCAGGATCCGTTTGTGCGTGCTGGCAAGCAGGACGTGCTGTCTGCCACGTTCATGCTGGAGTTCAACGTGGGCAGCAGTCTGGAGCCGGCAGAGAACCGCTGCGCGCTGGTGTGTGATATGTGTGATGTGATGTGTTGTGCATGCTCATCACTCTCTCGTGGCAGGTGACGTCGTTTTCAGAGGGCAGACTTTCGCTGCTGGACGCGGTGACGCTGTTCCACGAGTGGGGCCACGCCATGAACGCCATCTTCTCGCGCACGCAGTATCAGCACCTGGCCGGCACGCGTGGACCCATAGACTTTGTGGAGGTGCCGTCATTGCTGTTCGAGCACTTTGCCTACACTGCGGGCGTGCTGGAGACGGTGGACGCGCAGCAGCTGCAGCAGTTCCGCTCCTGTAAGCTGTGTTGCAACAGCACCGGGTTTCCCCTGATGCAAGCTCTCTTCTCAAGACCGGTTCGACGCATCTGAGGTGCGCGAAGTGCTGCGCAAAGCGCGGCTGGACCTGCAGCTGCACGGCCCCGAGCCCGCCCCGCAGCAGCAGCAGCATGGCAACGCGCACGGCCTGCGCCACTTCGCCCACCTGGGGCCGTACGGCGCCTCGTACTACGGTGCGTGTGCTGCTTGGGCGACTGTGGAGCTGTCACCATCGATCCCCGCAGCGTACGCAGTGTGCCAGCTGTTCGCTGATCGCATTTGGAACCGGCTCTTCGACGCCAACTGCTTTGATGCTGCCAAAGGCGACTTGTTTGCTTCCAAGCTCCTCAGATGGTGCGTCAGCTGCGCCTGCGGATCTTCTTGCTGACAGCGTCCAAGGGGCGGCGCTCGCGACCCGTGGCAGATGATCGCTGATTGCACTGGGGACTCTCACTCTGACTTCCGATGAAAGCCGGAGTCACAGCCGCGTAAAGCTCGGCAAATTG
>CAZYYU010000237.1:0-5501 GCA_964651735.1 uncultured Gammaproteobacteria bacterium | reverse complement strand
CATCGACGCAGACGGCTTCGTGAACGTGACGCAGCCGCTGGCCGGCAACCAGCAGAAGGAGGGCCAGGTGGTGCGCTGGGTCCCGTTCCACATGATGCAAGTTTTGCGCGACTTTGCTCCTCGGGTCTCGTTTGGGCCTCTGCTTCTGGAAATCGTTCAGGTGCGGCTCTTGCTTTCTCGTGGCCCATTCCGTTTCACCCCATGTCAGCTTTTTGAGGACTTCCAGCGTGCCAAGTGGCAGTCAGGCGACTCCTGGGAGGCCCTCTTCATTGCAACGCTCCTCATGCGCGCGCTCTCGCATCAGTTTGATCGGTGTCTGCTTCCTCTTGACAGCGACTTTGCTGAGGCCGCGGTGTTGTTCAACGCGCCATTCAACTCAGTCAATTTTGTCCATCATGAGACGCCTGAAAAGTTTGTGCGCCACATCACGAGGCCAGCCGCTCTGCCCCACATCAGCATTTATGTGCCTCAGCACGCCCGGTTTGTGGGACTGGATGCGATTGTCGCTGTTTGGGATGACAACGGCACGCGGCGTCTGTACGGCTACCAGCTGAAGGAGGGGGACGGTGCGGCGAACAAGAGCTGGGACATGCGAGATTTCGAGAGATGCTTTGTGGTCCGTGGCACCGCTCGCCGTGGAAGCGCGGCTGGTTGCTGGGTCACTCCGAGCAAGGAGCAACTCGATGCGTTCTTTGGTGTGTCTGGCTCTCAGTGGACGCCTGAGCACTGGGCCGCATTGGAGCAGCAAGAGTGAACGTCACTGAAGGGGTGCAGTGTGGGCTGTCTTCTGAATCCAGGTGCAAATCTTCGGCGGCACATGCAAAGGCATTCATAGCCCTCTGGGGTGCGTGTCAACCCCGTTTTTTTTCCCCGGATATCGGCGGCCGATCACTCTCCTTTGTTCACATTGCAGGGCGAACTCGTTTTGGAGCCCCCGCTGTGGTCGAATGGCCTTCTCCAATCCAACGAGATCGCGGTTCTTTTTGTTTCTGCTCGTGGTCATTGCCGTCCCAACCTTATGCGTACTGTGGTGGCGACAACCTGCCCCTTCTTGCTCGGTCGCCAGCCCCCCAGACCCTGCTTTTGACGTGCTGTTGATACCGCGTCTGGCGCGCGTTCCACCGTCGCCCCGACGGTCCTACGCGTCACATGAGCAAGATCTCATTATCAACTGGCTCTTCGCTGACTGGAAGGGGCCCAAGCTGTTTCTTGACCTGGCTGCCGCACACGCAATCGCGGGAAGGCTGGTTGCCTCTGGATGTTGTGTGATTTTAGGTCACGCTCGCCGCTCACTGAGGAGTCCTCCAGCAACACGTACGCCCTGGAGGAGTTTGAGGGTTGGAACGGCCTCTGCTTTGAGGTGCCGCAGTGAGTCGCGCGCTGGCCGGCGCTTCTGCTCATTGCATGCTTGAGGTACAGGCGAATCCTGCTTGGTGGTACGAGCTGGCATCGCTCCGTCGCTGCACGGTCATTGGAGGGGCAATGTCGAATGTTGCCGGACTTTCCCAGGCGTTTAAGTTCAACAGCTGGCGTGGGGGCTTGGTGCACGATGGCGTGAAGCTCCCGAGATATCCCAACACCAGCAAGCTCTACGATCCGCATGCCCCAGTCCAGAAAGTGCCCACTGGCACCTTGGACTCAACCCTCAAAGCACTCAAATGGCCCAAGTTCACCCACTTCTTCTCATTGGATGCGGAGGGTGCGGAGCAACTGATTCTCCAAGGTGAGTGCGATGATGGCAGCGGTGTCTTCTGCGGTTTCCGACATTGTATATCGTCGAGGGCTCAACCTGGACGAGGTGGAGTTCGGTGCGCTCATTGTGGAGTCATCCCATCCAAAGGTCGAGCAGAAGCTCACCAAACACGGCTACGTCAGGACGCATTTCACAAAAAGTCGCAGCGCGTCTGACAGGTGGCGCGGGGATGCTCTCTGGCTGTCCAAGGTTGGCACGCGTGAAGAGTGTTTGGTCGCCTTGACACGTCCACCACAGAAATACTTTCCGAATTGGGAGGATGTCCAAGCAATGCCACTGGCATCGATCAAGAAGGCTTTTTGAAAAAATCTTGCGCGTCAACAGGCCTTGAAGAGGGTTTCCAGGTTGGGAGTGACGCCAATGTGGAGCCAACAGGAGGAGAAAGAAGCGCCGGGATTTTAGCGATTTGCTCACTGCGGGCCCGTGTCCTGCGTATCCTGCGTGCCAACTTTGCATGGCCGTCGTTACTCCTCGCCAGTGAGAACGCGGTAGATCTGTTGTTCCGAGGTTAGATACGCGCCGCGCACATTTAGCGTGTGTTTTTGTACCACAGCAGCGGAACGCTGGAAGCTGCGCCGCGGCCGCAGAGCAACAGCAGCCTCCTTGGCTTTGCGCACGTCCTCTGCAGTCAGTCTGTCCAGCACGGCCGCCACACTGGCTTCCGTGTGTCCAACAAACAGAGCAGCATCCTCAAGGTACTCTGCGCTGTAGGGCCAGGAGCTACAAGGATCGGTCTTGCTGTGAGCTGTGCATGCACCTCAAAAAAGACTCCCTTTCAACCTGATAAGGCCGCCAATGCCCACAGACAGTGCGTCCGAAAGCACGCCACTCGTCAACAGATTTGACTGATCATCGATGGGGAATGCCAGCACGTCACATGCGTGCAGGCGCGCGCCATACACTTTGACGTCGACGGTCCTGTAGCGCTGCGCAACGGCAATGCGCGCGTCCTTGGGAACGAGCGCCATCTCTGCAGGCCGCAGCGAATAGCAAATGACCTGCATGTCGCGGCGAGCCGACCTGACCACGCCTTCAAAGAAGGGCCTGTGAGTGTGCAAAAAAAACGAGAAAAGCGGGCGCCGCGACACCTCGCAGAAACTGCAGCGTTTGCTTGCCATCCCGGGGAGAACCAAAGATGCCAATGCGTAGGCCCGTTGCATTCAGCCCCAGTTGCTTTTCGGCTGCTGCACGGCTGAGAGTGGGGAAATCAAAGAAACCATGGTAGGCAATGATGTTGCGCGCATGACTGATGTTGTACCGCGACTGCACCTGCTTGATGCCGACGTGGCTGTGGTGCAGAAGTACGTTGGATGCAGAGAGCCATGCAGAGTAGATGGCGTGAAACTCCTGCGCCGTCGCGTTCTTCTGTGCAAGGCTCGCACTGTGCGGCATGAGGTTGTGCATGGTGCACATGATCCGGACTCGCTCTTGCTTCAGCATGTCGATCAGGCGACGATGGTTGGCCAGCGTGTCAATGCAGTGGCCGGGTCGGAAGAAGTATTCCGGCCACGCCAGGTGCACCCAGCGCGATCCGTTGAGCAAGCGCCGCAGCTGCTCCTGCTGAAGGTTGCATGGCAAGAAGTACGGCGCTTCCACCACCTCGATCAGCGGGCCCAACGCCGCGTACAGATGCCGGTTGTAGCGCGAGCTGCTGGCCGTGACGAAGACGCGCACCTTGCGCAGCGTCGGCGCCGATGCGTTCACAAGGCTGGCGTCGTGCCAAGTCCACCAAGCAAACACAAACGTGACACAGCACGAAAGCACAACGAGTGCCCGCAACGCCAGTGCCAGGGGCACGCGCCGACACCCACCAATCATGGAGCATGCAGTGCAAGCAGGCAGGTAAGGCGGGTCGGCCTTCACCCGCCGCCGCGGGTGGCTTGCTCTTGGATGGTCGGGGGCTGCGCGGGCGCTGGCGGCCTGCCCCTCAGGAAGGCATGAAAGGAGCCCGCCTTTCGGATTCACTTCCGACTGGAGCGTGCAATCTCGCAAGCCCGGCCGCCGGGCGTTTCGAAACAAACTGAGCGAGTTTAGCTCTCGCCCCCGCCGTGGCGTGAGTTGAAGTTCCCGTACGCGTGCTCGGCTCCAACCAAGGTGGGGTGTGATCTTTTTTGGGCTCTCAACTCGCGGGCGCGTTCTGCCAAAGAACCACAAGAGAGGGAGAGGGCCACAGCAAGACGGTTGCGACCGCTCTTGGTGCTGCGAAAACTTTTGGCCGCCCCGCTCTGCTCCACCGCCACGTGATCGCCCGCTTGCGCGTTGCGCAGAGCACTCTCATTGGGCAAGGCTTGAGGGACCCACGTTGGCGCAGCCTCGGCCTTCATGGCGTTGTGGCGTTTGCTGCCGATCATCGCGCTTGTGGCTGTTGTGGGCGTGCGCTGTGCCTGTGCGCAAGGGGCGCCACCGATCTACGTTTTCCAGCCTCCTGCAGCAGCGGTGGCCTCTGATGCTGTGAATGTGTACAACGCGTCAGACGCCCTCAACTGGATCCTGTGTGCTCCGCCCGTCGCCTCGGCCGAGGCGACAGAGCCCCCTGCTGCGTGCTCGGCGCTGGGCTTGAGCGCGCTACCGAATCCCGAGGCCTGGCCAGCAGTGCCCGCCGTTGCTGGAGCAGATGTCATTGTGGACGTCACCCGGGCGTGCCCCCCTCGCCCGCTCGTGGCGTACGTACCAACGCCGGCGCTGCGCTGGGATCTGCCGGCCGTGCCGCAGCTTGGGCTCGTGCGCGTCAAAGGCAACCCGTTTGCTCTCTGCAAGACCGTTGTCCACGTGCCCGCGGGCGCCACACTTGCTGCGACTGTGCTCAGCGTGGAAGCGTCGCTGCTCATTCTGGCAGACAGGCCACCTGAGTCGCCTCCTGCAGTGGCTGTGCAGAACCTGGCCTCGGATGTTGATTCCCTGATTGGAGGGTTTGGGGAGGTGGCGTGCGACAGAGCCGCCGTCCTTGGAGGCATTGCACCCGGATCCTACGTTGGTTCGTATGCTGGATGCATGGGCTGTGTCTCGCGACTGTGGTCATTCAACTGGACCCAAATCCACGGCTCAGTGGCCGAGCCAACGCTCTTTGACGAGCGATTCCGCCCCTTAGGAGGCCGCTACGGAAGGCTCTTCTTCAACTGCCAGCTCACATCTGTGCAAGGGACAGTCAGGTGGGACCTCCTCGAGTTGGACAACACAAGCCCTGCCATTCTGGGTGGAGCCATCTTCGTGCGGAACGCAGGTTCTTGGGCGGCGCCACCACCGCCACCAAGGGCCCTCGCTCATTTCCCCACCTCGTGACAGGGAACATCCTTGCACCTTCCATGTACAACCCGGCAGCCAACTACGATGTTGTTGCATTCAACAGCGTCGAGTTTGTGAACTCGTCTCTCACCGTTTATGATGTAAGTGGTCTCCTTTGCTTTGTTCAACTTCTCATGCGTGGGCGGAAAGTTATCTGGGGCCGCCAACCGAAGCGCGTCCTTCTTGGTCTGGTCATCACGTTCAGAGGAGGCGCTGCCCTCTGTGAAGTTTGCCCCACTCCAAACTGGAACATCCAAGGCCAAGACGCCGTGTAAGAGGAAATTATGGGTGTTGCTTGCACGAAAACTGATGTGATCCAGATGCGGGATTTTGCGCTTCAGTCTGCTACGTATGCCGGCCCCCAAGTTTTGGGCGTCGACCGCCAGACTTTCTTGAAGTACGGGCTCCTGCATGTTTGTTTGTTTGTTTGTTTGTTTGTTTGTTTGTTTGTTTGTTTGTTTGTTTG
>CAZYYU010000236.1:0-5518 GCA_964651735.1 uncultured Gammaproteobacteria bacterium | reverse complement strand
GCACACGCAGCCAGCACGCGCACGCACCACGCACTGCGCCCGCGCGCGCGCAGCGGCCAGCACAGGGCGCACGAGAAAAGAGCGCCGAAAAAAGGCCAGCGCACGCGCCGCGGGCCGTGCACAGCGCGCGCGCGAGAGCAAGGCAGCACTGGGCAGCACCAGGCACCCGCGAACCCAGGGGCGAGAGGAGCGAGCAAGAAGAGAAAAAAAGCAAGCACAGCAGAGGAGGGCGTTGCGTACGCGCAGAGAACGAGAGCCAGGAGAAGGGCAATCTTCATCATGTCGGGAAAGGCGCCCCTCTTTGATGGGTTTGGTTGAGGTTTTTTCATCGCGCTTTCGCAATGTATTCGCAGTCCTTGGCCACAGGAGCGACGACTTTGCACGGGATGGCGCAGGGCCTACATGCGCCTACTTGTTGACCACGACGTTCTGCGCGTCGGCAAAGTTGATGGGACGCCTGAAGAGCATGATGTGCGGCTCGGGCTTGTGAATCGCGTAGTGCACCCAGCCTGCTCGTGGCACCATGAGGCGCAAGCGGCAGCACGCACACACGCACGCACGCACCGCGAGACTGCTGCACTCCAATGCCGCGCCACTCGGCCTCGGTCAGCAAGCGGCCTTGGGGCATGATCTTGGCGATATCCGGAGGCAGGATCACATGCTGCGTGCGCGGGTGGTGAGAAAAAGCGGGCAGCGCGTGCGGGCGATTTGAAAACAGCCACCACCAGCCGCACAGAGCAGCAAACGCCAGCGAAGAGCGAACGCGCAAGGAGAAGGAGGGAACGCGGAGGGGAAAAAAAGGGGGCCGCGCTGTTCGCGCTTCGGGTAGCGGGTGCGCTGGTGCGCTGGTGTGCGCGTGCGGACACGCGTTGCTCGATGGAGGGGGTCCCAGCGCAGAGCGCGAGGTTGGATTTTTTGAATTGTTTCGCCGAGGCCGCGTCCAAGGAGGACCAGGCGGCGGGAGGGCGCTTTCTCTTACCCGGTACTCGTACTCGTCGTCCATGTACTTGTCTGCGAGGGGCCGTCGACGCGCGTGAGAAAGCGACGCGCGCGGGGGCCTCCTCACCAGAATACTGGATGTGCTGCGGCATGCTTGCTTGTTGTTGGTCTGTGCGGAAGATTGTTGAGAAACAATGACCCCTCTCTGCTCGGATTTTTTATTCATCATCATCCGCAGCATCGCCGCCTTCCATTCCATCCATCAGCGAGAGCAGATGCAGCGCAAACTTGGCAGCAAGCTCCCTGCGCTCCTCATCGGGCAGGGACATGGCGTGTTCCCGCATTTCGCGGGCGCTGCCCAGGGCGCGCTCAAAAGCGTCCATCGACGTGAGCTCGTGCTCCTTCTCTGCCTGCTGGATCATCTGCGCGTATTGCTCAAAGTCAACGTAGTGCTGCTTGTCGTTGTCGCTGTCGTCACGCTCCGCTTGCCGCTCATCATCATCGTCGTCATCATCGCGTGCAGGCCGCACGCCTCCACCCTGCTGCTGCTGCTGCTGCTTTCTTGTCATGGAGGACCACATGTGGGAGTGCAGCGCCTCCAGCAGACGCTGCTTCCCGCGCTCCCGCTCCGCGGCGTCGCCCTCAGACAAGTCCTCCTGCTCCAGCAACGACCTGGCCTCGCCTCGGCGGCCAGCATCTACCGCTGCCACGCTGGTCTCCATGTCGGCCTCCACAAACTCAAAGCCGCGCTCCAAGCACCAGTCGGACCAGAGGCCGGCCCGCTGCTCAGGCATCATGTCCTCGAGGCTGCTGCTGTGCGCTACCATCAGCATCAGCGCGTCTGAGAAAGTGTCGCGGTTGATGTGCTCCAGCCACTGCTGCGTCCAAAACTCGGGCGACGCTGGCACGAGGGGTTAAAAAGCGGCTGCTGCTGCGGCTGCGGCTCGGCCGCCCAACCTGAGGGGTGCCTGGCGTTGGGATCAAACACGAGAATGAAGGCGTCCCACGACTTGGTGGAGGGCAGCCCCGCGTCCAGAGGGGGCGCGTCGGCCGAGCAGAACCAAAACTGGATCGCGGCGTCGTAGTACTTGGTGCTCAGCTGCCGCGACGGGCAGGTGAGCGAGCAGTCACGCGAGCGGGCACCCCGCCGCGAACCTTCCACAGCGCGCCCTGCGCAGGAGCGAGCGCTGACGACGCGCCGTCGGAGCCAGCCAGCACGGTGAGCCCGGTGACGTCTGCAAGAGGGGGGTGGCGACTCAGGTGGCAGTGGGGGCCCCACGACAGCCCCCAGCGCACCCGACAGCAAGTGCTCCGCGTTGGAGCTTGCGTGGCCCACGACCAGCACGTGCGCAACGTCCTGTTGCTGCTGCGCGGAAGCACCGTTGTTGCTGTTGCTGACGCTGTCGCCGCTCGGGA
This sequence comes from uncultured Gammaproteobacteria bacterium, assembly GCA_964651735.1. Classification (GTDB taxonomy): domain Bacteria; phylum Pseudomonadota; class Gammaproteobacteria; order CAZYYU01; family CAZYYU01; genus CAZYYU01. The sequence goes on along the minus strand of CAZYYU010000236.1, from coordinate 3,163 downwards.
TGTCCATGGGTGGCCGGGTGGTGGCCCTTGGGCTGTGTTTTTTGGTTCGCACCACAGTGGCTCCGCACAGGCCCCCCGCCTCTGATCGTCTGCTGCACATCTTCTGTTGCACTGGGGCCCCTCCCCCTCCATGAAGGGCAGCGCCGCGCCCCCCTGCTGCGAGCAGCCGTGGCGGCTGGAGAAACCGCGCGCCTGCCCGCACGTGCAGGAGTTCAAGCGCTTGCCTGCCAACAAGGCCGCCTTTGGGCACGTGCTGCGCTTCATCCGGGGCCTGGAGGCGGGCCTCAAGGGCGACCGCGTGGCCGTTCCCGCGTGCGCGGCGTGCCGTGGGGCCCACGCCTTTGACGGCGGCCTGCACCTGTGCCTTCACTGCGACCACACTGGGTGCTGGAAGCAGCGACACATCCAGCAGCACCTGGCGTCGTCGCCGGGCCACGTGTTCGCGGTGAACGTGACGCACGCCGCGCTGTACTGCTCGCTGGTGAGAGCCATGGCCCTTTCGTCGGGATGGGGGGAATGCTGCTGAAGAAGGAAGCCGTGTGTGCAGTGCAAGGACTACGTGTACGATGTGGACTTTGACTTGGCCGGTGAGCAGCAATCCTTCCGCGCCCGCCGGCTCACTCACCTGACAACCACAACACTGCGCAGCCAAGTCAGAGCGCGCCTCGGCCGTGCTCGATCGGCTGTCTGTGGAGCACCCAGACCCCAAGCGCGCCCGCTTCCATCGCTGGTCGCCCTCGGTGGACGACCACGCCGCGCTCACGCAGCATGCGGCGCGCCACGAAGTGCCCCCGCACCTGCTGGGCCTGCGCGGCCTGCTCAACATGGGCTCCACCTGCTTCATGAACTCCATCCTGCAGGCGCTGCTGCACAACCCGCTGCTGCGCAGCTACTTCCTGGCCGACAAGCACAACGAGCAGCTGTGCGCAGCCCGCAGCAGGAGGGACGGCGCGCAGGGGGTGTGCCTGGCGTGCGAGATGGACCACGTGTTTGGCGAGGTCTTCTCCAAGGCAGCGCAGCCGTTTGCGCCCTTCCGCTTCCTGCACTCCATGTGGCGCTTCGCCGACTACTTTGCGGGCTACGAGCAGCAGGACGCGCACGAGTTCTTCATCTCGCTCATCAACGGCGTGCACCAGCACGTGGGCGGCACGCCCGCCAACTGCGCGTGCATCATCCACCAGTGCTTTGGCGCCACGCTGCGCTCTGACGTCACGTGTGCCAGCTGCGGCTCCGTGTCCACGTCATATGATCCGTGCCTGGACGTGTCGCTGGAGCTGCCCGCCAACGATGCCGCATGCACGCTCACCGACTGTCTCAACCGCTTCACGCACTCCGAGTTCCTGGGCCACGAAGACCTGCTCAAGTGCCTGCGCTGCATGTCGTATCAGCAGGCCAAGAAGCAGATGTCGCTGGCCACGCCGCCCGTGATTCTGTGCCTGCAGATCAAGCGCTTCCAGCGCACCGTGGGCGCACGCAAGGTCGTGTCCTCCAAGCTGGACACGCACATTGCCTTTCCGCTGGAGCTGGACCTGCAGCCATACGTGACGTTGCAGCCCCCTGCAGCCGCGCAGCAGACCCAGCAAGTCGGCTCCTACTTGTATGACTTGTTCGCAGGCACGTCTCCTTGGTCGTTGGTGTTTCCTTAACCCCGCTGGGCCCCCTCCCAGTCGTCACGCATTCTGGCACCATGGAAAACGGCCACTACGTTTCCTTTGTGCTGCAGCAGATGCAGCACGCGCCCAACGAGTGGGTCAAGTGCGACGACGAGTCACTGTCCAAGGCGTCCGTTTCGGAGGTGCTCGAGAATGAGGCCTACTTGCTCTTCTACTGCAAGCGGTTCTTTGAGTACAAATAGGCTTGGTCGGTGGGGCTTCCACCTCCTCTTCATCCGCGCACCCCGCCCCTGCAACAGCGAATCCGCCCCTTGGTAGCTGCTGCTGGCCGCAACCACTCCTACCGCGGGCGGGGGGCTTCCCAGATGGCGCAAGCCAACACGTGGCTCGGGGCAGCCTCGCAGGCTGCAGCGTGGGCGGCAGTGGCCTCGTCGGCCTTGGTCCTGGCCCCGCTGCTCTTCTGGGTCATCATGAGACGCTCCAAGGCCCGCACCAAGACCACGGGGAAAGTGCGTCGTCGGGGCGCCACCTTGCCCGTTTGTGCTGACGGCGTCGGGGGGGGTGGCGGTGGCGGCGGCGGTGAAGACGGTGTGGATCGTGCTGAACTTGTGCGAGGCGCTGCCCGAGTGCCTGGTCATGGCCATGTCTGCGTCCCGGGGAGCCATCGAGTACTCGCTGGTGGTGTTGCTCTTCTCTGGTAGGTTTGCCTGTGTTGTCCGTCGTGTGTGCGGCGGGCCCTTTGACTGCTGCCCGCAGCCAACTTTGTCAACGCGCTGTGCCACTTCTTGGACCTGGTGCAAGCCAAACCGCGCCAAGGTCAGCGGAGGCTGGCTTTTTGGCGGTGCGCGCACGTCGCTGATGCAGCTGTGGGCCCTAGTCGTGTACAGCTTCATGATGGTTTCCATGATGTTCTGCATCGGTGCGTGCGTGGCGGGGTGATGATGACGCGCGCTCGCCCTCATATGAGCACGCGCAGGCTCCCTCACGACACAGGCAACGCACCAAGCACGCTGTTGGGGGGTTCGCTGACCTGCTTGGCCCAGGCGGCGTCTGTGCTGGACCGTGTGTCCCTGGAAACGCGTGACGCGGTGCGCATCGGGCTGCTGCTGGTCGGCGTGACTGTGGGCTGCGTGTTGATTACGCTGCTGCTCAAGGCCGAGCACGTGCACGAGCTGAAGCACGGCCACGTGCACCGGCTGCTGCAGGACGCCGAGTTGGGCGAGACCATTCAGTCTCTTCGCGTGCTGCTGTCCAAGGAGAGGGCGCGGCTGTACAACATTGAGCCAGACGACTCGCACAAGTTGCAGCTGCAGAGCCGGCGCATCTCGTCCGTGTACAACGTGATTGCGTCGCTGGAGCACGCCAAAGGGTGTGGGCGTTGGTGGTGCAGCAAGCAGCTGACACGCTCAACGCAGGCTGTCCAAGTCTATGAGTGTGTCGTCTCGTGCTGTGAGCGATGCAGAAGGTCTGCCCGCTGCTGCTGGCGGTGGCTGCTAACGACCGAGAGCACAAGAGGCTGTGCTTGACCTGTGGGATGAGAAGCTGGAGCC
>CAZYYU010000235.1:0-5538 GCA_964651735.1 uncultured Gammaproteobacteria bacterium | reverse complement strand
CGCCGCCTGCTCAAGCGCAGCCACTGCAGGTTGCGCCGCTGGTTGTTTGTTGTTGTTGTTGTTGTTGTTGTTGTTGTTGTTTGTTTGTTTGTTGAGGCTTTGGCTTTGGCTTGGTGCTGCTGCTGCATGTTGGATTGACCGACGGACCTCGTTGGCCGCAGCTACTTTGTGCGAGACAAGAAGCGTCTGGCGCAGAAGACGTGCGAGGCGTTCCTGCTGAACGACCTGCTGGTGGTGGCCGAGGAGACGGCCGGCGCGGGCAAGAGCGCGGGCCAGACCAAGCTGTCGGTGCACTGCACGGTGGAGCTGGAGAGCGTGGCGTCGGTGCGCGCCACCAAGGACGACATCACGCAGTCCGTCAAGGTTCGTCGTGTCTGTGTCTCTCTGCGCAGCCTGATTGCCGCTGCTGCCCAGGACCTGGAGCCCGCGCAAGTCGAGATGGCCAGCTCTGGTGAGCGCGCCGGCGTCGTCGTTTCCCGTCTTGCACGTTCATCGCTGCTTGCATCCAGGCTTGTGCCTCGTCAACAAGAAGGACAAGAAGGAGCTCTTCTTCCTCAACTCTGTGGACGAGAAGGAGGCCTGGGCCAACGAGCTGCAGTCGGTGCTGCGGCAGATGAAGACGGACGCGCTGCACAAGAAGGCCACCAAAAAATGAAGGGCCGGTGTGAGCGGGGGGGCTGGACCGATCGACCGTCATGTCAGTGGGCACCCTTGGTGCGGCGCCGTCGAAGAACCGCGTGCTCATCACGGGCGCCACCGGGCTGCTGGGCCGTGCTGTCGTCAAGGTTGGTGGCTGCAGACGCTGTTGGTCGTGGGATCGCCCGCCGCGGCGGCCGCTGGTGCCGCTGGGCAGCAGCGGCGATTTTTTGCCACGTCCGCACGCAGCCAGTGCTCAGTGCTGCGCAGGCGTTCGAAGGATGGGACGTGGTCGCCATGGGCGGGCGCAGGGGGGACGTCAAGTGCAACCTGCTGGACTTTGAGGGCGTGAGCAAGCTGGTGGTTGCGCTGCATCCGCAGGTACGCGCCTGGCCAAACGAGCCACTCTCATGCGAGCTCCAGGTTCTTGTGCACTGCGCCGCCGAACGGCGAACGGAGCGCGTGCAGGCGGATCCGCAGCAGTCTCGGAAGCTCAACGTGGACGCCACGCAGCTGCTGGCCAAGCTGTGCAAGGAGAACCACTGCTGGCTGCTCTTCATCTCCACAGACTACGTGTTTGATGGTGCGCGGTCCTTCCCCCGCCAGGCTCGCATGACGCTTGCAGCGCAGGCACGGAGCCACCTTACACCAGCGCTTCCCGGACAAACCCGCTCAACGAGTACGGGCGCCAGAAGCGCGACGCAGGTGAGGAAAAAGAAGAAGAAGGGGGGGGGCTTGCGTTTTTCACCCGTCATGCAAAAGAGCTGGCGGCGCGGGACGCAGACTGGGGCTGCGGTGTGCTGCGCGTGCCACTGCTGTACGGCGCCGTGGAGACGCTGGTGAGAGAGGGTGTTGGTTTTTGTTTGCGTGCTCTCACTTGGGCGCTGCCAAGGACGAGAGCCAGCTCTCGGCGATGCTGCGCGACATTATGGCAAAGGATCCAGGTTTGTTGGTTGGTTTTTGGTTGTGTCTCTCACGGTGCGCGGGCAGTGTCGTACGACAACGTGCAGATACGCTACCCGACGCTGGTGGATGACGTGGCGTACGTGATTGTGAAGCTGGCCGAGCGCAAGGTGGTCGGATGTCCTGCACTGCCTTCTTTGTTCGCTGAACGTGTTGCATGCACGCGCAGATGGAACACTGTGGGCTGAGCGGCGTGTGGCACTGGTCGGGCGATGAGGTGACCGTGCAGTGCGCGAAAATACGTTTCGCCGCTCAAAGCGCTCCTTCGACGCAGCCCATGACCAAGTACCAGATGGCGCTCGGCATGGCGTCCGTGTTCGGCTTGGACGCGTCCCACGTCAAGCCCATTGGTGTGTTTTTGGCGCGCGTGTTGCGTTTTGCTGTTGAAATCGTCTTGCAGACTCTGTCGATTCCAGCGCCAGCATCGCACGCCCGCACAACGCGCACCTCGACAGCACCACACTCAAACTCATGGGCATCTCCAAGACCACCCCGTTCGCGCAGGGCGTGCAGCAGAGTTTTGCCAAGTGGGTCAACAAATAGGCTGCTTTGGTGGTGGGTCTGGGTGGGGCCACGGCAGTTGTCATGTACAAGTGCCGCGGCAAGCTCAATGGCAAGATCAAGGCTTGCGAGATGAGCGCAGGCACGTGCGGCTTTGCTTTTTTGTGGCGTCCCAACGCTGCGGCGCAGGCGACTACTCGCTGCCAGTGTTGTGCAGCAAGTTCAGTGCCGTGTGCGGCGCCCCGGTGCGCGTGGCCTACAAGGGCCGCACTCTCGAGCGGGACGAGGACGTCAAGGTTGGATGCGTCCCGGCCTGCCCGCATGCACGGCTCACGCACCTGCAGGACGCGCTCGAGTCGTGCTACGCCGAGAAGCGCCTCTTCTTGGAGGTGGACCTGCTTCGCGACGGGGAGGAGGCCGCGCCGGAGGCTGTCGCTGTTGCGGCCGCTGCTGCACCGAGCCGCCACGAAGCTGCGAGCCCTCGAGCCGCCCCTGCTGCTGCTGCTGCGCCGAGCCGCCACGAGGCTGCGAGCCCGCGAGCCGCCCCTGCTGCCGCTCAGGAGGAGCAGCATCACGTCCCGAGCCCGCAGCGCGTGACAGAGGACGCTGCTGTTGAGAAACTGCTGTCACGCTACGCAGGCACGCCGCCGCGTCAGCAGCCGGAGCCCGCGGCGCCGCCGGGCCAGTCCTCGCCCAAAAAGGGCTCTGTGCACGACTTGGACGAGGACGCGGCCGTGGAGAAGCTGCTGTCACGCTTTGCCCGCCCAGGCGGCGGCGGCGGCGGCGGCGTTGGCGTCGTTGCAAGCCCACCGCGTGCAGAGACCGCGAAGCAGCAGCCGACGACGTCGCCGCTGTCGTCGTCCGCGGACCTGCTTGTGCGCAGCCCCGCTCGCATCCCGATGCACGCTATGCCCGAGGTGGTGGCGGTGCGCCACGAGGCGCCCACACGCGACCTTCGCTACAGTCAGCTGGTGCTGCCGGGCACGGTGTCCTTCAACGACAACGACAAGGAGCACCGCCACGCAGTTGCTCAGCAGCACGACAGCGAGCGGCTGCGTCGGGCCAAAGAGGAGGAGCTGGAGCGCCGCAAAGGTGAGGGTCGAAGGGGCGGGGGGGGGAGGTACGCTGCTCACGTGAATGGGGCCACAGCCGCTGAGCGGGCTGCAGAGGAGCAGCGGCGCGCAGAGGCGCGCGAGCAGGAGCTGCGAGCCAGGCAGGCCAAGGTGCAGGCCGAGGAGCGTCGCCGGGCAGAGGCTCAGGCCGCTGAGGCCCGGCGCCGGGACGCGGAGGAGGCCCGTGCAGCGGCGGAGCGCGCCGACAGACTGCGCCTGCATCTGGTGGCGGACAAGCGCAGCAACCCACAGCTGGACAGTCTCGCGCTGTCGCCGCGTGCGCAGCCCTCCACTGCTGGTGCCGCCAAGGACGACGAGCAGCAGCGGCGGTCTCCTCGGCAAGCTCCAGAGCCCGTGCGCGTGGAGGTGGTCAAGGCAGAGCAGCGCAAGTCGGCGCGAGCCATTAGCGAGCAGGAGCAGCAGCAGCAGCAGCAGCGCGACGACGGCGAGCAGCAGCAGGAGATCCGCTCCGTGAAGGCGCTGGCGCTGTCGCCGCGCAAGCCCAGCCCTGCGCTGCCCCCCAAACCGGCCCCGGCCCCGCCCTCGGCCGTGGCGCTGTCCCTGGACGACATGCTGGAGTCCTGGGACCGGCGGCTGGAGCAGCGCAGCGCCGCCAACGCTTCGAGCGGGCAGCAACAGCAACAACGCAGCGCTGCCAACGCACCCTCCTCCTCTTCGCGCGCGCTGCCACCCAGCCACGGCCCGGCGGAGGACGAGGGGTCCACGGTCAGCAGCAGCAGCGCGTCCGCCGCCGCCAGCAACAGCGCGTCGCGCAAACAGAGCGCCGAAGACTCCTCCTTTGCTGCGCGGCCACCGCTGCGATCCCTGGACCTGGGCAACGAGTCCCTGCTCATGGACGAACTGCACGACAAGGTTTCTTTTCCGCTTTCAACACGATAAGAAGAAGTGCTTTGTGATTGACCTGACGAGTGGCGGTGTAGCCGTCAGATGATCGCTCTTTGGCGTCCTCGGAGCAGGTTGTTGTTTGTGTTTGTGTCTGCGTTTGCTGACAAGCTGTGACAGCGCGACTCGGCCAACCGCGATGCTGCTGAACCGGCGCGTGCTCCTGCCAAGTCGCCCCGTGTACTGCTGCAGGTTTGCTTGCTTTGCTTTGTTTGCTGTTGCTCATCGCGCAAGGCAGAAACTTTTCAAGAAGGAAGAGTCACCAGAAGAGGACAAGGTGCGATGGCAACACTGCACCACACCACACCACACCTCACCGCCAAATGTCCAGAGCGATGCAGCCCCAGAAGGTGCTGCAGACCCTCCAAACCTCTTGCTCGCGGCCTCACCTCTTTGCTGCAACAGAGGCGTTCCCCGGTGTTGCCCTGCACGATGAAACGGTGCGCACTTGGCCGCTCTTTGCTGCACTGCCATCTCAACATTGTTGGCTTGCAAGGCTGAGGCCAAGTCGCCGCGCCTGAAGAAGGCGCCTTCACAGCCGCGCTTTGCGCTGTTCAAGAGGGCTGCTGCTGACAGCAAGGAAGAGGTGGCAGAAGCTGGTGCGTCTGGCGTGCTGCTGTTCCCTGCACGACACGCTGAACGCTTTGTTTGCAGAGGCGCCTGCTGCACCTGCGCCGGTCAGCCCCCGGGCCCCTGCCCCCACCAGCCCGCGCATTGTGCAGTCCTTCAAGAGCTTGTTCAAGAAGGAGGACAGCCAGCAGCAGCAGGATGATGGCACTCCAGCAGGTTTGATGCCCTCATTGCCTGCTTGCGTTGATGGTTGTGGCTCTCGAGCATGTTTGAGGCCCTCATTGCCTGTTGCTTGCTTTGCGTTGATGGTTGTGGCACTCCAGCGGGTTTGAGGCCCTCATTGCCTGTTGCTTGCTGCGCTGACCTTTGGCGGGTTGGTCTTGCAGACGAGGCTGAAGGAGGCCACAGCCCGCGCCGTGCCAAGGGCAAGAAGCAGCGTGCGTAGCCACTTGCGCGCAGCGTCTCCATTGCTGCTGAGATGTGCTTTCGTGCGCAGCCATGGCCGACGGCCCTCTGCAGCGTGACACTGAGCAGGCACGATTGGTGGCCGCTGCTCGCAAGGTGTGTGCAAATGCCCTTTGTTGAACCCGACTGACAGTGGTTGCTTGTTTGTTCGCGGTGCTTTTTTGCGCTTGCCTGGCAGGCCAAGGAGGAGCGTGAAGGGGCTGTCAAGGCACGCCCAGTGGAGGCGATCCCGCGGGTGCAGTCTCATCAGCTGCTTCCCCAACGCGTTTGACCGGGTGCCCGAAGCAGGGTGCCAAGCCTGCCAAGAGCACAGTGCCCAACACCAATGGCGTGGTGCTGGAGTACGCCCACATCAAGGGCAAGAAGGCCAGGTTGAGGCATTGGGGCT
>CAZYYU010000234.1:0-5551 GCA_964651735.1 uncultured Gammaproteobacteria bacterium | reverse complement strand
GCCCTCACACACACACACACACGAACCTGCGGGTGCCGGTCTTCTCCTCCTTCCTGCCGCCCGAGCCAAAGGGCGGGATGGCGGGCGCCGGGCCCTCGCCGCCCTGCACCGGCTCAGCCAACCAACCAACCCCCACACCCCGCACACCACCCCCGCACCTTGCTCTTCTTGGCGAAGAGCGTGCCCTTCTTCTTGCCCTGCGATACGGCTGCTCAGACCGTGCAGCTCTCGCGCGCGTGAGCTTGCCTTGGACTTGTCCAGAAACGCGGTGGGCACGAAGCCCACGCTCTCGTCCTTCTTGGTCACGGTGCACCAGCCATCGTCCTGCTCGTCGTCGATGAGCACCGTCTCGCCCACCTTGACCGACACTTGGCCCGTCTCGGTGGCCTGGGTGCGCGCCAGCCGTCAACGCGCAAAACGGAGCGCTCAGCTCCACCGCAATGTGCAGCTCCACCTCAAAGTCCCACAGCGCCGTGGCGGGCGTGGCCTTGTCCGACTTTGGGAAAAAACGCCGTGAGCGCGCACGGCCAGGCGGGGCGGCGCGGCAGCACGCACCATGGCGATGCTCCAGCGGCAAGCGGCCGGGTCGGGCGAGGGAGCGGTGTGCCTCGGCGGCAGTGGTCTTGATCACCGCTCCCAGTGCACGCTTGCTGCTGCCGCCCTGGTCGTGGTACTGCTGAGGCCTGTCGTTGCACGCTTGCCCAGCGGCGCGGAACCCCTCTTGTCTATTGACGCAACTTGCCCTTCTTGATGAGCACCGCAGAGCATCCGCTGGGGCGAGGCACGTTCGTTACACGCGTGTGGAGGCACAGCTGGCTCACCGGCAGCGGATGCGGCCAACCTTGGCGGCGCTGGGCTTGTACTGCGTCACCTGCTTGCACTTTTTGCACGTGATCTGCGGCGCCAGCCAGGTCAGCCCCACACACACACTCACACAGGCAGCCCGCCAACCTCCGCGTTGAGCTCTCCGGTGGGCGCGGCAGACTTGATCACGGCCGTTCCGCCAGCACTGCCGCAGACACCGTCAAGATGAACGCACGCGCAGCAGCGAGCACAGACCCCTGTGACTCGGACGTGTTGTTGCCCTTGATGACCACCTCGATGGAGCCTGCGAGCAGGGGGGTTTCAGGCGCTGTTCGGGTGCAGCATCATCATGCAGCGCACCGGGTTGTCCAGCCTGCCCTGACATGCCGTAGTAGCCGGGGCCGCCGATGGCTCCTGCATTCAGCGTTGATGGGTGAGAGAGAGATGAGATAGAGACGACGCAGTACCGGGCTGCATCATGATCTGGCCCGGCGGAGGCATCGCGAGATTCCGCTGCATCATCATGTACTGTTGCTGCGGCGGGGGATGAGCGCGCACACAATGCCGTCAGCCGTCATGGGCACCTGCTGCAGCAGCTGCTGCTGTTGCTGCTGCTGCAACATCTGCTGCTCGTAGGCCGCGCGCTGAATCGGAGGAACGAATGAACGAATGAACGAGCGAACGAATGAATGAATGAACAAACGAATGAACGAACGAATGAACGAACAAACGAACGAATGAATGACAAACAACACCAACCTGCTGCATGAGCGACTCTTGCTGCGCCCTCAGCTGGGCCTCCTGGGCCTGCTGTGCCTGCAGTCGCATCGAGCTCTGGCCGCGCAACGAGCGCGCCCGTCAGTGTGGTGCCAGCCAAACGGCCAGAGCAAACGAGCAGCAACATCATCAGCAACAACCCCGCACACAACAAGCACAACCAGCCCACAAGAAACCCATGTAAGCACAACATCATCACAAATAATGTGGCGGGAAAGCCCCCGCACACAACAAGCCCCACACAACAGAGCCACAAACCTCGTGCTGCACGCGGGCCTGGTACTCGGCCTGCGCCTGCTGGTGCTGCCTCTGCAGCGACTCCTGCTGCGCCCGCAGCAGGGCCTGCTGCTGTGCCTGCCGCCGCCGCCGCGTCAGCACAGCCAGCGGCCGCAACAAACACGGACGCAACGGAACAAGAGTCTTTCAGCACAAGTCGTTTGAAAATAGAGCATTGATATGAGCTTCAAGGTGTTTGAAAATCAAGCATTCAAGCAAACACGAGCTTCAAGGTGCTTGAAATATCGAGCATTGACATGAGCTTCAAGGTGTTTGAAAACAGAGCATTGACATGAGCTTCAAGGCGTTTGAAATCAAGCATTCAAGCAAACAGCATCGACTCCAACATCCTGCAAACCTGCTGCGAGGCCAGCGCCACCTTCTGCTGCTCCAGCTCCAGCAGCTTCTGCTGCTGGTCCAGCCGCATCTTCTCCAGAGCCAGCTGCGTGGCCTGCTGCTGAGCCAGCAGCTCCTGCGAGGCGAGGCGTCAAACAAAACGGGGGGCCTTTGCACACTTGCCTGATGCTGACGCTGCTGCTCCTGCAGCTTGCGCTGCTGCTCCTCCAACGCCCTGCAGAGGCTGCGTCACACGTCCAACAGCCACAAAGGCACGATTCGCACCGCTTCTGCTGCTCCAACATGGGGTCGGCGGGCGCCTGCTGCGCCTGGCCACAGCCCCATCAGCAACAGCGGCGGCGGGGAAGCGGCCGCGCCCCTTCCATGCCTTTTCCAGCGTGCGCGTCAGGCCCTTGAGCAGCTTGGCGTGCTTCTGCTCGTAGTACAAGAACTCCATGCAGTACGTGATGACGGACTTGTCGTCGGGAAAGCGGATCACGTCGTCCACTTCCAGCAGCTGCGGGATGTCCATCTCGTCCTCGGCCAGGTCAAAGGCGCTTGCAATCGCGGTGAGCGACGAGCCACGCACGCAGCCACGGCTCACCGGCTGAGGTTGGCGCGCGGGTTGAGCGCGTTGACGGAGCCCCAGTCAGGCAGCACGTCGGGGCGCAGATCGTTGATGAGCGCCAGAAAGGCGCGGCCGTCCTGGAAGTCCGTGGTCCAGTTGCGCACCTGCACGCCTGCCACAGCGCGCGGTCAGCAAGATCGGCCAGCCATCAGCATGGCGCAACCTCTCGGGGCGCACTTGGACTGGACCCATTCCAGGAAGGGGTCCTTGGCGCTGCTGGAAGGCATCATCTGCTTCATCAGCGTCTTGAGCTCAAACTCCTGTGCGGCGTGAGGACGATGCACGGACACGGCACACAAGGCAGCCCCCCTGCCTTGATCAGCGTCCAGATGAGACCCATGATGGCCTGCTCGTTGCCCTCCAGAATGGAGCGGGGCTTCACGGACTCAAGCCTTGCACACTCGTCAACACGGAGCAGCGCGGGGGGCAGCGCATACTTGACGTTGGCGGCCTCCAGGAACTTGAACACAATCATCAGGTTGTCCAGCTTGTGCACCTGCGGCACGCGGGGGTGACGGGAAAAAGCGCACAAGAACCCTGGCTCGCAGCCACCTCGAGCTTGGGCGCCGTGTTGTACTTGGGCAGCTGGTACTCGGGGAACAGCACGTGCAAGATCTCGAGCAGCGCAACGCCATCGCCCTGGCCCCAGGCGCCGCGTTGAGCGAGCGAGGAGCGCGCGCGCAAACCGGACGCACCAGGTCCACCAGCAGGTTCTCCACGGCATGCTTGGAGTCTGCCTGCTGCAACTTGCGCTGCACCCAGCCCAAGAAGGTCTGGGAAGCGCCTGTCACCAAACGGATGGAATGCTGCGGAACACTGACCCGCTTCTGGGCATCCTTCCAGTTCGGGTCGTTCTGCATGGATGCGCGCGCCCGAACGAGACCGCCCCTCAACACACACACACACACACGCTTTTCATCCCCGCACAAACTGGCCCTCGAGGCCCACGATCGACACCGACTTGTTCGCGTCGTCGTCAAAGTCTGCGCCAGTGAGAAGCGGGGGTGCAACCGCGGGCGCCACTCCACGCACCAGCCCAGTCGCCGCCCTCAAACTCCACCTTGGCCCCCGTTGAGTGTGCGCACGCGCGCGACAACACCTTGCAACCTCATCAAACACGTGCTCGGACGTGCCCTTGGCCTTGAAGGGTCTGCAGGGGAGGCGTCAGCGTGCTGCCAAGGCTGCGCCACGATAACGCACCCGGTCTTCTCCAGCACAAACGCCTCAGGCTCAAAGCCGCGGCACTCCAGGCACAACACGGTGCAGAACGTGTCGCTGCGCATCGTCACAGCCACGGTGCAGCGCAGCGCATCGCGTCACCTCTTGTCGATGGTGCTGCTGACCTTTTGCTTGGCCTTGGGCTCCACAATCTCCACGTTGCCTGTGCGCTCGCAGCCCTTGCACTGCCACACGAGGCCGTCAAGCGTGGCGGCGGGGGGAAGGAGCATGGCGCGCGCACCTTCATCACCAGATGGGCCTGTCGCGCTTGAGCTCCCGCTGCAGAGGCCCCGCGGCTTGCCTGACCTGGCCGCGCGAGCCCGGGATGTCCTGCTTGGTGGCCGGGTCCAGATACACTGGCTGCGGGTTGCTGGTGTGGCAGTTGCTGCACTGCAGGCGCAGCGCCCATCGCGTCACGCTGCGAGCGAGCGTGAGTGGTGTGGCGAGGGGGTTCAGCTCAGCGGCGCACCCGTCCGTCAGCAGCTCCACATTCTCCAGCTCGCACTGCGGCGCTCGTCAAACCGGTGGCACGCCTCTCCGTTGCAAGCCTTGGACCTTGAGCTGCAACTCCCAGCGCGGCATATCGCCCCTCTGTGGCTACTTTTTGTTGAGCATCGTCAGGCTCAGCCGCCGGGTCACGATGACTGCGTGCACCGCAGCCTTGAGCTTGGCCCGCATCAGGGCGCGGCGCAGCGTCTCGATGCTCTCCGAGAAGCCTGGAATGCAGGGCGGGGGCCGGGCCGGCGGTGCTGGGGACACCGCGAGCCAAGCGTGGCTCAGCGGCCGCAGCTCTCGCTCGTCGGGTTTCTGCACCAGCAACGCGCGCACAAACGACTTGCCCTGTCAACAAGTGAGCAAGAGTGCCATGCAGGCGGAGGCTGCAACGAACCTGCGCCGAGATGACCTGCCACTGTGGCGCGTCCATGCTGTATCGCGCGGCCCTGATCTGAGTTGCGAGCTGCGGTTTGCGAGATGAGCAACACACACACACACTCTCTCTCTCTACCTTGATGCGGGGCAGCTCCACGTCAAAGGGCGACGAGCCGCACAGCAGAATGTACGCCAGCACGCCAAATGCCCACACATCCTGCACAGCCACACAGCTCGCGTTGAGCAAGGTCCGGTTTTGCAAACACCAAAAGTCCAAAACAAACAAACAAACGCTCCGGACCGTGCCGATGCCGTGGTAGGGCGTGCACGACAGTATTTCGGGTGATGAGAATTCAGGCGTCCCACTGCAATCAAAAAAGAGCGCGTGTCATGCAAGACACCGAACAACAAACGATGCAACGAACCAGTAGTCCGAGAACAAGGGTTCCTGTTTGCCCGTCTCTGCGTTGCGCGTGAACCGTCGCGCTGTTGCAAGTGAGCGTTGGTTGGATATGTGGAACGCGGAGCAGAGCGCACCAAAGCCAAAGTCGATGATGCAGATCTGATCTGGGGGCAGCGGTGGCCTTGTCAACGCGAGTCGCAGAATGATGTTCTCGGGCTTGCTGCAGAGAGAGAGAGAGA
>CAZYYU010000233.1:0-5556 GCA_964651735.1 uncultured Gammaproteobacteria bacterium | reverse complement strand
GAGGGTCGTTCGTCCCTTTGGGGGTCGCTTGGTCACAGCTACAAGCCACTGGCTCAGGCACCATGTTGGAGCGCGCTCGGCAGCTGTGTGAGGACGGCGACTTGCTGGAGGTGCAGGCCAGCGAGTTCCTGCTGCGCGATGCCCGGACGGCCTCATCCAGAATCGTGAGTGCTCGCTCTGCTCCATTGCCGCGGCGGCGGCGGCGGCGTCGCTTCTTTTTCGCTCGCGCGGGCCGCTGACTGGCTCTCCCCTCTGCGCAGATGAACCAACACGCCGCCGCCGGCGCCCTGGACCACATGGTGGAGGTGAACCGCACGCTCGGCGCGCTGTTGCAGGACGCGTCGCTGGCCGAGGAGGTGGGCGCGCTCAAGGGCACCACGGCCGACGTGTTCGCCAAGTTCTACACGCAGCTGGAGCAGCTGCGCAGCTACCATCAGCGCTTCCCCTTTGTGCCGCTGGTGCGCGCGCGCGTTCCGGCCCAGGAGACAGCCGACGAGGCAGAGAACGACAAGGAGGCCGCGGCCGAGCCTGCGCTGCCAGAGGTGGCGTTTTCGGGCGCCGAGAGCCACGGACGACACCTGGACCTGCACCCGTTCTTCGACGCGTACCTCAATCTGGCCTTTGTCAAGGCGCAGCGCGAGAAGAACCCCTCCTTTGAGCTGACATACCGCACCTACGTGAGCACCTTCTTCAAGTTCAGCAGCAGCGCCGAGGTGGCGCGCCTCAAGGACGAGGAGTACCTGCACTACGTGCTGGATCTGCAGGCGTACCTGGTGGACTTCTTGCGTCGCTCGCAGCCGCTGCTGGACGTGCGGCAGACGCTGGACGCCATTGCCAAGGACACGCAGACCAAGTGGGACGACGGCTCGCTCAGGGCGTGGGGCGACGCGGCGCAGGCTGCCGCGGACCCGCTGTACTGCGCGCCGTGCGGCAAGCTCTTCAGCAAGCAGTCTGTGTTCGACGGCCACTTGCCCGGCAAGAAGCACGTCAGCGCGGCCAAGAAGTGGGAGGCCGACAAGGCGCTGCGCGAAACGTTGGCCAAGAAGATTTTCTTCGAGGAAGTCAAGGTTGCGTGTCTTTGTTGCTGTGCGTGGCGAGCCAACCCTGACACAGCGCGCCACAGGTGAACCGGCTCATCACGGATGCGCTGAGCGACGTGGTGGATGCATCGCTGGCCGAGATCGAGAAGAAGCAGGCGCGCACGCTGCGCGAGCAGCTGGAGGCCATGGACCACGACTCGGCGGACGACGTGCTGGAGGAGGAGGCCAAGGACGACGAGCAGGAGGAGGAGCAGGTGAAGCAGCAAGCAAATCGTGACAAGTCAAGCGCTCACTGTGTGTGGGGGGCGCGCGCAGGGCTTCGTGAAGCAGATCCGCAACTATCCTGTGGGCTGGGACGGTGAGCCCATCCCATACTGGCTGTACCGCCTGCACGGGCTGGGCGTGGAGTACAAGTGCGAGATCTGCGGCAACGCCAGCTACTGGGGTGAGTTGCGCGGGCTGCGTGTGGTCACAGCAAACTCACGTGCCTTGCCAAGGACGCCGTGCCTTCGAGAAGCACTTCGAGGAGTACAAGCACCAGAACGGACTGAAGCTGCTGGGCATTCCCAACTTGCCCGCCTTCTTCGACGTTGTCCGCATCAAGGTGTGGAGTACTTGTGCGGCGTGTGTGTGTGTGTGGGGTGCCGTTGGCTCAGCGGCAGCGGCGGCGCAGGATGCCATGGAACTGAACAAGAAGTTGCAAAACGAGGAAAAGGCCAAGGTGTGGGACGCCGACGAGATGATGGAGATGGAAGGTGAGGCTGCGCCCTTGTTCCGTGTCCTCCCCCTGTGACAGTGCCGGCCGCCGCCGCAGACGACCAGGGCAGGGTTTACGACAAGAAGACGTACGAGTTGCTCAGGAAGCAGGGCGTCATCAAGACCAAGATGTAAGGGCGGGGACCGCGCGCCAAGGGACCCTGGGGGCTGTTGCTCACTGGCGGCCCCCCCTCCTCGCCGTCGTGAAAATAATGAAAATACGCAAGATGGCCGCCTTCCGCGCTGCCGAGAAGCGCTACAAGCGCTACAACGACGGACGCGTGGACGCGGACCTCAGCTCCGTGTTGGATGTGCCCGCGGAGGCCGGTCGCTTCCAGCAGCTGGCAGGCCGGGCGCCAGGCGTCAGCGTGTGCCGGTGCGCCAGCTTGTGGCCAAAGCCACCAGGTCGTGACTGCACGCGTCAAGGGGCTGGCTGTCGCTGGAGCAGCAGGTGGAGCTCGTGGAGGCTGCGCTGCTGCAGTTTTGCGGCGGAGCCCACAACAACCTGTACCGCGACGTGGGCCCGTGTCCATTCCTGGAGGTACCGCTCCGTGCACATCCTTGCGCTCACTCAGCGCGCACTGCAGCCCGAGACGGGCCACATGAGCACGCTGCGCTGGACAACTCTGGTCGGAGTCTGCGCGCGTGTGCTCTGTGGTCCTGCTTCTGACCGCCACCGCACCACAGGGGCACCACTACGACTGGACGCGGCGCACCTATGAAGGTTGCGGGGGGCGCGTGTGCTGCAAGCGCGTCCTCAGCATGGGCCAGGCTGTGACGTGGATCCGCTGCCAGAGCTGCTGATAGACTTGGTGAGACCCGCACCCAGTGCCGCCTGTCTCACGCAGGGTCGTGTGCATGCAGGGACTACGTGCTTGTCCTGGATTTCGTGGCGATGCTGGTACAACGCTTGATGCGGATCCGCTCCCGCATCCTCATGCGTCCTGCAGCCATCGTCAACTACTACCCGCTGCGCTACCAGCTGTGCGGGCACAGAGATGACGCCGAAAAGTGCCCTCGGTACGGGCGTGCGGTCGCTTGGTCTTTGCTCATTTGTGTGCTGCAGGCACCCTGTCGTGTCGTTCAGGTACGCTGTTGCTGTCTGCTGGCAGGGGATTTCATTGCACACGGCGGCAGCATGGGTTGTGCTGCAATCTTCTTGGTTGGCGGCGAGACTGCAGACGTGGAGCCGCAAGCGCTGTGGCTGCGCTCCGGCGACTGCATCCTGCTGGCTGGTGCGTGGCGGGCGGAGACACTTGTGGCGGCGGTGGGGGGATGCCCATCATCCTTCTTGGCAGGCGAGTCGCGGTACTGCATGCACGGGGTTCCGCGGGTGGAGCCCGGCACGTGCCCTGCGGAGCTGTTGCAAGCGCTGCGACAGCGCCAGCATGGCGACCTCATGGCAGCGTACATGGAGTGCCATCGTGTCAATGTCAACATTCGCACCGCTTCGTGCACTTGCGTCGGCGGCCTCGCTGCTGGAAAGTGAAGGCCGTTTTTCCCAGTGCTCTGCGGAGGGGTTCATGGACTGGGTGGCGTCGCTCGCAGGCGTCAAGGGGGCCGCGTCTGAGGCGCAGGTGCCCCCGCTGGTGGCCGGGGCAGGCGCAGCGCGCGGCGTTCGCGATGGTCCTGAGGCGAGCCTGCGTCGCGCCGTGGAGGACGGCCTGTGGCATGGTGTGATGGATGCGCTGCACACCCGTCGCGCCGACCCCAACCACCGCTTCTTCGAGGACTCCGGCCCCGTGCTGAACGCGCTGCGCTCCTACGGTCTGCTTGAGCCGAACAAGATCGCCCTGCTGTTCGACCAGGACACGTGGAAGGCCACCATGGCTGCCGTGGTGCGCGCGCGCGGTTTTTGTGTTGTGGCGAGCGTCGCTGAAAACGGGGCGCGCGCGTCCAGACCTCGCTCCAGATGCCGGCGGTGAATGACGTGGGCACGCATCAGGGCAAGACCTCGCCGGGGCTGGGGCTGCCATCGCTGCAAGACTACACGGTGGACGAGTCGCTGTTGGGCTTCATCCGCGAGGTGGTGGAGAAGGGCGTGTCGTACCGCACTGCGCTGGGCATTGCGCTGGAGATTGCTGCCGACATTGCAGTTGTGCGAGCGCTGATGACGGCGCCTTCGCTCAACGTGAGCACCAGCACCGTCGTCCTTTTCGCGCCACCTGACCGTTGCCGCGCAGGTCAACGCGCCTGTGTGCCACAAGAAGACGGCGCTGATGTTGGCCCTCGAGAAGAACCACTGGGATGTGGTCAGGCTGCTCATCGAGTTTGGAGTGGGCGGCCGGCTGCCGGAGGAGCGCTGGCTGAAGCTGGACGCGGAGCTGGAATGGGTGTCGCCGACGTTTGCCACCAAGAAGGGCCCGGCGCTGGAGATGGCCAGGGACTTGTCGTGCGGGCAGATGATCATGGAGCTGCTGGAGCAGCACGCACTGGTGCGAGAGGTTGCGCGCGTCGTGACGCAGTGGGTTGAGCTCAGCCGCCTGTGCAACGGCGTGCCACATCGCGTGGACGAGGCTGCGCGCAACTTCCTTGCTGACCTTCCCAGGTTCCACGACCTAAATGCGCCGTTGCCTGGCGGCTCGCTGGCGGAGCTGCTGCGCGCCAACGGCATGCCCCCCGCGTTGCTGGACCTCCGCTTGCGTAGTGCTGAGATATCACCCCAGCTGTTGCTCTCCCAGCCCTTGACTGCGGCCGAGCTCTAAATCCCGCGTGGTTTGGAGGGCCTTGGGCGGATGAGGCTGTTCAGTGCGGTTGGACGGCACCGGGCGCTTTGGGGCGGAGGCGTGCGGCCACTTTCCCACTTCGTTGCCGGCGTGGCATCCATTCCGCACCCGGAGAAGCGGCACAAAGGCGGTGCGGGGGGGCGTGGCCACCGTGTGCAGCCTGAGTGCGGCGGCGCTCAAACGTGTGGACAGGAGAGGACGCCTTCTTCGTGTGCCAGGATCAGCGCGCGCTGGGCGTGTTCGACGGCGTGGGTGCGGGGGACCAAGGCCTGCCTTGCGTGCTGCTGCTGCCACTTGGCTCAAGGGCCTTGTTCGGTTGCTGCAGGCGGCTGGGCAGAGGTTGGCGTAGACCCCGCTCTGTATTCGCGGTTGCTCGCGCGGTGCGTCGGGCGCAAGCGCTTCGGGTTGAAGGGGTGCACGACTGATGACCAGCTACTACAGGGAATGCGAGGCTGCCTGCAACAGTGTGCCCAACAGACTTGAGCCCCTGGCACTGTTGCAGCAGGCCTATGACAGATCGCACGAGTGCCAGGGCTCCAGCACGGCCTGTGTGATGGTGCTCGACAACTTGCGCCTAAAATCAGGTGCACCCTTTGGTGGCTGCGTGCATTGCGCGCCTCACCTAGACGCTGCGTGTGGGACCAGTCACGGTGGGCGACTCGGCGTATCTTGTGGTGCGCAACAAGGCGCTGGTGTTCCGTCAGATGGAGCAGCAGCACGAATTCAACTTCCCCTACCAGCTGGGCACTGATAGCCCCGATCTCCCAAGTGACGGGCAGAGGTTTGTTGCTTTTGGCTTGTCCACGCAGCGCTTCACTTTGTGCAAAGGGCTGATGTGGAGCTGCAACTGGTGCGCGCAAGTGGCGTTCTGCCTCTCTCTCATGATGTGCTGCAGGGGGACATTGTGGTGCTGGGCACGGATGGGCTGTTCGACAACGTGTTTGATGAGGAGATTGTGTCCATCGTGAGCCGGCTGTCTGGGAATGACGTGCAGGAGCTTGCAGCGGTGATTGCAGCCACCGCAGCGCGCTACT
>CAZYYU010000232.1:0-5597 GCA_964651735.1 uncultured Gammaproteobacteria bacterium | reverse complement strand
TGAGGTTTATCTGAGATAAGATGCTCTTTGGTTAAAGATGGTGTAATCTTCTGTAATTCCTGCAATGTAAAAATCACCTGTACTTTCATTCGGTAACTCCTGTTTTAATTACAACCAAATCTTCTTCACTATAAAGTCTTAAAGTGTGTTCACCTTGCATCCTCACTAAAACGAAACCTTTACTGTATTCTATGTAAAATTCTTGAACAACACCAAACCAACCTAATGTTCCAGTATTAGCAAATGAACCTGTTTTAATTACTTCAACAATATCGCCACTTTTCATTCTGTCACTCCTAGCAGTTTCAACACTTTTTCTTTCAATTCTGTACTTCCTTGTTCACCGTATTTAAAGAATGCTTCTAAGAATGTGAAATGAATAATCTTACTTAAATCTTCAATTCCATTCTTCTCTTGATGTCGAGTAATGTACTTAACAACACTATGTTGACATGCACCTAAGTTATTTGCCTCTGAATACTCGATTGGTTGAATACCACGGTTTTTGTAATGACCTCCACCTTCTTGAGCTACTAAAGGATTATATGGTTTATTTTCTGCTTTACTATCTTCAATAACTTCTTGTAAGTGACACTCTTTAATCCAAAACACAACAATATGGTTTATCGGTGAATAGACTAAACAGCAATCGTCGATTACATCTATAATTCCAGTTACTTTACCAAGCAATTCTTCTGATTTATTAGCACCTCTCCATTCTTTTGGTAGTGACACAATCTTAACTTTAGTACCCTTCTTAAACTTACTCATTTCTTCTCCTCAAATATTAAAACACAAAGGTGTTAATTGCAGAGCTAATAACACATTCTAGAAATTATATTATACAACTTCTAATTACAAATAACAACTCTTTGTGTTTATTTAATTAGCTATAATATTTCTCTTTCATATAATCTAATGACACGAACATAGGTACAGCAAACCCATCCTGAGCTTCATGTAGCACTGTTAGACCTCGGAAATGGTTGTTGCCTTGCCAACCCTTATATCCTTCCATATGATCGTAACAAGCTCCATTTACAATACCAATCTGTTGCTTACCGTCAATAGTAGGTCGAATCGCAACATCTAGTATTTGCTTATGGCCAACAACAAAAGAACGTCCTACAGTTTTAAGAATGTTCATTGCATTACCACCGTAAGGTTTCCCATTCATTGGGTTAGCCAAATAGTGAACAAAGAAGATTCCATTAACTTCAACTGGTTTTAGGAAAGGGTGTACTTCCCAACCATACTTCTCAAAAGGCAGTAAGTCAGTCCCTAACGTCCCAATCAACTCAGGATTGTCATCAATGTAACGATCTAAACGGTGTTCGTGATTACCTAAACAGAAAATCTTACGTGGATTATAACCTTTGTGTTTCTGCATTGCCATGTTTAAATATTCAAAACCAATATTACCAGCTTCAATATCTTTAACTAAACGCTTGCCCTCTGCACTAGATTTGCCCTTATCGTAGCTAGACAAACTTGGGAAGTCGTAGTGATCACCAATGTGGATAATAACGTCAGGTTGTTTCTCTGCAATGTAGTGACCAATCCAAAGCATGTACTCTAAATCTTCTTCTGACTTACATTGTGTATCTGCAACAACTAAGATTGTTTTCTTAAAGTCCAAGTCAAACTTAAACATAGGTTCTTTACCTAGATTAGAAGCTCCACCAACAGCTTTACCAAAATTACTCATTGCATTTGCTAAAGTTTTACAAGATTCTTTCAATGTTGAACCACTAAAGAAATCTTCACGATTCATATGTTTTACTTCAACTTGTTCATTCTCTAACTCAGCTGCACGCTTCTTTAGGAAATATTGGATACTTGTACGAGGAATACCTAGAATAATTGCAGCTTGTCGTTGTGACTTGCCTTCATTGATTAGTTCCAAGTAATCAACATAATCTTGCTCTGTTATCTTACTCAATCTTCTTCTCCTTCTACCCAAATTGCTGCATCTAACACATTACCAATTTCTGTATCTAAGCACTCGTCTAGCACTTCTTGTCGCTCTTTATCAGATAAATCTAACCAGTCTTCATCTGTCATACCTAAATCAGATGGTGTAAATTCAAAAGTTCTGGATGCTGTTGAATACCCAATACTAATCTTACCTTTAATTACAATACTCATTTCCCATCTCCCTCAATAACATGTTCATCTAATACAACGTAATGTAATTCACCTTCTAACCTACCATCAGAGAAAGCTTCTAATAAATCATTCGACTCTTCATAAAACACATCTTTGTCTTTGTGTTCTTCGTAAGAATCTTCAATTCGAGTATAAGCTTTATCAAACTTACTGTAATCTTCTTTGGGTATTAAATATTTATGACCATCACCGTCATCAAACACCACATATAATTGTTTAACTTTAATCATTCCTCATCTCCTAAGTTTTCCAAAGCTTGTTCTAAATGCCCTAACACTTCAATTAATGTTTCATCGATCTCATCTAAACGGTTGTAGTCAAAACCATCTTCTGTTCGCAACATACTAACTACACTGTTAACTTTATCTTGAGCTAAACCAACATCATTAGTTATCAGAAATTTACGTTTCATTTTGTTTCTCCTTCAATTTGTTTAGCTCTAATAGTAGTTCCACAATTTGCTTTCTGCGTTTTAACTGTGTACTACCAATGTTCTCAGCTTTTACATTATGATCAATTAGGAATTGCTTGTCAAGCTTTTTATCAACTAATCGTTTAGCTTCTTTCTCTGCTCTTGCTGTATCGAAATCAACCCCATATCTTTCTGAGAAGGTCTTGATAGAATGGCAGCCAAATCGAGTTACACCTAATTTCTTAGTCTTTTTATCCTTACATAACACTTGTAACTTATCAGGGGAAGTTAGGACAATGTTAGTCATAAAATCATTAATGTGTTCATATGAAGTTAAAGTATTTTCAGATTCAATATGATCTAATTCGATTTCTGTTGCTCCAAACATCTCACCACATATAGCACATTTGTATTTCCTAACCATCGGGAAGCGTTTCTTACTACGAGGGTTTTCATTAACAATCAATTCAGAGTTACGTTTAAGGAACTCTAACTTGAATACACTCTCACCCCAGCAACTACGAATCATTGTACGGACAGAAGATAAGACTTCTTTATCTGAAATCTCAAACTCTTCTGCCATACGTTTAAACTCTGTGTTTAAATCAATCATTAATAACTCCCAACTTATGCATTACATCTGTACAAACAACTTCTTCTGTTGGTGTACGTTTCATTCTACACATATCAAACATTTCATTAGCAACGTATTTCCAATCAATCAAGATTTCATCACCTCGCCAACCAATCACTGTCTTTGGTTCAGGATATAATGTGGTGAAAATATTTTTAATTTCTGTGAAAGCTTCCTTATCTGTCTTACAATCTTTAAGAGCTTTATAAGCACTTTTCTCACCCCAACTGACATCAGAGAAACAGTTGGCTCGGTAATTATCAGCACCATCTAGTGAACACAACTGTTGATATAGCCACAAACGACCCTTACCTTTAACTTCACCTTTACTGTTTAAGTAAAGAGAACCGAAACCATTACAGTCAATGATTTTCTGTTCAGTTGTGTCGAAAGGGTTATACACTAAACAAGCAGTTCCTCTAGCGTCCTTATCGTTCGTAACACACACTTTAGATTTATCTTGGTAAGCATCAATACACAACCAATCATCAGATTCTAAGCCTTCTACAACCTCTGCTTTGTACTTTTTAACAATATAATCACGTACATCGCCAAGTAATAAAGGACGTAGTGTATCATCCCTATTTCCTTTGTATTTAAGTAAGGTAGAGCGTTCTAGTCTGAAAGATTCTCCTTTCCCTAAATAACCATTGTACTTGTTTGTCTTTAAATTATATAAAACAGATTCAACCATCATCTTTGTTGTATGTAAGATATTAGCAGTTGGTTCTGGTGTTTGAATATCTGTAATAACTAACTCATCAGCCTTATAGTCTGTACCGTTAGTTTTATTAAACTCAGCTAACAAACCTCCATTTTTCTTACTCCAATGCCCATACAGAGATGTTCGTGTGTTTGTTGTAAATTCATCTCCAGAAATAGGATGGTAAGCTTTAATACTCCTTGTCTCGCCTGCTGCTGCTGCACGAAAAGCTATTACATCAAAATCAAAAATAGCTGTTGTCATATTCACTCCTTATAAATACAAATAAAGGGACACACCGACTAAGAATGTACCCCTTTGTGTTAAAATTACTCAACTGATGTATTCAACATCATCGAAACCTACAACTTCGTTAGTTGAAGTAATATTCCAAAATCGTTTTGTTACCTTTCCGCCACACAGTTCATAACCCATTGTCGCAGCACACTGCTCTCCAGAAGTTTTGTTAGTGAATATATCTGTTACAGATTTAGACCAATCTTCCCAATGACCGTTACAGAAAGAATCTTTAGGCTTGGTTGCATAGTATTTTGACATATTTCTATCTCACTTAACAAATGTCTCAGCTACTTCTTCAAACAACTTAGCTTTATCAATCTTACTACCAAGAGATTCTTCAGCTTTAGCTTTGGCTACCGATTTAATTGTAGATAACTCAGCATCAGGATAGTACTCTTTAAATTCATCACTTAAAGATTTAATATCCAAACCAATTGTTGCCTGCTCGTGATATAAGTTAACAAGTCGATCAAAAAGAGCCTGTTGAGTTGGTTTTACGATTTCGTTCATACTTATTCTCCTTTGTTTGATAACGGAATGTTAGTTGTTGTGTGTACAGATTTAATACGTTGATAAACTTTACTCAAGGTTTCAGCATCCTCGTATTCACCGTTTTCTGTTAATGTATTAATCTTACTAATAAGACTCTTTAGTAGTTCAAATTCGTTCATTGTGTTTCTCCTTTAATTAAATCTTGTTTAAGTGTTGATGGTAAGTGAATATTCCAAGAGTCTAAGATGTAACCCTGAACCTTATGAAGCTTATGTAAACTATATAGAGCAATAATAGCTGCTAAAATAAAACCTACCAATGTTTTTAAATGCACAACAGCAATCATTTGTGATAACAAGAACACTAACCAAATTGCATAATTTAATAAACCGTACATTACTTGTTTATTCATTAACTTCACCCTTACCGTGCAACTTACCTAGATAGTAGATACAAGCTTTACCTAACAGGTCATCATCTTCTGTAAGTTCTTTATACTTAACTAATACGACCTCTCCAAATTCACGAAAGGTTTCTTCATCTTCACCAAACTCGTCAATCATGTTCAGATAGTCATTAAATTTCTCTTTATCTAAACTCTTCAAAACTTCTAGTAGTTGTTTTGTAAACGTATTCACATTACCTCCTTTGTTTAATTTAAATAGTGGAGAGTGTATTTCAACCCTCCGTTTGTTACTTTAACTCAGATCAGAATGGTAACGTGTCAGAGTCATCCGTATCTACTTTCATAGCTTCGATGGTAGTTTTGTTAGGTGTTTTTGGTGTCTCTTGCGAACCTTGATTATCTTCACCATTATTCAAAGCTTCATACGCTTCAATTGCTTTCTGCATCTTACTACCTTGATAGTTGTTAGCTTGTTTAATCT
>CAZYYU010000231.1:0-5615 GCA_964651735.1 uncultured Gammaproteobacteria bacterium | reverse complement strand
GGAGAAGGCGGCCACAATGGAGCGCCGCGCTCTTCTTCGCTTCAACAACTACAAGTGAAATTGCACTGGCATAAGCAGAGCATAAAGTGCTTGCGGCCAAGGCCAGCGCCTATCATAAAGTCAGCATAACTTGCGATCATGACGCGACCCAGAAAAAGCATAACTTCGCCAGGCCTACCTCAATCCAACAGCTCGTCGAATGGGGCTCTTGGTCGTGGCGGCCTCGCTCGCCCTCGTGGGCTCGGTGGCCTTCCTCGTCAGTCAGCAGGCGAGGGCGGCGCTCGTCCGTGTCTGGTTGCCATTCACAGCGCGCTCAAGGAGCTCACGCTGTTCTCGCTGCACCCGCTGCTGATGAGCGTGGCCATTGCGCTGGCCTATTCTGCTGCGTCGTCGGCCCGGGTGCGTGGACTCAGCCGCCACGCTTGGCTTGCTCGCGGCGCGCTGGTCGCGTGCTCGATCGCGTTCTATGCCGTCTACAGCCTGAAGCAGCAGCACTTCAACACCTGGCACTCGCTCATTGGGGTGACGCGCCGTCCGTGGGGCGGGTTTTGTTTGAAAAACTCGCTCCTGCAGGGAATCTCGGTGACGTGGTGCGTCGGGCAGGCCCTCGTGGGCGGCCTGAACCATCAGGTGAGTCGTTTGTTGCGGTTGTGGCGTTGCGGGTTCACTCCCCAAAAAGCTCGGCCTCAGCAAGGCGCTGTGGCCATTGCACGCGCTGTCCGGGAAGCTGCTGCTCATCACGTGGATCGGCGTGGCGTCTCTGCACCTGCTCACGCCCGGCTCGTGGATCTCCAAATTCTCGGGCCCCGTGCCCATGGTCGCGCAGGTTTGTTTGGTCTTGGGGCCTGCTCTCGGCTCTCTCAACGCTTGACATTGCTCCCAAGGGCGCGCTGGTGGCGCTTCCCGTTGCGCTCTTCATCCTCACCGGCCGCACCAGCGCAAAGCCCAAGCAGCGAATGTAATGGAGGAGGGTCAGGCGCGTGGCGTCAGCGTCAGCAACTTGGAGGAGGCTGTGTGCGACTGGCCCGCATCGCTCGACGTGACCATTGCCGTGCTGCGCTGCCTGGTGGGCCCGGCGCGCGACCTGCTGCGATGCCGCCTCGTGTGCAAGCTCTGGATGCGGGCCATTGCGACGGCTGCTGTGTCCGGCACGTGGCGTGAGCGCTGCGACGCGTTCCTCGCCTGGGAGATCCACACCGGACGCTACTGGCCTGTGCCGCGCGTGCTGAACGTGCAGCGAGTGGGACGGTGCGCAGTGCCCCCCGCGTGCTTGCGCTGTTGCTGAGTCTGCACCAAGGGCTGCCAACGCCATGGGCCAGCGGTTCTTTGACTCCAACTTTGCCATCTCAGCGGGAGCGGCCGTGCTGCTGGCTGACCGCCTCGAGCGCCATGTGCTGGACGTTTTGCGACACCCGCTGCATGAGCCCAAGGACGGCGGCGCGCTGTTCAGTGGCCACAACCGTTGGACTGACGCCTTGATGTTCCCTGGCCCGTTTGGCCTGGCTGTGCGCAAGCAAGGGCTGCTGCTGGACCCGGACAGGGACGACTACCTGTTGCCCGACGACCCAGAGGACAGCAGCTTCTCGCCCAAGGAGGCTGACTCAGAGGAGGAGCGCCAGGACGATGAGGACGACGAGTTCACTGAAGCGTGGCACTACCACGACAGCGAGGAGGACCGTCTGGTTTTCTTGTCGCAGCAGCAGCACCAACGATCATCGTGGAACGCGCTGCACCGAGCCATGTTCAACTTCCACCACTGGTGGACCATGCGTGAGGAGTCGTACCCGCAGTATGAGGACGCTGAGTCTGAGCTGAGCCGGCTGATGCACAGTGCCCTGCTGCTGGAGCGCGACTGCGTCACTGGCCGCACGCCCCTCATGTTGCTGTGGGCCGATCACGCAGCCACCAAGGACTACTTCAACGACGTGCTGCGCCCTTACACCGAGCAAGCGCTGCGTCTGGGCGTGGGCATCAACGACACCGACAACCGCGGCCTCTCACTGATGGACCTGTACCTGCTGAACGTGCCCTGCAGCCCCTCGTCGTTGCCCCAGCGGTACTTCAGCGTGGACTGGTTGTGGGCGCCACTGCACTTTCTGATCCAGCACGGAGCACGCGTGGAAGCCCGTCACGTGAGGCTGGTGCCCGACCTGGCGCTGCAGATCGACTGCAGCGCATTGCTCCAGGCTGACGCGCGGCTGGTGGGCGAGGGCAGCATTGCACTTGCCGGCAAGTACGGCGCGCTGGGCGTCACTTGGACGCAGCCTGAGCTGCTGCCCACGTTTGAGCCGGACATGCGTCGCGTGGACAACGCCACCTTGTCAGTGGCTGAGGCCAAGGCGCTCCTTCAACTGGCCGGCCATCCCCCCGACGCGTTCAGCAAGGACTCAGCCGAAACCATTGCGCACATCTTTGAGCACGGGCTGTACCACGCAGAGCGCGCCCTGACCCAGACCATGGCTTCCTTGTGGACCATGGACATGACGCGCATTTGCCTTGCACGAGACGTCAGACACTTGGAAGGACTCATCGGCCCGCTGCACCTGCGGCCTTACTAAACAGCTTGATTATGTTGTCCAGGGTCGGGGAGGCACTGTCAGCCATGTGGGGTGCAAACGCGCCAGAGGAGAGCGAGGACAGTAGCGAGGACAGCGGCTCGGAGGAGGCTGTGGCGGACGACATTGTGCCCCTGGCCGACTGGCCCGCATCGCTCGACGTGACCATTGCCGTGCTGCGCTGCCTGGTGGGCCCGGCGCGCGACCTGCTGCGATGCCGCCTCGTGTGCAAGCTCTGGATGCGGGCCATTGCGACGGCTGCTGTGTCCGGCACGTGGCGTGAGCGCTGCGACGCGTTCCTCGCCTGGGAGATCCACACCGGACGCTACTGGCCTGTGCCGCGCGTGCTGAACGTGCAGCGAGTGGGACGGTGCGCAGTGCCCCCCGCGTGCTTGCGCTGTTGCTGAGTCTGCACCAAGGGCTGCCAACGCCATGGGCCAGCGGTTCTTTGACTCCAACTTTGCCATCTCAGCGGGAGCGGCCGTGCTGCTGGCTGACCGCCTCGAGCGCCATGTGCTGGACGTTTTGCGACACCCGCTGCATGAGCCCAAGGACGGCGGCGCGCTGTTCAGTGGCCACAACCGTTGGACTGACGCCTTGATGTTCCCTGGCCCGTTTGGCCTGGCTGTGCGCAAGCAAGGGCTGCTGCTGGACCCGGACAGGGACGACTACCTGTTGCCCGACGACCCAGAGGACAGCAGCTTCTCGCCCAAGGAGGCTGACTCAGAGGAGGAGCGCCAGGACGATGAGGACGACGAGTTCACTGAAGCGTGGCACTACCACGACAGCGAGGAGGACCGTCTGGTTTTCTTGTCGCAGCAGCAGCACCAACGATCATCGTGGAACGCGCTGCACCGAGCCATGTTCAACTTCCACCACTGGTGGACCATGCGTGAGGAGTCGTACCCGCAGTATGAGGACGCTGAGTCTGAGCTGAGCCGGCTGATGCACAGTGCCCTGCTGCTGGAGCGCGACTGCGTCACTGGCCGCACGCCCCTCATGTTGCTGTGGGCCGATCACGCAGCCACCAAGGACTACTTCAACGACGTGCTGCGCCCTTACACCGAGCAAGCGCTGCGTCTGGGCGTGGGCATCAACGACACCGACAACCGCGGCCTCTCACTGATGGACCTGTACCTGCTGAACGTGCCCTGCAGCCCCTCGTCGTTGCCCCAGCGGTACTTCAGCGTGGACTGGTTGTGGGCGCCACTGCACTTTCTGATCCAGCACGGAGCACGCGTGGAAGCCCGTCACGTGAGGCTGGTGCCCGACCTGGCGCTGCAGATCGACTGCAGCGCATTGCTCCAGGCTGACGCGCGGCTGGTGGGCGAGGGCAGCATTGCACTTGCCGGCAAGTACGGCGCGCTGGGCGTCACTTGGACGCAGCCTGAGCTGCTGCCCACGTTTGAGCCGGACATGCGTCGCGTGGACAACGCCACCTTGTCAGTGGCTGAGGCCAAGGCGCTCCTTCAACTGGCCGGCCATCCCCCCGACGCGTTCAGCAAGGACTCAGCCGAAACCATTGCGCACATCTTTGAGCACGGGCTTTATCATTTGCTCCACGCAGTGTTGACGTACATGGAGCACTTGCAGTTCAGTTGGACACTCCATGGAGCCCCTCGAATGTGCCTGGCGATCAATGTGACGCAGGTTGAAGGCCTCATCGGCCCGCTGTACCTGAAGCAGGGCAAATATTGAAGACAATTGTTTTCCCTTGCTCCCTTGCTTGCGCCGAGCCAAAACGCGGTCCAAGCTTCTCCACTCTTCATGACTGGCGTACAACCTCCACTCCCTCGTACTTGACGAGTCCGACATCCTGATCGCCACCACGCAGCAACAAGTGAGGCCACCGCCTGCCCCCGACCATGTGCGAGCTCACCTCATGCAGTAACAGCTTGCCATCCGCGTCGAACAGCACCAGGTCGCTGTGATGCTGGCCCCCCAGCTCCACCGTCTGCAACGCCGCTGAGGGCGCTGGCAACTGCACGCTCACCGCAAACCTTGAGGGCCAGCATCAACCATCCTGACGGTGCGTGAAACGGCAATATCTTGAGGCTGCTGAAGCCGTGCGATCGCTCGTGCTGGTGTCCGCCGCCCGGCAGCGCCAACTGCACCACCAGAAACTCCTCAAAGTGCTCACTGCACGAGATGAGCATCGTAGCGCCAATGAGCTCCTCTGGCAATTGAGTTACAAAGGGGCCAGCAACAAACAAGCATCCCCGAGCACCTTCGCCAATCGTCCACGGCTTCTTGCTCATCTTGCGCGGCAAAAAGTACCACCTTGGCATCGGTGAATTGAGTGCGCGCAGGCACAAGTGACCGGTCGCACAACCTGCGGTCTGCTTGGTTGAATGCAACGGCCTCATGCACGATGAACCCTTCAGCACAGCCCGTCTCCTGCACGAAAGAGTCAGCGCCGGCGGTGGAGCAACGCCGTCACCCCTGCCTTTGCGATGCGGTGGTACACGTGGTGCCATGCAATGTGCTCCACATGGTGGCGCGCGTTGATGCGCTTCACCCACAGACGATTCGTGTTGACCACAGCGTTGGACGCGGCGTCGATCCAAGGCCGGCCAGTGGACCCGACGTACAGCACCGTGTCCACCACTGACATCCACTCGCACTTGAAGAACTCATCTGAGTCGCCGTCACCGTCGCTGAGTATGTGCACCGGAACGAGCTTGGCCGCACGCGTTTGGTTGCTGGCCGCGAACGTGATGCGGTACACGACCCCCGTGCGGTCCGAGCACGTCAGCAGCTGGTTTTGGAACAGCACCAGCTCGCTGAGCTCCAGGCCTGCCGCCTCCAGCGTGCTGGGCAGGTCCGCTGCAGGCCCGTCCCACGTCCACGACCAGGCGCCCGTGGCCCCGTCGCGATGCAGCGCACCGCTGCGCAGCGACCCCAGAGCCGTGCCGTCCGCGTCAGCCACCAGCGCCACGCGCAGGTCCCGTTCAGCAGCGAGCGGCGTGGGCTCGCGGGCCCCCAGCGGATGCGTCACCAGCGACAGCAGCACCACGTTGGCCAACGCGAGCAGCCAGAACAGCGACCGCATCCCCGGCC
>CAZYYU010000230.1:2103-5622 GCA_964651735.1 uncultured Gammaproteobacteria bacterium | reverse complement strand
CTCTCTCTCTCTCTCTCTCTCTCTCTCTCTCTCTCTCTCTCTGCGGCAGACTTTGGCGTGCTTCACCGCAACGAGGAGAGCGGCGCCCTTCGCGGCCTCACTCGCGTCCGCCGCTTCCAGCAGGACGATGCGCACATCTTCTGCAAGGAGGGTGAGATGCAACCCAACCACAGTCCTCTCATCTCTCACCACCAATCCCCCCTTCTCTCTTCTCTCTCCCTTCATCAGACGACATCCTCAACGAGGTCACTGGACAGCTCAAGTTCATGCAGCGCGTGTATGGCATCTTCGGATACCAGTTCTCGCTGGAGCTTTCCACTCGCCCCGACAACTACCTGGGCGAGATCGCGGTTTGGGACAAGGCCGAGGCCAACCTGGAGAAGGCGCTCAACATGTTCGGCCACCCGTGGAAGCTGAACAAGGGCGACGGCGCCTTCTACGGGCCCAAGATTGACGTGCACATCCACGACGCGCTGGGCCGCAGCCACCAGTGCGCCACGGTGCAGCTGGACTTCCAGCTGCCCATCCGCTTCGAGCTCGAGTACCAGGGCAACAACAACGACATGCTGCGCCCCGTGATGATCCACCGCGCCATCTACGGCTCGCTGGAGCGCTTCATGGGCATCCTCATGGAGCACATCGAGGGCAAGTGGCCGCTGTGGCTGTCGCCGCGCCAGTTCATGGTCATCCCGGTGAGCAAGCACAACAACGACTACGCGGAGAGCGTGCGGGCCACGCTGGTGGAGGCAGGCTTCTACGCCGACGTGGACGTGTCGGGCAAGACGCTGGACAAGAAGGTGCTGGAGCACTCGCTGTACAACTTCCTGCTCGTGGTGGGCGGCGTGGAGGAGCAGAACAAGAGCGTCAACGTGCGCAAGCGAAAGGAGGCCGAGGACGAGGTGCAGACTGGCCGCGAGGTGCCGCTGCACACCTTCATCAACGAGGTGCAATGTTTGGTGGCTGGGGTTCTTTTTATGGCTGACCCCTTCCAAACAAAGGCGTCGGACATCATCAAGCAGTTCAAGTGAAGCAAACACTTTCACCACTTCATTCTCATGTGTCGGCGCAACCACGACGCCGCTCACCAAAAAGGGCGGACGGGAGTTCACACGGCAATCTTCCACATGACCACCGTGGAGTCCCTGGCAATGACAATCTCGTTGCGCCCCAGCAGAAACGCGCTCGAGTTGAACTTGCCCGTCAGCTTCTCGTCAAAGAGCGAGTCCGTGACCGTGACGGCGCCGTCCGCGTCGTCGAACAGGTCCAGCGTGCTGTTCACGGACACCGTGCACGGCACCGAGTGCAGGCCCTGCAGCAGCACCAGCGAGATGATCTTGCTCTTGGACGTGTTCTTGCGCTCGTGGCGCAGCTCGCGCCCCTCGTAGTCAAACACGTGCACGCCCGTGCCGCCCGCCACCCACAGCGCGTTCTTGTGCAGCAGGATGCTGGCCACGCTCATGCCCGGGTGCTTGAAGGCAAAGAGCTGCGTGTACACGCTGTTCTGGCAGTCGAACAGGATGACCGCGTTGGCCACCGCCACCAGCAGGTGGGCCTTGTTGTGCTTGACCACCTCCATGCTGCGCACGGGCTGCCCGCAGCTGGCCACGGGCGCCAGCTTGCGCAGCTCGTCGCGCACCGCGCTGCGCCACACCACCAGGTCGCCCGTCAGGTCCGCGGTGATGACGCGGTCGTGGTCCAGCACGCAAATGGCGGTCACGCTGTTGTTGTGCTGGCGCGAGCTGAGCGGTGCGGCGGAGCAGTTGGCCACGCGCCACACAAAGAGCGTGCCGTCCATGGCCCCGGCCCACACCGTGTCGCTGGCGGGCATCCAGCGCAGCGTCTGGATCACCGCGGTGGGCGCGATGCCCTCGCTCTTGAGCGAGTCGTCCTGCAGGTCGAACACGGCGATCCTGGGCCGCGACGTGCTGATCCACACAAAGCGCCCGTGCACCAGGTTCATGCAGATGATGGTCTCGCCCACGTCGCACAGCGTGCGCGTGGAAAACGCAACCTTCTTGGCGGCGGCGGCTGCTGCGGCGGCACCGCGCTGCAGCTTCGCGGGCGCAGCGGGCCTGGCGTCGCCCAGCGCCAGCAACACGTCTTCAAAGGAGCCGCGCCGCTCAGGCTCGCCGTCCCAGCAGCGGTGCGCCAGCTGCAGCACCGCCTCGGCCGTGTCCGACGGCATCACGGGCCGCAGACCCTCGTCGCATATCTTCTCAATCTTGGCGTCCTTGCGCCACTCGTCGCGCGACGCCTTGGCGCCAAAGGGCAGCTTCCACACCGAGAAGGCTCCGGCCACGGCCCACACGTACAGCAGCATGCCGTACGCGTACACGTCGCCGGCGGCGCTGCCACGGGCGGTGCCGCGCAGCTGCTCGGGCGGCTGGAAGCGCCACGACTCGTCGTCGTCCAGCGCGTCCACGGGCACCAGCACGCGCCCGCTGTCCGTGTGCGTGTCAAAGCACACGCGGTCCGGGCGCAGCGAGCCGTGCACCACGCCGTGCGCGTGCAGAAACTGCATGCCGCGGGCCACGTGCAGCGCCACCTTGCTCTGCAGCGCGGGCGAAAACACCAGCAGCTCCGAGCGCGCGCTCAGCGCGGCCTCCAGCGTCACCGTTTCCGCCGCCGGCATCACCGCGCTCAGCTGCTGCTGCTGCGGCGACGGCTGCAGCGCGCCCAGCACGCGCACCACGTTGGGGTGGCGCAGCTCGCACAGCAGGTACAGCGTCTGGTAGGGGTCCGCGTCGCTGTACTTCATCTTCTTGTCCATGTCAAGCACCGCCACCGTCACCAGGTGGTGGCCCAGCCGCGCCCGCGTCTGCTTGCCCGACGAAGCAGCAGCAGTGTCTCGTGCCTTGACCGCGTCCACCTTGGCGATGAGCGGCGTCTGCGTGAGGCGTATGTCGGGCGCCACGTCGCACAGCGCCAGACGGTGCAGCGACGGCCGCAGCGGGCACAGCACCACACGCTCGCCCGCGCAAAAGGCGCGCAAGCACTCGGCGTACGCCACCTGGCCCACCTCGGCGCGCTTCTCGGTGCGGCAGTCGGGGCACAACACCACGCGCTCCACGGGCGCGTCGGCCAAGTAGTGGCGGCGCACAAAGCGGTCCAGCTCCTGCGTGAAGAGCGGGTACAAGCGCGACGAGGCCGCGGACCCGCCAGACGTGCACTGCACCAGCAGCACCCACGCGCCGCCGCCCTCGCCTTCCATCGCCACCCAGCCCACCTCGTCGGCCGTGCTGACCATGAGCGCCGTCTGCGCCAGCGTGACCTCGGCCCATGGCGGCATGGCACGCGCGATGCCGCACAGCAGCTGGCAAGGCGACGGCGGGGCCGGGAACCGCACCAGCGAGTGATGCTGCGGCCGCGCCTGCTTGCGGGCCTCGAGCGCGCTCTCGGGCAGTTGCACAGGCAGGCGCCCGAAAGGCTTGCGCGAATTGCCGTCCAGCAAGTCGCACGCCAGCAGCAGCTCAGACAGGCCCTCGCCGGCTGCGGTGCGCGCGCCCTCGCACAAGCGCC
>CAZYYU010000230.1:0-2003 GCA_964651735.1 uncultured Gammaproteobacteria bacterium | reverse complement strand
GCTCGACGACGCTGGCAACACGCAAAGCGCTCCCCGCTGCGCCAGAAAGTCCAGCGCGTCCTGCAGCCGCGCCACGTGGCACGACGCGGCCAGCGCCGCCACGTCCGTGATGCAATGCATGCCGCGCGCAAATCGCGCCGCAATGGCCTGGTGCAGCAGCGCAAACGAGCGCGCCACCGGGCACTCCACCAGGCCCGCGCTGCGTCCAATCTCAACCAGCCGCTGCAGCACCAGCGGGATGCCCAGGCCCGTCAGCGTGTTCACGCGTATCACCTCCAGCTGCATCACAAACTGGTGCTGCGCCTCAGAGGGGTCGTCGTCGGCGCCGCTCGCGCCGTGGTCCAGCACCACCAGCAGCGGCGTGGACGGGCCCAGGCACACGTCGAGCCACGCGCGGAACTTGCCCGCGTCGCGCAGCGCGCGCTCCACGTCCTGCTGCGCGTCAAACACCAGCACCTGCACGGAGCAGCTGCTGACGAAGAGGCGGCGGGCAGCGCTGGCCCCCGCGTCTTCGCTGGGCCCGTGCACAAACGCCACAATCTCCAGCCCCGCCTCGTCGGGCAGCGGCCACCGCGACACGGACACGCCGCAGTCGTCCGGCGCCGCCACGCGCGAGAGCTCCGTCTCAAAGGCCAGCCCGCCCGTCAGGTTGCGCAGCAGCCGCTGCATGGAGTTGTACGACGCGGTCACGCAGCCGCGCCCGCAGTGCAGCGACACCTTGAGCGTGTTCCACACGCTGCGTGCGCGATCAATCTCGCGCATGGCCTGCCGGAACGCGCCCGCCTCCACCAGCGGCTGCAGGTGCACCGCCTTGAGGTCGGGGAAGCGCTTGAGCTCCGCGGGCGGGCACACAAAGTTGTTGTTGGACAGGTCAATCTCCTGCACGCCGCTAAAGGCCTGCACAATGTCCTGCGGGATGTACCACAAGTCCTGGCCCGACAGATCCAGCTTGCCCTGGTAGCTGGCCAGGTTGTAGCGCTGCCGATACGCCTTGGCAGCCTCCCACAGCTCGGTCTGAGAGCGAGCCTTGGCGATTTTCTCGCCAAGCCAATACTGGGGTGGTGGGGGGTTTCAGCAACCAAACAACCGCTTCTCCCGCTCCCTCCTGCTCACCTTGGTGACTGACACGGGCTCTGGCGTCGTCTCGATGAGCAGGTGTGGGCACTTGCCCCAGGCAATGGACTCGTCCGCGTCCTGGCTGCCAATGACGTGCGTGAGCTTGAGCTCCACGTGCGACTGGCCACACGTGATGCGCACGACCACGCTGGACCGCTGCACAGCGTTGGCGGTGGCCGCCGCCCCTGGCACGCCAATGGCGCCGTGCCTGTTGTCGCCCCACAGCGATATGTGCACCGAGGACGGGAACGAGGCAATCTCCTGGTACACGCACAGCACCGAGTGGAACTCGCCGCACAGCACGCGCGCCGACGACGGCAGCCCCTCCTGCACCAGCACGGGCGCGTAAAAGGTGCCGCGGTCGTTGGGGCGCGCGCTCGTCACCACGCCGTGCTTGGTGGGGTGCACCTGGCCCGAGTCGTTCACGCCCCAGCCCCACAGCTCGCCCTTGGACGTGAGCGCCAGCGCGTGGTGGATGCCGCATGCCACGCACGTGACCACCGCGCCCTCGGGCAGCTCCACGCGCTCCGCCACGTGGGACAGCGCGTTGCGCGAGCGGCCCACGCACGCCTTGTCGCCCCACGCGTACAGCTTGCCCGTCACGCTCACGGCCACGCCAAACGCGTACCCGCAGCCCACGGACACCACCTTCTCGGGCACGTCAATCTGCACCGCCGCCGCCGTGCGCGAGATGACGCCCAGCTGGCCCTGGCTGGTGGTGGAGCCCCACGCGCACACGCGGCCGTCCGTGGTGAGCGCCACAGAGAAGTTGAAGCCGCACGCCACGGCCACCACGTTGCCGTTGAGCTGCGGCGGCAGGTCCACCTTGTCCACGCCCGCGCCCGCCACCACCACCTGCAGGTCCGTGTTGATGGCCGCCACGTGGC
>CAZYYU010000229.1:0-5704 GCA_964651735.1 uncultured Gammaproteobacteria bacterium | reverse complement strand
TGTGTGTGTGTGTGTGTGTTGCTGTTGTTGTTGTTGTTGTTTATTGATTGATACAACGCCAACCACTGCACCCACACAACCCTAACCTGCCCGCGAGCCACTGACGAGTCGAACACTTTGCCGTTCACGAGCTTGCCCACATAGTGAACCTCGCACAGCTGCCCTCGCTTGGGTTGCACGCCCGTGCCCTCGCGCAGCACTTGGCGCTGAAGACCCGCCGCCTTGGTCTCCGCGCTCAGCGGACGAACTGCAACCAGAGCCACGCCCGCTGCTGCCGCCCCGGCCCCGGCCCCGGCCCAACGCGAGGAACGCACGGCCCCGCGCAGACCCATCGACAAGCCCACGGACCCGCGCAGTGAGCGGACTGCTCGCGAGGCCCTCATGACTCCCAGGACAAAATGAGGGGCCGCCCGCCCTTCTTCACCTGCGACGAGCCTGGGTCGTTCGCGCAGTTGACGCTGCAGTCCAGGCTGCCCAGCATCGTGGAGCGGCTGGAGCGCGATTGGGAGCAGCAGGAGCCGGACGTGGCCCGGCGTCTGGCGGCGCTGAGGCAGTCGCTGCAGCGGGACGAGCCGGTGCCTGCGCTGGCGCACTACGCGCACGCGAGACCGCCCTGGGTCGGGCAGCGCTGGTCGTCGCTCCCGTTCCTGCACGCGGAGATATGCCTGTACCAGGCGCTGCTGGAGTGCGCGGGCTACTGGGACGAGGGCTCGTCCATGCAGGGGCGCGACGTGTTCGCCAAGCAGAAGGAGGCTGCGCGTGCGGCGTGCGACTCCACCATGCAGGCCATGCTGGCCAAGCAGCAGGAGAACCGCGCGCTGCACGGGCGCGTCATGTCGTCCTTCTTCGGCAACAAGACGGACCTGTCGCTGCACTCGCTGTCAGAGGCGCCAGTGGTGGAGAGCGGGCCCTCGGCGCACATTGTGCACAACGACAGCGAGGCGCTGGTTGCGCTGCTGGAAGGGCTCCGTGAGGACGCCCGCGTGGACTTGGTGGTCGACAACTACTGCTTCGAGCTGTTCTGCGACCTGCTCTTGGCGAGGCAGCTGCTGCAGCAAGGCAGATGCGGCTCCGTGCACATCCACTGCAAGGTTTGGCTTTTGCTGGTTTGTTGCGCGGCTGTGAAACGGCTGCTTGTGCAAGGCGCATCCCATCTTTGTCAGCGACGCCATCCGGAGCGACGTGCACTCGCTGCTGCGGGAGATGCAGCTGGACCGCGAGCAGCGCATCGTCGTGCAGTTGCGTTCATCGCCATCGAGCGCTGTTTGCATCTCACTGATTTGCGCAGCGATCACGCGTACTGGAACTCTCACTGGGAGTGGTTCGATGAGATGCCAGCGGAGCTGCAGCACGAGTTTGAGCAGTCATCCATCACCATTGTCAAGGTGTTCGCTTTGTTTGCTGCTTTTGCTTTGCTTTGAACAGCCTCTGCAGGGCGATGCCAACTACCGCAAGCTTGTTGGCGAGCGCCACTACAGCGTAGACGAGCCGTTTGCAGCGCGCGTTGCATACTTTCCGTGCCGTGCAGTGGTGAGTAAGAGAGGCTGTGTCGTGTGTTGCTAACGCTGCAGCGTGTTCTTGGACCGCAGGCTGCACTGCGGGGCATCAAGTGCGAGCTGGTGGTCGGCGTGGACCCAGACGTGGCGCAGCGCGAGCAACGCAGCCACCCCAACTGGAAGGGTTCGGCGCTGTCATGGAGGAGGCTGCTACTCACTCGCCGCTCCTTCAGTGGACGGATCGAGGGGCGTGATCCAGCTTGCAGTGAGGAAGTGAAATTGCCGCGCCTTCATTGCGAGAGGACTGTGCTTCTCCACGAGTCAAACAGCGCGCCCAGCAGCGAGCAGTCTGGCGCGCCAGCCTGCACGGACGCGATCATGTCCAGCTTCGCCTTGGCCAGGATCTCGAACACAGCGGCCCCTGCTCGGCGGGTCAGGCCACGGCACCTCCTCCCCGCAGCGCAAAGCAAGAGAGCCCCACCGCGTGCGGCGTACGCGTCCCACAGCAGGCCGTGGTTGGGCGTGACGGCCACAGCCCAGCGCTCCACCGTGGCCGTGTCCCAGCGCGCCCTGATCCAGCCCCACAGCTCGCCCGCGCTGGCCACCGTGCCCAGCACCGCACACTGGCGCCGCCGCCGCCGCTGTCAGGCGTGCTTCCAAAATGCATTGCGAGCAAAAAACCTTGGCGTCGAATCCGAAGCGCGAGCTGAGCACCCTGGCCAGCGACGCGCGCATCATCTCCAAGAAGCAGTCGCCGTACTGCACAGCCGCTCGTCAGTTAAGGCCAGGGAGAACGCAGAGAGAGAGAGCGACCTGCGGCGTGAACTCCGCCGCGAACAGCAGACACTGCTCAGACACGCGCCAGTTGCCCAGCAGCGCGTTGCGGCGGCCAATCTCGCACCACAGCTCGCCGCTCTTTGGCACCTGCAGTGTTGCTGAGAGCCAAATCAATTCTATCAATCAACAAGACTCACCAGCCTGAGGGCAGCCTGTTCCAGGGCCTCGCTCTGCGACAGCCTGGCCAGCATGGCCCAGATGCGACCTGCGCCGGGGTTGCCGGCCAGGCACTCCTTCAGGCCATCCACGCCACGGCCGCCGCGCTGCAGCTCCCTGTTTGGTTGCGGGTCAGCGAGGCACGACTGCGCGCACTGTGGGAATGGGGTCGTGGCTTACAGCATCGCCTTCTCCAGCGCCACCTTCCACTGCAACGCAACACGTGAATGAGCGACCAGGCACAACACCGCTGCGCCAACAACCTCTCGCGTCTCGGCCCAGGCCTTGTCCAGCAGCCTCAGCTTGAGCTCTGCGTCCGCCTCCTGCGCGGCAGCCTCCAGCAGCACCGTGGCCCTGCGGCTGTGAGCGGGCTGCACAGAAACAACCACAGCCAGTCCACGCCCAACCTGTGCCTTTCGGGGCACTCCTTGAGAGCCTTGCCCAGGAGCGCGCGTCTCTTGGCCACAGAGCTCTTCTCCATCTTGGCACGAGGCAGCGTCAGCGTATTTCAAAGCACATGCTACAAGTGTGATGCGGCACCGAAGCAACAAGTTTGACGGAGCAGCCAAAAAGAAGGCTGACCTTGGCGCCGTCCAGCCACACCCTCCAGCGCTGGCCCGGCTCGCAGGCCCGCGCAGCCTCGCCCATGAGCTGCAGCCTGCCCTCCAGGCGTGCCCGCACCGCCAG
The DNA here is from genome assembly GCA_964651735.1 of uncultured Gammaproteobacteria bacterium. Lineage (GTDB taxonomy): Bacteria > Pseudomonadota > Gammaproteobacteria > CAZYYU01 > CAZYYU01 > CAZYYU01. The sequence goes on along the minus strand of CAZYYU010000229.1, from coordinate 2,528 downwards.
AATCTTCCACCGCACCTCCTTGCCCTCCGCGGCGTGGCCTGACGCCACCCAGCGCAGCGCGCTCTCCGCTGTGGCCTGAGGCACGAGTGCCAAGTCAGCGTTGTTTGGTTGGTAGTGCTGCCTCACCCTGAGTTGGCCCGACTTGACCTGCTGCTGCAGCACGTGGCACTTGGCCTGCAGCCAGTCCGAGCTCAGCACAGAGGCGAAAGCCTCCAGCCGCTCCTGCAGCTGCGCAGCGTCCTCTGCCAGCAGCACCTTCGCCAAGGCGGTGGGCACACAGCACGTTGGCGCCCACGTCACCCCCCGCTCACCTGAATGCGCTCCAGTCGCTCCGCTGTCTCCAGCTTGAGTGCTGCCGGAGCGTTGGGCTGTGTGTGGCTATCAGCGATCACCGCCACAACAATGTGGGGAAAAGGGGACACAGAGTCCGACATTGTGACGAGCAGCAAACAAAGGAGACCTGTGCCATTGCGGTGGTCAGGCACGCGGTGAGCGCGCCGCACTCAAAGTCCAGGGCACACGACACAGACGCCGGCACGTGCACGGCCTCGTGCAGCAGCGCGTATCGATACTGCTCGTCAATGGGCGTGAGAGCACATCCGCCACAAACACGCTTGCAACAAAGCACATGCATGCACGACTCTTCCTGCACCTGCACGCTGAGCGTTCGGGGGAAGCGGTCCGGGCACAGGTCGGTGAGCGAGCGCAGCCTGCTAGCCTCTGGGAAGCGGCCCATGCGGCACAGCAGCGAGCAGTGGCGCTCCAGCAACGCGTCATCCGCTGCAACAGGGCCGGCACTGTACACCTGTTGCGGGTGACAATGTGGGCACAATACAACGCACAGCGCACCTCAAGCGCTCGCAGTGGCAGCCCGTTGGCCTCCAGCAGCTCCCCATACTCACGTCTGGCTTCCAGATCCTGCGGCACCACAGCCAGCAGCCTGGCCCCCCGAACACACGTCAGCCCGCACGCAACGCTCCTCCAAGTTGCGACACACCTCTCGAAAAGCGCATCTGCAATGCTCACGTCCCCGCTCTAAGAGAGATGCAGTCTTGAGCCCAATCGTGGTTTGTGTGTGTTGGCCCAACCTTGCGCACAATCTGGATGAGCGCCCTGATGGCGGCAACGCGGTCTGCCACTTGGCCAATGTCCGACACTGGTGGCAGTGCGTAAGGCCCAGCAACACAAGGAGCTCGCAGCTCACCCTGTCGCACTGCCTCCAGCACCTTCCCGGCCTTGGCCAGCCTGATGACTTCCTCGGGTCGCGGCGCTCCCTCTGCGTTGAGCGTCCCACTGCGGATGCCCTATGAGGCACGGAGCAACCAAGTGCATTCGCCAACCTCGTGTTGTCCGCGAGACACTGCAATTCAAATTTCCGCTGCCCGTGCGCCGCTGTCCCCATCTGCTGCTGCGCTCGCGGGGCGGCGGCGGCCTCCAAGGGCGGGACGGGCGCTGGAGCTGCTTCCAGCCCGCGCCGCGGCACAAACGTCGCCGACGCCATACGCAGCTTGGACTTGCTGCCCAGCAGCGCGGAGACGCCCTTGTCGTCAGTCAATGCTGCTGTTGCTGCTGCTGAAGCGTCGTCGACGGACGGCGACAAGTCGCTGTTCTCCTTGTTCTGCGCGAGCTGCTGCATCTGAAGCGAGCTTGTGCGGACTGAGCCTAACAAGTGCTGCTGCTGTTGCTGTGGTTGCAGCTCCTGTTCAGCAGCGGGACAAGCGATTTCAAACGCGTAACCTTGCCGAGCGCGCCAGCGATCCCCCTCAGACACACCCTCACTCGCAGTCCGGAACTTGACGGTTCTGACACGCGCTGGGACCACGATTTTTTTTGAAGCGCAGGTGCCCGCTCGCCATGCAGAGCCCCTTCACTCCTGCCTCCTCTGGCACTCCCTCTGGCCGGCGTCTGGGCGGCTACGAGAACTACCCTGGTGCGCACCCACTCGCGCCGCCGCGCATCTCACCGCGTCGCGCGCAGGACCTTCTCTGTTCGGGAGCGAGCCTGGCTTTCGCACGCCCGACCAAGCCTCGCAGCAACCCATGCACAAGAGGGCCGCCGACGAGCTGCCAGCTCTCTCGGTGCTGGATGCGCACGGTGGTTCAGGCGCTGCTGCGTTGGGCGTCTCCTCGTCACCTCGCGTCACAGGGGCGGCTGCGAGCGCGGGCGTGGCTCCCAGCAGCAGCGGCGGCGGCAACGTGGAGACGCCCATTCGCAGCCCGTTTGCGTTCAACGGCAGCGTCAACAACAACAACCTGACCCCAGCAGCCACGCCGCTTGCCAACATGAGCAACGCCAACAGCACGCTGCTCATGAACGACACGAACTTCAACAACAGCAACGGTGCGGGGCCATGCTTCCGCTGCAAACCTTTGACGCGAGCTCTTTGCAGTGGTGGCTGAGTCTGGCTGCTGGGTCACCGTGTTCGGGTTCCCTCCATCCCTCACCAACACAGTGATTGAGGTGCGTGTTTGTAGGTGTTTGTTTGTTTGTTTGTTTGTTTGTTTGTTTGTTTGTTTGTTTGTTTGTTT
>CAZYYU010000228.1:0-5731 GCA_964651735.1 uncultured Gammaproteobacteria bacterium | reverse complement strand
GTGGCTGCGTTGTGCTCGGGGAGTGGTTTGGGATGTGGCTGCGTTGTGCTCGGGGGGTGGTTTGGGATGTGGCTGCGTTGTGCTCGGGGAGTGGTTTGGGATGTGGCTGCGTTGTGCTCGGGGTGTGGCTTATTTGCACTGTTGATTGTATTTGCGGGTGTCTCTGTGCAGGCGGCTTCTTGTCGCAGCTGGTGAACGACGAGCCGCTGGAACGCTGCGTGGCCGCCGCCAACTACGCTGCCAACGTGGTCATCAAGCATCCCGGCTGCAGCTTCCCTGACAAGCCCAACTTCCATTGAGGTTTTTTTTCCTTGCAAGTTGTTGGCCCTCTTTTGCGCTCACGCTCGTCGTCTGGCGCAGAGGAATGCATCGGATTCATTGCTGCGCGTTGCACGGCGGGTCCCGCGCTGGGAAGCGCACCATGTACGAGGAGCGGTCTGCGCACACAAACGTGGAGCAGAAGCCCAGCGTGTTCCACTGCTGCGCCAGCGAGTGCGGCGTGGCCACGCCGTGGTCGGACAGCCGGAACTGAAACTCGTAGCCCGCGTTGGACACGAGGCCCAGCGCCGCGTTGGGCACCACCGAGAAGCCGCTCAGCACCAAAGGGCTGCCGTCTGTGGGCACCATGCCGCTGCGTGGCGCTGAGCACAAGCAGAGCCAGGCAAGCCCCAGAAACGCACCTGGCGAACAAGGCCCGGCTGTTGCTGGGCAGCTTGGCGTCGGCCAGCGTGCAGCTGGGTGCACCCGTGGCGTCAGGGGCGCCCGTGCACGTGCCCGATCGAAAGACCAGCAGCCACAGCCCCACCACGTTGCCTCGCGTCAGCACGCCTGCATCGGATGGATCCACGTGAGCCTGCAGCAGACGCCGAACGAACAGCGCACGCACCGCTGTCCACCGTCAACGTCAGCCCCAGCGCAAAGGGCGAGTCGCTGAGCACGGCGGTGCCGATCACGGCAAGCGGCGCGTAGGCCTGCGCGACGGGCGCCCGCCCGACAGAGCCCCCATTGCCAGCGTACCACACCCCGCTGCGAGCGGTGCCGTTGATGTACGCATTGGCGGTGCGGTGGGGACAGCAGTAGCCGCTGCTGGCGCCCTCGAAAAGATCGGCGTAGGAAAAAAGCACGCCCGTCCGCGAGCACTGCTGCGTCGCGTTGGCCTGCTCGCAGCTCCGATCGCGCGTCGCGGGTCCCAGCGAGGCCGAGCCGAACAGGGCTGCTGGCTGCTCTTCCGCCGCCGCCGATGCGCTTGTGGGCGCCGCGGTGGTTGCGGGCGCTGCGGAGGTGGCTTGCACGGTAGAGGCGGTCACGGCGCCTGGTGTGGTAAGGGCGGTTGCAAACGTGCTGCCTCCCTGGTTGCCCCCAAATGCGCCTTGGCCGTCCGCCAGTGCCAAGCACAGCAGCGCACACAGCGCGAACCCTATCATTGCGCGAACCACGTCGTGCTGCACGGCGCCACCACCGGCCCCAGAGCCCTCTATTGGACGAGAAGCGCAAAAAGCGCGAGCAACACAAAAACGCCGATGCTGGGTTGCAGCATTCGTGCCAGGCCTGGCGCGACAGTGGCCACGCTGGGACAAGGGGAGCCGTTGCAGTACCAAACGGCAGAGTCGAGGCGAATCTGTTGCGGCGACGTGGGAGAGCCAAACGCGAACTGCACCACTTGGAAGCCGCCGCTGCATGACGAGAGGAGCGAGGTGATGTTGACGGAATACTGGAGCAAACTCGTCAGCATTGCCGCCGAAGTGTGTGTGCAGACTCACCTGCACCCAGGAGCCGTTGTAGGCCTGGACGGGCGCCTTGGTCAGGGCGCATGGCGTGGTCACCTGGAACGTGACCGAGCACGCCGTGGCGGGCAGCGACGCGCACTTGGCGTAGTAGCGCAGCTCCACGTCGTAGCCCGAGAAGGTGGAGGGCAGGATAGTCTGCGTCCAGCCCAGCTGGATGGCGGCGAAGCTCTTGGCTGGCGAGCTGTCCACACACGAGCCGGCCTGGCAGTCGGCGGTGTAGCCGTACGTGGGGATCGCGCTCGTCAGCCCGTAGCTTGTGGGGGTGTGGGAGCACACACGTCAAGAGACGCGGCGGCGGCGGCGGCGCAACCCCCAAACCTGCCCCAGTCGCGCCACTCCAGCAGAAAGGGTCCGCTGGTCTTGGTGGCGGGCGTCTTGTCGGTGCACGTGACGCCAGAACAGCTGTAGTCTGTGCACAGCAACCCGCGTCAAGCATGGCAGCCCACCAGGGCACGCACCATAGAACTGGTCCTCGATGAGATTGGGCGGGAACGCCAGTGGACATGCGGTGGCCGCGATGCCCGGGTCTGCGAACTGGCACGTGCCCAACGTCTGCACGCCGTAGCCGCTGCTGACCGTGGTGGGGCTCCACGTGTTGGCCAGGCACTGCACCTCGGCCTGCACCGGGTAGCCCACTGGCCGAATGCGTATGTCGAACTGCTTCTGCGCGTTGCTTCCGTACACAAAGCCCGTCAGCCCGTTGGACGGGAAGTAGTTGAACGTGTTGACCCAGTCTCGAGGCACCCACACCCAGTTGGTGGTGCCTGTTGAACGCAGTCAACCAAGAAGCGACCGACACGAACGCTTGCACCTGTGGGGCGCACCCAGATGCTGGTGATGCCCAGCCGGTGGTTGATGACCGTCAGTTGGCAGTTGCTGCCGTCCAGTGGAGTCGCGCCAAAGCCGTGCACGCCCAGCACCATGTTGCCTGCGCGCACATGAGAGAGGGGGGCTCCACCAGCGAGGACGCGTCAACGCAACCTGTCACTGGGCAGGGCACCTTCTGCACGGCCACGTGCGTGGGCCCATTGTAGTTCATGACCTTGCGGTTGGGCGCGCTGCCTCCCGAGTACAAGTTGAAGTTGATGCCCTGGCCGCTGATGCCAATGGCGTTGATGTCTGCCACCTCGTTGACGATGAAGGTGGCGGTGCCGGCGGGGCCCGTCACCGAGTAGCATTCGCCGCAGCCCTGGCCGCACATTTGCTGCGTGGCCGACTCGTTGAACGCGCCGCCGGCACCAGCAGTGTACGCGCACGGGGACCACTCGGGAGCGCGGGGGTTGTTGAAGTAAAAGTCAGGGAAGTGAAAGCCCTGATAAAAGTCCGTGGAGGCGGCGATGAGGAACCCTGTTGCTCGTGGTTGAAAAAAGGTGCCCGGGGCAACGGGATGTCACCGTTCTGCTCGCCAAATGAGAAGCAGACACTGTGTGGAACAGCAGCTACAACAACCTGGTGGATGGCAGGCATGTACGACTCGTAGTTCTGGAAGTTGCACGTCGTTCCCTGGCCGCTTTTGAGCTCTTGCACGCACCACCACCGCCCGCCTGCCGCTCACCGATGGGCTGTAGCCCACTGCCTGGATCAGCGACGGCGTCTCCGTGGTGGCCGTGCAGGTGCCCAGAGGCAGCCCTGTGGCCGTCTGCGGAGCCCAAGCGTTCTGTTTGGCTGCCGTTGGCGGTCCCGACAAGCACAGCATCATCAGCGCGCTACCGGCAGGCGGTTGCCGCTCTCCTGCCATACGCCGCCGCTGCCGAAGCCTCCAGCGACCAGCTTCTGTCCCGGGGGGCCCAGCGTCGTGGCCCGCGCGCACACCAGCAGCCAACAGGCCAACGCAGCGACCACGTGCCGAGCGACCATGTGCGCTGTTTGCGTTTTTTGTACAGCCGGGCAACAGGGCCGGGGCAGGATGTTCTGGGAGCAGTTTGCAGACGCCGTGGAGGAGGACAAGGGCGTGGCATGTGTGCTGCGCCGGCCCCACTTCACGCTGGACGAGGTGCTGGCCGAGGACGACGTGCTGCAGGAGGGAGCTGCCAACAGCGCGCTCGTGGCGTTCCTGGCGCGGCCCGACACGGTGGCGGCGCTGGTGCGTGTGTTTGGCGCGCCGTCGCTGCACGCGCGCGCATCACGCCGCAAACAGGTGGAGCTGGTGGCGGTGGCAGGCCCTGCCGACGCGGGCCCTGAACGAGTGCTGCGGCTGCCGTGGGTGGCGTGCGAGCTGCTGCGCTTCGCGCATCCGGCCGTGGTGGAAGCGTTGTTTGCACACGAGGCGGCGCTGCTGCACGCTCTGGTGCGGGGCCTGCAAGGGCCGCCAGAGGCGCTGCACCCGCTGGTGGCGGAGTACATGGGCCGGGTGCTGCTGCGCTTGCTGGAGGAGGGCCGCACCAAGGACACGCTGGCCTTTGTGCGCTCGTCGGGGTTGTTGCAGCGGCTGGTGACGCACTTGCACAGCGCGTCCGTGCTCAACGTGCTGTTTGGGGTGCTGCAAGCGTGCACGGTGGAGGTGGAGGTGGCGGCGGCGACGCAGGCCAGCAACGCGCGTCTGGAGCGCTTCCTGGACGCCGACAGCGTGGCCTGGCTGAGCGAGACGGGTCTGTCGCGGATGCTGGCGCTGCAGGTCAGGGTGCGGTATTGGTGGCAAAACGAGCTGACGCCCGAGAAAGGTGCACAAGGACTCTGCGTCGGCGGCCAACGCGCTGGAAGCGCTGCAGCGCGTGTTGCGCCTGGCGCCCTTGCACACGGGTGCGCTGCAGCGGCAGCTGTGCAGCGACCCCGCCTGCCTGGACCACTTGCAGCGCTGCGTGCGTGCGGACGCTGCGTGCTGTGCGCAGCTGGCCGAGCTCATGATCCAGGCCGCCAGCAGCAGCAGCCTGCTGGACAGTGTGCGCGACCCGCTGCTAGCGGTGGTGGAGCAGTACTGCCAGGCTGCGGCGGCGGCGCAGGTTTGTGTGTGGCGACAATGACGCGCGACACTGCTGCTTGACCCGTTTGCATCAAGGACGCTTCCACGCTGGGCGCAGCGCGTCTGGCGTGCGGCTCGCTGTGTGTGTGCGCGCTGGAGCATGGGCTGCAGCAGGACTGCGCGTTCGCGCCCACGCTGGTGCAGTGGTTCTTCGCGTGCCCCAACGCCAACCTGTACCACGCGCGCGTCACGCGCGTGATGCAGCTGGGCCTGGACCGCGGCGGCGCGCTGCTGCACGCGCTGCTCACGCCGCCGTGCATGGGCCGCTTCGTGGCCTACTTCCAGCAGCACGCCGCGCAGTGGCCGCGGCCCCCCTGCATGGGCCACGTGGTGCAGGTCCTGCACCGGCTGCACGTGGCAGCGCAGCAGTGAGTGGCACTCTTTTGGTTTGCGCCTGCCGATTTCATTGCGCGGCCGGAAACCAGAGGCACCTGGCCCGAGGCGACGCGCTACGTGGACGCGCTTGCCGTGCCCGAGCTGTGGGTGGCGCTGCAAGACGTGGTGGAGCGCGAGCAGCGGCCCCTGGCTGACGCCGTGGTGGGCTTTGTCAAGCGCAGCGCCGATTTTCTCAAAAAGGGCGACATTGACGGCATCGGCGACAAGCTATGAAGGGCTTTGGAGTGCATCACGCTTCCCCGCAATGAGCGGCGAGCAGAGCGCCGTCGACGACTCGCTCATCGAGCGCCTCGAGAAGGATCTGGAGCTGGCCCTGACGCCGCCTGGCAACGCCGTGGTGCCTGCCAGCAAGAAGGAGCTGCCTCCCGCGCCGGACGAGCAGCGGCGGCAAAAAGACGGAGACGCAGCGGCGGAGCTCCGGTTCCCTCCGCCCTCGCCGCGCGCCGAGGGCGGGCCGCGGGCCATGGCCGGCGCGGTGCCTGTGCTGCCCGTGCTGAGCAAGACGCACAGCAAGGCCGACGACGTGCGCAAGAAGGAGCTGCCCCCGTCGCCGCGCGGCAGGTTGGGCGCACCAGTGCATCGCTGGGAC
>CAZYYU010000227.1:0-5742 GCA_964651735.1 uncultured Gammaproteobacteria bacterium | reverse complement strand
CTCTCTCTCTCTCTCTCCACACACACACACATCAAACCTGACACATGCAACCAGGTTGCTGGGTTCTATCGTGGTTACTTGCCCGCGTGCTTGAGAGCCCTGCCTGCTGCCTCTTCCACCTTCTTGGTGTTCACCGTGTTGCACAAGGTCATGCGCGATTGAGCTTGAGTGGGGGCAGGCAAACTGCTCGCTGGACTGCCTTCGGCCTTCATTGCCTATCACGTAATGAATAACGCGGCTCGTGGACGGACAGTTGCGGTCATCGTGGACGTCACTCGCCCAGCACAGTCTTCCTGCCCCTGTCGAACAGCAGCGCGCAACGCGGGCGGGCCGAGCAGGGCGCGGGCTTCTTCCGGCCGTAGGTGCGCCGTGCAGGCTGCTGCGGGAGCTCCTGCTTCACCACCTCCACCTCGTCCTCCACCGGCACGTCACCCACGAAGATGTCCTCCAGGCGCAGCTCCTGTGGCTCCTCGTCGGACGCCTTGTCCGCGCGGTTGGCGCCAAGCTTTTTGTGCGGCCTCTGCCGCACGGGCGAGCTCTTGCGCGCGCGCTTCCCACGCGACGCCTTGCTGGACATGAAGAGCACAACCCTCCCGCGCACAGGACACTTTTCATGCACGCAGCGTCTTGAGCATCCGGACCTGGCCTTGTGCAGTGCATGAGCCGTCCACGTTGTAGCCACATTGCGCGTAGAAACGTTGCAGCGCCGGCTCGCATTCCAGCCGCAACACAAGGGCGCCGCGCTCCTCAGCCACCCGCTCCAGCTGCGCCATGAGCGCTGTGCCGTGGCCACGCCCCCGACAGCGCCGCGCCACGCACACGAACGTGGCCTGCGCAGCCGTGCCGTCCTGGTCCAGCTCCAAAAACGCGTGGCCAACCACCGCAGGGCCCTCGAGCAGCAGCACGGCCTCCTGTTGCCAGTCAACGCAGCAGCGCCACAGCCCCCAGCCGCGCGCGCCTGGTGCTCTGCATCCATGGGCAGCTCGTGTGCTTCGCGCATGGCCTCCGACAGCTCCCACGTCTCCGTCAGCACGTCGCGCGCCGCAGCCCAGTGTCCAGCATGCTGCGACAGCAACGCGAACCGCAGCCCACCAACAGACATGAACTGTCGTTCACTTCTTGGCGACCTTCTTGGTGGCGCCGCGCTGCTGTCCGCGGTGGAGCGCGTTGTACCGAGCAAGGGCAGAGCGCTTCAGGTCCTGACGACCCACATCGGACACGGCCTTGTCAATGGCCGCGAACGCCTTCTTGCGCGAGCCTGATGAGCAGCACCGCAAGCAGGTCAACGCAAGGTCAGGGCGCGCGCGCGAGGAGAGGCGCACCCTTGGCCTCAACGCGGCCGAACAGCGAACCCTTGCGGCCGGCCTCGTCCGCGCGGTGCAGCACCACAGCCGAACCGCCTGGCCCACCGCTGCAATCAGCGCAACACAGTCTCGCACCCGCCCAAGCGCACCAGCCGTCAAGTCCACGCCCACAGCCTTGTTGCCCGTGAGGCCGCTGTACTTGAACGAGTTGGTGTTGCGCAGGTTGCTGCGCTCGCTGGAGAACTCCGCGCCCACTCGCGTGCGGCCCTTCACGAGGAACCTGCGGCGCACACGCGTGAGAGAGAGGAAAAAAAGACGCGCCGGCCCGCGTGCAATGCGACCAAAGGCCCCGCACCGATTGGATCGGCGCACAATCTGCCAAACGAGCTCTGAGGAGGCGTTGCTCATGACTTGCGGATGCTGTGAAGCGAGCGCGTGAGTGAGCAAGCGGCAGAACACGGCGCGGCCTTCACTGCACACTGACGAGACCCCCGCCAGAGCAACGCCCACGCCACAGCGGCACAGCACAGCCCGAGCCAACACAAACACCCCAACACCAGCGCTGTGCTCGCAGCTGGCTTTCTCGGGCTCCGCTCGGTGTGTGAGCAGCCCGCACCTTGCTATCCAAACAGGTTGGGGCAACGGCGCGAGCGACTTTTTTTCACGTCGCTTCCTCCCACTGTTGCCGTTGAAGAGGTGTGGGGTTGTTGCGGCCTTGTGCTGCCTGTTTGGAGGGCCCCGCGAGGCCAAGCAAGAAAAGCGCTCGTGCTGGCTGGTCGCGGGCCCCCTCACGCCGCGCAGACGCGAGGGGCATTGGGCGCGCATCGCGTGCCTCAATCATCGTCTCGCTGGCTGCTCTTGCTTTTTGTGCTGTTCTCGCTCCTTTCGCTGTGCCGGCGCTCACGGCGCTCGCTCCGCAGGCGGTGAAAGTCAGCAGCAGCCAAGATGGCGGAGGGCGATGTCGGCAGGTGCGAGCGTTGCGGCAACCCGCGCGTTTTTTCCTCTTGTTCCGCCCGCGCTCAACCGCCCGTGCTGCAGCAAGACGTACCCCATTCAGGCGTCGGCCATCAAGAAGGGTGGCTTCGCCGTGCTGGGCGGCCGCCCCTGCAAAATCATCGGCACCAGCACCAGCAAGACCGGCAAGCACGGCAGCGCCAAGATCCACTTCATCGGCACCGATATCTTCACCGGCAAGAAGGTGGAGGAGATCAGCCCTTCCACGGCCAACATGGAGGCGCCCAACGTGAAGAAGGAGGAAATGCCGCTCGTCAGCATTGAGGAGGAGGGCTTCTGCTCGCTCATGACCGCCGACGGCTCCACCAAGGAGGACCTCAAGCTGCCGCAGGGTGAGCTGGGCGACGAGATCCGCAAGGCCTTCGAGGAGGGCGACGACAAGGAGATCATCGTCACCATCCAGTCGGCCATGGACGAGGAGGCCATCATCGGCTGGAAGTACGACACCAAGTAATGGGCGTGCCGCGTGCGAGCCCACCGCCTCCAATCTTTTCTACGCGGCGCTCTGGTTGCCACCATGAAAGCGAGGGGGTTTTGGGCGTGGCGGCGTTTTGTTGTTTGGTTCACAGCTTGGCCTTGGAAACGAGGTCGGGGTAGCCTGCGCTGCATTGAGAACGCGCGCAAAAAGCCAGCCCCTCGCACCGTAAGCGGTGGCCACGTCCTGCACCGTCTGGCCCTGCTTGTTCTTGAGGCCCAGGTTGGCGCCCGCCTTGATCAGCAGCCTGCACGTCAGCAGCTGAGTTTGGCGCCCAAAACAAGTGGAGGGGCAAGACGGGCATCCAAACGTTGTCTCAGGCATGAGCTTGTTAGGCTCGACGCGATTGCTATCACAATTCTCATCAAATAAAGTGGAGAAAATCAATCATCATCGACAAGCATCCAAGGGACTGATGAGAGCCGCGCATCACACCCAACAACAGTGCCGTGGCCGAAGCGCGCCGCATCATGGCACGCCGTGTCGCCGTTGGAGTCCACCGCGTTCACGTTGGCCTGCTCCTCAATCAGGTACCTGCGTCGGCAGCACGTCAGGCTGCGGCCACCCGAGACAGTGGCACCGCTCACTTCACGGCGTCCACGTGGCCCCAGAACGCGGCCTTGTGCAGCGCAGTGCGCAGCGAAATCTGCACGCCAACGTGAGACGTTGTTGTAAGGGCACAGTGCGGGCGCACCTTATCAGCCTCTTGCACGTCTGCCTGCGATTCACGCGCGTCAACCACCACCACCACCACCACCGCCGCCGCCGCCGCCGCCGCCGAACCTGCGGCCTGAACTTCTTCATCAGGCCCACCGAGCCGTGCATGGCGTTCTCGCGAAACGCCGCGCCAGCCTCGGCCTGCGGCGTCAGCGACGCCTTCCTTGGCGGCTTGGTGGGGTCGCACTCGGCGGGGCAGCCCAGCGTCAGCAGCTTGCCAAAGGCGGCGGCAAAGTCGCGGAAGAAGAGCTGCTCGTCGTTGGCGTACGCCTCCACCCAGGGGCGGAACTTGGCGTCCGTCTTGAGCGCCATGTCCGTGGGCAGCATCATGAGCTCGCCCGTGGCCGCGTCCACGTACTGAAAGGGCCCGTCCCACTGCTTGGGCACCCACTCCAGGTGCAGCAGGTTGCGGAAGTACTGGTTGTCGAAGCGCAGCGGGTTGCGCGTCCACGGCCCGTCGTAGCCGCTTGTGTGCTGGGGCGTCGGCAGACAGCATAGCAAGCCCACGGGCCACCTCTCACCTTCGCACCACGTGGCAGCGGCCCAGCGTGTGCGCACCGCTCAGCGCCACAATCTCCTGGTCGTTGAAGCCCATGCGGTAAAACACGTCGCGCAAGTGGTCAGCGCCCTTGCTTGCGTCGGGCAGGCGGCCGTTGGCGGGGCAGCGTTGGCCGTCGGCGTCGTCCGTGCGACCCAGCCTGTGCGGCACCTGTTTTTGCGTTTGAGGCACGCGAATCGCCCGACGCGCGCCGCCTCCCCCCACCTCTGGGCCTCCCATGGCCTGCACCGCGTACGCGCCCGCCAACGTCCACAGATCGGCCGTGCTCACGTGCGGGTGCTTGGCCCTTACAGGCTTCAACATGTCCTGGATGATGGAGAGGCCCGCGTTGGCGCCGTCTGAGCACTCGGGCGCGTAGCGCATGCGCGCGCCGTTGGAACCGCCGCTCCCGTCCTGCAAGGCGCGGTGAGAGGCAAGAAAGAAAAGAAAAACCGGCGGGGCTGACGAGCCTTGTGGTCAAACGTGCCAGACGCGTGCCACGCCAGCCTGACCGTCATGGGGCAGGCGTTGGCCTTCTCGTTGATGATGGCCGCCCGGATGTCGCTCTTGATGCTCTCAATGTTCGCCATGGTGTGCGTGCGCCCCTCTCGACCAAGTTCCCGCCCCTCCAGCCCCGTTTTGCATCGACGCTAATCGTAATTGTGGCGTTCAAGTCTTCGGTGGTCAGCAAGGGTTGGTCGGGCAGGGATGCAGGAGGGTCCTGCTGCACCGCCGCAGCAGCCGGCTGGAGGCGTTTGGCTGCACTGGAACGATCTGGTGGTCACTGTGGAGGTGAGCGAGCTCGCGGCGCGCTGCAGTGGCTAGCGCTGGGTGCTGTTGGTGGTGGCCGGCGTCCGTGACGCGCTTCGATTACGTGGCGATCTGGATCGGCGCTTGGCCCCAGGAGCTTGCGCGGGCCCGTGGCGCCGCTGCTGTGGCGAGGAGGCAACAGCTCACCGCTCGACCAGGTGTCCAACGGGCTGCTGAAGAAGCGCACGAAGAAAACCATTGTGAGCAGCGGTGAGCGTGCTGGGAGCCGTTGCATGTGACGGGGCCTCGCAGGTTCATGGATCGCGCGGCCGAGTGGGGCCCGGGGAAGTGCTGGCCGTGATGGGGCCGTCAGGTGCGCCCTCCCCGCGCTTCGGCCGCCATGCTGAGCTGGGGGAGGCAGGGGCCGGCAAGACCAGCCTGTTCAACGCGCTCAGCTGCCGCGGCACTGGTCAGCTTGCGTGGGTGGCCGCCGCCGTGTTGCTGAATCGCTGCGGCATGCAGGCTACGAGGTGGAAGGCACGCGCCTCCTCAACCAGCGACCCTACACCAAGGAGGATCTGGGCGCGGTGGCGGGCTTTGTGTTCCAGGTGCGTGAGCACTGGCGTTGGCGTGGTGCATTGCAGCGCGTGATTGGGCGCGATGCACTCGGCAGGAGGCGCTGTTCCACTCGCACATCAAGTGCCGCGAAGCGCTGGAGCTGGCCGCGGAGCTCAAGCTGCCGCGCTCCATGTCCAAGGTTGTAGCGTGGCCCCGGGTTGAGTGCGCGCCTGACGCTGTGTGTGTGCACGCGCCCAGGACGAGAAGAGGAAGCGCGTGGACATCCTGCTCGACGCCTTTGACCTGCGGCGCTGCGAGAACACCAAGGTGTGGCGCTGTGTGTGTGTGTGTGTGTGTGTGTGTGTGTGTGTGTGTGTGTGTGTGTG
>CAZYYU010000226.1:0-5795 GCA_964651735.1 uncultured Gammaproteobacteria bacterium | reverse complement strand
GCGACCGCTCGGCTGGCTCCAAGGGCGGCGACGGCTCTGGCGGCACCTTCTTCACTGCCAAGCCCTAAAGCGGCCATGAAAGCTTTTCCAACTTTTTGGTGCTGCGTTTGTTGTTTGCACAGCGGGATCGAGCAGCGCCAGTGGGCCCCTCAGGCAATCACCCAGAGCGTGGCCCTTCCGTTCACGATGCGTTGGCTAGCTCGGGGAACACGGCGGCGCGTGCCTCGCGCAGCTTCTCGATCATCACCTGCAACGCGTCACGCGCCAGCCGCGCCAAGCCGCCGCACCCACCTTGTCAATCTCGCAGTTGTTGCGCGGGTTCACGCGAGGGATGTGCGCCACAGCGTTGCCCACGCCCTTGTTCCACTTTTGCTGCAGCGCGACCAAGGTGAGAGCGCGCCACCACCACAGCAGCAAGGCACCACCACCTCGTTGCCCTTGGAGTCAATGCCCTTGGTCCAGTCCGAGAAGTGGATCATGGGCTCGTTGAGCTGTAGCACGCCGCAGCCCGTGAAGGACGACACATCATCGCGCACCTGCCCCCATGGGTAAACGCGGGCACAGCGGTCAACAAGCAAGCAAAACCTCGTGGCGCAGGCCCATCTCGGCCGCGCTCAGCAAGTATGCCCACTGCTCCGCGGTCCAGGACAGCTGCACGGCCTTCTCCGCGCGCCAGTCATTCACCTGCACGCTGTTCAGAGCGTTGTTGCCAGGCAATGAGCTTCCGCGCCAACCTTGGACCAGGGCAGAGTGTCCTTGCGGATCTGCTTGCACTTCTCCAGCCAGCGCGGCGCCAGCTCCAGCAAATCGTCCTGCGGCCGCTCAGCTCATGGACAAGCGGCGGGGGAGGCAGCACCAACCTTGTGGATGAAGTAGGGCACGGCCAGCGGATCTGCGCCGTCCTTGCAGTGCTCGCCCTGGCAGTAGCGCCTTGGTTTGGCGATGAGTAACACAACAACCACGAAACCGCCGCTCGCTCACTTGATCATGCGGTCCATTGGCGTATCCTCGCCCGTGAATGACATGAACCCCTGCCACACGCTGAGCACCTCTCTTCCCACAGCGCAGCGCACCGCAACCTTGGCGCCCATGGGCGCGCCCTTCTTCACGTTCACGGCCAGATACGATATGTCCTCCAGCAGCACCACGTCCACGTCGATGATGCACACAATCTGGTCAGCTGGCAGCTTGGCGTGCTCAGCCTGTCGCAACAGCAACAGCACGTGAGCACCAACACGCCCGGGGGAACCAGCGCACCTGAATCCACTGCAGGATGGATGTGATCTTGTTGTAAGGCACGTAGTGGTCTGCACGCGCGCGCGCGGGGGAGTTGAGCAAAGCACTTCGTGGAAGGAGCTCGCACCATCGCGCATGACATCTCTGGGAGGCGTGGCCAGAAACGTGGGGAGCTTGTCCATGAGCTTGTCGGGCCCGTCCGCCGTCAGCAGACGCGTGAACTTGGAGCCCCTGCGCAGCAGCAGCAGCAGTGAGCAGTGCGCTTGCTTTGCGCGCTGACCACAGCTGACCGTGAACTGTCTTGCGACTGCCTCCACCAGAACTGGAAGAACTGAACCAGCCACGAGTACTTCTCGTTGTGGTCCACGCTGAACACCTGAGCAGAGGGCTACTGAGCACAGACAGAGCGCGAGAGAGGGGTGCCGACCATGTGGAGCGGCGGGCCGGCCTTGTCCAGCTTGCGCTGGGCGTCGAGCGCCTTGCGCGCTGCCATGCACGTCACCTGCCACAGCGCTGCCGTCAATGCGGCATCACTGCCCAGCGACAAGCCACCTTGGGGTCGCAGGGCTGGCCCAGCTGCGACCACGGGGCCCACGAGTCGTCGCCCATGGACGTGATGCTGCCTGTCACGCGCGCCTCAAAGGCACGCACACAGGGCACACAGCCCGCACGCACCACCAATGGCCAGCAGGATCACTGTGTGCTCGTGAGACAGGGTGCAACGAGCTCGCCGCCGTCCAACCTGAGGTGCTGAGCTCGCGAGGGGTCATGGTGGGTTGGTCGGGACCGCGCGGCGGCGGCTTGATCATCATCCTGTTGCGCAATGAGCGCGGTTGGAAAGAGGGGCACAAGATCCAGGCACCAGATGTCGCGGCTGGCGTCCCATGTGATGACCTGGTTGCGGTCCTCGTACAGCGCCCCAAACCAGAACAGCGCCGGCCCCTCGTCCTTGTTGGCCTGCAACAACAACCACAGCAGCGTCAATACACGCCGGCCAACCAGCGCACAGCGCACGCGCCTCAGCCCACACTTGGCCGTCGGCCACCTCCTGCCACAGCACTGTGAGTGCTGGCGCAACACTGCACGTACGCCCTCCCCCCCAACCTCGATCCAGCCGCCCTTGAACTTGTGGACCCGGCGCGACGGCTTGCCGTACTCAGCGACAAACAGACCTGGCCACAGGCTCAGATACAACAAACAGCTACTGGGGCGGGTGCACACTCACACTCCGGCTCGTGGCACGTCAGCGGGCCCTCCTTGGCCCAGGGTCCGGTGGAACTCTTACCTGGGGCCAGTCGTCAAACCACACCACACCACACCACGCCACACCACACGCGCGCACCCAGGGACCACGCGTCGCGGTCGAGCTTGACGAAAACGTTGGGGCGCCGCGGCATTGACTTGTCCTGCCGTGTGCGTTCAGCACAGTGCGCGCTTCGTACGCCATTTAGGGGGGAACGAACCTTGAGAATGAAGGAGGAGCCGCGCGTGGACACCAGCTCATACACATAGGCCCGCTTCTCGCGGTTGTTGGTCTCCACCTGAGGAGAGCAGCTCCACAATCAGCACACAACCAATGAGCAAGCTCCGCTCACCCATGCACGCAGATCTTGCGGATGCTGCGCAAAGTGGCCGGCGTCCGATGGCTTGAAAAACTGCAACCGGCGCGCAAGCACAGGAGCTGAACGCGCACCAGTGAAATGGACACGATGGCTTCACGTCGCTGCAGGCTCACCTGGAATGGGCGGATAGTTGCGCTCACTCCACCGCAGCTTGTACTGCGGTTTGGGCAGCGGCACGCCCAGCTCCACTGCGGTGTCGGGGGGTGACCCCGAGACACCGAGAAGCACTCAAGCGCTCACCTGGCTGCACTTGAGGGGGAGGCGGCAGCTTGGGCAGCGCCGGCTTCTCGCGCGGCAACTCCTCCTCATCCGCGGCGGATCCCTGCAGCGCGCTTTGAGAATCACACGCGTTTCGGTGGGCCACCGAACCTTGGGCTCGCCCTCGTTGCGCGCCAGAGCCAGCTTGCGTAGCACGTCCAGATTCTTGCCTGCAATCCAAAAGTCAGCGGGCACCAAAAGGAGAAAAAGCCGTGCTCACCGCCGCGGCGCTGCTCCAGCCGGTCCAGCATGCGCTTGCGCACGTCGTAGATTTCGTCTGGGTGGGCCTGGACGACAGTGAGCTGGCCAGCCAAGCACGCCCCATGACGCAGCAGCCGCACCGGAGCACGCGTCTCCACGGACTTGGCCTGCGTCACAGTCGTCACCACGTGCTCGTGCACCCACAGGTGCTCCACTAGCAGCGGAATGGCGGCGCAGCCCACTGTGCACAGGGCAGCCTGGTTGAGGCGCCAAGCAAAGACGCGCAAAAAGCGCCACGCACGCAGCAAGAGCACCAGGCGCGTGCGGCTGATGTTGATCAAGCCCGGGCGCTCGGGGTGGTCCTTTTCAGCGGGTTGCGTGAAGAGCCGGATGTTCATGACGGCTGCCGGGCCAGCGTCGGGCGCGCGAACCGCTCGCTTCCAAGCCCCTCAGGAACCCCGTCTTCCCTCCACACACACACACAGCCCCTCTGATGACAGCGCGCTGCTGTTACGGATTTCCACACGCAGGGGCTGCGTCCGCTGAGCAAGCAAGCACCGCTCCCTGCCCCTGGCCGGGGGTGCCACGGCACGGGGGGCCTGCCATGACCGATTGGAGCCTGGTGTGCGACAGCCAGCGCGGGTGCGGCGTGCGGGTTTCGTTCGCCTGCGCACCAGCTCAAGCGAGCGCCGCTGCTGCAGGAGCGTGGGCCCGTCCGCGCGTTGTGCGCAGTCCGTGGTGCGGCACCAGCAGCGGCTCTACCTGTTCGGCGGCTTCGACGGCGCAGCAAACTGCCAGGACCTGTGGGCGTACGAGCTGGAAGGCGAGCCACGCTGGATGTAAGCAAGCGCCACGGCGGGTCCTCGCTCTGCGCAGTAACGTCCTTTTTTGGCCAGGCCCGTGCTGGACGCAGTGGGGCCGGCTCCGTCCCCGCGCTGCAGGCACAGTGCAGCCGTGTACGGCGGCCAGATGTACATCTATGCGGGGGGCGGCGCAGAGGGCCCGCTGAGTGACATGCACGCCTTCTGCTTCGCGGACCGGCGCTGGCAGCCGGTGGTGTACGGCAACCCCGAGTGCGCGCCGCCGCCGCGGCGGTACCACTCCATGTGCCTGCACGGCTGCAGGCTCTATGTGTTTGGTGGCTGGGACGGCATCTCGTACCTGAACGACTTTTACGCCTTTGATCTGGAGACGCTGCTGTGGACGCGCATCGCCGGCTCCGCGGTGACGCCCAGCGTCCGCTGCTACCACACGTGCGTGGCGTTTGGGGACGCACTCTACGTGTTCGGCGGCACGTCGGCGCGCCACCTCAACGACGTGTGGCAGTTCAGCGTGAGGTGCGCTGCGTTGGTGCATGTGTGCGGGCCGCCGCGTCACTGTCTGCTTTGTGCGGGGTCGGTCGCAGTGGCGGCCAGTGGACCAAGCTGAAGCCCAACGGCGGAGGCACCAAACCACGACCGCGCTACGCGCACAGCGCCGTGATGACGCCGCACGGCAAGATGGTGCTGTTTGGCGGCTGCCAAGCGCGCGTGGCCAAGTTCTGCGACGCGCACGTGTTCGACTGCGCCACGTTGCTGTGGACCGAGCTTCGGCCCGGGAAGCCGCCGCTGCCGCGCTCCTCGCACAGCGCATGCTACGACGCCGTGGGCGGCTGCATGCTGGTGTTCGGCGGCTACGACGGGCGCACGCGCTTCGGCGTCGTGTGCAGGCTGCCGCTGCTGCTGCACTGGGCGCCGGTATGAGGGCAACGGGCGGGAAGGAGCTTTTTGACCGTGGGCCGGCACTGGCAGGAGACGCACTCGAGCCTGCTGACGCACCTGCAGCAGTCGCAAGTGCGCTGCGTGCTGCTCATGTGCCTTCGCCCAGAGGTGAGCTGTCTGCGTGGGCTTGCTTGCTCGCTCACCCCACCACCCACCACTCTCCGTCGTTTTGCAAAGAGCCCCTTCTCGGCGCTGCCCAAGGAGATTGTGTTCCTGATCTTCCGGTTTCTGTGCTACGCTCCGGCAGACGACCCCGCCATGCACGGCGCGGCCGGCAGCAAGCTCGCGCTGCAGCAGCTGCAGCAGCAGCAGCGTCAGCGCCTGCTTTGCCCCTCCTCGGACGGCAGCCTGTGAGTTGCGGGGTTGCGTTGTATTTCTTCGTCTGTTTGTAGCTTGAGATGGGTTCTTCCCCCTCCATGTGATGGGGCTGTGAGGGGGAGTAAAGTGGCCTTCACTTGCGATGGCTGAGCATGCGGTGCACGTTGCCGGCCACGAACTCGTCAAAGTCGATGGCACCGTTGCCGTCCACCTGGCGCTGGAGCGTGAGTGGGAGTGTTGGGCTGCCACGAGCATCGCACGTCTAGCTCCATCATCTTGGCGATGGCTTGCTCCAGCTTCAGCTTGGCAACCTCGCCCATCGAGTCCACAGCACTCTCCAGCTGCGAGCCCCGTCACCACATTGACAAAGCGCACAACAACAACAACAACAACAACAACA
>CAZYYU010000225.1:4552-5801 GCA_964651735.1 uncultured Gammaproteobacteria bacterium | reverse complement strand
CTTACCTTTGTGTTGTCCAGGATGCGGCATTCCCTACTTCAACCTGTTTGTGCGTATCCTTGTGCTCTCTGCCCCTTATTTCACAGACACCTGTCAGCTGTCACTGATCGGCGGTCTGGGCAGCGCCCAGCTCATGTTCATCATCCCGCCCATCGCATACTACTACGCGTTTCGCGCCACCATGTCCAGGGTCCAGAAGCTGGGCTGTCTGGCGCTGCTGGTGTTTGGCGTGGGCACGCTGGTCGTCACCACCGTGTTCACCATCATCGAACTGGTGCAGCGCTTCCAGCAGGGGTGCGTGCGTGCTGCTTGCTGCGTTTTCGCTGACTTTGTGGCACCGTAAGACCGCAGGTGTGCTTCAACGCGACCGCGGCCTTGCTGTGAAGACCAAAAAAACCTTTGGCCTCCCAAGGGCCTCGCCAAGGGAGCGGTGGCAGGTGCCTTAGCCGCCGGCCGCGCCGGCACGTCAGTCCAAGGGAGGGCGCGATGCTGCGCCGTGACGAGGTGGAGCAGTTTGGCCGGCGCCTCACGGCGTTCGAGCACTACTGCGTGGCACAGCAGCAGGGAGGGCGCGCCGGCCCCGGAACCGAGTTTGCGGCCACGCTGGCTCAGCTTTCGACGCTGCGCAACACGTTGAACGACATGCTCGGCCGGCTGGTGCTGGATGACCGGTCGCTGTTCAAGGGCTGGCTGCTCAAGCGCAAGGACCGCCCCGGCAAGCTGTCGCGGTGGAGGCCACGTTACTGGTCAGGCGCTTGGCTTTGTGCTCGCCTTGCTCACGAACCCGCCGCGCAGCGCGCTGTACCCCGACGGTCTGCACTACTTCGAGCAGCCGCTTGCCCCAGAGCTCGGGTACGGGCGGCGGCAACGCCCTCTCACGCGCTGAGCCGCCGCAGGCACCTAGACTCGCAGGACATGGCGGGCGTGACGTGGGGACCCAACCGCGAGTCGCTGTTCTTGCAGCTGCGTGGCGGCTCGGCCTACGAGTTCAAGGCCGACTCCACGTCGGCGCTCGTCATGTGGTTCAGCAAACTGGGCCAGATAAGGCCCGAAGGCTTCTCGCTGGTGCGAGCACACCCTCCCCCTCAGCGCGTTCGCCGCTTCTGATCGAGTGTGGCGTGCATTGGTTGGCGTGCAACAGCACAGCTCTGTGGTGGTTCGTGAAGGGCCAGTGTGGGAGCAGCGCGAGGACGGCAACCGCGTGCACACCAGGAAGAAGCGCTACTACACGCTGAACGAGGTGATGGGG
>CAZYYU010000225.1:0-4452 GCA_964651735.1 uncultured Gammaproteobacteria bacterium | reverse complement strand
TCGGTGCAGTACACGCTGCAGCTGCGCAAGAGGAAGGACGGCCCGCTCAAGGACGAGATGGGTGAGCCGGATGATTGCTGTCACGTCGACGCTGACTCACGCCAGGACCTGATTGGCGTTCGAGGTGAGCCCCTCCTTTGTTTTCCTGCGCGTCGTTCATCGTCCCCGTGTTGCAGTGTACAAGCTGGACGATCCTTCTGGTGTGCTGAGGACGCTCCGTCTTCGCGCAGCAGATGGCAAAGTGGTCCGCATCTCGCACTCCATCGCCGACGGTACCCTGATTGTGATTGTGTGATTGTGATTGTGGTGGTATTGCAAAGAAGCGTTGCAATTTCGGTGAACCACTTTGTGCGAGTAGGCGCGTCCATGGAGGACTGGTACGTGTCGCTGCACTCGGCGCTACAGCGTTTGCGGGTGAGTGTGCCTTGATTGCGTGGAGGCTTCCACGCTCATCGAGCACACCGCCGCAGCCCGACGCAGTGCCAGAACGGCTGTTGAACAGTGCCACCACCACCACCGCCACCGCCATCACCGCCGCCTCTTCTGCTGCCGGCGCAGAGACGTTGCGCAAACGCGCCGTGATGTTGACGCTGCGCGACGACGTGGACGACGACGCCAGTCTGGCGTTCCTGTCCTACGTGGACTCTGAGGAGGCCCAGCTGTGGTCCAACGACGTTGCTGCCGCCGCCGAGGCCGGCAAAGAAGCATCAGTGGCAGGTGACGGCGCTGACGTCAACGGCGCCACGGTCGAGGCAGCGGCGGCCGCTGACAAGGCACGTGACAAGGCCCCGCCATCCGCATCCACCGCGCGCGACTCGGCGCTCGGTCGCTCGCGACCGCTGCCCGAGCTCAAGCCGCAGCGTGGCAGCGATGACGGCGGCGTGGCAGCGCAGCAGCGACCGATGCCCGGCGCACCGCTGCAGCGCTCGTCGGGCGGCATTGCGCTGCGGCCGCTGCCCGAAGAGCCCGCCAGCAGGTCCCCACAAGGTGCCTCTTCCATGTTGTTGTTGTTGTTGTTGCATTCTGGCTCCCTCGCTCTTGTTCGCTGCACTGCCCCGAGATGCACTTCATTCGCTCCCTCATCGTTTGCCCGCTGTGCAGTGCCCAAAGCAGGCATTGCGCTGCCCGGGCTGGGCTCGTCGACCGAGCTGCGCCGGGTGCAGAAGAGGCCGCCTCCCAGAGACAGCGCGGCCAGTCGAGACAGCAACGCGAGTGACGAGAGCGATCAAAGCAAGTGAAGCGAGAACCGCTGGTGCCGAGCTACTTGGCGGCGTCCATCTGCGTCTCGGCCACGCGGTCCACGGTGGCGCTGGCGCCGTCGACTGCGAACGTGAAGTGCAGCGTCACCCTGTCGTAGCTGCGTGCAGCGGGTGAGCGCGCGGGCGTGTGCGGGGTGCACGCAAGGGCGCGCACCGGATGTAGTAGTAGGCCCCGTAGGCCTGCTTCCAGGCCTGCGAGCGCGGGTTGAGCGCCAGCAGCTGGGCAATGGTGGCGCGGAACAGGTCGCGCTCTGCGGCGCCGTCGTAGAACTCGAGCCGAATGCGGTCCAGCTGCTGCAGCGCGTCGGGCGACCACTGCAGCGGGAACGGGGGCGGCGCTGCGGCCGGCACCGGCACCCAGTTGGGCATGTGGGCGTTGGGCGCGGTGTCTGCAAACGGCAAGAACGGCTGCCCACAACATGAGCCCGCAAGCGAACCAATGCAACAGCAACAGCACCTTGACGTCGAGCACTGGCGTCTGGTCGATGAGGTCGTGTTGCGACAGCAGCAGTGTGGTGCCGTCCACGATGCCGTCCAGCTTGCACAGCGTGAGGCCGATGGGGTTGGGCCGATGCGGCGTGCGCGTGGCGAACAGGCCCTTCTTGTCGCCCACCTTGGGTGGCCGCACCTTGTTGCGCAGCAGGTGGGCTCCGCGGTTTTGGTGGAACACAAAGATGAGCCACACATGGGAGTAGCCTGGGCCACACGCATGAGCAGCAGGCTTGCGTCCACATGCCTCAACCTTCAAGCCCGTCCAGCGCCTTGCACCAGTGCTGCGTGAGCCTCGCAGGGGCCATGCGGGCCCCCCTCACCATGAACTCGTTGTTGCCCGTGCCGCTGCTGACCTTGAGCCGGCCCCTCACCGAGCCTGCCAGCGCCCCTTGTCGTGGCGAACCATTCTTGCGCAGCGGGCTCTGCGTGTGCGTGCGTCACCGACCAAGCGGGCTTGCTGGCAGCCGGCGCTGCACCTCCATGTAGCCGATGGGGTTGAACGTGAAGGGCGCCTGCAGCGTGTCGGCGGGCCCGGCCTGCACAGGTGGGAGGAGCGCTGAGCGGTGCCGCGCTCCCTCTCGCAACACGCGCGCCAGCGCCGCGCGACAGCCCCTCATCCTCCACCTCCACGTCAAAGTTCAGCTCCTCGATCATCTCAGTCGTCTTGCGCGGCACAGCGGCCGCCCCCTCGCCATCTCGCTGCGCCTCCGCGTGACCCTCCATCCTCCCGCGCGAAGTTCCGTTCATTTTCCGCTCGCCAGGAAGTCGGCCGCGTTCTGAATCACCTGCGCCAGGCGCGCCAGCTGCACAGTGGCTGTGGCAGTGTCACCTGCGGCCACGGCCTCTGTGACGCCTGGCAACACGACGGACCCGTAGCCAGCGTTGATGCCGGGGGCTGCAACGAGGCCATCGTCAAGGCGCGCAGACGGCAGCCGACGCGCACGAACCTTGCAGCAGGTGCCTGTAGAAGGGGCGCATGGGCAGGCCGGCGGGGTCCAGGAACTGCCTCTCCAGCAGGAGCAGTTGCCCCTCACTGAGGTCGTTCTGGGCGGCCTTGGTGAAGCTGCTGATGGCCGCGTTGAGCTTGGTCGTGTCTGCACGAGTCGCGTCAGTCATGCAGCGCGAAGCAGCCCAGCTCCGGACCCAGTGAGCTGCCCGTCTGATTGATCAGCTGCTGCAGGGCCAGCGCGTACGATTGTAGATCTGCTCAAGGCCGTTGGTTGTGTGCAGGGCTTGTTGGCCAAAGCCGCTCACCGTCGGCCAGGTCGGGTGCACTCAGGGCCTGCATGTTGTTGGCCAGCTCAATGGCGCTCAGTCCCAGGATCTGTGCACGCTCAGCAACACTGGCCGCAACGACCACAACACCAAACCTGGGCCAGCGTGACGTAGTACTCGAACGTGCCCTTGTCCGCGCCAAAGTGCTGCATCCAGTACAGGTCGTCGTAGCCCGAGTGGTACGGCGCCATCAGGTACCTTCACCGACAACGTTACCACAACGTTACCACAACCACATACACGCGCAACCAACGCACGGGCTCACGAAGCCAATGTCCACCGACGGCACCCCCACGTGGTCCAGGAACGCGGTGTAGTCCGAGCCGGAGCCCAGCACGGACGCGTTGGCGTACACATCGTACAGCTCCGACAGCGGCCGCTGCGTTCGCGGGTCCGTCACGCGCTTCAGCACGCCCTGCAGCGTGCGCTTCAGCGACGGCGACATGCCCGACGACAGCAGCGTGCCGCCCACGCCAACGTCGGTGTTGATGTAGGCCACGCATTGCGACTGCAGCTCCTGCACTCCGACCCGACCCCCCGATCACCAAACCACCGAGCACGACCAGCACCGAGATCACCTCCTTGTTGGCCAGAGCGTAGGCTGTGCTGCCCAGCAGCCCGTACTCTTCGCCGTCCCAGCTGCAGAACCGCAGCGAACGCTGTGGCACGAAGCCGGCCGCAGCCAGCTCGCCGAACGCCCGCACCACCTCCAGCATCGCGCCTTGCAAGCGTCGGCAAGAGGTTGGACGTTTGAGATGCGCAACGAATACCAAACAACACGCACACACTGCAAGCGCGAGCGATTCCAAAGCAGCGCCTCACAATGACGAAGCGCAGAGAACAAACGGTTGAACACTGCCGCCAAAAACGTGCACGTGACGAATCCCACAACGTTGAACAACGCCTGAAAACGTGCAACAACAACAACAACGCAGCGAACAAACGCACTGGATCCGCTGTTGGGATCGGAGCCGCCAAACGTCCAGGCATCGCGATGGTTGCCCAGCAACACGAAGGAGTCGTTGCGCGAACCGTCCAGCTGTGCACAAACGGACCAGATGGGCCGAGTGAGGGCCACGGACTCGACGCTGGTCGTGCGGGGTGAGCAATGTTTGCGAATAGATAGAAGCGTTGTGAAGGTGCGGCGATGACGCCGTTGTTGCTGCAACAAACTTGTTCACACCTGAGCGTGACCACGTTGTCACCGCCCAAACTGTTGTGCGGCAAAGATCACGTCAGTCTTGAACCATCGCTTTGCGATTTGTCCAAACACGAAAACAAACCGGTAAGTGAGGTTGAGGCCGCCAACAAAGGACGGCGGGACCAGTGGACCGCCCAGATTGGCCAGCAGCACAGAGGCATCGCCGTAGCCGATGGGCTGCACCGGAACGGAGGGTATGTGGTCCTTCAGCGTGCCGCCGCACTC
>CAZYYU010000224.1:0-5807 GCA_964651735.1 uncultured Gammaproteobacteria bacterium | reverse complement strand
TGGGCAAATGGTGAGCCCCAGCCCGCCCAGCACTCGCCGGCACACTGGCGCTGTCTGCACTGCTCGCGGAGCCCTGTGGAGCGCTGTGCGCAATTGGCGCAAAACGCAGATCTGACTCCTCAAGCTGAGCTCAGCACACATGAAACCGAGCCCGCTTCCAAATCTCACAGGGTTTGCCGCCGCCGTCACACACACACACCTCACACGCCACCGCGCACTCTACGCCAGTATGCTTTCCCGTCGCACACCGCCCTCTCACACTCCGCCCAACCCACCACCGAAAAGACCCCGGTTTAGCCGCTGGTTTAGATTAGCACGGCGCGGCGCGCCGGGCCGTGTGCGCGCTGGGCGCGTGCTCTGCACGCGCCGCTTCTGTGGCGTACTAGGGGCATGCGGGGCTCCCCTCGGCACGCGTTCGCGCCGCCCGCCGAGCACCCACCACGGTGCTAAACATTTAGCACGACATAAGTAGCACGCCCCGCATCTCGCGCTCCGACCAGCGCGGCCGCTCCGAGCGCGCCGGTCGGCGGCAGGCGGCGCACATGCAGCGGACAGTTGCGCGACACGCGTGCGGAGCATTGAGCGAGCGCTGGTGGGGCGGCGTCCCCGAGCAGTCCCGCTGTCGTTCGGCGCGTTCACGTCACTTGCCGCACCCACCCACCCACTCACATCCCACCCACCCCTACACACGCACACGCGCGCGCGCGCGCGCGTGCGCGCGCGATCACACGGCTCGATCGACGAAGCACGTCTGCGCCATGCTTGGCAAGGCCATGAACACCAGATCGGTGTTCTCCAGCTGCGCCGACGAGTACCTGTCCACGCCCACCGTGCTCATGTCGACACCAGCCCAGTCATCGGCGTCCGGCGCGACGAAGAACGCGCTCAGCTCGAGGTGCGACACCCGCTCCAGTAGCCCGGTGTAGCCGTGCTTGCGCAGCAAAGCCCTCATCGACCCGAAGTTCTCGTTGATCCACAGCAGGACCTGCTCCCACGGCGCCCGGGTCGCGCGGCCGCTCTGCACGGACACCTGAGCGAGCACGTGCTCGTTCAGCACGAACTTCCTTGCCCACGCTGTCGGCTGTGTATGCGGTCGCACCACGCCCGCCACGCCGCGCTCGATGAGCTCGCGCCACGCCGCCGGCTCGCCGCTGCCCGGCGGCTGCACCGCGTACGCATCGACCTCGACGAGGTCCGCATAGTAGCCCAGCCGGCTGAGCGTGCGGCACAGCTCCGACTGCGGGCACGCGGCGTGCACGCTGAACAGCTTGAGCAGATCTGTGATGATCAGGCGCCGCATGCGCGTGTCGAGCTCGCACGCCGCCTCGCGCGCGGCCGCCTCGCTCAGCGGCCTCGCTGCCAGCGCGCGCAGACACGCGGCGACGGCGCGCGGCAGCTCGCTCTCCGAACAGCTCGCCACGAGGCGCCTGGCAACAGCCACGGCCATGTGCAGGGGGAACACCCGCACGACGCGCATGACGCTGGCGAACTCGACCTTGCTGTTCTCGCCCGTGTCACCTGGTCCCACCACGAGCACGCGCACGATCGAGTCGCAGCGTCCTCCGGTCGTGCTGGACGCCATCGCTTCGGCACGCTGCACTGCCGGCGCATTCGGGATGCAGGGCTCCTTCACCTGCTGGCTCGCGCTCGCCTTCGCGCACGGCGGCTTGGCGAGTCGAGCAGCGCCGCGTCGAGCAGCGCCGCGTCGACATCGGCCGCAAGCCCGGAGGCGTCGTCGGGCAGCGATGCAGAGGACGCGGCGAGCGACGATGAGGCGCCCCGGCGTGGCAACGGCCGTCGGGAGGCTCAGCGCACCGCTCGTCCGGGCGCCGCCGCGGGTCAGCGCCGCGGCAAGAAGCGGCCCGAGGGTGCGGATGACTCCCGGCCGCCTGCGCGGCGCCGCGCCCGCTAGCGGGCGGGTCGAGGCTGCTGTGCCAACGCCTCGTCGGTCGCCGATGGCGCTGCCCCGTGAGGCGTTACCGTGTTCGGGTGGGTGGGAGTGCGTGTGGGTGCGCGTCGCGTGCGTGCAGTTCGTGTGCGCGGCGCGCGCGCGTGTTCGAACGCGCGGACTGCCAATCGATCTGCGTCCCCCGCATGCGCCATCGAGCAGCACGACGCGTCGCTTCACGCGCGCCCCAGCGGGCTACACGGTGCCCGTGGGCATGCTCTGTGCTGCTGCACGCACTCCGTGCACGCTGCGCGCGCCTGTGCACGCTCGGCGGCGGCGGCTGCGGATTGCGCCACCACCGCGGACGACGCCGGCACCAATGTGCACAGGTGCGTCGCATCAGCGATGGCGCACGCATGCGGTCGACGAGCACGCCAGCGCCAGACCGAACGGCAGCGCAAGGCCCCTCGTGCCGCCTCCAGGCGCTCGCACGGCGCTGCGGC
Source organism: uncultured Gammaproteobacteria bacterium (assembly GCA_964651735.1). Classification (GTDB taxonomy): domain Bacteria; phylum Pseudomonadota; class Gammaproteobacteria; order CAZYYU01; family CAZYYU01; genus CAZYYU01. Next base: position 3,416 of record CAZYYU010000224.1, on the reverse strand, counting down.
GTGCGCCTGCTCCGCCGCCCACAACGAGCGTGCGCGCCGCCGCGCGCACTTGTGGTAGGCGGGCGCGCCGGTGCGCTGCGGCGCAGGATGCAGCGCATCCGCGCCCGGTGCGGCCCATGCAGTATGCTGCGTATGCACGGCATACACACGCCCGGCGCGGCTACACGACGGGCGGCAGGTCGCGAGCGCGGCGAAGACCTCGCGCTGAGCGCAGCCCACGCGACGCGTCGAACGCGCTGACGCGCCCTCCCTCGCACGTGCAAGCGCGCCGGATCAGTCAAAGCTGCACGCTGGCGCTGCCGCTGCTGCTGCACGGTGCTGCTGCTGCTGCACGGCTCTGCTGCTATCGCCGCCGCCGCTGCTGCTGCTGCTGCTGGTGCTGCTGCTGCTGCATGCCGTGATTCGTCGACCGTGACGGGAGCGTCCGCGTCACGTGCCGCCGGGCGTGACGGTGCAGGACGGACTGACGAGCGTGCATCAGCGAACGCGCTCGAGTGGTGCGATGCGCTTCCTTCCGATGCCGAGCGCGCCAAGCGCAGCCGCCAGCCATGCGCGACGGATGACGCGTGACGCGCGCGATGTGATGCGCCACGCCCAGTCACACCCGTCTCGGGCTGCGAGCGTCGGCATGTGCGCGTGCGTCTGGCGCTGCGCACACCTCCACGCATGCCGCACGTGCGGCGCCTCGTAGTGTACGATTGGCGCACTGCGCGTGCGCTCGGCCACCGCACCTGCACGCACACGCGCGAGCGCGGCCAACCACAAGAGCGCGCGTGGGCGCGCACGCTCGATGTGGGCCGCTGCGCACGCGCGCAAGCAGCGTGGCGCGCCTCGCTGCGGATGGCATGTGTGCTCCACGCGGGCGAGCACGGGCAGGCTTCGACGGTGTGGCGCTAATCGACGCTGGCATGCTCGGCGCACGCACACCTGCGCTGCCGCCCATGGCGGACGACCCAAGCAGCATGCATGGCTTTGCCCAGCCAAGCCGCGCCCTCAGAACTGCTGCACCACGCACCTTGCGCACACGGGCTGCACGCAGTCACGCCGTGCCCGCGCGGCTGACCGACGCATGCACGCCACGGTCACGCGACGGGCTGGCATGTCAGACGGCGTGGCCGACGCGGCGCACACGCGCGGGCATGCGCTTTCTCAGCGCCCACGGCGCACTGCGTGGTGTCTGCCTCGCACGGCGAGCGCCCATCGGCCGCGCACCACTACCGGTGCACTGGCCGATCGGGCACACACGTGCGCGCGCACGCGCGTGCACGACGGCACCGCCGCGGTGCCAGCTGACCGGCATCGACGCAACGCCGCCGCCGCGCGAAGCATGTGCGTGCGCACGCACGCGCGCGCGCGCAGGCGGGTGCGCGCGTCGCGCACACGCGATCAGGCGCGCGGCGTGCAACGCGTGTGCGCACGTGCGTCGCGTGCGCGCGAGCGCGCGCCCACAACGACCGCGCGCGCCGCCGCGCGCACTTGTGGTTGGCGCGCGCGCGCGCGCACACACACGTGCAGCAGGCCGTGAGCACCGCGCGCTGCGCGGACGCGCTGCAGAGTGCAGCAGCCGCGCGCACTGAGGTGTCGTGCACGCGCCCGGGTGCCGAGGACGCGCGCGCGCGAGCGAGCGAGCGCGCGGCCCGCGCGCCCGTGCAGCGCGCGCGCACGCACACGCGCGCACGTCCGTGCTGGTGCAGTCGTGCTCGCGCGTGCGTACGTGCGTGCCTGCGTCCGCGAATGCATGGGCATGCTCGCGCACGCATGCGCGCACGTGCGCACGCGCGCGAGTGCTCGGTCGCGTGCCGGCGTGTCAACCGCCGCTCGCGTGCGCCTGCCGACGTGAGTTGGTGCTGCGCCAGCGCGATTCCGCGGCAGCGAGTCGCGCGGTGCACGCGCTTTGGTTCGTCTCACGTGTACGCGTCCGCTGCGCGCTGTTCTGCTCCGCGAGCGCGGGCGGCGCGCACAGTACGCGCTCGCGCCGCCTGCGAAGCACGGTGTTTCGGTGGTTGCGAGTGAGTGTGCCTGTCTGCGCCGCTTCTTTTGCGGTGGCTCACTGGCCAGCGGTCGTACGCATCCTGTTGTGCGCAGAGGCAAGCGCTGCGCGCACTGCAGCGGGCTGGCGGGCGCCCGATGTGCGCGCCCCATACATTCCGTACTAGGTTTGCTGGAGGGTTGCGCGTAAAAAGACTAGCAACCCCATAGCCAAAACCCTACGACTTTTAGCATGTCAACGCGCAGTCTGACCGAGCATGTCATGCAATGTCAGCTCGCACCGCGGCGCCGATTTCGGCCGCGGTCGCTCACGCGGCGAGTGTCGCCGAGCATGCCCAGCACGCTGCCGAGCTGTGCACGTCGTGCCAGCGTGCTTGGCGTGCGCAATCCCGCGCCCGGAGCGGCCAACATGCCCGCTGACACGACTGTCAGACACCCACTTCTGTATGGTATCTCGCGGCCAGGCCATCGCAATCGGCACGCACATGGACGCCGCCGCGCTGACGTGGCGCCGTGCTCGCGTGCTCGTGCACGCCGCGCCGCCACTCTGCAGTGTGCCGCTCGCGTGTGCTCCGAGTGGCGGCGGCGCGCAGCGAGTGGCGGCGCTGGCGACGGCGTCTGTGGGCGTGGTCGAGTGCGCGAGCGTGCCGCGTCGGTGCATGTGCGCGTGCGTGCACGTCAGATGGTACGCTGCGCATGCGTGCGCTTGCGCCCGACTCGGCTGACGCCAAGGACTGCGGCTGCGCGTGCGCGCAGAGCGGCGGGGGCGAGCGGGCGGGCTGGGCCAATGCAATGTACGCAATCGCGCGCCGCACCGCGCGCGCGCGCATGTCGCACCGCAGAGAACTGACGCAGCATGCGTGCGCGAGTGCGCAGATGACAGGCATGGCGGCGCTGAGTGCTCGCGGGAGCACGTGCACCGGCTGGGCGGCGCGACGGGCGCGCCGGTGAGTCGCGCGGAGTGGTGCAGTGCGGGGAGCGCGTGGGAGGTGCGGGGCGGGCTGGGGCGGGCTGGGGCGGCGATGGGGCAGTGGTGGGGTGGCGCGGGGCGGCGTGGCGGGCGACAAGCTAAAGAACCGACTGAAACGTGCAATTAGGCGCGATGCACGCGCGCGCCGGTGCTAGATAACGCGCGCGCGCCGCGGATTTAGCGGCACCACGTGCCGAGTGACGCGTTTGGCCGGTCGGCGGCCGGCTGCAGGCGTGCTGAAACGTTGCTAGAACGTGCATATACGACGCTTATCTCCATCTAGACAGTATACACGACGTGTAGAATGGCGTAAACTGGCAAGTACGCGTGCGATTTAGCACGCGATTCTGTATGGGCCGCCACTCTGCTGAACGCCAGCTATACCGCCCCCTTTTCGGTGGTGTCGCTCACGCGGCGAGTGTCGCCGAGCATGCCCAGCACGCTGCCGAGCTGTGCA
>CAZYYU010000223.1:4689-5817 GCA_964651735.1 uncultured Gammaproteobacteria bacterium | reverse complement strand
GCGTAGCCAAACGCAGCGATGCCGAGGAACAGGAACAGGTTGGAGGGCCCGATGGGCACCGGGTTCGGCGGTCCAGTGGGGTGCAGAAACCCTGGCCGCCGCCGCCCCCGTTGTGTGAGAAGAGCGCGCACTAAGGACGGTGGAGGCCCTTGCAACCGTTGACCAGCACCGACACCACCGTGAACACCACGGACGCGATGCCGAAGAAGGACGTGAAGCCGAAGATCTTGAGGTCGCGGATCCAGCACAGCGGGATCAGCACCACGCACCAAACCAGCACCCAGAAGTACAGCGGCAGACTGCTGGGAATGAGGTGCAGCAGGTTCTGCCCGATGAACTGCTGGTACGCGGCCACGGTGCCCAGCTGGTTGGCCATGATGGCGAAGTTGACGAGGTACGTGCCCGTCTGCCCAAAGGCCTCAGTGCCCAGCGCGTTGTACGAGGTGACGTGGTGGTGCCCGCGTGCCAGGTAGATGTTCTGAGCGCACGGGGCGAGTGAGCACCGACGCCAAAAGCAAGCAGCAGCGCCCAGGCACCTTGGTCCACACCACAAGCAGGAAGCAGTAGCACGTGATGATGGCGATGAGCGTGATGAGCACCGGCCCGCCCACCATGCCCACGTAGCGCATGCCGTACGGCATGGTCAGCAGCCCCACGCCAAAGAAGCCCAGCAGCGTGTTGGTGAACGCGCCCAGGGTGGACGACTTGGTGGTCCCATGCCCGAACTCATTCGGCGTGGTTCGGCTCGCGGTCTCGTCGCTGCTGAGCGAGGGCGATGAGGTGTCGCAAAAACACAAAGCCAGCGGCCTCGCGCCACGCAGGCGCTCGTGGAAGGGCAAAGGCCCCTTCACGCACTCAACTTGACGGGGAGAAGTCGCTTCTGCTCGTCGGCCATCTCTTGCGAGCCCGGCGGGAGGAAGCAAGCACGGCACGCGAGTGACTGCTGTACTACGACGGCGTGGACACCCACCCCTCCTTGGAGATCAACGAGCGTCCCACTCCGTGTCGGTGCGTGTGGTCCACAGCATCTGGAGGTCGCAAGTCAGGCCTGATGGACACGGCATTGGCCACAAACGCAACCTGGGCAATCATGCGCACCACATCCAGCACGTTGGAGTCCATCACAGT
>CAZYYU010000223.1:0-4589 GCA_964651735.1 uncultured Gammaproteobacteria bacterium | reverse complement strand
ACGCAACCTGGGCAATCATGCGCACCACATCCAGCACGTTGGAGTCCATCACAGTGTGCCGTCGGAACCGGCGCAACCCCACAACCACCACGCAGGCGTCCTTGCAGCAGATGACACGACTGGCAGTCTTGCACGCAATGGCCCATTCCTCTGACTTGCCGCTGGGCCCAGAGGCGAACTTTTCAGCAGTGGTGCGAGCACCCTCATACGTGAAGCGCGTCTTGGGCGAGGCGCCGCGCAGCAGCAGGTCCACCATGATGCGAATGCGGCCCTCAGAAGTGCCCACGGCCAGCCACAGGACCCAACTAAGGGCCCCAGCCGCGTCAGTCCACAGCAAGCAAGCAGCCAGCAGCAGCACCCGAGCGGGGTGAACTCCTGTTCGACGCTGGTCGAGTAGCTGGCGCAGTACTGCTCGGGCGACGCCCCGTGGCGCAGCAGCAGGCGCACCACGTCCACCGCTGCGGCAAACGGTCAGAAAACGGAGCGCAGCGTGGCACCCCGTGCCTTGGTGGCCAATGGCGATGCCCAGTGGCGACGCCTGCCCATGGAAGCCTGGGGCGTCCGCGCGTGAGCCAAGACCAGCGTTCCCCCGCAGCTCCAACCGTTCAAGGACAGTGGACGCCCTTGCCAGCGGTCCTGCACCGAGAAGCGCTCCTCCTGAAGCAGCCGCAGCACTTCATCCACGTTGTTGCTTCTGCACGGCTCCACCCAGCAGCAGCTGAGCGACATGCGCGGCCCTCCACTGCCAGACGTTTACAAGCTGTCAATGATGCGCTGGTCGTCGGCAGCATAAAGTGCGTCCGAGGCGCGCCTGATCTCTGTGAGCTCAGCGTCCCATTTGGTCCAGTGCTCGTCGATGCGCTTGCGCGCCCAGGTCAGCGGCACAAACAGAAATGCCGAGCAACAGAGGGCTGCAAACCTTGGCAATGTCCAGCTTGCCTTCCTTCGTCATCGGGTTCTGGCACAAATCGATGGACTTGGCCTTGGCGAGGCTTTGGTCTGAAAGGCACAGCGAGTTGGTTGGTGGGCAGCACCGACTCGCCACTCACCCGTGCACCAGGTCTCGCACCACAGCCACTCCTCGGGCAGCGAGAAGATGGGAAGGCGCGACTGCAACACGTTGGGCAGGTCCTGGTCGAGGTTGCTGAGGCTGTTGGGGTCGGCGCTCAGCTGGTGGTACGAGCCGCGCAGAATATCTCCTGCAGCCTGCGCAACAAAGTGAGCAACACCCAGCGAGAGAGGCACGAGGCCGACCTGCTGCCGGAAGCGCTTCAAGTCCACCACGAAGAGCGCTGCGTGACGCGGGCATGAGCCACACACAAGCACCGCCAAACAAAAAAGGGGAGCGAGCACCGCTAATGTGGTAAGGGAGCGGGCCCAGCGTCTCCTTCCAGTAGCCCGACTCCCAGAAGCGAAACCCTTGGTGCCGAGTGAGCTCCACGAGCCACAGAGCAACAGCAGGCAAGGCAGCGAACCTTTGGTCTCGATCCTGCGGTTGGACGGCAGCGAGCAGAACGGCGTGAAGGCGTACGTGGCGCCCTCCAGGTCCAGCGCGTGCAGCTTGTTCAGGTCGTCGCGCACAATCTGGTCTGCGTCCACGAAAATCACGCGCTCCACGTCAAGCGGGAACAGCACGTCCAGGAACAGGATCTTGTAGCCCCAAATCACGCGCTGCTTCTCCGTCTGGCGCCGCAACCAGCGCGGCCAGATGTAGGTGACCAGCTCAAAGTCGAAGCCGTACTTGGCGGCAAGCTGGACGGCACAGACGCGGTGAGAGAACGCAATGACGCGAGGCCAGGCCGACACCTTTGGGAGCACGCGCTGCACACAAAAGCGTCAGCAAAACAACCGCCGCCGCGGCAACGGAGGGAAGCAGGCAACCTTGAACTGCGGCGACAGAAACTGGCGCAGGAACCAGAACTTGACGGGCGCCTGCGTGGTGCCGCGCACGGTGCGCATCATGATGCTCAGGAAGCGCTCATACAGGTGGCCGCTAGCCAGCGAGAACACGTTGATGGTGCTGTTGGAGGGCTTCACGGTGCGAAGCGCGGCCTGGTGCGGCGCGGCCTCATCGCCGCCGAACAAGGACGACAGAATGCTGCCGCTGCCCTGCCGAGCAAAGGCGTCAGCAAAACACAAACCAGCGAATCCTCCTTATTGCTCGCTGTACCGCGGCTGCCTTGGGCGGCGCTGCTGTGCGTGACGCCGTGTAGCGGGCCAGCTTGGCGTCCGCGTCCTTGTCCACCGGCAGCAGCGGCTCCGCAGACGCGTCGTGCCGGCGCTGCACGTTGAGCGGCACGTTCACGCCCGACAGGTCGCGCACCGCGATGGGCTTGTTCTGCGCCACCTCGTACAGCTCGCTGGAACGGCCCGTCAGCGACAGCTGCCACACGCCGGGCCGGCTCTTGAGCTGGTAGTAGCCGCCCATCTCCATCACCAGCGTCTCGAAGGACTCTGCGCCCGCCGCGCTGAGCTGCAGCTGCAAGCCGCGCACGGAAGACGCGGCGCCGCGCTGCTTGGGCGTAGCGTCGCGACACGCGCCCTCCACCAGCAGATGCGTGAGCTCATACATGGCGCCCACGCGCGGCACGCTCACGTCCGCCAGGCGCAGGTTGTCCAGGTCGTAGGGCGCGGCCACCGCCTCCACCACCCACGAGTCGGGCACGTCCAGCGACATGGAGAAGAGCGTCTTGGCAGGCAGGCGCGGGAACAGCGCCTTGTTCTGCACGGCGTTGTCGATCTGGCCCTCGGGCGTGAAGAAGAGCTCGGACAGCGCCACGTAGCGGTAAAACTGCTTCAGCGGCAGGTCCTCCAGATGCTGCACGGGGTTGAGCATCAGGTTCACCTCCACGTCGAACGACGACAGCAGCTCGAGCAGGATGGAGCCGAACTTCTTGCCCGCCGTGGACAGCGGGTCCAGCAGCGCGTCAATCACGAGCAGCGCGTTGGGGTTGGCGCCAATCTTGACCATGGACGGCACGCTCAGCAGCTTGGCCAGGTCGTAGCGCACGATGCCCTGCGTCTCGTCGCCGCCCAGCACCGAGCACGCCATGAGCACCGCGGTGCTGGTGTTGCTGCCCAGCGCGTCGAGGTCCAGCACGCTGGCCACGAGCTCGGCGCGCCCCGACGCCAGCTCGGTGCCCTCCAGAGCCTCGAAGTCGTGCGCACGAAAGGCCGCCGCCGCCGCCGGCTCCAGCGGCACCACGCGCCCATTGAGCACGACCGCGTTGGGCTGCGTCAGCGCGGAGCCGAACGCGAAGCGTGCAAAGCGCTCCAGCTCCGCCAGCGCGCCCGACGCCAGCAGCGTGTGGCCCGCGGGCGACAGCTTGAGCGTGGCGTGCGAGTGGCGCCGCAGCTCGGCGTCCAGCGTCTGCAAGGCCCCGGCCACGGACCCGCCGCGCAGCTGGGCCAGCACCTCAGCGGCCAGCTCGCGCGCATGCGTTGCGGTGGCGCCGAGCGGCACGAGCGCCAGCCGCAAGCTGGCCTCGGCGTCGGCACTCTGCAGACGCGCCAGTGCGTTGCGCGCCAGCTCCAGGCCCTGGCGCGAGCCCATGTCGGCCAGCACCACGTAGGACAGCTTGCAAGGGCGCGCACTAGAGCATTCGCCCACAAAGTGCAGCGTCTCGCTCAGGCCGCGCATCAGGCTCTCGCTGCGTGCAGCGCCGCCTCCAGCCAGCGCCACGAACGGCGTGGCAGCCGTGCTCTTGCCGGCATAGGCGGAGAAGTAGGGACGCGCGTTGTGCTTGCGCAGGAACCACGCGTGCAGGTCCTCCTCGGAGTCCGAGAGCTGGCCGCGATACACGTTCATCTGCGGGAGAGTCAGGGGATTGCACCCACCGCCACCGTGGAGGACCTGCAACTCGCGCTGCAGCTCCATGCACGCCTGGAACACGTCGGCCACGGCCGACTCGCCCTCCAGCTCCACGGGGCGGCCGTTGACGAACACGCGCAGCGCACCGTCCGCGTCCTCGTCCAGGCCAAAGGCGCGCAACCACTCGTTGGCTCGTTCCGTACCCGGGTACGTGTCCTCCGCCTCCAGCAGCATGTCCACCGCCAGGCCCAGCGGTGCCATGGCGTTGTCCACGAGAGAGGAAACCTTGAAAAAGAAGCCTTGAGTGGACACGTTGCGCGTGCGTGCGTTCTGGCACCTTTGGCGGAGAGGTGGTTGAGAGGGAGGTGGGAACCGTAAAGCTGCCCAGCAAGATTGGAACCTGGCGGTGACCCGACTGCATGACGTCAGCGGCACGCGCCAGCAGCTGCACCGCGCCAGCAGCGTCGCCGCCCTGCAGCAGCACGCGGAAGGCCTTGGCCAGCAGCACAGCGTCGCCGCTGCGGCCCACCGGCACCACACCCAGCCGCGCCGCGCCCAGCGTGCCCTGCTCCATCGAGCCCGTCACCGCCCACAGCTCGTGCACCAGGCGCTGCGCCTCCGGGCGCGCCAGGTCCGCCACCACCGTCACGTGGAACACGTTGCGCCGCACCAGGTACGGCGTGCCCGGCCACTGCTGGCGCAGGAAGTTGCGCAGCCTATCGTTTTGTTGGTTTGTTTGTGTGTGCTGAGAGAGATAGAGAGAGAGAGAGGGAGCGCG
>CAZYYU010000222.1:0-5821 GCA_964651735.1 uncultured Gammaproteobacteria bacterium | reverse complement strand
CTCTGCTGTTGCTGACCAGGGTCTTCGGTTCAGGGCCTGAACCCCGACTTTGTGTGCACGGTGTTGCAGGAGGGCGTGTACGCGCCGCTGTACCGAGACCTGTCGGTGGACGTGATGCATCGCTACAACCTCATGCTCAAGGTCGGCATCTGCTTGCTCGTCGTTTCCATGGTCGTCGTTGTTGTGTGTTGCGCGCTTTATTCGTCGGAAGCTTGATTGGAGGGCGTTGGTTCAGTGCTGCTCACTCGTGCATGCCAGGGCTTCAAGCCCAAGAAGGGCGACATTGCGGCGGAAACGTTGAAGGTTGCCAGCTGTTGAGCGGCGGCGGCGGTGGATGCACACTCACAGCGGCGCTGCAGGAGCTGAACAAGGTGCTGGACGCGGTGAAGAAGAGCGTGACGCAGGTTGACCCCCCGCCAGCCCTGACACCGCCGCCACGCTGACGTTGACGTCCGGCTGCAGGCCGAGAAGGCCGTGGAGCGCGGCGACTTCCTCGGTGTGCACGCACTGCGCCGCATCTACGCGCGCCAGGTCCGCTGCCCCGCACCGACTCGCGTTGTGCCAACCGCTTCCCCGTGCCGCGCAGGAGCTGGGCAACCTGCTGAGCCTGTTCACCGACAAGCCGGGGCTGCTGGCCCCCAAGATCAGGTGTGTGTTTGTGTGTGTTTGTGTGTTTGTATTGGTGTGCCTGCTGGATTCTGTGCAGCGTTTTCACTTCACGACACCTCAAGTCTGCTGCTGTCGTGCCTGGCTCTGGGACGCGCCGAGCTCATGTGGCTGATGCGTCACCGCTGCACGCAGATGCCCAAAGGTTCGTGCTGTCGCTGGCATTTGCTTTGCTTGCTCTGCTTCGGATTTGCTTGGTGTTTGCTTTGCTTGCTTGGCATTTGGCGCTGAGCGTCAACACTGCAGGTTTCAAGCTCAAGGAAGACGACTTCACCGATCCTCGTGTCACGGGTAAGGGGCGGGCCTTGCAGCAACAGCTCCCTTTGACGCAGCATGTGCGTGCGCTGCTCAGATCTCATCTACCTCATCGACCAACTGGTGGGCCTCATTCGCAAGCACAGCGACCTCATCCGCGACTACTACCTCGAGTTCCTGGCGGGCGCGGACCTGCGCGGCGTCCAGAAGGTGCTCGGGGGGCCGGCTGCGCGCGCTGCACTGCCGTGACACGCCCCGTTGTGTTGTGTTGTGTTGTTTGTGTCGCTTGCAGGAGGCCGCCAACGCTCAGCTGCCCGCTGGCTCCAAAGTGCAGGCGCTGCTGGCTGACGTGGTGTCAGGTGAGGGCGGCTCGTTGCGGAGCAGCGGACCTGACGGCCGCCTCGTTTGTGGCTGGGTGTGCAGAGCTGCAGTCGCTGCGGCCGGGCGCGTCCCGCAACGTGGAGGGCCTGAGGCTCAACATGTTCCGTCTGGAGTGCTTCCTCACGTCGGGCGAATCACAGCTGCCGGTGCCGACCGCGTTGCTGCAGAAGCTGGTGGTGGCGCAGCGCCACTCCATGTTCGTGGACAGCCTGCCTGGTGCGCCGTGCGCTCCCTTCCCTTCAGTGATGGCTGTCTCAACCCACGTCCTCTTCCACCCCTCCCAGTGCTGCTGGATCGCTACGTGGCGCTTGATGACCTGTGGTACTTCCGCGAGGGCTTCAAGCAGGCTTTCATCAGCAGCACCATTGGCGGCTCCACGCAGCCCGCGCGCAGCATGGTGTACCTGCGCCTGCTGGCCGAGTTTGCCAACCGACCCAGCCCATTCTGCCCCGATGAGCACGTGGCGCGCGGCAAGTCATGCGTGATTCTGGGGCGCAACTTCATTGAGCGCATCGCGCTGTGCATCAACAATGGGCTGGTGACGGTGGCCACGCAGTTTGCCGACTTTGCAGCGCAGCTGGCTGAGGTGAACGCTGCGTACCCGGTGCTGCAGGCCTGGCCGGGCTGGAAGCCTGCCAAGGACTTTGTGGCGCCAGTGACGCCAGGCGCGGAGAGCGCCTTTGCACAGCGACAGGCGCTGGATGCGTTGGCACAAGCGCAGTCTGCGGTGTTTGCGCTGTGCAGTGCGCTCAACGAGGACGTGAGCATCCAGATCCATGACACGCTCTTCACGCCGCGCGAGTTTGTGCGCGAGCGGCTGGCTCTGACGCTACGCGAGTTCCTGTTCAAGCGCGCCACGCTCAGCGATGGCGTCATTGAGCGCCCCGTGCACCTGGAGCGCCGCATCAACGATTTTTGCTCGGTGTTCATCCTGGTGGAGAACTACCTGGACATCAACCTTTCGTCTGTGTTCCGCGAGGTGGCACTGCTGCAGACGTATCACCCATCCATGAGCGAGCTGGGCGCGCTGTCTGCGGCCATGCAGGCGCCCAACGAGTGGGAGGCCGTCATGGTGAAACCGCTGGTGCTGTTCTACTCCAACTTTGTGACGCAGCACCTGATGGGCGACCGTGTGTCCGTGGTGTGGTCCCCGAACCGCAAGGCGTTTGTGTCACGCACGGGCAGTGTGTTCCGTGCTGAGGACTACGCCAGTCTGAAGGAGCTCAAGGCGCTGTGCCGGCTGCTGGGCCCGTATGGCGTGAAGCTGCTGGATCAGGAGGTGCTCAAGGCGGTGCAGGGCGTGGTGCGCAAGCTCAAGGAATCGCTGCTGGAGAACCGCGCTGCGTGTGTGGAGATGCAGCGCGTGTTTCAGGAGCGCGACGCCGATGCTGTGTCGTCGCTGCGCAAGTTCACCAACCTGGACACCACTGTGGCGCTGCTCACCAACGTGGGGCTGGGCCTGCACTTTCGTGAGCTGCTGCACGAGGCGCTGGGCTCGGTGATGAAGGAGCAGGTGCCGTTCCTGCACTCTGCTGTGGAGTGCGCCTTCCTGCAGTACACCACCAACACGTTCATCGTGGAGGAGCTGCTGTCGTGCGACTTGCTGGCCTTTGAGTGTGGCATCCCCGTGCAGACTGCGGACCAGGGCCTGAAGCTGACGCTCAAGGAGGCCATTGGCACATCACCTGACGACGTGGCTGTGTGGTCGCTGCTGCCCACCATCAGCGCCGCCACGTTCCTCAGCAAGTCGTGGCAGGAGGCCGACTATCGCACTGCTGTGGCTGGTTACCGCACCAACCTGCACTGCATCAGCAAGGCGCTCATCTCGCTGGTGGTCAGCTTCAAGGCGCTCACCACGCAGTCATGCAACGACGCGGAGATTGCGCAGCTGCTGGAGCTGTTTGTGGAGCAAAGCAGCATTCTGCTGCTGCGAGCGTGGCAGCTGGACCCCAAGGTGCTGCAGAAGACCTTGTCCGTGCAGACCACGAATTTGGTGGACGCAACCATCTTCCTGGACATGTTCGTGGAGCAGGCGCCGTACCTGGAGCGCGAGTCGCTGGAGCGCGTGCTGCCCTACGCATTGCTGCGATCCTACTACAACCAAGTGTTCCAGGTGTGTGGTGTGTGGTGGTTACGCGGGCTATCAGGATTGACGCCGTGCGCCTTGGCAGGTCAAGGAGGCGGATGTCAAGAGCGGCACCATGAGAGGCAGCAAGAAGACCAAGGAGGCCGTCGACGGCATCTAAATTGCCGCTGTTGTGGGCCGGGCGCCAAAAACTCCAAGTTTTGAAACCGAAAAAGGGTCTCGTTGCTTGTAGCAGCGCGGCTTGTGACAAGAGTCACAACAAAACACCACCACAACCATGAGCGGCAGCAACAGCGCGCTTCTTCTGTAAGCCTTTTTGGGGGGGCCTTGGGTGGGCTGGTGGTGTGCAATCCTGGAGGGGGCCCCTCGGTGACCGTCATGCGGACCAGTGCGGCCCGCACTGCGCTGCCCGCCCTTTTTGCTGTCTCGCTCGCAAATTCAAATTCCTGGCTGCTTTTCGTGTCGCCTCCTGCTTTCCCCGGCTGCTGGGCCTGAGCGGCAGGCGGGCGGCTGACCCGCGCAAGCAGCGCCGCCTCTGTTTCCTTTTTGCTAACACGGCCGCGCCCTCAGCGTCTTTGTCCTCTCCTTCAGCGCCTCTGCCGTGGGCCAGGGATTGCTGATGTGGGGGGCTTGCATCCAAGACCAAGGTTTGCCGGCGCTCGTCGTTTGAGCGCGCCCGCCGCACACTCAGCTCCCCCCTGTCAGGCAAGTGCGGCACGTGCGCCAGCCCCGCCTGCGACTGCACCACCGGTTCGGCATGGATCTCGGCCTCATGCATGGCGGGCTACTGCATGCGCTGCTGGCAGAACGCAGACGGCAGCACCGAGACGCAGGTTGCCTCGCTGGGCAGCACGTGTCCCACGTCGCAGGACGCCATGGCGCAGGTGTGCGCGTCGGCCAAGCTGCACTACCAGTCGGTGTACGAGATTGGCAACAAGTGCATCGACTTTGGCAATGGCAACTCCCTCAACTGCGTGGCCGCCGGTGAGTGCGCTCCACAGCGGCGGCGGTTTGTTGTTGGCACTGGTGGCTGAAGTGCAGCGATTGCAGTGCTGGCGCACGAGGCGGCCCTGACGTCCGGCATCACCCCACCTCCCGTGGCCACTGGCCAGGGTGCCGTGTCATCCGGCGGTGCTGCGCCGCTCCCTCTGGGCGCCGTCATTGGGCTCGTGGTGGGGGGCACTGCTGTGCTCATCGCCATTGTCGTGGGCAGCGTGCTGTTGTACAAGCGCATGCGGGCGTCCAAGCAGCAGCCCCTGGTCAGCGCCAGCAAGAAGAAGGCCGGCACGCACCAACACATTGAGGATCCTTCCGCATCTGAGTTGGAAACAGCTGTGAATGATCTCATGTAGAAAAAAGAGCGTGCACGCGCTTTTTTTTTGTACATTGTGTTGTTTTCAAAGCGGGAGTGCGCTGGCCTTCTTGGAGGATGGGTACACGATGAGCAAGGCCACCTGAGTAAGGCCCAGCAAGAAGGCGAGCGAGTTGGGGCCCCACATGAACACGTCGCCCAGCCGCAGGCCGTACGCTGCGATCGAACGTCGGTGGAGCCACGAGCGAGCGGAGGCGCGAGCTGCGCAACGCTACCTGTCCACAGCGTGGTGCACAGCAGGCCAGTGATGACCATGCCCGCCGGGAGGCTGATGAAGACGCTCGTTGAGGCACACACCAAGCAAGCAAGCATCAAAACCTTTCGGATGACTTGGTCTCAACCACAAGCTGCAGAGTTGCAAGAGGACTGGCGAACATAACCACTGCCACAACAGACGCAATGGTCCCAATGTGCGTCTTCCACGCTGCAGTGAGGAAAGAAGTGCCTTGATGTGCAACATCACCTGCGCAGCGCCGGGATTGATTACAGAGTAGGCAAAGAGCGCAGCAGCGTAGACAAAGACGGCGCCAAAGTGCTTTGTGTGGTCAGATGCGTCAGCATCGCAACGCCGCTGGGCGAAGAACCTGCAAAACGAGCGCGCGCCTGCGCGCATACAGCAAGTAATCCGCGGCCATGATGGCAGCTATGAAGAACCCCGCTCCATTGGCCACCATGACCGCGCCGATGCCGCCCACGTATCCGTACACAAACCAGCCCTGCAGGCGATGAGGGAAGCGGCGAGCGCCCAGGGGCGCGGACCATGGAGTTGGCCAGCAGCATGGCGTAGGGCACGTGGCTCTTGGCGCCCGTCGACTGCTCGCGGTGGAACCGCACCTGGCCCGCGTCACGTATGGTTCAGCAACCTAGAGTCGCGTCCAGTACCACGTCGCCCAAGTTGGACGCGTACGTTGCGATGGACACAGCCGTGGCCGCTGGAGGCACAACGAAGTCGAACAACTCCATTTGTTTGTTTTTTTCCCGATGACGACGATGAACAACGATGAACGACGAATAACGATGAACAACGATGAATAACGATGAACAATGACGAACAACGATGA
>CAZYYU010000221.1:0-5832 GCA_964651735.1 uncultured Gammaproteobacteria bacterium | reverse complement strand
CATGGCCCACTTCGATCTGGCCATGGATGGCAGGACAGAGGAGCTGTGGGCCCTGCTGCAGACTGCTCCCGCGGCGCTGGTTGAAGCGCGCGATCCTGACTCTGGATACACGCTGTTGCACGGCGCGACGTCAGCGGGCCACGCAGCCACCGTCGAGATGTTGCTTGAGCGAGCTGGGGTCGACAGACGCGCGCGCACGCCAGGTGGCAAGACGGCGCTGGACATTGCGCGGGCCAAGGGGCTGGCGCCGCTTGTGGCCCTGCTGAGCGAGGAACGGTCAGAGAGAGCGCGCGCGTTGGCCCGGGGGGTGCCCCTTGAGGAGGAGCGCTGACAGCGAGCTGCAACAGAACCGCGCACAAGGAGGTGCAGTCGGAGGTGAGCGTCAGGATCAAGGCGCACAAGGACGAGGAGCACACCCACGTGCACCAAACTGAGGCGCCCACGCTGGAGGAGCTGCGTGGCACACTCATCGCAGAGCTGGTCTGCGCTCGGTCTTTGGCTGCTGTGCTTCTTTCAACACCGCTGCATGCAGCTGCTGCGCAAGTGTGGGTTCCAGGAGACGGTGGCATCCGTGCATGCTTGCGTCAGCACGTGGAGCGAAGACATGTGCCGGGGGTTCTTGCGGCGCCTCCATGCCCAGGACGCTGCGCAATGAGGCGAGGTTGCGCCTAAGGCACCAGAGACTCGCGCACGCCCGCCTCGGAGGGTTCCCTCCCAGCTAGTTGCTGCGCGCGAACAATGAAATCACTGCCCCCCGTTTACGCAGACGACGCGGCCCTCCGTGGTCAGCGAGAACGAGGGGAGCTCCAAGTCAGCGTCCGACGCCCTGCGCAGCATGCGGGCCAGCGCACGCTCTGCTGCGGGGCTGATGGAGGACGCAAGACGCATGCGGCGCACTGCGTGCAGCTTGGCAAAGTGGTTGCGCAACAGTGTGGACGGCAGCAGCCCAGAGTTGCGGTCGATCAGGCGCTCGCACTGCACCAAGGGACAGTCCTCCATGCCCGAAGCCATGGAGATGGGAACCGCAACCTGAGTGAGAAGCGTTGAACATTCCCGACAGCGATCACCGCAACCAACCTTGAACGAATCCTTCGATTCCACGTCCCGACCGTTGAACCGCAGCGACAGCAGCCGCGAACCCGGCGACCGCTTCACGTCGTAGCGCACTTCCAAGCCTTTGGACACCTGCAAGAAGCGGCCGTCCGTGGCCGGCAGCTTGCTCAGCCCATTCTCCAGCGCGGCACGCAGCGTGTCCCCGGGCACCAGCAGCACCACAACGGGATCCTCAAAGGGAAACAAGTCTGCACGCACACACAAAGGCGCGCCTCCTCGTTGAGAGCTCGGGTGGCGTGCAAGGCATCTCACCGAGCACGGTCTCGACGCGCACCGGCCCCGCGTGGTACACCTTGTCGCTGCGGATGGAGCCGCCATTGATGAGAGCCATGTCCGCAGCGTTCTCGGCCGCCATCACATCGCACAAGAAGTCGCCCAGCGCGCTCTCTGTGGTGCGGCACACGGACGAGCGCGCGTCAATGTCTGTCGTGGCCAACGCCAGCACGTGCTCCATCCGGCGCGCCTTCAAGCTGATCAGCTCTTGCACTCGTGTCAGGGCCAGCGGGTTGGCGTCAAAGGCGCGCGTCACTTCCACGAGCTGCACCACGACCAGCAGACGCGTGACCGGGTTGTAGTACTGCTGCACGTGCTGCAGGCCCGTCTTGGGCCCGCTTGCGCGCATGTACACCTCCACCTCGCTGATCCAGCGAAAGTCGGAGCCCGCCTTGACAATGGGCGCGCTGTCCGGCTGCTCGCAGCGGCTCACCACGTGGTGGTCGTGGCCGCCCAGAATCAGGTCCAGCTCCCCCTTGCAGCCCAGCGCCAGCACCGCGTCGTTGCCCTCGCGCTGATGCGTGATGGCCACCACCAGCGAGCACCCGTGCTGCTGACGCAGCAGCCGCGCAAAGCGCAGCGCGCATTGCACGGCGTCCTCCACCACAATCTGGTTCACATCGAGCTTGCCCACCAGCGTGGACACCCACTCGTGCTCGATGAGCCCGATGAACCCCACCTTGAGGCCGGGCTTGACCTCATGCACCACAAACTCCGCGCAGCCTCCGTAGCACTCGCCGCTGTCGCGCACACGCATGTTGGTGGCCAGCCAGGGGAAGTTGCACAGGCCGCGCAGCGTGCCAAACTGCGCCAGACCGTGGTCAAAGTCGTGGTTGCCCACGCAGCTGGCTTTGATGTCCAGCGCGTTCATGAAGGGCACCATGTGCTCGCCGCGCGTGATGGACGACAGCAGCGACGGGCTGCGCTCGGCCAGTGAGAGTGCGCGTCAAGTGCTGCTGCAGCAGCCGCTACCTGAACAAATCGCCCCCAAACGTCACCACTGACTGTTCGCGCTTGATGCTCAGCAGCGCCTGCGTGAAACGCGGCATGCCTCCCACGGGCTCCGTCGGCGACTCTTCCACTTGGTACCTGACAAGCGCCCTGAGCACTGGCACCCCACCCCGCTGATAAGAAGCGCTGCACCCATCATTGAAGTGCAGAAACACGACGCTGGGCTCAAGCGCTGTGGAATCCGCGCTCTGGCGAAACTGGCCAATGATGCGGCTGTCGTGCGCGGCGCGCCACTCCTGACTCTCCCTCTTGATGCTGGCCGCACGGGTGAGCCTCAGCCAAGCAGCAGCAGCACGGGGGGCGGTTACATCTTGCGCAGCAGCGACACGGGCTCCTCGTGTTGCAAAAGCCACTTCGGGACCACGTTCAGGACGCGCCGCAGCAGCTCCGACTCGCGCTCGTACTCCTGCAGCATCTCCTGCGCGTGCTCCCCTGTGCGCGTCATGAGTCACCTCGCCAAAGCCGCTTGAACGTCCATCACCGCACCCGTCTGCTCGTAGGCCAGCTTGCACACGCGGTGGTAGTCCAGCTCGGCCACCAGCAGCCGCACGGGCAGCTTGGCTGCTTCGGTCTCAGCGCGCCAGGACAGCATCTCGGGCGCCAGCGGGTCGATGGCCGTCACGCTGGCCGTCAGGTCCATCACGGCGCAAGCTCTGGGCAGCTCGCAAGCTCCGGTCCTGCTGCTGAGGTCCGCAACGGGCCCTTCTCGAAAAAAAACTCGGACGAGGGGCGCCGGCGGCGCGATGCGCGCCCCTACAAGCGCGGTATCGCCACGCGGTGGTGGTGGCGGCGCTCCGCGGCTGCTGAGCGGCACCGTCAACTTCGGGAGCAAGCAGCACGACAAGTACTTCTTCCTGGTGCCGGGCGAGGAGCTGGGCGGCTTTGTCAGCGTCAAGGTGGCTACGCCCACCAAGTTCGTGGCCATCCGCCTGTGCCTGGAGAGCACGCTCTCGGTCAAGAACGGCTGGAACCCCAACCCGAAGCCCAAGGATGAGGCCAGCAACGCCAAGGCATTCATGTCCAGGACGACGCGCAGCCACTTCTGCTACGGGGCCAAGCAAGGCGACGACAAGGTGCGCAGCATCAACTTCCCCTTCAAGATCAGCGTGCCGACAGACGCGACGCCATCGTTTGACTGGATTGGTCCATCGAAGCCGGACAGCCAAGTGTGCGCTTCGTGCAAGCATCGCTTGATCTGCTGGGTGAGCTGTCCAGCGTTTCGCTCGCGACCTCACCGCAGCCGCAGATGGACATTGACGGCGTCGGAGAGGAGCGTGTACCGCCGTTGACCGACGCCTGCAATGCAGGTGCTGTGGCGTTCACTGTCATTGCTGCCGAAGTGTCGCACACGTTTGGAGGTGCTGGCCTTTGAGCGTTGCTGGTTTCCCGTCATTCAATGCAACCAAGGGCCCAAAGTGAGCGTCTGTTGGCCACAGGCTTTGCCTTCACCTTCCACTGCAGAGTGCCGCAGTGTTGCCTGCTCGCGAGACGCGAGCTCGTGCTGCCGACGAACGCAAGGTGGGCGCAACTTGCGTGTTCCATGTGGCGGCGACGGCTGAGGACGAAGCGGTGCAGGGGTTGGAGCTGGAGCTGGACTGCACGCAGCCCGTGATCGCCATCCCCGCGTCAGGCGCCGCCGCTCATCTGTCGTTCGGTGTGCCTTTTGCCTGTTTGGAGGAGGCGGTCGTCGCCGCTCACACACAAGGGCGTCAGCTGTGGACGTGCGCAACACGAGCAAGAAGGCCGTGGAAGGGCTGATCTATCTGGTTGACGAGGTGGTCACTGTCCGCATCCCCGATGCCAAGAAGCCGTTGGAGATCCGCAGCGGCATCGTGCGCGAGAAGACCAGCCAGTTCTTTGTGGACAAGCAAAAGGCGAGCAGCTCTGCTTTGACCGGCAACTGGCCACCTCTCATGGGAGCTGCAGTCGGACCGCCACAGGCACAACATTGAGCTCACGACGCCGCGCGGCAACGACTCCATCGGTTGACGTCCTGTGTTTCCCCGCGCCAAGCACTCAGAGGAGCGCTGCCAGGCTGTGTGCGCCACTGCAGCGTCGTCACCGACGTCTTCAGCATCGCTCACTCGCTCACTGCGATGCCGGTGATGAAGGGGCTGAAGGAAGGCGCGCTGCAGGTTGGAAGAGGTGGCGCCTCACTTCACTGCGCGCTGAGGATTTGGTGTGCCTGCTGCTGCCAGGTCCAGCTGCCGCTGGCGTTTGGTCCACAGCCGCAGGAAGCGCACAAGACATTCGAGTTCACGTTCAAGCCCGACGAATGAAAAGGAGCAAGGCGTCTATTTGGCGCCAGCCTTCTGCTTGGCAGCAGCCTTCTGTGCAATCAGCTCGCGCGCGCTCTTCTTCTTGGCGTCAGGGTTGGCCGCTTTCTCTGGAAGGGGGGTCAGCGCAGGCCAGGCGGGAGCAGGCGCCAGCGCACCGGCAGCCTTGGCAGCGATCTTGGCGCGAGCGTTGGTGGCGGTGGAGGCTGCAACGAGGCACCGCTGAGAGCACGTGCACCAACACGCAGCGTTACTCACAGCGGGCACGTTTGGCGTCGCTGCTGGGCTCGGCCCCGCATTCGCAGCACTGCTTGTACGACGCTGCTCGCACAGTCAGGCGGCGGCCACAAACAAGCGCGACCGCGTGCACTGACCTGGGTTCAACGCGTCGCACTCGCCGCACTTGACCTTGTCCGCGGCCTTGCCCGCACCCTTGGCCTTGGCTGCGGGCGCGGCCGATTTGCGTGCCACTGTGGGGCTCTTCTTGGTGGCGGCGGTGCCCTGGAACGAGCGGGGCTGAGCGAGTTGGCCACGGAAGAGGAGCGCCCGCACCTCTGCGGCCTTTTTGCTGGCCTGCTTGGGCTGCTCTCGCGGCGCCCCGCATTCGGTGCCTGCAACGCACAGGCCAGTCAAAAGAAAAGGACAGACAACAAACCGCTGCAGCGCTCTCACAGAACACGTAGTCGCTGAGGTTCATGACGTTGCAGCTGGGACAGGGGATCTCGGCGTCCTCGTCAGCCTCTGGAAGCGATTGAGCGGTCGGCACAATGCAAGGCGCGAGACACCGCAACTGGGTTCAGGCTCAGGCTCAGGCTCCGGCTCCGGCTCGGGTTCAGGCTCGGGTTCTTCGTCCTGCAGAGAGCCGCCGCACTCCGTGCCTGGACCGCAGCTGTGAGTGGGTGGAAGCACAATCGCAAAACGCACAGAACATGGAGTCGTCCTTGTCGTTGCTGGCCCCACATTTGGCGCACGTGACGATGCTGCTCTGCTGCTGGGCCGCCGCTGCCAGCGCCAGCCGCTCCTCCTCCTCCAGAGCCTGCAGCAGCAAGTGGGTTCGGCGACGACGACGCAGGCGCAAGCGCTGCGCACCCGAAGCTTGGCCTCCTTCTCGGCCTCCAGCTCGGCACGCTCCTTCTCAGCGCGCTCCTTCTCCTGCAAC
>CAZYYU010000220.1:0-5844 GCA_964651735.1 uncultured Gammaproteobacteria bacterium | reverse complement strand
CGACGCGCAAGCGAAACAGCGGGAAGAGGAGGAGCAACAGAAACAGCAGCAGCAGAAGCAGCAGAAGCAGCAGCAGAAGCAGCAACAAGAGGAGGAAGCAGCGGCGGAGAGGGCTCGCACACAAGCAGCAGAACAGGAAATGCAACTGCAGCGCGCTCGCGAGGAGCAGATGGCTGCGGCGGCCAGGGAGGAGGAGAAGGCGCGCGTGGAGCTCTCACGCCTGGAGGCCGAAGAGCAGCAGCGCCAGCAGGAGGAGCTTTTGCGCAAGCGCCAGGAGCTGCAACAGCAAGAGGAAGAGCGTCGCCGTCGGCAGCAGTTGGAGCAGCAGCAGCAACGGGAGCGCGAGGAGGCGGAGCGTGTGCAGCGCTTGCAGCAGGAACGCGAGGAGCAGCGGCGTGCAGAGGAGCAGCGTGCGCGGGAGCGGGCCAGGGCTGAGCGCGAGCGACGCGACCAGGAGGAGCTGGTGCGTCTGGAGCAGGCACGCATGGAGGAAGCACGACGCAAGCAAGCGGAAGCTGCCGAAAAGGAGCGCCTCAGGGAGTTGGTGCGCATCGAGCAGGCGCAGCAAGAGGAGGCGCGCCGCAAGCAAGCGGAGGAGCGCCAGGAACGGGAGCGGGCAGAGGCAGAGCGCGTGCAGCAGCTGGAAAGGGACCGCGCAGAGGCAGAAAGGGTGCGCGTGGAAGCTGCTGAGCGGCAGCGGCAGCGGCAGGCAGAGGAGGAGGAGAAGGAGGTGGTGGCCACAGCAGCAGAGCCTTTATCCCGCGTGCAACGCAAGCCGTCCTACTTCGAGATTGACCTGGCAGATGGCGCTGTGCTGCCCACCGCCGCTGACGATGACAAGGCAGCAGGCGATGTGGTTGCGATGCACACTTTTGCGCAGCGTGTGGGCGCGCTCATCAGCCACGGAGACATGGGTATGAAGAGGGCTGGATCTTTTCTGGTGGTGCATGCAAGGCACGCTGACATTTGGCCTTGAACTTCAAGCCGAGGTGCTGGCGTACCAGGAAGACATGCTGCGCAAGTTGAGCTCCAGCAACGCCACGCTGCGCACCTTCAACGCATTCTCCGCCTCGGTGTTCACCACTGTGTCGCGGGACTTTGCGCAGCACGGCAAGACGCTCAAGGCGCTGCGCAAGGAGCTTGACGCGCTGTATCGCCGCATCCACGCCCTCAAGCTGAACATGGAGCGCATGGGTCCCAAGTAGCAGCGCCAGCAGACTCAAAGGTGCGCAGCCCTGCAAGCGGCGCGGCCGCGAATACACATCATTTTCGGTGTGGCAGCGAGAAAGAGGGGCCCATGGCGCAGGCGCCGTGGATCGATGTGCACGAGTGGGAGGCGGTGCGCGCTCTGCTGCACTCGGAGGACGCGGAGGAGCGCGCCACGGGTGCCGACCACGTGTTGGGCTTGTGGAGCTCACGGTACCGCTTTGTGGGCCTCCTCCGCCGGCTTGTGTGACGCACCACAGGGGACGCGTGCCTGCGGCGGCCATGTCCACGGCGCAGCTGACGTTGCTGCTGGACGCTGGGCGCCATGAGCGCGAGGAGGCGCGTCTCGCGCTGGCCATGGCGGTGGTGCGCTGCGTGAACGGGCTGGCCGACTCGCTCCAGGGCGGCGGCGGTACCGCTCCCGCACGGGCTCGGGACTTGCGCGCGGTGCTGTCGGGCCTGCACCCAAGCGTGCACGCGCTGATTGACGTGCGTCACGACAGCGCACACGGCGTGCTGCCGTCAGCGGATGCGTTGCAGCGTGCAGCACGCCACGCCCTGCAAATGCTGAGCCAGTGCTACTGGTTCAGCGAGGGCAGAGCAGCCATGCAGCAGCAGCAGCAGCCGGGAGACGAGGAGCCCGCCGCGCTGCCGTTGTGGGATGGAAGCGCAGAAGCGCTGCGTGACGAGTGGGCTGATTGGAATGAGCAGGACATTCGCGCAGCGCTGGCCTGCGTGGCGCCTGACAGTTGGCGCGCCTCGGCGCTGGAACGCGTGCGTGATGTGTGGGGCGCCAAGGCATGGGTCTGGTTGGTGCCGGCGGTCAACGTGGGCGTGCTGCAATGGCTTGTGCAGCATTGCGCCAAGCGCTCCGCAGCGACGCCGCAAAAGCGCGTGGCCAAAGCCGTGTGGAAGCGCGCTGTATTGGAGGGCTTGCAGCTGGATCCACGGGCGTGGACCGCGCTGCACAGTGTGCTTCAAATCGACCCTGCCATCACGCGATGGCTGCTGCGCCATCGACCCAAGGTGAGTGAGTTCATTCGTGTACCGCGTCCTCACCGCCATTGCAGCTTGCGCAAGACCTGCAGGTGGCCCCCGCTGCTGCTGCTGCTGCTGCTGCTGCTGCCTCCTCGCGCGACTGGATTGAACGCCCCCCGACCGTGGAGATCCCGCGATGGATTGACCAGCCCAGCGACGTCGTGGCTCCTGTTGTGGCTGCGCAACCACAACAGGTTATTGTCGTGCCTGAGGAGTGGATCGGTCGAGTGCAGGAACGCATCGGTGCTTTGGAGTTCAACTAATGTACTGCTGTATGGAGGAGCGCCTTGGCTTTGGTTGGCTGCGCTCGGAGCGCTCTGTGGTGGTGGTGGATGGCGCACAGCTCGTTGTGGCGGGCAAGCGAGCGGCGACGGCGACAGTGGAGGGCCCGGTGCGGCGCCACGGCCTGACAGCAGCGTTTCGCGTGGGCCGCTCCAGCCCGTTCTGGGCGCGCGACGAGGCCCAACTCGAGCGCGTGCTATGCGCGCTGCACGAACGAGCGCAGGAGCATCCGCTGGCCACGTGGATGGCTGACAACGCGGGGCTTGCCGACCGGCCCTGGACAGCGGTGGTGTTGCCTGCGACGCACGACTCAGCAGCCTACGAGATGGACGCCTCGCACCCCCTACCGCGGGCCTGGTGGAGTGCCGCGCTGGTCGCCACGCCCCATTTGCGAGGCTTCGTTGCGCAGTGGGCCTGTACGCAGGGCGCGTCGCTGTACGAGCAGCTGCTGCTTGGCGTGCGCGCCCTTGACTTGCGCGTGGCTCGCCATCCACGCACCGGTCTGCTGTGGCTTGTGCACAACGTGTCCTTGGTGCCGCTGCGGTGGGCGCTCCTGGAGCTGAGACGCTTTCTTGTGCAGCATCCAAGCGAGCTCGTGGTCGTGCTGCTCAAGTCCGGTTGGGAGCATCGAGCCACCATGACAGAGCAAGCGCTGGTGCAATTGGGACACGGTGCGTCGTCGACGACCTTCCTGTGGCGCTTTTTGCTGAATGCCAGCACTCAAAGAGTGCTCGTCCGCGCTGCCTGCGCTTGTGACACGCGGTGAGGGGGGCATGCACTTGGTGGAATGCGTGGCTCATGACTGACACTGCGCCAGAGGAGCGTGCTGCGCCGCTGCTCGCTGTGCAGGGCAAGTGCGCTCTCGTCTGGGTCGGGGATGAGGCGCTGCCACAGCAGTCGCCGCTGCTTCCGAGAGACGGCTTGTTTGTTGGGCACTGGGCCAACACCAACGACGTGGCAGTGCTGCGCCAGAACATTGCTGCGTGCGTGTGTGCATGTTTTTGGCCAGCACCCCTCTCATTGCGCCTTGTCCGCAGGCAAGTGGACGATCGAGTGCCGTCGCGCTCGCTTTGCACGCTCAGAGAGTTGAGCTTCACGCTCACTCCTGCCGCCGACGACGTGGTGCAGGCGCTCAAGAGGTTCTACACCTTCCGCCGTCACCGCCGCTCCGTCAAGTCCATGGCCGAGGAGAGCAACGCACTCCTGCTGGAGGTGGGTTGCGTGTTTTTTTTTTGTTTGTTTTTTTGCTGTGTGAGCCCTCTCATCCCCGCTCCCCTCGCATCCAGGTCCTGGCTGCTGACGCGCGCGGGATCGCTCGAGTGTGCTCCGTGATTTCCATGGACTTTGCCACGCAAGACTGCGTGAGCGCCGTGGTCGCTCTGAACCAGTTGCCGCCGCCGCCGCCCTCCCAGCAACAGCAGGAGCCCGCGCCTGGCCAGTGCGCCTCTGGACTGCAGTAGCAGCAGTTCATTTGTGCAGCGCCTTGAACAGCGCCTTGAGGTTGGAGCGCTGTGCCAGCGTCAGCGAGCGCGCCACCTTGCGTGCCACCTCTACGCGCTCTGCTTCCGTGGGCGGCGCTGCGATCATGTCCATCTGCTGCTCTGAGAAGAGTCGCCGCGACGCAAAGTGCAGCAGAATGCCGTGCAGCACGCTGCGCGGAGCGCGCGACAGATCGACTTGGTAGCCTTGGCGTGCGTACGCCAGGATCTGCTCCACTTCAGGCAAGCGCTCGTTGCGCTCGTTGTCCCCGCTGTCGCTCAGCAGCTCCTGCTGCCCAGCGGGAGCGCGGCTGGGCAGCAGCAGCCCGAGGCGCAGGGCAGCCTCCTTCAGCAGTGGATCGACCAGGTCGGCGGAAACGGGAAGGCCGCGGAAGATTTCCGAGGCGTGCGTCTTGCACAGCCGGAGCACAGTTTGGTTCTTGCTCTCCTTGGCCTGCAGCAGCAACGCATCGCGCCTCCAGAAGCCATCACGCAGGCGCCGCTCGCTCTTGGACACGAGGCGCTCCAGGCGCCTCTGCGCCGCCTTGCAATGCGCGTCGTAGTGTGCCAGTTCCGCATGCA
Organism: uncultured Gammaproteobacteria bacterium; assembly: GCA_964651735.1. GTDB lineage: Bacteria > Pseudomonadota > Gammaproteobacteria > CAZYYU01 > CAZYYU01 > CAZYYU01. The sequence continues at coordinate 1,258 of CAZYYU010000220.1, read as the reverse complement.
AGTCGTTGTCCTGCTCCAGGTGCGTGTTGAGCACGCTGATTTGCCGCGCCAGCCGTTCCATGCGCGCTGCGTCACTCAGATACTGCACAGTGTCAGTCAGCGGCGGCACGCACGCGAAAGTGGACCAGCAGCCACCACCGCACCTTCTCTGGCTTCTTGACCACGTGCAGCAGCCTCAGGCGCATGGCCTCGAGGTACACTTCCACCCGGCTCTTCTGCTCCACCAGCGTGGCCCTGTGATTCTCACACAGAACCCACTCCCTCTTGGTCTGCCGCAGCTTCAAGTGCATGGCCTCCAGCTTGTCAGCAATGTGCGGCATGTTGCCGCTTGTCTGCTGCGTCTTGATCAGCTCCACTCCCACGTGCTGGTGCGCGCTGCGCGCGCAGACCCCGCGACGTCAGAACACACACTGATCGCTGCTGCTGCCGCCACCGCACCTGGCAATGGCCTTCTTCAGTGCCCTGTACCGGGACTCGAGCCACTTGTTGTGCTCGTGGCGCGCGCTGACGTCGCCAAAGGTCAGCGCCCTTCCCTTTCGGTAATACAACTCGGACAAGTTGAGCTGATAGCGCGATCCACCTGCACCATCCTCAAGCGCCAGCATGCGCAGCAGCTTGCCCAGCAAGGGGCGCAGGTCTGGATCAGCACCCAGCTCCAGGAGATCGCGTGCGTCAAGCTCGCGCGCCTCCAGATCCCGAATGCCCATGATGCCATCTCGCTCCTCCAGCGCCTCCAAGGCCACACTGGCGGCCTCCAAAGGGCGCACGGCCAGCAAATCGCGCACCGCCGCCACTGGTTCTTCCTTTTCGCCAATCACCTCCACGAGCGTGCGCGCCTTGTGCAACGCGTGCAGCGCGAGCAGCTCCCTGCACACCGAGCGACGGCGGCGGCGGCGGCGGTGGGCGAGAGGAAGGATTTTCCCCATCACTTCTGGCGGCTTACCGAACTTGCAACGGCTCCCGCTGCGCGGTCAGGAGCGGTGCGGCCGGCTCCAGCTGTCGCGCGGCGAGCAAATCGCTAAGCCCGGAGCCAGATGAGACGACGAACCACGGCGGCGGCACCGCAACGCACCGCACGTGCACCGCGTCGGAGCTGCGAGGGCGCGGCTGTTGCTGCACAGCGGTGCTCATCTTCCTCCCCCTTTCAATTCACTTGGATTCGGCGCTCGTCACGCAGGCATCGCGCGTAACTTGTTTTGCACATCGGCCAGGGCTTTGCGGTTGCGGTAGTTGAAGATGAGCACGCCCACCACGGCCA
>CAZYYU010000219.1:0-5849 GCA_964651735.1 uncultured Gammaproteobacteria bacterium | reverse complement strand
TGCCCAAACACCTAATACGTTTCGCATGCGAACTCTGCTGGAGTGCTTTGCCCGAGATAAGACCAGAATGGTAATTCCAACTTATTTGAACACGCAGACGCGCCCGTAGCTCAGTCGGATAGAGCATCAGCCTTCTAAGCAGGCAAAGGGGGATTGGCCAAGTCATTGACGACAGGGCCAATCCCCTTGTCATTAGCGGATATACGCAATTTATTAGATCGTTTCTCTTTGTCTTTCTTTGTCTGAAATCAGGGCCATTTGTCCGAATTTCTAACACTGTAATAACACTTGATTGGGCAGGCGACCCTAATGGAAGCGATACGTGTGCAATTGGGAGGCATGACAACCCGGAGCAGGCTTCTACCTGCTGAAACCGCGTATTCATCCCTGAACGTGATATCCAAGTCTGCGGGAGTTTCAGGGGTAAGAGCGCGGAGCCGAGAGGCGGCTCATGCGAAGTATGAAACAACAGAAACCACGATGTTAGGCCGTGGTTGCAGGCAACTTACGATGTGACCATGTCGAGATCATTTGTGCCTCATACGCCAAGTTAGCGGTCGGGCCCTCGACGGATGTACATCCCAAGAACTTGAGGCCCAGCGCTGTCTCTTATGCCAAACGAGGAGTTCAAAAACCCCCGGCGCATCGGCATCTCTGTGAAGTATTGCCATTGATCCAGGGTGATAGGAAAATCAGATGGGGGCAGAGACAAACGGGTGAAAAGAGGCTCAGGATGAGGAACTGTTGCCATCGCGCAGTTTATAGCCAAGCGAGTGAACAGAGATAATCACGGACGTAAGGAGTGGAATTTTCTTTTTGATCCGCCGTACATGGACATCCACTGTCCGAATCGTCCCATAGTATTCATATCCCCATACGGCATTCAATAGCATCTCTCGTGTTCGTACGTAGCCTGGATGTTTGAGAAAATATTCCAGTAATCCAAATTCCTTGAGAGTCAGTTCGATTTCATGGCCATTGACATAAACCTCACGCCGAGAGGCATCCAAGACGAGTGGGCCATAGACGTACCGTGAATGCTCAAATGCATGTCGTTCACGCTTCGCGCGCCGCCCTGCCGTATCGCTACTTGGCCTAGCATTATGGGTCTCATGACGTTCTTCCAAGCGCTGCCCTTCAGAAGGAGTGTCCTTCCGAATGTCTGATGCGGCGAATAATACCGGGAGCCAGTAGAGACGGGCCCCAGCGGGCAAAGAAGACATTGGTACCGGGGCTCCTTGCCCTGGCGATGACTGTAATGGCCAGGTTTGATCAGAAGCACTAGTCTTGGCGGGGAGTGGCATGATTTGAATGCCCGCGAGATTACCCTGCTTCTTGCCTACTTCCGGCAGCGCCCGTCTGTGGATGGACAGCATTTTATGTTTTGCTCCCGCATGCCGTTCTTGTTTCACAGGTCAGACTCCAGCGAATCGGATGCGACTATCCTCGCATCCCACTGATATAAGCTGCGGTCAGTGGATCAAGGGGTTCTCCAAATATTTGCTTGGCGGTTCCTGCTTCAATGAGACGTCCTGTCCCGTTCTGAATCCAAAAGAAGGCGGTGTAGTCCGCAATGCGCCGGGCTTGGGCCAGGTTGTGGGTGACGATCAGAACGGTGTAACGGCCACGCAGGTCGACGATGAGATCCTCAACAAGGCCGCTGGAAAGCGGATCAAGGGCGCTGCAGGGCTCATCCATGAGCAGCATTTCCGGGGAAAGCGCCAAGGCTCTGGCAAGACAGAGGCGTTGTTGTTGGCCGCCGGACAAGGCCAACGCGGGCGAGTCCAGCCGATCCTTGACCTCATCCCAGAGTCCCACATCCCGGAGGACCGTCTCGATCGTCTGCGCAACCTGTATTCGATCATGCCGCCCGTGCTCCCGCAGAGGAAACTCGATGTTTTTTCGGATCGATAGTGGGAAGGGGTTCGGTTTTTGAAAGATCATGCCGATGCGGCGGCGAAGCTGGATGACATTAGTGCTAGGCGCCAACACATCGAGGTTATCGATCATGATTCGTCCTGAAACATGACATCCGGCGATCAGATCGGTGAGGCGGTTGAGGCAGGTGAGAAAGCTGGTCTTCCCGCATCCGGACGGTCCCACCAGAGCTGTGATGCAGCCTAGGTTGATCGGGAGGGACACGTCGTGAAAGGCGGGGGTTTCATGATAACGCAAGCTAAGCTGTTCGACCTCGATGAACGGCTTGGGGACACAACAGGCTGGTCGCTCATCCAGCGGAAACCACGGCTGTGTCTGAGACGCGGACGGCCTCATATTGTGAGGATCCTCCGACGGAGCCGGTGTTCAGCCAGCCACGCAGCCGTTCCATTGATCGCGAGAAGCAAGACGACCAAAACCAGCGCCGAGGCATAGGCGTGAGCGTCGCCTCCGGAAACGTTCATCGAGAGATCAAAAATGTGAATGGACAGCGCGCGTCCGGAATCAAGCAGCGACTCCGGCATGCGATCCACATAGCCGCTCGTGAAGATCAGGGCAGCCGTCTCGGCAATTGCTCTGCCTATGCCCAGGACAAGACCAACCAAGAGCCCTGGTACTGCTGCCGGCAGCAAGAGGTGCACGAGGGTTGTGGTTCGCGACAGGCCGAGCGCTGCCGCGGAAAGTCGGTAATAAGCCGGCACCGCGCGAAACCCTTCCTCGGTTGAGCGAATCAAAATCGGCAGCACCATGCAGGCCAAGGTCAGTCCGCCTGAGAGGATTGAAAAGCCCAAGCCCAGCGTTTTGCAAAAGAATGCATTGCCGAATAGGCCGAAGACGATCGACGGCACACCGGCGAGGACATCAAGACTGCGACGGGTCAGCCGCCCGAACAGACCGGAGTCCGACGTAAATTCAGCGAGGAGGACGGCGGTGCCGATGCCGATGGGCAAGGATACGGCAAGACAAACTCCCAAAATCAAGGCTGTCGAAACCAGGATGGGCCCGATGCCACCTTGGCGTCCCGCGTTCTCCGGGGGGGCGGTGAGAAACGTCCAGGAAATATGGCTCAATCCATGCCAGATGATATCTCCCAGGAGCCAGCAAAAGGTGGCGGTCACAAGAACCGCAGCTCCCCAGACAGACGCGAAAGCGAGCCACTCGCAAGAACTCTGTCGTGGTTTTGCAGCCTCAACCATAAATTCTCCCTCGACTGATCCATTCCGCGGCGATGGTCAGCGCCACAATCATACCCATTAAGACAAGTCCGCTGACGAACAATGCCGCCCGATGATCCCCGAGCGCATAGGCCATTTCGAGGGCAATATTGGCCGTCAACGTTCGGATGGGATCGAAGAGGCTGGAAGGAGTTTGGACCACGTTCCCACAGACCATCAAAATCGCCATCGTTTCTCCGATGGCTCGACCGGTCTCCAGGATCACCCCGGTGAACAATCCTGATTTGGCCGCTGGAAACGCAACGCCTCGGATTGTCGCCCATCGCGGGAGCCCTAAGGCTGCTGCCCCACGTAGGTATTGTTGAGGGACGTTGGCAAGACTCGCATCGGCCATCAAGGCGATAGTCGGCAGGATCATGATCGTGAGGATCAGGATGCCCGCTAACAGGCTGGGACCTGGAGGCTGGATCTCTCCAATGAGCGGGACCAGCACGACGAGTCCCCAGAATCCGTAGACGACGGACGGAATGCCTGCGAGCAACTCGATCAGGCGTCGATAGGGCCGGGCAACCATCGTTGGTGCATAGTAATGGCAGAAGACGGCGGAGAAAATGCCTATGGGTGTGGCGATCAGCACAGAACCGGCCATGGCGAACAGCGTTCCCCACAACATTGGGGTGAGGTTGTAAAAACCCTCTGCTGGATGCCAGGAAGGGTCGGTAAAGAATCGTTGCAGCCCGACGTGATGGAGAACAGGAAGTGCCTCCATAATCAGAAAGGCGACGATGAGCAGGACGATGGTGCCAGCGATGGCCGCGACACCGCGCAACAGCCAGCACAAGATCTCGTCAATCGCCCAGTGGGACGAAGTATTGCTGCTTAATGATGTCATGAACCGCCTTGGACTGCGCGAAGTCGATAAAGGCTTTGGCCAATCCGGCCGGGGGAGTCCGGGTGATAATGTGTAACGGACGGGAAAGGGGGAACGTTCCATTCTGCACCGTCTCAGTGGAAGCGGCGACTTCTCCAACCGGGAGGAGCTGAATCGGGACTCCTTGTGATTCGTCGTATTCAGCCGTCCCGATGGAGACGTACCCGATGGCGTTGCGATTGCCGGCGACGGTTTTGACCCCCTGCTCGTTGTCGCCGATCACCACCTGCGCTTTCACGTCCGTATTCTTCAGCTTAAAGTAGTGGAGGAACAGTTCCAATGTGGACCGACCCTCGGCTTTGTTCACGACGGTGATGGGAGCATCTTTCCCACCCACGTCCTTCCAATTCGTGATCTTGCCCGTGTAGATCGCGATCACTTGCTCGTCGGTGAGGGTCTGGACCGGATTGTCCTTGTGGACAATGAGGCCAACCCCGTCGCGGGCGACGGGAAAAAAATGCAGGTCCTTCTCCTCAGCTTTCATCCCCCGTGAGACCATGCCGAGGTCGGCTAGACCCTGGCGCGCGTCGGCGACTCCACGCGATGAGCCACCTGTCTGCACATCGACTCGCACCTTGGGGTAGAGCCGCTCGAAGCGCTTGCCGATCTCGGCGATCAATGGAGCCACAGTGCTGGAGCCCGTAATCACCAGTTTGCCCGACAGTTGATCTGTCGTGGTTATCTGGGATGACGCTAATCCCGGAGTTCCTAAGAAGACCACAACACATGACGCGGCGAGAAAGCCGGATATGTTCTGCCGAAATAAACCGATATATCGATGCATCGAGATGTCTCCATACCTTAGTCGTGGATACTTCTTTAAGTGACCGATCCGCCGCAGGACGAGCCGGCGCCGGCCGTGCACCCGTAGCAGTGGTTGCCCATCACAATTCTGCGTGTGCTGAGGCGGGTGGGATCAAAGTCGCGAATATGGCGCGGCATTCCTTCCTTGACCGGCAGCGTAAGCATCTGATTGAAGTCGCAATCGTACAGGGTGCCGTCCCACCCCACGGAAATCATCGATCGGCACATGACACCTGCCGCAGCGGCAGGGTTGAAGGCACTGACCAGACGTTCCATATAGGCGTTGTAGTTCCCACTCTCGGTCAGGAACTCGAGAAATCGGCTGATCGGCATGTTGGTGATGGTATAGAGATGGTTGAAGTCGATGCCATACCGTGTCCGGAGCTCTTTCCGAAATTGGGCTTCGATCGCCTCTTGCTTCGGCGGGAGAAACGCGCCGACCGGATTGTACACGAGGTTCAGGGCGAGGCCGCTCTCCGGTCGCCCGTACCCGAGTCGGTTCAAACGCGCGAGGGCTTCGATGGATTTCTCAAAGATGCCGTCTCCGCGCTGTGCATCAGTCTGACTGGCGCGATAGGCCGGAAGTGAGGCGATGATTTCGACGTGGTGGGCAGCCAGAAATTCAGCAAGATCCGCTTGGGAGGGAAGTAGCAAGACGGAGAGGTTGCACCGATCGATCACATGACGACCGAGGGTACGGGCCCGTTCGACCAGCCGGCGAAAGTTCGGATTGAGTTCCGGTGCCCCGCCCGTAATATCGATGGTGGGAATGTCGGTCTTCGCCAACGCCGCGAGACAGAGATCGGCTATCTCATCCGACATGATTTCAGTACGATCCGGTCCCGCATCGACGTGACAATGTCGGCAGGTTTGGTTGCAGAGTTTGCCGACGTTGATCTGAAGGATGGTGATCCCCGTGGCATGGAGCGGGAATAAGCCGGCCTGATCGAGACGTCGTTCGAATGGAGGACACCCGACTGTATCCATAAGAACTTTGAGTT
>CAZYYU010000218.1:0-5854 GCA_964651735.1 uncultured Gammaproteobacteria bacterium | reverse complement strand
CTCCTCACCTTCCCGGCAGTTTCCCACGTTGGCTGAGAAGATGGAGCTGTGCGCTGCAACGGGCCTGACCAAGCAGCAAGTCGGTGCGTGCGCTCCTTCGTCGCCACCACACCCTCTCACCGCGCGCAGAGTACTTCTTCTGGAACAAGCGCAAACGCGACAAGGCGGCCGCCAACAAGCACAGCAACGCCAAACACCAGGCAGATCAGATGCGCGAGGAGCTGGACGGCAGCGACGACGAATGAACGTTGCCCATTCATTGCAGCCACTTGATCCACTGCAACAGCGTCACAGCAATCCACAAACCACAAATCGCTCACCGTGCCGTGGTAGTGTGCGTGGGCCAGCGTGGTGCTGGTGCCTCCGGGATACACGACGGCATTTAGCAAGAACAGCTCCGGGTCGGTGCCGCCCAACGCACGGTCGTTCTCGTACCGCAGCCTGCAAACGCGTCACCACACCACAACCACCAAGGAAGCAGCCGTACCAAACCAGCGGGTGTGTTGCGGTGGCCTTGGCGCCTGCTCAGCGCACGGTCAGCGTTCACCGCACCGTCACCGCGCACAACCTGCAGCGGCCACGGCGGCGGCGATCCTGTCCCGCACCTCTTTGGGCGGGTACTGGTAGAACAGCGAGTGCATGACGACGGTGGTGCAGGGCTGCACCGATCCCGGGAAGTCCTGCAACGCCTGCTCCAGCCACTGCGCCGCGTCGGCACGCTCCACCGTCACCGGGTCGGGCTCGGCGTTGCGCGCTGCGATGGCGCGATCCAGCAGCTGCAGACGGTCCACCTGATCGGCCCAGAAGTACGACTGCCACACAGCACGTCACGTGTCACCGCTTGCAACGAGTTGTCAGCAGTCAAACAACAACGCGCCACTTGCTCCTCACCTCAATCACGCACCAATATCTCACCCTGCAAATGAGGCTCAACAATCAGCACCAACATCAGCACCGCACTCTCACTTGAGGCGCGTCATGTCCGTGACGGGGTTGAGGTCACAGCCGCGACGCTGCACCACACACAGCGGCGCCGGCACGATGGCGTTGCCGCTCCACTCGAACGTGATCAGCAGCGGCTCAGCCACGTCCGCGGGTGTGTAGCTCCAGCTCCCACATCGGTACGCATAGCTGCCAAACGTGCGTCACGCAACATCTCTGCCAACGGCGACGCACCGATGCAGGCTGAGGTTGAGGCCGGCCGACGAGCCCAACTCCAGCAGCCGACACGAAGCAGGCCCGCCCTTCAGCGACGCCAGCACGTACTGCAGACCCGCGAACAGCACCGCGGCGCGCCGCACCTCGTTCGTCTGCGGCGCCGAGGCGCAGAATTCCGCCACCCACGCGTGGTGCGCGCGCAGGAACGCGGGCACGGCCTGGAAGCAATCAGGGGACGGCCACGAGGCCAGACCGTCGTGCATCGCGGTCAGCGCTCCGTAGTGCACTGCAATCCGTCCGTCAAAACATCCCAAACACGACACCGTTCACGCTGACCTGCGGCGCACACGCGGATGCCGCGCATGTCGTTGTACTCGTCGTCGGCGGGGAACAGCGAGGCCACGGCCGCGTCGTCAAAGTGCTCCCACAGACTGCGCAGCAGGCCCGCCACCAGCGGCGACGACATGTGGCAGCTGCACTGGAAGAGGTTGCGCGCGGGCCGCGACCACAGCACGCAGTCGCGGTACAGGGCCGCGTCGTGCGCGGTGAACGTGTCGAACACCACGCGCATGCCGCTGCGCGCGTTGCGGTGCAGCCACGAGGCCACGGCTCGCACTGCGGTGAGCGCGGCCTGCGGCGCCGGGTACCCGAACACGCCGGTGCTGATGCAGCAGAAGGCCACGCAGCGCAGCCCGCGCTCCGCGGCCAGGTCCAGGCATGACGTGTAGCACGACGCGAGCAGCGCTACCACGAGTGAGTGTGGTGTGTGAGCCAAACGCAATCCCCACCTGATTGGTCCACGGAAGCGTCGTAGATGGGCCCCACAGTGTGCAGCACAAACTTGCACGGCAGACAGAAGGCCGGCGTGATCTTGGCGCAGCCGGTGGGCTCGTTCGTGCCCTGCTCCGTCATCAACGCGCGGCACGCCATCCGCAGCCGGGGCCCTGGAGCCCGATGAGGGGGGCCGTCGTGTGGAAACAGCCAAACCTGCAGCTGCGTGGATGATGTTGTCGATGCACTGCAAGAAGATGAGAACCCCCAAACAAGCGCTCCCAGCGAACCTTGTGGCCCAGCGTAAAGCAGCCGAGCATCTGGGAGTTGGCAGCGTTGACAATGGCGTCGCACTTGAGAGTAGTAATGTCCCCGCGCCACAGAGCAATGTTGTCAAACGGCGCTGCTTTGAAGTTGGCTGCGGGCGGTCCACCCACGCACGGCTCCGAACCTGGCAACGTGGGGAGCTCCATGGCATCCACCAGCGGCACGTTGGCCCGAGCGTCCCGCAGCGCAGCATCCACCGCCTCGCACACAGCCTCGGGCACATCCCGCGAAACCACAGTCAGCAGGTCCCCCAGCGTCCTGCAACGGGGCCGTGCAGCAGGTGGCACCCATTGCTCCAGCGCGCGATACGCCTCGTCCTGCATCGGTCCGGCCCTGCAGCGCTGGCAAAAACACGATGGACGCTGAGGTGCAGGCTGCGGTGCAGCAATGGCTGCAGCTGGACGTGGACCCGCGCACGCGGCGCGAGGTGCAGCGCATGCACGAAGCACGCGACGAGGCTGGGTTGCGTGAAGCTCTGCTGGGGCCGCGCATCTCCTTTGGCACGGCGGGCCTGCGCGCAGCCATGGGACCGGGGCTGCCACACATGAACCTGCTGACGGTGACGCAAGCCACGCAAGGCCTGTTCAGCCACATGGAGGCGTCGTTTGCGGACCTGCGCGAGCGAGGCGTGGTGGTGGGCTACGATGGACGGCACAACTCGTATGACTTTGCCATGCGCACAGCAGCCATCTTCCTGTCCAAGGTCTGCTGGCTGCCGCGTTGTTTTCCGCTCAAGCGCGCGCGGCAACGACAGGGCGTCAAGGTGTATCTCTTCAGCGAAGTGGTGCCGACGCCCTTTGTGTCGTTTGGCGTGATCCACCTCAAGGCAAGCAAGTGGTGTGCGGTTGTTCTGCTCAAACGCTTCGTCAAGGCTTGCGGCGGCGTCATGGTGACAGCGTCGCACAACCCTGCTGCAGACAACGGCTACAAGGCACGTTCGCTGTTGTTCATCGTTTGTTGCTCAAGCGTTCTTGTCAGGTGTACTGGAGCAACGGGTCTCAGATTCTGGCGCCGCACGACAAGCACATTGCGGCGCTGATCGAGCGCCACCAGCAGCCGTGGCCGTTGGACGTGGCGACGCTGACGGACCGGCTGGGCAACGCGCTGCTGCACGACCCCACGCGCGACGTGAGCGACGCGTACTACGCGCGCATCGCGGCCGAGTGGTGCTTCGCGCGCGCCGCCAACGAGCGCTCAGCGCTGCGCCTCACGTTCACGGCCATGCACGGCGTGGGCGCCAAGTGGGTGCTGCGCGCGTTCCAGGCCTACGGGCTGCCGCCCTACTTCCCCGTCATGCAGCAGCTGTTCCCGGACCCGGCGTTTCCCACCGTGGCGTTCCCCAACCCCGAGGAGGGCCAGGGCGCGCTTTGCCTTGCATTTGAAGGTGAGTGGTTGCCACGTTTTCTTTGCGTGTTGACGATGGCTTCTGCAGCCGCTGACAGAATTGACTCGCCCGTGGTCATCGCGTGCGACCCGGACGCCGACCGGCTGGCCGCCGCAGAGAAGACGCCCAGGTTGTCTCGTGGGCTTGCAAGTCTGCGCTGCTCACTGCACCGTTGCAGCGGGTGGAAGCCGCTGTCCGGCAACGAGATCGGGACGCTGCTGTGCGACTGGCTGCTGGGCCAGTATCGCGCCCGTCACCCGGACGTGGCGCCGTCGCGGCTGCTGCTGGTCAACACCACCGTGTCCAGCAAGATGCTGCAGCGCATCGCGCAGGTCGAGGGCTGCCGCTACGAGGAGTGCCTCACCGGCTTCAAGTGCGTGCTGGTGGCTCTGTTTGTGTTGCTCACTCAGATACAGGGTCGCGGCGAGTCACACTATTGTTGTCCTCGCTCACGCACGCCGCAGTGGATCGGCGATGTCGTGCTGCGGCTTGAGGTGCATGTTTCTGCTGGCGTTTGCAGCGCGCACTGACCGCCGGCCGCAGCAAGAGGGCTACAAGACCATCCTGGCCTTTGAGCAGGCCATCGGCTACATGGTGGGCAACGTGCGGCCCGACAAGGTTCTCCCCTTGTGTTGCGATGATTTGCAACGCTCATGACTCTGCAGGACGGCGTGCACACCGCGGCAGTGTTCGCGGAGATGACCAACCACCTGTACGCGCAGCAGAAGACCACGCTCTTCGCGCACCTCAAGGTCGCCACACTGCGCACAAAAACCAACCCACCTCAACCCTTCACCTGCAGGCCATCTACGCCAAGTACGGGTACATGGCTGCGCGTGACAGCTACTTCTTCTGCCGCGATCCCAAGATCATGTTCGGCATCTTCGCGGCGCTGCGCCACCGCCACAAGGACGGCACCGGGTACCCGCGAACAATGGGCCCGTATCCCATCGTACGAGTGCGTGATCTGCAGACGCCGGGCCACGACGACGCTGTGCCAGGAGACCACAAGCCCACGCTGCCCACCTCGTCGTCGCCCATGATCACCTTCTTCTTCGCCAACGGCGCCGTGTTCACGCTGCGCGGCTCCGGCACCGAGCCCAAGCTCAAGTACTACACGGAGCTGCCCGGCGTGGAGGGCGAGGCCGACGCGCTGCTGGCAGACATGATCCAGCACATGGTGGCCGACTTCCTCAAGCCGGACGAGAACGGCCTCGAAAAGCCGGAATGAAGGCGAGGGCTCGCTGATGCAAGACGAGGATGTGGACGCGCTGCGCTTTGCGTTCCGCACGGCCGGAGCCAAGGCAGCAGCGTGGCAGGCCAACGCGCCGGCGCCCACCACGGCCCTGAGCAGGCTGAAGCTGCCCGCCACGGTGCACGCCGAGCGCGCCCTGGCAGCGCAGCGGGGGGCCCATGAGGCCATGTCGGCGCTGGTGGGCGCGCTGGACACGCTGGCAGGAGGCCGTGACTGGTGGCTGCTGGGCACCACGGTGCGTCTGCATCGCCGGCTGCACGCCATGCTCTTCTACCAGCGCGCCCGGGAGCTGCACCGCACGCTCGAGGCCCTGCGAGGCGGACCCTGCTGGGCCCTGCTGACGGCTCTGCGCGACGGCCTGGCCCGCGAGTCCGGGCTGGCTGAGGAGCGCGTGGTGACGCCCGAGCTGCTGCGCTGCGTGGGCGAGCTGGGGCCCGACCTGGACCGCTCGTTCGCCTTGGTTGTGGCGCTGGCCAAGCGTGCTGCAGAGGCGCTGTTCCTGGTGCTCTCCAAAGGCCACTACGGCAGCCTCACCACCGTGCTGTACGCGCTGTGCGCCACCATGTTCTGCCGCTTCCACGAGGCTCGGGTGCGTGCGTGTTGTGTGCTCGTGCCCTTGTCATCAGCGCTTGGCAGGTGCGGTTTGCGGAGGCGTACGAGTGGCTTGGGTTGCTGCACGGCATCGTGGGCAAGCGCGCGTCCTTTGAGTGGGTGCCGCTGCAAGCAGTGCCGCCGATTGCGGACGGACAGCTGTTTGAGAACCGGACGCTGCTGTGCCTGGTCATGGACAAGCGCATGGTGGCGCTGGACGGCGACCGCCGCCGCCGCCCTGACGCCAAGCGGAAGGAGGAGACGGAGGGCGAATCGTTGCCCGCTGAAACGAAGAAGGCCAAGCGCAAGCAGGAGCAGCCAGGAGATGCAGACAGGAAGCACGGCGCGTCACCCGCCGATTCAACCAA
>CAZYYU010000217.1:0-5928 GCA_964651735.1 uncultured Gammaproteobacteria bacterium | reverse complement strand
AACAACGCCGAGAACAACGCTTGCTCAAACCGTAGTAGGACTGGAAGAAGTACGAGCGCTTCTGGATGGAAACACCGTTGAAGGCCCTGCACAGCAGAGCGGTCGGTCAGCAGAGCAAGCTCTGCCCACTGCAGCACCCCATGCTTGCCTGGCAGCGGCAACAATCTCGCTGAGCGACTCAAAGGGCAGCCCAGGGGCCAGCGACTCCAGGCGTTGGCTCTCGGGCACCTCATCCAGCAGGCCCTTGGTGAAGCGGAAGAAGAGATACGCGTTGGCGAAGCGCTTGCCGGCGTCCACCACATGCTCGATGAGCCCTGCGTCGCGCTTGAGCCGTCGCCGCAACACGCAAGGACGCGGACCTTGGTCGACCAGTTGCTGGCCAAGTGACACGGCGCGCGCCTCGCTGCAGCCGTACGAGCGCAGCCACTGCACCATCTCCGAGGCCACAAAGCAGGACCGGCTGCAACGGCTCCGGTTGAGACGCTCGTTGATCGCCCGCGCCGCTTACTAGGTCTTGAGGTGGTAGCGTCGGTCCTCCACCGTAAGCACGTCCTGAGCAGTGCGCGCCATGTCCGCGCATGAGGAGAAGGGCAGCAGCGGGTCCAATCGCGGCTCCTCCGGTGGCTGCTCGGTCCCACTGCCGGCTCCGCTGCCCACGCTGACGCTTTCCCATTCCGACGACGGCACGGCGTCCATCGCCCTCTTCCCGCCCCAAAAAACACGCGGAAGACGAGCAGGGCCGCTTGAGTAGTCCCAAGCCATGCTGCTCTCCTTGGACAGCACTCTGCAGAGCGACCTGATCCTGGCACATTCTGCCGGCGACGACGTGCTGCGCGCGCTTTGCCACGCAGGCCTGCGATGTGTTCTGCAACGCGCCACGCGCGAGGACGTGGCTGCATCGGTGGCTGCCGGTTGGGCGCCTTTGGTTTTTTGCTGCTCCCCCTGAGCGCGGGCGACCTGCAGAGCTCAAGGTGGCCCTGGAGCCTGCGCAGCGCATGGTGGACGCGGTGGCCTTTCTGTTCAGCGAAGCGGCCAGGCTGCGGGCGGCCGAGGCTGACGTGCGCGACACGCTGGCAGCGCTGCAGTTCCGGCCCACGGCGTTGGACGCCATCACCCAGCTCTATGGGAGCGGTGCGAAGCTGCATCTCGCGCATGCGTGTCTGCCATGCGCCTCACAGCGAGCTCAGCTGCCCCGGAGATTCGCGCGCTGCTCAAGGACGCGTCGTTTCGCATCGGCCACTACACGGACCTGGAGTGGCGCCTGGACGTGGAGCTTGCCAGTCGCACCGTGCACCGGCAGACCAACCCCGTTTGGCTCATGAACCTGCACACGGCGGACGCGGACGGCAACGCACAGGCGGGACTCGCACGCGCGCGCCGGCCGCTCTTGGCTCACCCGCTCTTGCAGGTGCAGACGCTGCAGACGGACGCCGCCAACCTGAAGCACCTGCTGGAGGAGCTGACGCTGGCCTACTCTGAGCAGGTCGGTTTGCGCAGCCGCGTGCAAGGGCCCTCCCATGACTTGCGTGCTCGCAGAACGCCGGCTACAGCAAGCGCATCCAGCGTAACATCAAGTAGGAGGAAGCGCTGCGCAAATACATCCCTTTCATTCGATGGTGAGCACCTCTGCTGGGCTCTTGCTGTCGAAGAATATCTGGGGGTGGTCGCAGGTCAGCAAACGCACAACGACGACGACAACCACACCAGCAACGCACCTCGTACAGCCGGCAGAACAGCTGCAAGCACCCTGAGCGGCCAGGCACGCAAGAACAAGCGCCGCACCGGGAAGCGCCTCTCGATGCCCTGGCTGCGCAGGATGGGCATCACCTCGCCCTGCCAATGTGCGGCGGGTTGAGCGCGGACGAGGCAAGCAGAGAGCCGCGACCAGTGTTTGGGGTCCTTGCAGCATCTGTCCGTTGAGCACCTGGAAGGAGCGCGCGTCAGTCAGTCGGTCAGGGGCGGGGCCTCGAGCCCCAGACATCACGCTTCACCTCCTTCTCAATCTCCTGCGCCAACAAAGCATTCTGAGCTGGCCGCCGACGCAATGCGCGCTCGCTCACTGGGGCACCTTGAGCGGGCGCCCCGTCTTGGCGAAGATGGCAGCGCACTTGACGTTGCGGCCTCCGTAGCTGTTCTCCGGGTTGAGCGCGGTTCCTTCACGCGTTGCCGCCTCACCATGTGGTCACCAGATCGGCGATGCCGCAGCTCTCCCAGTAGATGCCGTCGTCGCCGCCCGGGAAGAAGTGCTCCACGAACCTCCTCATTTCGCTGCAAAGCGGGGTCAAACAAGGACGACAAATGGCCGGCGGCAAGGCTCACGTGAAGCCGATGCGCATCAGCGCAGCCTTGCAGTTGTTCCCGTACTGGCGCAAAAAGGTTAGTCTTTCCGCGGGGGGCGGCAATCGACGAACCAACCTGCAGCCCCTCTGCAATGCCCGCAGCAAGTGCTGCCGTGTCGCTGAGCGCATCGTGGAAGTAGTAGCAGCGGCAGCGCTCACCGACAACGTTCTTCAGCGCACCCATCACCTCCACGGCAGCCACCGCGTTGCGGACCTGCAGCGAGAGACAAACCGCGTCAACGACACGTTGTGGACACAATTGCTCACACCGCGCAACGAAAGGAAACTTGGTTGTGGAACAAGAGCAGCCAGTCCGCGCCAGGGCCCGCAGCGCTGATGTCACGCAACCCGATGGTGGCCTCTGAGAAGAGGCCTCGCGCCACTGCGCACGCTGGCTCTGAGAGGGCGCCGCAACCAAAAGGGCCCACGCACCTTCGTCGGCAACGTTGGCGCCCATCAGCACGCCGCACGGGATGCCCAGCGCACGCTGGATGGAGTCGCTGACCAGGCGCGGCCCGTTCTTGTCAAAGGTGATGCCCTTGATGAGCGAGATGGCCACTGCGCCCTTGCGCACCACGCCCGCCTGCGCCAGGTTGCTGCACAGCCGGTCCAGGAACTGGTGGGGCAGCACAAACACCAGGTGCGTGCAGTCACGCGCCGCCTCCACAGCGTCCGTCACTGCCACCACGTTGTGCGGCAGCTTCACGCCAGCAAGGTATCGAGGGTTCTCGTGCAGCCCGTTGATGAGCTCCGACAGCTTGGCCCCGTTGACAAGCTCCTCGAACACCCACATGCGGACCTCGCTGTGGAACCCGGTGTTGGACTTGGAGTTGAGGCTGTTGGCGATGAGCAGCGCTGCGGTCGTGCCCTGACATGCAGGTGAGAGAGGCGACGACGGCATCACCACGCGGGCTCCCGGACCCAGTTGCCGGACCCGAGCACAACCACGCGCTTCATGACAAGCACAAAGCCCTCCACGTGGCGCCTTTTTTGTTTTCCCGATCGGCGGATGCGCAGCAGTCATCAAGTCTTCTTGGCTTTCTTGAGCCTCTCGTTGAACACTGCACTGCCCAAATCAACCGATGCATGGAAAAAGCAGCAGCGCACGAACCGACTTGATGCGCCCAGCCGGCCTCTGTGGGCGCCGATGAGCAGGACAGCGGGCTAGGGGGAGGGAAGCCCCTCACCGTGCCCCCAAAGCGTCGCGAGCCCCCCTGACACGCGCTTGTACATCGTTGGGGTCAGCGACTTGCCTTGCAGCAGCACTGAGGCGCGAGTCGAGCTTCAGCGGCGTGCGCACTCTACCTCCAGACAAGTCGATGAGGTCCTTGTACTTCTCCTTGGCCACCTGCCAGATGTGCGTGTCCACTGCGCCGCTCCCCACTGTGCCGTGAGAAAGTGGCGTCCAACCCAGCACAGCGCGCGCACCTGGCACGCACGCGGCCTTGTCCAGCGAGAAGAGGCTGACGCAATCAGCAACCCTGACAGCGTCCGTCCAACATTAGAGCCACCCCTCCTCGAAACGCCGCCGCCTCCTCACTTCAAGCCGATCCCGCTGATCTGCGTGAGCTGCGGGAGGGTCAACCCTTCCACCACGTGGGCAAACGCTGCAGCCTCCAACCTCGGCTCGACACTCGTCCAGCGACCTGAGGCGCAGGCCGTCCAGGAAAGCAGTGCCCCCACGACCCAACAGGTGCTCCACCGCGCTCATCACGTAGGGCGCCCTGTATCCAAACCCAAGCTGTGCAACAGAGCGAGAGTGTTGAGCGCACAGCCGTTTCGCCACGCATGCCCACCTCACGGAGCCGGGCCTCGCTGGCGTGTGCCTGCAGTTGCTCGAGCGAGGGAAACGCGTGCCAGCCCTCCACAATCTCGCTTCCATACTGGCAGCGCGCTTTCAGCAGTCAACACAGCGATCGCGGAACCACCTGTACCTCTTGACACAGCACCTCGATCATCTGCGAGATGCGCTTGACGTTGTTGTTCTGCGTGCACACAAAGGACAGCAGCGTCTCGAAGGGATCTTGGCGCAACTGACGGAGTCCAGCAGGCCCTTGTGGGAAACGCGCGTCGCGCGCCCTCCACCCTGCCTCCAATGCGACAGCGTCCACGCCCTGCAAGCCATCAGAGCGCCGCGTCGTCAGGCAGCCCCCATCGCACCAGCCTGAAGTAGTCCTCCAGAAACCGGCGCTCCTCCTCCACGTCCACGTCCGCTGCCGGCTCCACCGCAAACTCAACCTGCTCGTCCCGCCACGCCAGCACGTACACGCGCGCCCTGGACCCTGCGCGTGCTTGAGCAGGCAGCGGCACACCAGCTGTCGCGGCACCCAACGGCGAGCGCCACCAGCCCGGCTCGCACTGGCGCCAGCGGAATGCTTGCCCACATGTCAGCGTGTGCGGCGACAGCACGCCCGCGTCGCAGAGTCGGTGGAACTGCGGCTCGTCGCGCAGACGCTTCATGACGCAAGCCCTCTGTTTCTCGCCAGCCTGGAGGGGCGGTTGGTAGGTTCCACTCGCTGGACTTTGCCCTGCTCCTGCTGCTGCTGCCGCTGTGTTGCTGCTGCTGGCGCGGGAACGGGGTTTTCGCGCGTGCGGCCGCGTTCGCAGCCACTGGCCCGGCTTGTGGCGGCGGGAACTGGCGTGGGTCAAGCGCTTCTCATGCAACTGTGCGCAGGGCAAGCAACCATGTCGCAACAGAAGAAGAGCGGTAAGATAGCCGGGCTGGGAGCCGGCCTCAAGTTCGCGCCCGGGATGATGGGAGGTGCGTGCCCGCGTTGCCCGTTTCCGCCGTCGTTGACGCGGGCCGCGTCTTTTGCCCTCGCTCCAGGAGGTCCACCGCCCAAGCCCAAGCGTGCCGACGAGGCTACATCGTCCACGGTACGCACTGCACTGCCCTTGCTTCCCCTTTGACGCGGAGCAGGGCTCTCTGCGCCTTGACAGCAGTGGCGGCGACTACGTGGAGTCGCGCAAGAAGCGCGCATCGCTTCGGTGCGCTTGCGAGAGTCTCCAGCGGTCCCATCCCACCTCATTTCGTGGTCTACAGGCCCAAAGGAAGGCACGCGGTCGACCGCGACTCGCTGCGCCTCTCGCTGGGCGCGTCTGGCGATGACGCCGATGAGTCCGACGCCTTGTCTTCGTCCACCACTCAAGCTGCCGCTCGCGCAGCAGAGGAACTGGCTGACGAGGAGGTTGCGTTGCTGCCTGCGCGCCATCTCGTCGTGATGCTCAACTCTGCTTGTGCAGGCGGCGCGCATCGAGCGGGGCGAGGGTGGCTCCTCGGCTGAGATGGAAAAGGAGCGCCTGCGTGCTCAGCGCGGTAATCGGCGGCTCGCTGCACGTACCGACGCTGACATTCCGGCAGCCGCGGAGCTGGCGGCCATGGCGGGTGCCTCAGACAAGAAGAAGAAGTTTGAGGTGGGTTCTCTTCTTCTCGTATCCGTTCTCCTCACAGCTGCACAGGGCGAATCACCCGACGAGGCGCTCGCCCGCATCAAGGCCGAGCGCGCAGCTGAGCTGGCGGCCATGGGCGGCGGTGGCGGCGACAAGAAGAAGATGTTCGAGGGCGGCGCCGGCTCAGACGACGCTGCTG
>CAZYYU010000216.1:0-5830 GCA_964651735.1 uncultured Gammaproteobacteria bacterium | reverse complement strand
TGTTGTTGTTGTTTGGAATGATGACTCACACCGCTCAAGATGTACGAGCGTGTGAACAAGGAGTTCCTCAAGTCTCGGTTTCCCGGCCCGCAGAAGAAGAACAAGATCGGGCTGATCAAGTGCCCCGAGATCGGCGGCAGTCTGGCCTATGAGGGGCCCAACGTCACGGGTTTGTCTCGTTGGCGCCTACTTGCCCGCTCTTGCATGACAGCACTCGTTCGGTGTGCAGCGTATGAGGCCAAGTACGACGTCAAGGTTTGGGAATGTTCCGTGCCCGCTCCAGCAGCACTCTGAGCCCGAGCCAGATCGGGGACCAGACGCAGGTGCTGCAGCGCCTCATCGGCCTCATCGGCGCCATCAACAACGCGTCCAACGCCACATTTGCCAGCACCGGTGCAGAGCCCCTGTGTGTGCCTTGCTGCTGCTGCTGCTGCTGCTCACCGCAGAAGCACTGCAGTGGGGGCGCAGTTTGACCTGCAGCGCTTCGTGCGCTACATGGTGGTGGAAACGTTGGTGGGCAACCCTGACTCGTACACGATGCGGGGCAACAACTACTGGTGCGAGGCGGCGCTGTGTGTGCTCCGTGCCTCGAGTTCACACACGTCGCTGATGCAAGGCTGTACTGGGACGAGAACAACATGGTGCGGGGCTCCGTCCGCGCGAGCACGTGCAGCGTCTCACCGTCGCGCTGCGCTGCAGGCCACGTTCCTGCCCTACGATCAGGAAGAGTCTCTGGGCGACGGCCTGTGCGAGCCCTTGTGCAACAAGTGAGGGCTAGTTTGCACTGTATTGAGCCTTCATCCCTCCCCGTTTTATCCATCGCACATGTTTGTCTTTGCCTTGTCGAGGACGCATGCTCCTGTCCGTCAACTTGCACGTCCTGCAATTTGTGTGTTGGGTCAGCCTGACGTGCAGCTTCCATTGCAGGTGCAACAACTCGTGCTGGCAGGCATGTCAGGCGCGCCCTGTCTCGTCACTCCTCTGATTGGGGGCCGGCCAATCCGCAGGCTCTCACTCCCCAGTCCTTCTTCAACTGCCCGCCCTTTGTGTCGTGCCGGCCACATCCGCTGTCGCTGCGGTGCGCTGCCTTCTGCGTGTCTTGCGCTCTCAAATGATCGCTCCGCAGCACATTTGCCTTGCTGCGACCGGCCTTTGATCGGCTGTACAGCAAGTTTCTGGGCGCAGTGTTCTCGCGGTTGGCGGTGCAACGTGTGCTCTCCTACGCCGACCTCTTTTCGGGTGTGTGTGGCTCTTTCGTTTGCTGTCTTGCTCTCAGTCGCAGCACCAGTCGCGCTGCAGAACGACGCGTGGTACGACATGGACTACGCGGATCGCCCGCGCTACAACGCCACCGTGTACATGGCACAGGATGTGCAGGAAGTCGTCAGGTACATCGTCGGGCGCGCGAAACAATGAAAACCCTCGTAGACGCGCATGGGCCTCGCCTGACCCAGTGACATGTCTGCGTCGTCGTCCGAGGAGGGAGACGTCGACTTCCTAGCGCTTGAGGGCGGGTCCAACGCCGCTGCGGCTGCGGATGAGTCTTCAGCCCCTTCCACGGTGCTGTACGTGGGTCACTTGCCGCACGGCCTCTACGAGGAGCAGCTGGGCAAGTTCTTCGGCCAGTTCGGACGTGTGAGCGGGCTTGTGAAGCGTGGGGAGCGCGCCGTTGTTTCTCATGCGCCGCCGCAGGTGGACCGTGTCAAGGTGTCGCGCGCCACGCGCAGCGCCGCCTCCAAGGGCTATGGCTGGGTGCGCTTCAAGGACGCCGAGGTGGCTGCGATCGCGGCCAAGGCCATGGACGGCTACATGCTCTTCGGCAAGAAGCTGGTGGTGCGCCTGATGCCTGCGGACCAGGTGACGGGCCCCTTGTTGCTGTTGGATGCCGTCTGACGTCATCGCAAGCTGCCGCCCGCTCTGTGGAAGAACACGTACCGCAAGGTTTGACTCGCGGCTCAGCCGGATCAGTACGACCTCACGCTCCGCCTCCTCAAGATGCTGCCGTCCCGCTACCCCGCGCTCAACAAGGCCGCTGTCAACGCCGTCAAGCCCGACGACCGTACGGCGCTGGCGCGCGAGAGGTGGGCCTGTCGCGTGCGCCGCTTTGGCTTGGCTCTCACGCGGCGCTCCCCGCAGCCTGGCGCGCCAGCAGCATGCTTGGGAGGAGCAAGGCATCGAGTACTCCTTCACGACGCCTTTTTTCTCTGGGGTGAGGCCTCTTCCTTCCGATTGCGTGGACTCATTTGCCCAAGGCTGCGGAGGTGAGCGCCACCAAGAAGCGTGACAAGCCTTCGGAAGCCGAGACAGCGGAGCCGGACCTGTCGCCGCAGCCCCTCAAGGCTGCCAAGAAGGGCGGCAAGAAGGGCGGTGCCAAGGCCGCTCCCGAGCCCGCGCCCGAGCAAGCTGCAGCGCAACCTACGCAGCCCAAGGGCGGCAAGAAGGGCGGTGCCAAGGCCGCTCCCGAGCCCGCGCCAGAGCAGGCTGCAGCGCAACCCAAGGGCGGCAGGAAGGTGACCGCTGCGGGCAAGAAGGCGGTGAGCGGGGCCAAGCGGGCTCCCACTGCGGACGCGCCGGAGCAGCCTGTTGGCTCCAGCAAGCGGAGCAAACCCGCTGCTGCTGAGCAGGGCAAGGCAGGAACGAAGAAGCGGGGCCCCAAGAAGTGAATCTTTTTCCTTTGTACATCATGTATTCGCACCCACCACTCTTCACTTGACGGTGAGCTTGCTCAGCACCTTGGCCAGCACGTCTTCGTGGTCGAGTGACGCCATTGTCCCAGCCTGCAGTTCAATGGGCTCTGCTGCAAGTTAGCACGCAGGCACTGGGCAACAAAAGACCCGCTACCTCCTTCGCACACAGCCAGGCGCAGCTTCTTTGCGTAGATGGCGGCCATGGTCTTCTGCTTGATCTTGCTGCACAAGCGAGTGAGAGCTGCGACCGCCCCCCTTGAAGAGCGCGCCATACCACGAGTCCGGGCAATACAGCAGGAACACGGCCTTGGACCGCGACACCTGGTCCGTGGGCGACAGGAACTCGTAGTTGTACACACACCAGCGCGGCTCCTGCTCCGGCAGCGTGGCCACAAACGCCTCCCACGCGGCCCTCAGCTCGTCGGGGGTGCGCGCGCCCTTGGCACCCACACCCGTCTGGACGGGCGAGCGGGCACGTCAGGGCCAGGAACGCGCCAACACCGCATGCACGCACCGCATCCAGCACGATGGTGTCGTCGCCCTGGAGCTTGAATGTGCAGAAGCCCACGTCCTTGGCCTTGCGCGACCAGCACTTGCCAGCAGCCTCCACACACTCTGCGGCCGGCCTGTCAGCGAGCGAGAGCGCGGCGGTAGTGGCAGAAGCAACCAGACCTTGCGCCACGACCACGCCGCTCATGACCCTGCGTCCACCTTGCTATCCCAAACTCTGGCTCAGCGTTGCGGACCGCTCCCAAGGCACCTGCTGGGCGCCGGTTCCGCGGTTTTCCAGGATGCACGGCTCTAACCCCCCGACCATGACGGCAATCGCTGAACGATGGAACCACACACGTCAACCCCTGCTGCTTCTGGGAACCAGCAGCCCCTCCACGCTTCACTGCGGCTCACTTGCTCAGAATGGTGGCGTCGGCCTCGCGCTTCAGGTGCTTGATGAGGTGCGCGCTCAGCACAAGCGGCTGCCCTGTGGAGCATGTCATGGGCCCGCGGCAAAAGTGCCAGCCAGCCTCACCGGCAGGGAGAAACTTCTCCAGCAGCACGAGCGCCTCCTCCGGCTTCAGCACGAACGTGTCGGTGACCGCCTTGGAGTGCTCCACCTTTGGGACGGTGAGGTTGCGCGCAGTCAGCGATGACGGAACGGCATCAAGCACCAGCACAGCGTGCAGCATTTGCAGCAAGTTGAGCGCGAGCCCCGTTGACGCTTCCTCCTCCATCAACAAGGCGTGGCAGAGGTTGCCATGGCTTGTGCTGCCAAACCAAACGACGACGACGCTTCTCTGCGAGCGCAACGAGCGAGCGTGGTCAGCGCGACTGCTGCTGCACAGTGCGCACCTCGCGACCTTGGACGGCAACCGGAACACGCCGCTCAGCCTGCCCTTGCACTCGCGTTGGAAGTCCCAGTGCCGCCGCACCTCCTGCAGCACGTCCCGGGGCGCTGGCAGCGCTGCACAGCCGCTGAAGTAGTTGAGGCACACCAGGTCCACTGCCGCCGCTGAGCCCAGAGTCGCCGCCACGTAGCCCAGCGCGGCCATGCGCGGCCCTCACGCAAAAAGTCCGCAAGGGCGCAGGAGGGGCTTGAGGCGGCTGGGTTCTTTGGCGAGCATCGCTGCAAAGAGGCATCCGCTGCCCGTTCAAGGCCCCAGCGCCGCCGCCGCCACCGCCATTGCGCCGCCATCATGAGCAAGGATAGCAACGCCATCAGCGAGGGCGAGCGCCAATTCGTGCATGGGCTGTTGATGGAGAAGCACGATCGTAAGCGGCGGAGGACTCCGTGCAAGCGGCCGCGTTTTCCTCTTTCGGTGTTGCGCCGTGCTCGCTGCGTTTGTGTCCCTGAGCGGGCGCCGGGAGCAGCGGTGGCTTTCGGGAGCGTGCTGTGTGGGCTGGGACGCGTGGGGGGACTGTGCTTTTTTCGAAACAGCTCAGGCCCTTGCCCGCAGGCTGCTGCCTGCTGGAGTGGGCGACGAAGCTGAGGCGGCAGAAGGTGCAGAAGCGGCTCCTGGTCGTGGGCGAGTATCGCGTCTACAGCATCGTGAGTCGCAGCCTTGCCCACCGTGGGTGCCTGCGGTCGTGCTGAGGGTCCTCGTTGCGCAGAAGCGCGCGTCCAACGGCAAGAAGAGCCTGCAGCGCGAGGGCCACATCTTGGTTGGTTTGCTGCGCTGCGGGTGGGGACTGCCGCCGCTGACGCGCTTGTGCAGGGACTCAGGACGCTGGAGCTCACCGACAACCCGGACGAGATCATCCTGTGAGTGTCTGGGCTGGGCCGCGCCTCTTTGAGCTGAGCGCTGCTCACAGCTACTGGGACGACTTCAACATCCACGTTCTGACGCGTGCGTTGCTTGCGTGTGCCTTTACCCGCTGACGCCTTGGCAGCCAACGCGTACAACGTGGCGCAGTTGATCCGCACCAACTTTCAGAAGTGCGGCGCCTCGTTCTTGTGCGTGCGTCTCTCATGGCTTCGTCGCGCAGGTTCAGCTGCGGCTTCCCCGAAGAGTAACGCTGCCTCGCAGCAGCCCCTTCCCGCCTCACTCGGCCACCGCAGGCATCAGATCCAGCTGAAGATCAACGACCCTTCACGGCTGCCCGAGTTGGAGCCCGCCGACTACCCGCCGGCCGGAGGCTTTCGCCTGACATATGCGGCGCGCTGCAACGAGCTCATGCTGGTGAGCCGACTGCCCTTTTGCACGGCGCGAAACGCTGACGAGAGGGGTCGTTGCGTGCAGGCCACGCACGAGCCGCTGATTATCCTGGTGGAGAATCTGGCGGCAGAGGGCTCGCGCACGCTCGACCTCAGCCGGTGCCGCTTGTTGTGTGGGGGGTTGAGGCCTGTTGTCTCACGTGCAAGCAGATGTCCGGGCATTGAGACGCTGGACCTGCGCCCCGTGACGATGGCGCTGCTCCACAACGTGTACTTCACGGGTATGCAGGAGGAACCTCCAATGCGCGCCGCTCACCCAGTGTTGCAGGGCTGCAGCTGTCCGGTGTGACCAACCCGCAAGCCTTGGGCCTGTTCTGCTCGCTGGTGGCCACGAATCGCACGCTCATCGAGCTCACCATCGACGGCACCAACCCCGTGAAGGTTCTCTCTCTCTCTCTCTCTCTCTCTCTCTCTCTCTCTCTCTCTCTCTCTC
>CAZYYU010000215.1:0-5963 GCA_964651735.1 uncultured Gammaproteobacteria bacterium | reverse complement strand
AGAGAGAGAGAGAGAGAGAGAGAGAGAGAGAGAGAGAGATTGCATTGAGATCAGTGAAGCAAGTGCGAAAGCAGCGCACCGGTGTCGTCGTCGGCGTCAGGCTGCACGCCGCCCAGCGCAGGCCGCTCTCCAAGCGCCACGAACACGTGGCCCGCGCGCAGCGCCGCAGCCCCGTTCACGGTGAGCACGCCATACACGCGGCGGCGCTGCGCGCGCAACGCGTCCCTCGTCACCGGGCACTCCACGTGCACCTCCTCGTCCACGCCCAGCCGGCTGCCCAGCTGCGAGCTCAGCAGGTCCCGCAGCGTGAAGGCGCTCGTCTGTGCGCAAACTCTTTGAGCGAGTGATGAAAGGGCGAAGAGAATGATGAGCAGCAGCTCAAAGCGGCACAGAAGTGACAGCAACGAGGGAGGGAGTGGGGCGCCGCACCACGCGGTTCAGGGGCAGCAGGCGCGCTGACTGGTGGCCGTCATCGTACTGGAGGCGCTTGCAGAAGAAGCGCGCGTCGGGCCACTCCGTGAGCAGACTGCGGAGCGATTCACGCTCCACCTGTGCGCCACTGTGAGCGGAGTTTGAGCGGGCGAACAAACTCACGCGATGGTACACGATCTGGCTGACTTTGATGAGCGAGCCGGGCCGCAGCGGCAGCCCCGTGACCGTGTTGGACGTCTCGAAGATCTCGCGCGCCAGCTCCAGCTTGCCGGCCTCGGCCGCCGCGTTGGCCCGCTCACCCACGTAGCGTCTGGCGGCGGCGCAGACAGTGACTGGGGAGGCTGCACGAACAACAGCCACAACAACAACAACGCACCGGTCAGCTTCGTGCTGCAGCGCTGTCAGGTCCACGTCAGCGGGACGCACGTACTCCGTCACGTCCAGCAGCATCGCGTCGTCGGTGCCGCGAATGGCTTCCACGCGGCCGATGGGATAGCACGCGTGCTCGCTCACTGCCATGTTCACGTTGAAGTGCACGTAGTCACCCTGTGTTGCGTGTTTGGGAAGCACGCACAAACAAGACCAACAAACTTACGATTTGCAGCGAAAAGCTGTCCAAGCCGGCGCGCTGCACCACCACACGATGGTACTGGCCGGGCTGGCGCTGCTCCGCGAAGCACACCTGCCAGTGCACGCCGTCGGGCTGGTCGCGCGCAAGACACAGCGGCAAGTTGAGCTGGACGGGACGCGGCGTCAGCACAATGACACGGCGAACGAACAGCAAACCAGCGCGCACACGGTGGTGCACTGAGGCGTCGGGCACTGCTGCTGCCGGCAGTGTTCGGGGGGCCTTCGTGGACCGCAGGTACACGTGGCCCAGTTGCTGCGGCGGATGAGATGGGCGAAGCAATAGAACGGGGACGCACAAAGTCGTAGTGCAGTTGAGGAAGCTGAACGGGCGTGACGGCGCGGCAGTGGCTGGCCTGTGCAGCGGCGTGCATCTCGGTGTGGAACACGGTGTACGCGCGATGCACGTTGCCCAATGGATCCTCTGCATCGTCCTCAACGCTGCGTGAGGCGTCTCGGCGGCGGTGGGGCTGGAAGTAGCCAGTGGCACGCGCCGACACCACCAGCGTCCCTGCTCGGTAGGATGTGGGAACGCAGCACGTAACGTGCGTGCACACACACCGCGGCACAGGGTGGCAGTGCGCTCAATCACGTGCAGCCAGACCATGCCCTTCTTCAGCCGGTCCACGACCAGCTTCCGCTGCGCGGGCTCCGCGAAGCGCACTTGCATCAGGTGGACCTCCACATACTGCGCATCTCCTGGCGGGGGCCCTTGCTGATTGCGCACGCTGGGTTGGCCTTGGGAGGCGTCCTCGAAGAGGTCGTCATCATCATCATCAATGCCCACAACCTCCTCATCGTCCTCCTCCTCATCATCGTCGTCCTCATCATCATCATCATCCCGTTGCTGCTGTCGCTTCTGCGGCTGCGGCTGCGGCTGCGGCTGCTCTGGCTCGGCGTCCACGTCGATAGCCCAGGCAGCACTCGCTCCCTCCTTCGCAGTCGCATCCTTTGCCTCGAGCTTGGCCCTGCGTGCACCGTCGATGACGAGGCGGGCAGCATTGGCATCCACGTGCGACTTGTAGGCGGTCTTCCGGGCCCGGCGCGCGCCCTGCGGCACAGACGGGGCTGCTTTAGGCCTTGGCCTGTCCGGCGCCTCATCGCGGCCGTCGACCGTCACCAGGGCCGGCTGCTTGGTTGGCGGCACGCATATCTCGATGAAGCAGTCGTCATCCTCGTCGTCGTCGGAAGAGGACAGCACCAAAACCCTTTGCATGCCGCGCGCTTTTTGTTGCCTCAGCACAGCCACCGAGCGCCCCCAGAGCCCCCCTCCCGTGTTCCCTCGCCTCTCCGCTCAGTCTCACATCAGCACTTGTCGCAAGACTCCTGCACGGCGGGGCGCTTGAAGTAGCGCTTGACCAGCGGGTACAGCTTCTCGCACGCGTCAAACACGTGCTCCCGCGACTTGGCGCCCGTGATGACCATCTTGCCCGTGACAAACACGAGGCAGCAGCACTTGGGCTCCATCATGTGGAAGATGACGGCCGGGAACAGCTCGGGCTCGTAGTTGGCGTGGTCGGTGTGGTCCGAGGCAAAGTTCTCCAGGCACACGGGCCGGTGCATGTCCACCACGGCCACCATGTTCTGCACGCGGTACTCCAGAAACTTGACGGGCTGTCCCAGCTTCTTCAGAATCTTGCAGATCTTGCGGCAGCCCAGCTTGGAGGCCTCCACGGACAGCGCACCCGTGACAATGATCTTGCCGCTCTCAAAGCACAGCGCAGTGCAGCGCGGCTCGCGAATGCGCAGAATGACGGCGGAAAAGCGCTTGGGATGGTACTCGGCGTTCTTGCAACGCAGGGCAATGCTCCGCAGGTCCAGGCGCACGTCGGGGCCCGAGTGGCACATGCCCACCACGTTGCAGATCACGGGCTGCAGGTCGCCCATGTGCATGTGCGGGTACGCCTTGGTGGGCAGCACAAGCGACGCGCGCGGGTTGGGCGCGCGAGTGCTGAGCGAGGTGGGGGAGAGCGCGTCGCTGGTTGAGGGCAGCGCAACAGGCGCGCTGTCGTCCTGCGTGGGGGCCGACGAAGACGGAGGCAGCCCCATGGGCGCGTCCAGCAGCGACGGGAACAGGTCGTCGTTGCTCTGCGAAGGGTCCAGCGAGCGCACAACGTCCAGCAGCCCGTCCATGGCGCGCGCGGGAAAAGTAGCGGAACCGACGATGCGAAGGAAGGCGCAAGAGGCCCTCCTCAAGCCAGCAAAGAGCCAGTGACGAGATGCCCCTCTCTCGTGCGGCGCGGTTTTTTCGGCTGAGGGGCCCGCCATGCAGGACCGCACGCTGTGGCTGGCAGTTTTCTCCGTGTTCGTGACGCGGCAACCCGCGCCGAAGAAGGTGCGCGCCGCGGAGAGTGATAAGGCCGCGGCGGTGGCGGCGGCGGCGGTGGAGCAGCTGCCGCAGGGGGAGCCCAAGCGTGCGGCCAGCCCGCAGGTGGTGCTCGACTTTAGTGCGCCCGCGGCACGGCCCACAGCGTGCGACCTGAGCTGGGTGACGCTTCCTGGCGCGTTCCACGCGTTTTCCATTTGCTCACTGCGGACGAGAGCAGGCGCAGCTGCAATGCGCGATGGAGCAGTTCCTCGGCGGCTGCAAGGACACGTCGCTGGAAGCAGAAGCGTTGCTGGCCAGCACGGCGTCGCAGTTGCATGAGCTGTGCCGAGTGTTGGCCGTGTCGGAGCGCGCGGTGCAGTGCATGGAGGTGAGCGAGCGCAGGGCGGCGCAGGGAGGAGCTGAGCCAATGGCAGATGGCATCGCGCTGCATGGACGCATGCCCGTTCCACTGCACGCCGCTGCGCAACGCGCTGGAGTTTTGCGTGCGTGCGGCTGTGGAATCGCTCGTGGGTGGGGTCTTGCAACAAGCAAGCAGCTCCACACAGCTCACCGCGCTGGCAGAGAGCCCGAACAAGGCTTTCAACGCGTGGCTCAGCTGGGTGGAAAGCCGCCAGCCAGGCCCCAGCGGCGAGCTGATCGTCACGGGCCTGTGCAGGTTGTCGGGGTGCCCCTTGGCTGTTGCAGGCGACTCAGCAACCACCAGCTACGTCTGCACGGTCGTGACGCAGCGCGAAGCGGCGAGCAGCAGCAGCAGCCTGCAGCGGCAAGAAGTGTGCGCGCTGGTGAGGCGGGGGCCCTCCTTGACAGCCACGGGCGCTCATCGCCACAAGGTGCTGGAGCTGCTGAAGCGCGTGGCGGAACGCGGCAGCGGCGGCAACGAAGGCGCCATCGTGGCGAGCGCCATGCAGCTGGTACTGGCACACACGGACGTGCATCCGCGCTGGTAGCTGGGTTTGGAAGCTGCAGCGCCGCCGTCCTCCTGAAACGTGCGCGCGTCCAGGGACCTCGTGTACAGCCCCATGCTGCGTGCGGCGGCCCTCTGCATGGTCAGGAGTGTCGCAATGTAACGGGGTGACGTGTGGGAAGCGTATTCTGATTTTCCAGGCCAGTGGGTCCGCGAGTCTCCTATGAGTGGAGTGGACCCTGCGCTGTTGCGCTTCTGCTTGCAACACAGCGACGGCGAGGGCCTGCGCGAGTTTGGCGACCGCTCGCCGGAGGACTGGCAATGGCTCAAGTGCGCAGCAGCCCGGCACACCGCTCACCCGCCACTCACCCACCACCGCCACCAGGCAGGCGCTGGCTTCAGTGGAGACGCCCGGACAGAAGCTGCAGCACTTGGTGGTGGCTCTGAAGGAGGCTGCCAAGGCCGAGGAGGGCGGCGGCGTCAACAACAACAACAACAGCGCTGGCGGCGGCGGTGGCAACGCGCAGCGGCTGCTGCTGACGCTGGAAGAGATCAACGGGGAGCTGGAGGACCTGGATCAGACGACGGTCATGGTCAGCCTGGGCGGGCTGCCAGTCGTGCTTGGCCTGTGCCGGCACCCGTGGACGGAGCTGCAGCTGCAGGCGCTGATCGCGGTGCAGATGATTCTCAAGGTTTGTCTGTCATGTGCGTGCGTGTGGCTTGCCCGCCCTGACTGGCGAGCGAGCGAAGAACAACGAGCCCGTGAAAGTGGAGGCTGCAAGGTTGGGCGCGCTGCCGTTCCTGACGGAGGTGCTGCTGTCGCACAGCGCGATCGCAGTGCGGCAGAGGGCGCTGGCAGCCGTGGCGGCGCTCATCGACCACGTGCCAGCGCTGGAGGTGGCGCTGCGCTGTGTTGTGTGCTTGCCTGCTCACGGTTGCGCTGCAGGTCGCGTTTGTGAACGGGCCTGGCCTTGCAGCGTGTTCGGCGCTCTTGCAAGGTGCTGCTGCTGCGTCACACATCGCGCTTGCTCACTCACCCCTTTGTCGCAGACTGCCAGCAGGATCTGCGGCTGTGCCTTCGGGTCCTGTTTGCGCTGAACTGGCTGGCGCTGAATCGGCCGGACCTGAGGGGCTCGTTCGCCGAGCTGGCGCGCACTGCGCAGGTGGCGCGCTCGTTGTGCGGGGCGCGTGCATCTTGACCCTGCGTTGCCCAGGGCCTCGACGTGCCCGCGGACGAGACGCAGCTGACTGAGTTGCGGCAAGAGTTCGTGCGCAACACGGGTGAGCCGCAGAGCCCCATTCGGCGTTGCTGACGTGTGTGCGAAGCAGCAGATACGAGCGCCGCCGCAGAGGGCCGCGTTCTGGCGCTGGGTCTGTGACAAACAAAGAGCGCGCTTTACAAGGAAGAGATTGCTCGATCCGCGAACAAGCATCACGGAAGCAGCTGCTCCCCATACGCTTGCTCGAACCACCGGACCATGGCCTCGGCCTTGCCCTCCAACACGTTGAGCACCGGATTGAGGGGCAGCAGCTCGTTCTGCCTCAGCCCCAGCACCAGCCGCGGCCCGTCGCGCTCCGGATGTTGCGCCACGCTCAGCCCGGACAGCGCGTAGCCTGCGCGCGCGGGTGTGTGTGTGTGTGTGTGTGTGTGTGTGTGTGTGTGTGTGTGTG
>CAZYYU010000214.1:0-5974 GCA_964651735.1 uncultured Gammaproteobacteria bacterium | reverse complement strand
CCTGGCTCCCGTGCACTCGCACAACCCCATCGGCGACCACCACGTAGCGCACGCTCTGCTGCAGCGCCTGCCCTTGCGCCCTGACCCCTTGCAATGCAGGTGGTCCTGCTGTCCAACTTCTTCGCGCAGCCCGAGGCCTTGATGATGGGCAAGACGCTGGAGGAGGTTGTTTCGCTGTTGACGGGCTTCCCCCCTCATTGTGCTCAACGCGGTGAAAAGGTGCGCAAGGAGACGGCGCCGGGCTCGGAGCATCTGGCGCCACACAAAGTGTTTTCTGGGAACCGCCCTTCCACTTCCATCCTGTTCAACCGCCTCACTCCGCGCACGCTTGGGTGCGGTTGTTGTGCGGGTTGTTACCTGTTGTGGAGCTGATCCTCCGCCACGCAGCTCCCTCATCGCGCTGTACGAGCACAAAATCTTCACACAAGGCGTGATTTGGAACGTGAACAGCTTTGACCAGTTTGGCGTGGAGCTGGGCAAGGCAAGGATCGCGTCGTCCCCGCATTCCGCATTGCTCATCCTTTGGTGCGCAGGTGTTGGCCAAGAAGATCCAGGCCGAGCTGCAGTCAAGCAACGCCGTGTTGTCGCACGACTCGTCCACCAACGGTCTGATCCAGCACTACAAGACGGAGGCCAAGTTATGATGATTCCGCGAACTGGCGAGAACAAAGCCGTACCAATGTCATGGGTGCGTAGAGGGGCAGCCGCAATGGACGCAGGCGGCTTCGAGGTGGTGCCTGACGAGCGCGAGCGCGATGCGGCCGAGTTCCCGCACAGCATGTGGTTGCGCGTCATCGAAGCAGTCGTGGCAAGAGGCGACAGCGTGCTCCGCATGCGCGAGTACAAAGTGCACCGCGCTCCCGCTGAGCTGGGCCGCTTGAGGACGCTGACGTCGCTGGATCTTTCGTTCAACGCGCTGCGGGAGCTGCCTGAGGAGCTGGGCGAGCTGGTGCTGCTGTATGGGCGGGAGGGAGCGCTGCCCTTGCATGGGTGGTGACGACTCCT
The DNA here is from genome assembly GCA_964651735.1 of uncultured Gammaproteobacteria bacterium. Lineage (GTDB taxonomy): Bacteria > Pseudomonadota > Gammaproteobacteria > CAZYYU01 > CAZYYU01 > CAZYYU01. The sequence goes on along the minus strand of CAZYYU010000214.1, from coordinate 4,969 downwards.
CGGCGCAGGAAGGAGCTGCTTCTGGACCACAACATGTTGGAAGCGCTGCCAAACTCCGGTGTGCGGGCGGTGCGTGTGATGACGCCGCTCACATGCGTTGCAGTGGGACGACTGAATGACTTGGTCTTGTTGCACATCAACGCAAACCAGTTGGCCAGTCTGCCCGCCAGCGTCGTGCAGCTGAGCAAGCTGCGCCACTTCAAAGTGGTGCTCAATCCCTGGGCGTTTGGAGCCGAGGTTGAGCGTGCCTGCTGCACGTGCGCTGCGGGCCTCACACCACCGATCGACAGATGTGCAGCTTCGAGGGGTTTCCGTCACTGCTAGAGAGCGCCGCCACCCGTTGCCTGCGTGCCGGGATGGCCTTGCAGGGTGTGCGGGGTGCAGCGACAGCACACATTGCTGATGGCGAAGCGCTGCAGAGTTGCCACCTGACGTGGGCAATCGACTGGGCTCCGTGTCGATGTGCTCGCAGTGCCAGCTGCCGTACTTTGGGCCCGGCTTGCAGGTGCTGCCGTGTGTGTGTGCACGACTTGTTTGGGCTCACACAACACCCGGCAGTCGCTGCGCAAGATCGTGTTGGCGTCCAGGAAGGTCATGGTCCAGGACGCGTCACTGTGCAGTGTGTCCTGCGTGGTATGTCAGCCGTGCGTGCAGCAGCGGCCAACTGTTGGCGCAGAGGCTGGTTTGGAGACGCAACGAGGTTCCCATCGAGGAGCAGGCGCTGTCCAGCGAAGTCAGCGCACATCTCACGTAATGCATTTGCCTGCCTGCACGGTACTCAAGCAGGCGCTGCAGGCACTCCGTCAAGCTGCTGTCAAACGTGTTGGGGCCCGCCTACAAGGAGGTGCAGTGGCGGTGGGTGCCCAATGTGCTCGCTGACAACGACCAGCGACCGTAAGTCTGCGGCCGGGGAGCTCCACTCTGTGTTTGCTGAAGCTCTCGCAGGCGCGTTCTTGTCATCGGGCCAGGCAGCGGGTTCTTGGGGCACCCGGAGCGTGAGCACACGCTGCAGCTCTTCTGCAACGTGGAGATGGCCGGTGTGTGAGAGCGCCGCGTGTGTTGTGCCCCGCCCTTCTCACCTGTTGCTGTTTGTTTGATTGGTCGATCGTGCAGACACGCTGCCGGAGGATGACGAGGAAGTGTGCGTGGCCATGCTCAAGGCATCGCTCTTCTTGCTGGGTTTCTGCCCGTGACCTCGCTTTCAAGGCTTGCTTGGAACGGCGCCAGTACGACCTGCTGGTGGCCGGATCACGGGGTTGGGCCCGCACTGTGCGGCTGTGCGCGTGTGTGTGTGCAGCAGCACCGCTGAGGACCGCTCTTCGCAGGCGCCAAGCTGGCCTCGCGGCTGTACGCTCAGGGTTGTGCTCGTTGCGGGTTGCGGGTCGCGCCGCTCACGTGTCCCGCAAGGTCTTTATTCGGGCCGTGCTCTGCTGATCAGCGCATGTGAGCGACTGCCCATCATTGACCGCTGCACGAGCGGCGTCACGTTGGTGCACGGGACCGACGACGCTTCGTACCCCATCTTCATGGTGCGCGCTTTCGCCTCAGGCTGCCGCTCCGCGTCACGCCGTGGCAGGTGCGCGACGAGGCAGCATCGCGGCACAACTGCCAGCTCATCGAGCTGGAAGGCAACACTCACGACGTGGCAGCGCTCGACGCGCCGGACCAGCTGCGCAACGTGGTGGAGCGTGAGCAAGCGCAAGCCCCTGCGTTTGCGGGAGGGGCCTCAGGCTCACGAGCGTGTGCTTGCTGCACGCAGGGGCCCTGACGTTTGTGTCCAAGGGAGCCGTTGAGCAAGACGCATCCGCGAGGGTGACGCAGAAGGTTTTTGGCGCTTGCTTGTGGCCCGTGGCCTGTGCTCACGTGGGATTGCAGTCTGCACTGCTGGCCGCGCTGAAGAGCCGTCACAAGTGACTTGTACTACACGTAAGTGTGATTTTTGCAGAAGATGTCGGCTTTGGCGTGCGTCAAGTACAGGCTTGCGCACCGAGTCAAAAAAAGCGGATCTTGGGGCAACAAAAGGGCCTGCCGCACCCTTCCTTTGGCACAGGGGCCCGGCACGTGGCGTCCCCGCACGTCAGGCACTCGGGATCTGATGCTCCGACGTGAGCGAGCGCCCAGCGCGCGAGCAACATCCCGCACCGTGGAAATGGAAGTCTGTTGCACCCGTCAGCTGCACACATCGGCGCGCCCTCTCGCGCACCTTTGAGCTGCAGTCCCTTCTGGCCTGTGGTGGCGTGTCTATGGGGGAACAGCACGCCTGCAAAGCAACAAGGGACCCGCACCGAGCCCGATGACTGAAGGCGTGGTGAGCCGGCAGCGGCAGCAACAGCAAGCACACGCACCCTTGCCACAACGATGGCACTTGTGGCCGCCCACGCAGTCCGAGCAGACCTGGCTGGCCGTCAGCAAAAGCGCCACGCGTGACACGCGCGTCTGCACCAGTGCCCCATTGCGCCGCGTGGCCTTCTTGCCCTCCAGAGACCCCTTGCACTGCAGGGGAGCGTCGTCAGGCCCCCCCCCCATATTGAGCCTCGTCGGCGGCGTCCCTGCGAGCAAGCAAAGCAAGGTCCGTGGTAGCTCTGCGCTCCGACCTCCACGTAGCGGTCGAGGTCACCAATGCCCTTGGAACAGCCGGCACACACTCCACGCGACATGCCCCTCCTTGCACCAGCGTGTTTTTGCGCGGCCTCAGCAAAGGCCAGGACCGCTTTCTTCACTTGCCAGGCACTCAACTGCGGCAAAGGCCTCCCTGCAGTGTCGCGCGAAGAACGCATAGGACACGCTGCCAAATCCTCCGTCGCCCCAACCGCGGCCGTGGGAGTTGAGAAGCAGAAAGCGGCCCCCTCCCTCATCATCAGCGTCATCCTGGTATCCTATCAGCGCCACTGCATGCTGCTCGCGATCGTGCTCCTGCAGCAGTGCGCGCTTGTGGTTGTCCAGCGTCAAGTGAGAGCCTGCAGAGGAGCGGAACACCTCCAGCGCGCTGCACACACTCAGCAACGTGGCGCAAAGGCGCCACTCCTCCTTACACGGCCAGTGGCCTGCCCGATGCGAGGTGCAGTTTGGCCGCATCCAAGTTGCCGGCCTTGAGCGCCACAAAGCGGGCCCGGTAGCGTGGCGCGGCGTGATCCTGCATGCACTGCTCGAGGCGTTGCCCCACACGCTCTATGGTTGCTGAGGGACGACGGCGCGAAGGGGGATTGCACCAACCGGCGAAAACAGCGCACTCCTTGACCAGCGCGCCCACGAAGCGGTTGCCTGCATGCAGCGTGGTGGTGTCCTCCCAGCCGGCACAGTGCACGTCGCTCCATGTCAGAGTCGATTGCGTCGGCCCGCGCAGCAGCTGGTGGCACGCCGTCACTGCGTGGGCGCAGCAAGTTCCACGTTCGCCTTGATCCAGCACGGGTACTGCCTCGCGCTGCCAGCCCAGTTGGGGCAGGACATTTGCCTTCTTGGGCAGCCCGCCACCGCCATGCAGGAGCGCCTGGACGCCGGGGGCAGCACGGCTGGCACGTGACGGCTGTTGTCGACGGCGCTTGTCAGGCGGCGGGCCCTCCATGCGGCAGGCAGGTTTTTCGGGTTTGCGCACCGCGGCAAGGGTTCCCCCATGTCCTGGATCGAGGACGCGTCGGTGTTTGACGGGCCGCTGCCTCCGCGGGAGCGCGCATCTCCGCCGCCAAGTGCGGTTCCGGTCGCAGCAGCCGCAGCAGCCGCCGCAGCCGTGCATGCAGCAGAGCCGCTGGGAGATCTGACGCCTCCACCCGCTTCAGAGTCGCCCCCGCCCGACTACATCGTGGTGTGCATGCTGGACAACGAGCAGCGGCGGCTGGCTGTGCGGCTCACCATGACGGGCCTGGAGGCCGCGCTGGCCGCGGGTGCCCTGGTGGGCGTGGCGCTGCGCGAGGTGCGTCGGTGACCTCGCGTGCCGCCTCCCCTGCCCACACCCCGTGAGCCCAGGAGTTCGGGTTGGCGTTTCCGAAGAACCGGGTTTGCTGTGTCCTGGAAGTCCGTCCCCTGCTCATCCGCCTTCCCGCTAGGGTTGGCTCGACGAGGAACGCAGTCTCGCAGAGCAGGGCGTGGACTCGGGGAGCGAGCTCGTGTTCAAGAAGAAGTACTTCATCGCGGACGAGGAGTTGACGCGCAGCGACGAGATTGACGTCAGGCTGCTGTACGCGCAATGCGTGGACGGCCTTGTGAGCGGGTTCTTCCGTTGCGATCAGGGCCACGTGATCGGGCTGGCCGCGCTTGAGGCTCGCGTGTACAAGGTGGTGGAAGCGAGCCATTCTGTTTTGCACTTTGTTGTTCACCCGTTGTTCAAAAGGCATTCCACGATGAGCGCATGCCCAGGTTTTGGCGCGCCTTGTTGAGCGCTCGTTCGTGGTCTTACGGCCGCCGCCCAGCATTCAGGAGATTGCCGAGTATCTGCCTCCAGAGTACCGCGACGGTGCCACCGTCAAGTGTGTCATCGACGCGGTGGAGGGCATGAATCTCATGGGCGGCATGGACGCCATGTTCCAGTTTGTGCACATCTGCTCGTCGCTGGAGGGCTACGGCATCACGTGGTAACGCGGTTCGGTGAGCAGAGGCGGCGGCGGTTCACGCGCAGCACCCAGGTACATTGTGAGCGACTCCTTCGCGCGCCCGGTGCCAGGCGGTCCTCTGATGAAAGTGCCCGTGAGCTGCAGCCTTCCCCGCCGCGCGTGTTTGATGACGCTGCAGCCTCACGAGCCGCCAGGTGCTGCTGGGCATCGGCCGCGGCGGCGTGTATCGCTCCAACTACAAGACCAAGGAGACCATTGAGCAGTTGCGCGACCTCCTCCTCCTCCTGCCAGCACGTGCGCGCTCACATCGCGCGCAGCCACCCGCTGTCGGCCATCGTGCAGTGGGCCTGCAGCAAGGAGGCGTTCGTGTTCGACTTTGGGGACGCGCGGCCCAAGGTAGAGACGGGGGGGGGGTCGGCCACACC
>CAZYYU010000213.1:0-5987 GCA_964651735.1 uncultured Gammaproteobacteria bacterium | reverse complement strand
GTTGTTGTTGTTGTTGTTGTTGTTGTTGTTGTTGTTGTTGTTGTTGTTGTTGACAACGACGATGCAGAGTTTGCGTTTCTGGTTGTGCGAGTGGCTATGCTGCTGCGGTGAGGAGGGGAAACCGTCGCAAGTGCAGTGTTGTCGGTGACCGCAGTGTGCAGCGGGCTGGCTTCGCATCTGCACTGCGCGGTGGACGTGGCGCGCGTTTGGAGGCCCGACGCAGGTTTGGTTTTGGTGTGCATTGCAAACCGCCCTGTGGTTTGACCTGCGCGAGTGTGCGTGCAGAGCGGTACCTGGCCCAGACGGCTTGGCTGGACGCGCTGGACCGCATGCGAGAGCATCACCCCGCTGTGGCTGTGCGCGATTGAACGACTCTGGCCGCAACTTCATTCTGCAACACAAACAGCGCCACAAGCAGCGGCGGGCATCGGCAGGCACCCCTCGAGTGCAATCGCGGGCCGAGAAGTCTCCGCCCCGGCTCGAGCACACGCACACATGCACACAGACCCAGCGCCTCACTCGCTTTCGCCGCTGTCCGGCGGCACGCCCAGACCCCGCACCAGTGGGCTGCGGTCCGCGGACTCTGCTGATGACCCCAGCAAGTCCTGCCTGTCCACCGAGACGCGCAGCTCCAACAACTCGGGCCGGTCCGTGGACTCGCGCAGCGCGCCCTCGTCCTGCGGCCGCCGCTTCTTCTTGCGCTGCGTTGCGCCGCGTCGCTTCACGCGCCCCTTCTCCAGCAGCTGCGCGTTGCGAGCCGCCAATGCTGCATCGCCCTCCACCGGCACCGGCTCCACAGCCTCCACCGGCTCCACAGCCACCACCGCCGCCGCCGCTGCAGGCTCCACCGACGCAATCTCGATGACGGCCTCGGGTCGCGGCCCGTCGCCCTGCACGGCCACCGCGGGGGGCACACGTGGCAACGTGGCGCGCTCGCGGTGCTTGGCCTTGCGCTCTTTGCGCTTGCACGCGTCCTCCAGCTGCAGCTGCAAATCGCGGATGGTCAGGTTGGCCGCCGCCGACGTCTCCACCAGCGCCAGCCGCGTCACGTATAGTTCGTGCCCTGCAGAGGAGGCGTGAGCGAGCACCGAGCCAGCAACAAGCGGGCCGCACGCACGCAGCTCGATGATCTCCTCCTGCACCGCGCCCCCCAGCAGCAGCGCGGCCAGCAGCGACTCTGGCGACGACGGGTCCGCCGGCTTGTCGGCGGGGTCCACGCTGAGCTGGAACGGGCAGGACGTGACCAGCCGCAGCAACCGGTCCGCGGCCTGCCACTTCCACAACGCAGACGCGCGTTCCGTGCCCAGCTTGCCCACACTGCCCGTCACAGAGCGGAACAGCTCCAGCAGCAACTCATCCGAGCTCAGCGCAGCCTCCATTCGTTTCCAGGGATCAGCGCCTTCCAGCGCCGCCGCGTCCACCGCGTGAGGCTTGGCCGCTGCCAGCTCGGCAGACGTCTCTAGGTCACTGAGCTGCAGCCGGCGGAAGTCGTTGAGCAGGTCGTCGAATCCCACGACGCCGTCAAGCCGCTGGCTCGCCGTCTCCTCCGCGCACTCGGCCAGAATGGACTTGTAGTTGTGATGCAGCAGCTCCTGGCGCAGCGCGATGCGCGCCACGCGATCCTGCGTGCACGACACCATGACGTTGATGAAGGATGCCAGCGACAGACGCGCCGCCAAGTCAAAGCCGCCGGCCGGCTGCACCGCCTCCAGCAGGTGTTCGAAGCGGTACTTCTCGGCGTTGGAGCGAGCGCGCACCGCCCAAGCCGTCACCACCAGCGCGCACGTGGCGCCGTTGTGCTCCACCATGGCATGCAGCAGCGTCACCGCGCTCAGCCGCACCAGCACGCCGTACGCAGGGTCGAAGAGGCCAGCCACCATCACCGCCGCGCCGGCCTCGCACATGGCCGTCCAGCCCAGCACTTGGCTGAGCGCCAGCCGCACGCACTCCAGCAGCAGCAACACCGCGTCCTGGCTCTCCACGCCTTTGCGATGCTTGCCCTCGAACGAGGCCAGGCACGCAACCAGTGCAGGCGCGCCCCCTTGCTCAAAGAACTTGGTGATGCCACGCAGCGCCTCGGTCTGCAGAAACGAGCGCACAGCCTCAATGTGGCTCACTGAAGGGTCCGCCTGCAGCCTGAGCAGCATGGCCTTGACGGTCTTCTTGGACGTCTTCTTGGTCTTGTCGCCGCCCTTGAGCACCGACTCCCGCACCAGCTGCCACTTGTCCTCCAGCGAGAGCGGCGCATACAGCGCGCGGTGCTTCTCCAGCCCCTGGGACTCGATGCAGGCTTCAAACTGCGCCAGCACCTCAGCCTCGCCTGGCATCTCGACAGGCGCCTCCCCAGCTGCTGCCGCTGTTGCAGGTGCGTCGGGCTTCTTGTCGCCGCTGCCGCCGTGGCCGATCATCTTGGCCAGGCCGTGCGAAAAGTCGCCCAGATGCTTCTTGACCTTGGCCGAGGCCTGCACGTGCATGGCGGCGCCCTTGTTGGCCTTGGCCTCCGCGGTCTCCACGTGAGGCAGGGAGCCGGCGCTGGCCAGCTTGCCGCGCCTGAAGAAGGACTTGCGGCTGGGCTTGCCTGACGACACGCGCGCGTCGGACGACTCCAAGTTCAGGGGCGGCGGATCCGTGACGAGGTCGCCCAGGTCGTCGCGAGAGCGTGCCTGCGGGGGGTGACAACCGCACACAACCGCGCACGCAAGCGGTGAGCAAAAAACGCAGCAAAACGCGCGCGCGAGCGGCTGCCTTGGACGCCTCGTCGGCGGTGTGGTCGTCATCTGACGGAGAGTACTCGATATCTGCGTCCAGCAGCGGTGAGTTAACGGTTTGGCGCGCACAAAGCGCGAGAGCAACAAACGCGCTGCCACCTTCCTCGCCACTCATGGCACAGCATCCAGTGCGCCTGCGCCCAATGCCAGCCCCTCCGTTGCGCACCGTGCACTGCGCTGGGGCCAAAAACCCGCAACGCGCGAATGGGGCTGCTGCGGGCGCTGTGCTTGTGCTTGTGCAGCGCGCTGCTGGTGCTTGCAGCGCCACGCACATCAGTCGGCGCATCGTTGTTTGCGGGTACGCTGCGTGCTTTCGTGCGCTGCAGCTGCCCCTTGAGTGCTTCGTGCCCGGGGCGGCGTGGGAGCGGCGTGGGGGGAGGGGGGTTCCGTTCTCTCAGCGCGGGCCGAGCTGACGTGACCTGTGACAGTTGAGCCGTTCACGTACAGCGTGCTGCAAGGTACCAGCGGCGCGTTGAAGGGGTGGTTGCAGGGCGTTGCGAGGGCGGTCCTGCTCAACGGAAAAACCAAAAAGGAGCGCAGCAGTTCCCGCAGCCCGACCACACGGTGACCGCGCTGGACGCTGCCTCGTTCGCTTGCAACGTACGCCTTGTTGGGATGCCCCGCGTGCTGGTCCTCAGGACGGCGGCCGCAGGATTATGTGGCGCTGCTGGTCACGCTCTCAGGCGACGCTGGTGCGCGTGCTGTCCCTGCTGTAACACGAGCGCTCACGTTGCATCCAGCGGCGTCCGTCAGCGTGCGGCTTGTGTTTCGAAGTTTGTCCTCGTCAGGAGGGCTGCATGTGGCCAGCCCCACCACCGTGGCCTCCGATGGGGTGTCCCTGGTCAACGCAACGCTATTCAGTGTCTCTGCGACAGAGGACGCGGTGGAGCTGGCGGTGGCCCCCTTTGGCGGTGTGTGCAGCCAACGTCGAGCACACGCGCACGCTGACCCCCGCTGCTGCTGCAGGAGGCCAGCTGGCGGTGCTGGTGAATGTGAAGCTGGACTGCGGCACGGTGCCGCCCACGGGCGACTTTGTCTGGTTCCTGGCTGCGGCGTCAGCCGCGCAGCCGCTGGCGGTGTCGTCCAGCGCGCTGGTCACGCTGCACGATGGAGGCCGGCTGTGGGGCGTCTCGCTGCTGCCTCACGCCGGCATGGCTCAGGCCGCCAACCACAGCAACCCCGGCGGCGGGTGCGCCGTTGCTTGTGGCGTCAGCCCGTGACTCACCCAGGACTTGTTCCCAGCCCCTCAGAGCGCAGCACCGCCGCGCTGTCGATGAACAAGGGCGGGCCCAGCGTCATCTACATCGGCGACCCCACCGTCTTCTTCTACAACCTGCGCGTGGCCAATGCAGGTCCACATGTCTGTGTGCAGAGGACCTCCGCTCACTCGCGCCTCGCGCACTGCAGGACCGGATGCTGCCCAGAACGTGACCGTGGTCGACGTGCTGCCGCCGCTGTTCCAGCTCCCCCAGCCCGTGACTTTCTCCACGGCCGACCTGACCAATCCTGCCTGCAACGTGGTCGGTGGCACGCTCCTCTGCACGGCTGATTTGATGCTGGGCGGCGCCGCGTGGTTGATTGAGGTCCCGTTTGCGGTTCCCTCAAGCGCGGCTCCGCAGCTGGTGACCAACACGGCCAACGTCACTTCAGGTTGCTCCTTGTTTGGTGCGCTGTGCTGTGCGATTGCGCTCAACGTGCTGCCACCGCCAGCCACGTCGGGCAACAACACGGGCAACGCAGTCGGCAACATCACCACTCAGCTGGCCGAAGAGGCTGACGCGTTCGTGACGTGGCTGACGTCAAGCACCGAGATCGTTTCGGGCGGCCCTGATGCCACGATGCTGCTGCAGGCGGGAAACCTGGGGCCTTCGAACGCGGCCAACTTTGTGTTGCAAGGCGCGCAGCGCTTCTGCGTGTGGGCATTGCCCGTTTCTCTCGCTGACCGCTTTGTCATCGTGCAGGCTCGCTCCCAGCTCCGCTGCAGCTCAAGGCCCTGTCACTCACGCTCGCTGGAGCCGCGTGCAACTTCACCGCCACGGCCTTCAACTGTTCCATTGGTGCGGGTTGCTTCGCTGGGCAGCGCTTGGCCACTGACGGCGTGCCTGCAGCGTTGCTTCCGTCGGGGCAGAGATTCGTGGGTGTGCTGACCATTGGCGTGCCGCCCCTCTTCTCGGACGCGCCTGGGCTGCGTGTGACCGCCACTGTGTCATCAAGCACGGAAGACTTCTTTCCCGACAACAACAACGCCACCGCTGTGGTGAACGTGCTGGCCAACGCCAACCTTGGCGTGACCAAGAGTGGCCCCACCACCGTCATGCCGGGCGACACGCAACGCACCTACACCATCCTGGTGGACAACGCCGGCCCGTCCATCGCGCACAACGTGACGTTCATGGACCCCGTTCCGGCGCCCTTTGTGGCCACCTCCGTGACCCTGCGCGGCAGCCCGCCCAACGCGTCGTGCGCGCCCTTGCAGGGCAACCTCGCCACCTGCACCATGGCCTCCATGACGTCGGCGCAGGAGCTGGTCATCGTGATCACCTTTGACGTGCCCGCCACCGCCACCCCCGGCCTCATCGTGGTCAACAACGCGTCTGCCGTCTCGCTGACCAACGACTCTGACCCCAGCAACAACCACGACACCCAGCAAACGCTCATATTGCCGCCCACCACCACCACGACCACCACCACAACCACGTCGCCGTTTGGCCAGTGCCTCAACCTGACCAGCCCGTGCCAGCCCGCCAACCCCGTCACTCACTTTGACTCTGGTGGCGTCTACTGCTTTCCCGTGGCGTCCACGCTCTGGGTGTCGCTGGCGTGCGACGCGGTCGGACAACGCATCATCACGTTTGTCTGCTCCTCTGCTTCGTGCGCGCCCTCGACGTGCTTCGTCAACGAGCAGTGGGCCGTGACGCTGGGTCTGACCAACGTAGACCCCACCGGCCAGGGCCAGTGCGTGACCACGCTGGAGCCTGTGCCAGGACTGCCGAACCCCGCCCAGTTCCAGTGCATCCCGGGTCCCTGCGTTATTCGCACCACGTCTCCCTCCACAACGGTCAGCACCACAGCAGCTACCACAACATTCGCGTCCACAACCGCCAGCGAAACGGGCAGCACGCTCGTGCCATCTACAAGTGCCAGCGCGAGCAGCAGCACGGCCTCGCCCACAACTGCAACGCTGCCGCCCACAACGCCCACCACCACCACCACCACCAC
>CAZYYU010000212.1:0-6010 GCA_964651735.1 uncultured Gammaproteobacteria bacterium | reverse complement strand
GGGGTGGGGCAGCAGCGGGGGCAAAATGAAGCGCCGCGTGGGGGGCGGAGGGGTCTTCAAGGACGCGCTCCGTCATGTTGTCTCTGTGGGCGGAGCTCGTACAGCGCTGGTCTGCTTCCACGACGCGCCTCGCCATCAACCGCACCGCGTTCCCGCAGCTCCTGGCCCGTGCGCGCGCCCTGAACGTGGACGTGGGCGACACGCTTCGCTGCGCAGACGTGGATGACCGCGCTGGCTTTGTGGAGGCCCTTGCCGTGTTCTGGCTGGCCTGCTTGCGGCAGGGACTTGCGCTGGACACGGAGCGTTTGCAGGCCGTGGAGTCGCGCGATGGAGTGGTCCTACACGCGCTCACCTCCGGGTCCACGGGGACACCCAAGCGTGTGGCCATCAGCGCCGCGGTCTTTGGCCCGTGTGTTGAACACTGGGCGGAGTGCATTCTGGAGCCTGACGATCGCCTGCTGTTTGTGGTGTGTTTGCTTGGGTGTGTGCTGCGAGCACTCATTGTTGTGAGTGAGTGCAGCATCACCACACGTTTGATCCTTTCTGGGGGGATATGCTGGCGGCGCTGCTTGTGGGTGCCCAGGTTCTCGTGCCGCCTGCACCCGCCGACTTCCTGTCGCTGTGTGAGTTTGCTGAGCGCTTTTCACCAACCGTTCTGCATTGCACTCCGAGCTTTCTTCTGCGGATTCCCCCCAGTGCAAGAGTGCGCCTGCTGCGGTGCGTGCAGAGGCAGGTGGCCACTGGTGGCGAGCCGCCGGTGTCATGGGACGTGCTCTGTGCGGGCGCCCTTCCTGTGCCGCAGCGTTATCTCTCATTTTACGGCGTCACTGAGCTGAGTGTGTGGTCAAGCGTGCTCCACATCACACCCCAGTCATTGCGCCATCTCGGCCGCCCCATCAAGGTTTTGCGCTTTGTCTGCTATCATCACCTTCATGCTCACATGATTACGCAGGGCACGCAGCTGTGGCTGGATGACGCTGGCAGGCTGTGCACGTCTCGGGGCGGCATCAGTGTCGTGACATCAGATTTGGGACGCGCATTGCCCGACGGCACGTTGGAGTATGTGGGCCGTGCGGATCGTGTGCACAAGCGGTTTGGCAAGGCGCTTTCCCTGGACTGCTTGGAAACGCACGTCGTCCTTTTGGCCTTGCTGCTTGTGCGTCGTCGTGCTCACTTCACTGCACACAGAGAGGTTGCACGCACAGCGGCGGTGGTTGAGAGGTGCCGCGTGGAGCTGGTGGACATTGAGGTCGTTGCCTTTGTGGTGGCGCGCCCCAACGTACAGCGGAAGCTGGTCAAGAATAGTGTCAGGCGCGCGCTTCCGCCTCACAGCACGGTGCTGATCCTGGAGGCGCTTCCCGTTAACGAGCACGGCAAGGTGGAATGAGGTGGAGCGATTTGCTTGCCTGACCCCAAATTGCACGCAGGTGTCAACGAGGTTGTTGCTGGCACGGTTGGAGGAGCACCGTCGATCTAAGAGTTTGCGTCTGCGTGGGCACCAGCGACTGCTGACGCGGTGGTGTGCGAAGAAGCTCACCGGGACCGGGCTGCTGTTGGAGCAGATGGATTCCATGTGAGGACGGTTTGCTGTGCTTGGACGTGCCCGCTTCACACCACAGCACACAATGCAGTGAAGTGCATCTGCTGTCACGCGAATTTGCGCGCCTGAGTGGCGTTTCTGAGGAAGAGGCCCTGAAGGTTCCCTTGTGGTGCCGTCTGAGGCGGTTCTCCCCTCACTTGAACGTCTGCCAGCTATTCTTGTTCACGCCGCAGCAAGTGCGCGTGTTGTTTGCATTGCCTTCCCCTTTGACTGAGTTTGCTTCAGGACCTCGCGGAGCGGTGCTGGGAGGCCATGGCCGTTGCTTTGCCTGTGGTGGTGCAGCAGCCGCCACCGCCGCTGCCAGAGCATTGTGTGTGGGCGTTCCGCACTGGCAAGTGTGTTGATGCCGCCCCTGTGCTGTGTGATGGCGGGCGCGCCGCACTGTGCTGCTCGCACGATGGGTTCGTGTATTGCCTGGACGTTGAGGTGGCCGCCCTCTGCAGGGGGGTGTTGCACGCTCCTCACTTGCCATTTGCTGCAGCGCGGCTCAAGTCGGTGGTGCACTGATCTGGGCGAGCGCATGGAAGTTGCAGCCTGTCTCGTGGAGCAGGGCACTGCAATGGCAGCGGGCACTCGCGCTGGTTTGGTGGCAACGCTGGCACTGGCAGATGGTCGCCTTGTCAAGTCGCTCGACATTCACGGAACTTGCAAAGGTGACACGCAGCGAGGAGGAGTGCAACCCTGTTTCACGACTGCATGCTGGCCAGGGCTCGCCGCCACTGTTGGGGGCGCGCTCTACGTCACGTCTGAGAACGGGCTGCACTGCGGTAACACGCTGCTGAGTGCTGAGGCGTTTCTCAGCGCGCCCGTGGTTGTGTGTGGTGGCACGCTGGTGGTGGCCGTGTCCGCCTCGGGTGTGGCGTGCTGCTTTGAGGGACTTGCCTTGCAATGGCGGGTCTGCCTCTCGTCCAAGCGCCCTGCTCCCTCTGCGTTTCTGGCCGCCCCTGCTGTGCAGAGCGCGTCACGCGTCTGGTTCACTGCTGTGGATCGCACCCATCTCGTGGACCTCAGCACGGGCCAGGTCTTGGCTGACTGCGCACTGCCCATGCAGACGTTCTGTGCGCCCTTGTGCCTCCACGATGAGCGCGCTCTGTTTGCCGGCCTGGATCGGCTCTGCCTGGTGCACGCGGATGGCGCGCTTGAACCCGTGCTGGAGGGTCTGGCGTTCCGCATCTCAACGTCTCCGGCGCTGGTTTCGCGCACTCCAACGCAGGCCGTGTTGGGCACCGAGTGTGGGCGCCTCCTTGTGGTGGATGTCGAGCGCCGCTCCGTGCTCCGTGTGCTTGCAGTATGCCCCTCGTTCCCCATCTTTTCCACCCCTGCGCTGTTGCCTGACGCTCGTGCTGTGGTGGTGGGCACCCGCGCCAACACGATTGTGCGTGTTGCTCTGCCATGACTGATGGCAGAAAAACGAACAACAATGGGTCGCGCTATCCTGCTCTTGTTGGGTCTTTTGGTGCTGTGCACCTGGGCTGCGGAGCAGGCCAAGGCGGCTGAGACTACTGCCCCGGCGGCGGCGGCGGCTGGGGAGGCGGCCGGCAAGGAGGAGCACGAGGACGAGGACCACAAGGACGAGGAGGCGCACGAGGAAGAGCGCGTTGAGGATGAGGGTGTGTTTGGGCTGGCGCTCGCGTGCTGGGCGCGCGCGTGACGTGGCCTGCGTTGATTTTTTTTTCGCTTTGTCACCAGGCCCGATCGTGGAGCCGTCCAGCGACTGGGAGGCGCTTACCAAGGAGACGTACGAGAAGCTGGAGAACGCCACGGACCGCTGGAACGTGGTGTTCCACGACAATACGCCCCACTTTGCCGTGCTCAACGAGCTGGCCGCGTGGGCCAAGACCGAGATCAAGGGTAACAAGGCGCGTGCATCGACACACGCGACCACTGAGCGGCGGGCCCTCGCAGAGCGTCCGTTCCGCTTTGGCCACGTGAATGTGGAGAAGGAGACGGAGCTGGCTGCCAATCTGGAGGTGCGCGGCTTTTCAAGAGTCATGGGACGCCGTGCTGAGCGGCGCTTGCTCCAGGTGGACTATGTGCCGCTGCTTGTGACGCTGGTCGACGGCCAAGTGCACGATTTCTACTCGTACCTCACGGACCTGGACCAGCTCAAGGCCTGGCTGCAGGGTATGCTTTGGTTTTTGCCGCCCGCTTTGTGCCCAACATGCCCGCACACGCGCACAGGCGGCTACGTCATCTCCAGCCCTTTTGCAGGCGGAGAGGCTGCCGACGAGGATTTCAGCCAGGAGGAGCTGGAGGCCATGGAGAAGGTATGAGCGGTGGGGAGGAGCCGCCGTTGTTCGAACTTTCCCTTCACGCACACCGCCCGGCCACCAGGAGATGGCCTCGGGCGAAGGTCAGCAGCACGCTCTTTGCCGTGGCGTGGTGGGTGATGGGTTTTGGCTGCAGGCGAGGAGTCGCTGGAGGAGGAGGGCGAAGGCGAGGGCGAGGAGGAGAAGGAGGCTGACGTCAAAGAAACAAACCTGTGAAAATTGACCCACCAGAAGGGGTGGCGCAGCTGGAAGGCACATCTGACAGCCCACCCACCCTCATGAGAGTCGGGACCGTGTGGCGGGGGCGGGCCGCGCTTGCGCTCGCACGCCCCTTGCCGGCTGCGCGCATGCATCGCCGCTCGCTGGCCTCGCAGCCGCCTGTTGAGGTGGGTGGCGGTGGGGCCCTAGTGTGGTGGCTGGGGGTGTGGGCCCGCGCTTGCTCATCTTTTTGCACAGAGCGCCCCTGCGACTGCCGCCGATGCCGCTCGCGACCCGCTGGAGGGGCTTTCGCCCATTTCCCCCAGGTTGGCGGCGCTGCTGCTGCGTGTTTCGTTGGTGGTGGCTCACGGCGGGCGCGCAGCAACAAGGCCGAGTACGTGGTGACCAAGCTGGACCAGATCATCAACTGGGCGCGCGCGTCGTCCATGTGGCCCATGACGTTCGGGCTCGCTTGCTGCGCCGTGGAGATGATGCATGCTGCCGCCGCGCGCTACGATATGGACCGCTTCGGTGTGGCGTTTCGCGCGTCGCCGCGCCAGTCCGATGTGATGATTGTGGCAGGCACGCTCACCAACAAGGTGGGGATTTTAGCCCTTCCCACACGCGCGCTGCTGACTCCGCGGCAAGATGGCGCCGGCGCTTCGCAAGGTCTACGACCAGATGCCAGAGCCTCGCTATGTGGTGTCCATGGGTTCGTGCGCCAACGGCGGTGGCTACTATCACTACTCCTACGCCGTGGTGCGTGGCTGCGACCGCATCGTGCCGGTGGACATTTACGTGCCTGGGTGCGCTGTTGCTGTTGCTGTTGCTGTTGCCTCTCACGCGCGTGTTAGCTGCCCGCCGACCGCGGAGGCCCTCGTGTACGGCATTCTGCAGCTGCAGAAGAAGATTCGCCGCGAGCGATCGTTGACTGCCTTCATCCGCAAGTGAGCAGCGCGAACATTGAACCTTGGTGGAAGCACAGGGGGGCCTCGTTGCACGATGAAGCTGAGCTTCAACCCTTCAGCGTCCACCTTTGTGCCCAAGGGCGCTGCTGCCGCTGCTCCGGCTGCTGCTGCTCCGGCTGCTGCTGCCCCGGCTGCTGCTGCTCCGGCTGCTGCTGCTGCAACACCCGCGCCCGCCAGGTGTGCCAGTTCGCGGTGCTTTCCGCCTGTTGCTCAGCTGTCCTCTCGCAGCACCGCAGCCGCGCCCGAGCCCGCCAAGGCAGCGCCAGCCGTGGAGCCCGCCAAGGCAGCACCCGCCGCCGCCAGGTGAAAGGACCTTTGCCGGCGCGCGGCTGCCTTGCGCTCACTCGCGCAGCGCCGACGAGGACGCTGCTGCGCTGGAGAAGGAGCTGCACGACAACCCCGAGCTCGCGGACGAACTGCGCCGCATTGCCGAGGAGGAGGCCAACGCTGCTGCGCTGCCCGTGGCTCCCGTCAAGTCGAGCAAGCCGCACATCAACGTTGTCTTCATTGGCCACGTGGATCACGGCAAGTCCACCATGAGCGGCGCCATCCTGCTCGCGTGCAACATGATCGACAAGCGCGACGTGGAGAAGCTGCAGAAGGACGCAGAGGCGGCAGGCCGCGAGTCGTGGTGGAAGGCCTTCCTGCTCGACACCAACCCGGAGGAGCGCGCCAAGGGCAAGACGCAGGAGACGGCCCGCTCGCACTTTGAGACGGACAAGCATCTGTACACGATTCTGGTAACGGCGGACTTTGTTTCAGGTCGGCCCCGACTGTTGGCCGCTGAGCGCTGCGTTGCAGGATGCGCCGGGCCACAAGGCCTACGTGCCGTCCATGATCAGCGGCGCCGTGCAGGCCGACGTGGCCGTGCTGGTGGTCAGCGCGCGCGGCGGCGAGTTCGAGGACGGCTTCGTGAAGGTGAAGTGTGTGTGTGTGTGTGTGTGTGTGTGTGTGTGTGTGTGTGTGTGTGTGTG
>CAZYYU010000211.1:0-6018 GCA_964651735.1 uncultured Gammaproteobacteria bacterium | reverse complement strand
GTCAAGGGTGTGGCGCAGGCCAGGGCCCCAGCAGCGCCTGCAGCGGAGGAGCGTCCCAAGTTGCAGAGACAGGTGTCGGCCGTGGACGCGCCGTTGCGGCAGTTACAGCAGGACCTGCTGCTGGAGCGAGTGCAGCACGGGCGCACCAAGCAGCTGCTTGAAGAGTGCCGCGAGGCCATGGCCATTGAGTGCCAGCGCCTGCAGCAGGAGTACGACCTGCTGCTGCAAGAGATGGAGGCGTGCAAGAAGCAGGAGAAGGCGGTGGTCGTTGTCCGGCCGTCATGGGCAGGCGCCACCGCTCGCGCGCTGCTCTTCTGCGCAATGGGCGCGGCCGCCGCGTGGGGCGTGCTCACGCTGCACAAGGGCCAAATGAACGGCGCCCACCAGTAGCAGCAGCCAGCAGCAGCGACGCGCCGTGTTCACTTTCTCCTTCTCGGCGCGCCCTTGCGTTTGGGCGCCGCTCCGTGGCGGGGTGCGGGGCTGGGCAGCGCGGTGATGAACGAGCAGATATGCGAGACCAGTTCGCGCGGCAGCTGCGGTGGGGGTGCGCGATGAGGCGTGCAAAGAAAGGGTCGCACACAAGCGCACCGCGCTGATGGGGTGCGCCGGCCCCGCGAACCGGTACACGCACCAAAAGTGCAAGATCAGGCGCTGCACGTGCCTGCACCGCGTCAGCGCGCTGCCACACTCCGCAGCGGACATCCACCATGACCTGTCGTACAGGCAGTGGCGCTGCAGCGTCCAGCGCCCATGCAACAGGCCGCACTGTTGGATCTGAGAGCAGCTGCTCTTGAGCAAAGTAGGCGGGCAAACAACGAGGCACGAGTCGCACCGCATCGCGCAGACTGGCGTTGCTCAGGTGCGCTTCGTGAAACAGCCCGTTGCCCGGCAGCTCCCTGACCACGTCGAACCTGCGGCGGTGGCGGCGCGGGGGCCGACGGCTGTGAGGACACCCGCGCACACCGCATCACAGCGGGCACCGCACGCACCAGCCTGCCTGCGGCGGGTCCGAGCCTGGTGGGTGGGTGCGTGGGTGGGTGGTGAAGAGCGTGCCCCCATTAACCCACCCGCGTGCATCAGTTCCAGGTCGGCGCCGGTGGCAGCAATCTCCAGGATGGGCAGCGAGCCAAACGGCACGCGCGTGCCCTGCACAGCCACGGTGAGTCGCCGCACCACATCTCAGCACAGCGCAACGCAACTCCGAGTGCCAGATGCCTGCAGGAGGACGGACAGTCAGCGGCCGTCGCCACCGTCCAAGCCAGGCCCCCCAAGCAAGCGCCACCCCAGCTTGCGCAGCGACGCCACTTTGGTGCTGATGTGGTCGACCTGGCACGCGCAACGTGGCTGAGCGGGACTGCCGCCCCAACGCTCCCCCTGGCAAGCCAACTCACCGAAGTGCTGGTGAGCGACAGCCGGCACAGCTGCGTCAGCTTCCACACTGGGCCCCGCCGCAGTGAGCACACAAGCGCGCCATGGCCACGCGCTCACCGTCGTGCGGCAGCCGTGCCAGGTCGCTGTTGCCTTCCAGGCACAACACCTGCAGCCGGCCGGGCAGCGGCGCCGGCAGCGCTGTGAGCCTGTTGTGGCCCAGCTCCAGCTCGCGCAGCGCCGACAGCTGCGTCAGCACGTCTGGCAGCGTCTCCTGCGGATGTGGTGAGAGGAAGAGGGGGGCCTGCGATCATGCGCACAGCGGCCCACCAGCTGATTGTGCCGCGCGTCCAGGATGCGCAGGTGCAGCGGCAGCGTGTCGCCCAGACTGGACAGGCAGTTGCCGTTGACCTTGAGGATCTGCAGCGCGGGGCATTGCGCCAGCCCATCAAGCGTCCGCAGCCCGCACTGCTCCACGTGCAGCACGCATAGCTGCGGCAAGGGCACTGAACCCAAGCCAAGCCGCTGCAGTGGCGTGTGCTGCACCGACAACTGAGGGGGCGTATCGAGTAGGGCCCTGAGTGGACAGCGGCAGCGCGCCCTACATGCCGCACGCACCTCACGCACAGCCTCGCTCAACGCGTCAAGGCCCAAATCCGCGTCGTCGTCATCACCACGCGCTCCTCGGCAGCTCCTTTGAGATTGGCACTGCAGTGTGAGACGCGGGCTCCTTGACGGGCTAGCGTCAGCTCCAACCTGAACTGGAGCCGCTCCACGTCGAGCACTTCAAATGGCCGCGCCGGCCCCAGCACGCATCCTTGCAACACAGCGCGGTCCAGCGATGCCAGCCTCCGCCCTTGCACTGTGCACTGCACCAATCGCGCGTCGCGCCGCTTGCTCCAATCTCGCTGCCCATCCGCCTCGTTCCCTTGCCACATGATCCCCACCACACCACACCGCGCACCCCCTCTGTTCTCCGTTGTTGTCTTGCACTCAACTGGCAAGTCTCCGGTGCGGGCTCCATCGGCGGAGACAAGCGTTTTTTTGCTGAACGACCCCCCCCCGGCCATCTTGGACCCCTCAGGTCGTTACTTGTCCACCAATGAGCCCTCTTCCTCCGCTGCATCAGACGGGAAGTAGCGCTCGGCCTCCCCAAAGTAGTCCACGTGCTGGGCCTCGCCGGCCACCTCCGCGGCAAAGAAGCCCTTGCGCACGTACAGGTAGCTGAAAACACACAAAGCCACCCACGAGAGCAGCAGCCACAGGTCCACCAGCACCGTGCCAATGTACGAGCCTTCGGTGCACTCGTACGTCTTGCCCGGCTGCTTCTGCGACGTGCCCAGCACGCAAATCTCGTTGCCTGTCGTGAGGGCCAAGTTGGCGGGCAGCGCGAACCAAACGCTTCCCCCCGCCCCACTCCACTCACGGTTGGCCGACATCAGGCCGTTGGCGTCCATGCCCATGGCCACGAGAAACTGGGCGGTCTGGACGTGAGCCGCCCTCCCTGGCCCTCAGTCCTTCCTCTCACCAGCAGGGCCGCCAGCAGAGCCACGCCCGACACAGCCACTTGCACCTTCTCGTTCTTGAGACGTAGCAGGTTCAACACCCCGACGAAAGCGCCCTGTGTGTTTGGAGGCGGCGGCGGCGGCAAGGAGGCGTGAGGGAAGGCTTGCAAACGCGTCTCGCGCGCCCCGCGCACGTAACTGCCATGGACACCACCGCAGAGAACACACGGAAGATGGTGTTGGAGTTGGGCCAGCCACAGTACAGGTACGCCGTCGCGGGAGCCCCGGCTCCCGACTGGTGGAAGGCAATGGGCCGGTGGTCATTGAGGCTGCGACCAAAGCAGTGAGCACGAAAAAAAACCGAGCCGCCAGCACACAGAGCGCGCAGCCCTCCCGCAACCTGACGTTGACGGAGCATGCTGAGTTGGTGTCGCTGTAGTCCAGGCCCAGCTGCCCGCGCAGAAGCGTGAGCAGGCTTTTGCCCACAGCGCGCGCGCGCTCTTGGGTTCGTTCGCTCGCGAACCTGGCTGGCCAGGAGGTCGTCCACGTAGCTACGCGTCTGCCACAGCGTGACGCCCAGCAGCACCAGTCCCAGCACGCCCGACAAGGCCAGCGCCGCCAGCAGCAGTGCGCGCCGCAGCGGACCCACGCGCTCCACCAGCGTCGACATGCACGAGCGGCGGCCCTCCCCCAAGGACTGACTTCTTGGAAGAGGGCCCCCACGCAAACGCAGCCAACTCGGCGTCGACGGCTCATGGAGGCCGCGCTGCCGACTCGGCGCGCCTCGAGGCTGCTAGTGCTGGGCGCGCTGCTGTGCGTCGTCAGGTTTGCTGCTGCTGCTGCTGCCACGGCTGTGCTCCACGTCACCTCGGCGTGCCTGCAGCTTGGTGGTCGCGGGCCTGGTACGCAGTGCTTGCCTGCGTGCATGCCGTGCTCACGCGAGCCTTGACTGCAGATCACGGGCTTCGTGCTGCTGGGCAGCAGCGGCCGCGGCTTCGGCGTGCCCTTCACGGCCCGCAACGGCGCAGTGGGTGTGCCATGGTTGGGGGACGGCGCCGCCCGTGCCCTGACGTGCCTCGCAGCCAGCGACTCTGCTCTGTGCTCGGCCATGGGCGCGGCCGTGCTGCAGCAGGACGGGGGGAGCGCAGCCGACGCCGCTGTGGTCACCATGCTGTGCGTGGGCATTGTGCACCCCATGTCCAGCGGTCTGGGAGGCGGCGCGGTCATGTTGCACCGCAGGGGCTCGGACGGCTCGTACAGCGGCTACGACGGGCGCGAGCGCGCGCCTCAGGCCGCCAACCAGACCATGTATCAGGGATTGCCGCCTTCGGGTCAGTGGCTGCCCGCTGTGCTGTTCCCTTCTGACGCGCGTGCAAGCGTCGCGCGACGGGCCCCTGGCCATTGCGGTGCCTGGCGAGCTGGAAGCCATGCGTGCGCTGCACGCGGAGCATGGCGTGCTTTCGTGGAGCAAGCTCTTTGAAAGACCCATTGCGCTGTGCGAGCAGGGCTTTCCGGTGGACGCTGCGCTGGCCTCCGCGCTCAGCAGCGTGCTGCCCGCCATCAAAGGTTGCTGCGTTGTTTGATTGTCGTCGACGTCAAACCTCTGAAAGGCCCTGCGGCCGCAGGGCAGCCCTTGTACGCGCCACTGTACGACACGTACAGCCGCGCCAGCAGCGTGGGCAGCGTGGTGCGCCGGCCCGATCTGGCCGCCACGCTGCGTGTGCTGGCGGCGGACGCGCGCGCCCTGTACCGCGCCGGCCCGCTGCGCGACGCGGTGCTGGCCGAGCTGGCGGCTGCCGGAGCTCTGGTCACGGCCCAGGACCTGGAGCAGTACAGCGCGTCGCCGCTGCCGCTGGTGCACACCTTCTTCCGTGGCTACCGCGTGGTCAGCGCCGGCGCGCCCTTTGGCGGGCCCGTGCTGGTGCAGGCGCTCAACACGCTCGAGTTCTACGAGGACGCCAGCCCCCACTTCATGGTGGAGAGCCTCAAGTGGGCGTACAGCAACCGCCAGGCTCTGGGCGACCCCGGCTTCGTGCCCGACGTGGACGCGCGCGTGTTGCCAGCCATGCTGTCCAAGCAACACGCTGCGCTGCTGCGCGACAAGATCGATCCGCGCCGCACCTTCAGCCCCTCGCACTACAGCGACCTGGTCAACGTGACGGACCCGGTGCCTGAGGTTGGCTACTTGGTTGGTTGATCGGGGGCCCCCCTCTGAGCGGCCTCCTCCCGCACCACGTGCAGCACGGCACCAGCCACATGACGGTGGTGGACGCGGCCGGCAACTGCGTGTCCGTCACCACGACCGTCAACCTCTTCTTTGGCTCGCGCGTGCAGTCCCCCTCCACGGGCTTGCTGTGGAACGACGAGATGGACGACTTCTCGCAGCCAGGCCGGTCCAACGCCTTTGGTACGGCCGTATTGTGGCTGTCGCGGCACCGCTGAGCGCGGCAGTGCAGGCTATCCGCCGGCTCAGGCCAACTACATTGTGGGCGGCAAGCGGCCGCTCTCGTCCATGACGCCCACCATTGTGGAGCGCAACGGCGCCCTGTACCTGGCGTTGGGCGCCTCCGGCGGTTCGCGCATCATCAGCGCCGTCTACCAGGTCATTGTGCAGTCGCTCAAGTGGAGCCGCAACGTGCTGGACGCTGTGTCGCTGCCCCGCTTCCACGACCAGCTGCTTCCCGTGGTGCGTGCGCGTCTGTGTGGTGGCGCGCTCTCATCTTGTTGGTGCGTGCAGGGCTTGCAGGTGGAGTTCAACTATGACGTCAACGTGGCGGCGTGGCTGGCGTCGCTGGGCCACCAGGTGCTGCGCATGCCAGGTGCGTGCGTGTGTTCCTCGTTGCTGGCGCCGCACATGAGCCGCCCCAATCAGCGCCGTGGTTCGACGCCGTGGTGCAGGCCGTGCAGCTGACGGACGGCGGCCTGCTGGCTGCCGCCTGCGACTGGAGGAAGCAAGGCGACGTCAACACGCGCTGCCAGCCGGCTGGCTATTGAATCGCGCATCACGTTTGTTCGTGTAATGAGGGGTTGCGCGGTCACAGCTCCACCACGCCCACGCCCTCGCCCTGCTTGGCGGTGCGGCCCCCAGGCTCCTCGTAGGCGTCACTCTCGCTGACGTTGGCGTGGGCTGCGGGGATGACGAAGC
>CAZYYU010000210.1:0-6053 GCA_964651735.1 uncultured Gammaproteobacteria bacterium | reverse complement strand
GACGACGCGGGGGACCAGCTGCTGTTCTTCAACTACCGCTGGTGCACGCACGCCACGTTCCCGGACCCCGGCAAGGTGTGGTGGGCGCGGCGGACATGGTGCGACGCCTCACGGATGGCATCAAGGCCGCGACGGAGCACGAGAGGCTGCTGCGGCTGCTGAAGCGCGAGTGCCGCGGATTGGTGTTCAGGTTGCCCGCGCTGCCGCCGCTACGGCTGGCTGACGGAAGCCGCACGAGGCAGAGTGGACAAGGACACGGGGCGCGCAACGGTGGTGGCGAGGCGGTTCCACAAGTTCTTCAACATCAACGAGGTGCGCCCCCCCCCCCCCCCTGCCCCCCCCCCCCCCCCCCCCCTCTTTGCTCGCGCGAGCGCGGTGGTGGTTCCTCACGAGCTGGGGCTCCCCAAAGCGCGAGGACACCCACGAGTCGCTGGTGGACTTGAGCAAGCCGCACCGGCTGCTGGTCAAGCATGACGGGTCGCTCATCGGCCCCATTCTGATGAAGGATGGCACCGCCAAGGTTGTGGTGGTTACGGGATCTGTGCACCCCACACTGAACTTGGTGGCGTCAGTTTGGCACCAAGGTGAAGCTGGTTGGTTTGGTGAGGGGGTGCGTGGCTCAACGCGAAGCCTGCACAAGAGCGGGTTTGGATCGTTGACGCAGTTGGTAGAGGAGCGCTTCCTGTCGCTGGAGGTGCCTTCTTCTGCCATGACACGCACAGAACACTGACGACCACGCCAGGCCAACCGCAAGTACTGTGACTGGAGCCTGGATTGGCTGCGACGCGGTGGGGGACCAGCTAGCTGCACTGTACCCACCGACGCTGACTCGTTGTTGAGACAGGATACAGCCCGCTGTTTGAGTACTGCTCGCAGCGCAACCGCATCGTGCTGGAGTATGAGCAGGACGAGCTCATTCTGCTGGCGCTGAGGGACAACCGCACCGGCAGGTTTGCTGGCCTTGTTGTTGCTGGTTGGCTTCCCTTCCCCTCTCATTTGAACGCAGCTACTTGCCGTACGATGAGGTCAAGGCCAGCGCTGCGGCGGCGGGCATTCGCGTCACAGAGGCGGTTGACGGGCTGTCGTTTGCGTCCACGCCTGACATGATCAGCGCGCTGCACGGCCGCGAGCGCTGCGAGGGCTTCGTGGTGCAGTTTGCCACGGGCGAGATGTACAAGGTCAAGACGGGTGAGCGGGGCGGCTGCTGTGCTTGGTGTTTTTGGTCATGAGACGCTGGGCAGAGTGGTACTTTGCGCGCGCCAACCAGAAGGAGAAGCAGAGCCACAGCTTCAACACGGAGCGCGCTGTGTGGGAGCTGCTGCTGAAGCAGGAGTTTGACGACGCGGGTGCGGTGCATGGCTCGAGCTGCTGGCACCCGCTGTTTGACGGTGGCGCTTTTGGCAGCGCCGCTGATGGACGCCATCCTCAAGAGTCAAGTGGCTGCGTTCCAGGTGGAGCTGTTCGCGGCCATTGCCAGGCTGCACCAGCACGTGGTGGGCGTGTGCGCTGCGTTAGCGGAGATGCCCAAGCGCGAGTTTGTGGCGCATGTGCAGCAGAGGCAGCACGAGCTGCCGCCCAAGGCCCTGTGCTTTGCAGTGTTCGACGCGCTCAAGGAGGGCAAGGGTGAGTTGAGCAGTGTGCGTGTGGGCTGCTGCCTCCATTGAGCGCGCCCTGCAGACACGCTCGAGGTTGTGGTGCAGCAGGCGCTCAAGATGACGGGCAACACCAAATCGCTCGAGGAGCTGCGCAGCTTGCTTGGTGGCATTCGTTTTTCGGAGCGGATCGACGAGAGGGAAGAGGGGCCCTAACAAACACCACCGCCATGTCTGCCAAGAAGCGACTGCGATCCAACGATCCGGACTCTGTGGATGAGCCTTCCGCGCGGGCCCAGAAACGCGCAGACGGCGCCGGAGCCGTCGAGATGGAGCCCATGTCCACAGTGGCGTGCGGGCGCGGCTTCTGCGTGGCCATATCCGGTGCGTGTCGGCTGCTCTGCCGGCGCCGCGCTGACGCAGCAGGCGCGCAAAGAGAGCGGCCAGGTGGTGACGTGGGGCAAGAACTCGGCGGGTACGCGCGCGCGGGCCACTGCAAGGCACCGATCCGCTAACTTTGGCCGCAAGGGCAAATCGGCAACGGCACCAGCACTGTGGACAGGCCAGTGCCTGGTCCCGTGCAGGGCCTGCAGGCGGATGCGTTTCGCGGCGTGGCATGCGGCAACTTCCACGCGTTGGCGGTGACGCAGGAGGGCGATGTGTTCGCGTGGGGCAGCAACGCGCGCGGCCGCCTGGGCCTCGGCAAGGGCACGCAGAAGGAGGGTGCGTTTTGCGCGCGGGGCTGCGGGGGCATTCTTGTCACCACACCTTTTTTTTTTTGCAAAGGCACGCCCGTGAGAATCCCGCGCACCTCGTTCCTGCACCACCGCGTAATGTCGGTGGGCTGCGGCCTGCACCACTCCGTGTTCTTGCTGGACAATGGTACCGTGTATTCCGCTGGCTGCAACGAACACGGGCAGCTCGGCCGCACCAAGGTGGGGGGCTGTTGTGGTTTTGGCCCTCAACCCGCCGCCGCCGCCGCCAACAACGCTGTGCAGGGGTTCCGCATGCTGGGCAGCTCGCTGGAGCCCGAGCCCGTAACGCTGCCCTTCAAGGCCTCGGTGGTGCGCGTGGCCTGCGGACGCCACCACGTGCTGGCGCTGACGACGACGGGCCAGCTGCTGGCCTGGGGCAAGAACGATGTGGGCCAGCTGGGCATGGCGTCGGGCCGTGACGTGGCGCTGCCGCAGGCCGTGGCGGGTGCCTGGCCGGGCGTGAGACTGTTCGACGCGGGCCGCAACCACTCTGTGGTGGCGTCCACCGACGACCGGGTGTGGGTCTTTGGCCAGAATGTGGACATGCAACTGGGGTTGGTGGATCGCGCGGACCGCACCGTTCCTGTGGAGGTGCGCTGGGCCGGGGGGGGGGGAGGTTTGGTTCCAACGCTCACTCACCTCCGCCGCAGCTGGAGCGCATGCGCGGCGTTCGCCTGCAGCAGATTGCGTGCGGGTCGCGCCAGACAGCGGTGCTGACCGAGTCGGGCCACATCTACGCGTGGGGCTGGCTGCTGCACGAGACCGACGAGGGTGCGGTGGAGTTTGCGCCCCGCACGCCCGCCAGGTTCGTCGTTGGCGTCGGCCGACATGGCGTTCACGCGCAGCGCTGCAGGTACTTGCAGGACAACCAGCTGCCGCCCGAGACGAGCGTGAGCTTCATCGCCGCCGGCTCCACGCACATGCTGCTGGTGCTGAGCGACGGCTCGGTGCTGCTGGCGGGCGAGAACCAGGAGAACATGCTGTGCAGCGGGCACGCGGCGCACCCGGAGCGCGTGTTCCCGCCGCTGTTCGTGAACGTGCACCCGGGACAGCGGTTTCGGGTGGCTGTGCCGCGGCCGCGCTCGCAGCCGCGCAGCACGCTGGGCCAGCACTTGCTGGGCGTGCTGCAGGGCGGCTTCGACTGCGACCTGACGCTGCACAGCGCGCCCCAGCGCCACGCCTACTCGCTGCACCGCTTCGTGCTGGCCGTGCGCTGCCCGTACTTGCTGCAGCCGGACGCGGTGCTCCCCGAGTCCTCGGCCGTGTGCAAGCAGCTCTTCGACTGGATCTACGGCCAGACGTGCACGCTGCGCGAGCTGTCGGCGCTGGAGCTGGTGCAGCTGCTGCACGTGTTGGCGCAGTGCCAGCCCTACTTGGGGCAGCTGAGAACCAGGGCTGAGCGCACGTTCCTGCAGCTCATCGCTGCAGACAAGGAGGAGACGCTGCAGGTGGCTCAGATGGCAGACCTGATGAGCTCCAGCCTCGGAGAATGGGTTCTGGTGAGTGCGTGCGTTGTGCGTGCGTGCGTTGTGTGTGCGCCCACACCGCCAAACAAGGTGACGCTGGGCGACCATCTGCGCAACGGCATGGACGAGCGCGAGGCCGCGCGCGTGCCCTCTGCGGTGCTGGCCAAGGTGGCGGTCACCTCGCACCAGAAGGCACGGCCGCTGCTCCAGCGCTCGCTCGCTCGCTTCTCACGCGTGGGGCCGCAGAACCGCGCTCGGCCCGAGATTCCACAGCGCGAGGAGGCGCCGCTGGAGCACGCGTTCGTGGCGGCCCTGGACAAGGGCGTGCACTCGGACTTTGAGATTACGTTTGCGGACAAGGTTCGTGCGAAAGGGGGCGGGGATCAAGTCAGCCTCTCATTGGCGGCGCTTCACTAGAAGGAGAAGCCGCTGGCCGTGCACGCGTGCATGATCTCGCGCATGGCCTTCTTCGAGGCGCTGTTGCGCAACTCCCACATGGGCAACAAGGGTCTGCGCGCGTGTGTTTGTGTGTGTGTGCGCGCTCACCGCTGCTGGAACAGGGCGACGCTTTGCCTCCACTCTGCCCCGCCACGCCATGCACGCACTGCTGCAGTACGTGTACGGCGGCGAGGCCGCCTTCTCGTGCTGGGACGCGCTGTACCTGCTGTCGCCGGAGAACGGTCCGGCTCTTTTGCTTTGCGGTGCACGGGGTTCCTCACCTGCCAAGCCGCAGGTGTCAGCTTTTACTTTGCTGGCACGAGCTCGAGCAGCGACGAGGTTGTTTGTTTGTTTGTTTGTTTGTTGTTGTTGTCCACACCTGACAACCATCAAGGTTGAAACCATCTTGGAGGCCGCACAGGCCGCTCTCGGCGAGATGGACGTGCGAGAGGCCGTGTCAGCCCTGATCACGGCGCAGGTTTTTGTGCGCGCTGTTCCCCCTCTCTCCTTTCCAGTGAATCCGTTTGTCAGCAAACGAACAACGGGCCCGCCGAGGCCGTGCTGACGGACCTCATCGCTGGTGAGCCCGTGTCTGCCAAGTGGAGGGTGCTCACAACACGCTCTGTGGCGCAGACCACTACTTGGATTGCGAGGATTTGCTGGAGGAGCTGGAGCCGGACAAGTTGCTGGGGTGACTTGGGGGGGCCGGGGAAGGGGCGCGTCTTGGCTCACTCTCTGCGCTGCAACAGCATCCAGAAGCAGATCATCCGCTCACTGTTGCTGCGGGGCAGCGGCACCTCCGCCACCCCTGACAACGATCCCAACAAGACGGTGCGCGTCTGCTTTGGCTCCCCCTCGCTCAACGCCCTCCTCAGGTCGGGGACCTCTCGGCGGTGGCCAAGCGCAAGCACTCCGGCGGGTACAATTGAATTTTTCACGCGCCCGAGTGCGCCAGCACGATCCTGGCATTGAGCTCTGCAAACGCCTCGTTGTGGCGCATCTCCGCGGCGCAAAACTTTTGGAGTCGGCGGAGGGGCCAGCGCCAGGGATGGAGCGTGTCAGTGGGAGCACCACGGTGTTGCTGGAAGTGCACGCAGAGGACCACTGGTTCCAGTCTGATGATCTGCAAGCCCACTGGTTCTGCAAGCTTCTCCTGGACGAACTGGGCGGCGCGCGTGAGTACAGTGCCTGCCTGGACCGCGAGGACGATCCCTGCATCTTCTCGAGCGAGCCGACGGCGGTGGGTGCGTGGACCTGCACGCGCCAGGACGAGCTTTTGTTGACGTTGACCCGGGAGCGGGGCACGCGATCATCCAAGTGCGCGTTACCCCCGTGTTGTTGCTGGGTTGTTGCCTGAACCTCACGCAGAGCCACGGTGAAGCTGGGCGCGGTGGGCACGCTGCAGTGGGCCGAGGGGGCCACGTTCCGCATCACGCGGCAGCTGGGCTCATGGCCGCTGCACTGGACGCCGGGACGCCACCGGCTCGGACTGCTGCCACCGCAGGTGCGGGCAAGCGCCCGTGCCTTGATGCTGTGTGCCGTACGCCGCTCGTGGGGCGTCCCGCGCGACGTGCTGCTGGTTCGTGCTTCTGGCAGAGGCAGGGTGCCACATTCACATTGCTGCCAGCTCATCTTGCAGTATTTGTCCTGAGCGAGGCATGTCATTGAACTCGACCTGTAAACGACTGGAGGGTTCCATGAACAAGCGCATCCCACCGACTGCCGCCAGCACGGTGGAGGACGTGGTCCAACTGGGCGGCGGCAACACGCGCGTGGCGCTGCTCTTCAGATTCGCGTACCGC
>CAZYYU010000209.1:0-6066 GCA_964651735.1 uncultured Gammaproteobacteria bacterium | reverse complement strand
AGAGAGAGAGAGAGAGAGAGAGAGAGAGAGAGAGAGAGAGAGAGAGAGAGAGAGTATCTTCAAGCCCAGGCTTGGAAGAGGACGCCCCCTATGGTCAATAAGGGGAAGAGGCACAATATGCAGGAGCAGAGGGCGCCGACGTTGATGGCGGTGAAGGGGTCAGGGTTATTGATGATCCCCTGCTGCACTTTGCCCATCATGAAGACGTCGGGGCCCCCCAAAAAGGACTTCAAGTTGCAGCATGAGGCCGATCGTTGCGATGCATTTTCATCCGCAGCCATGTCCATTAACACGCGCATTTGCAACACAACGAGGCTGCTGGTAATGAACATTTATTGAGATGGAAAATCAAGACCCAAAGTCGCCAGCAGCAGCGCCCAATCGGCTCCGTCCGCCATGTCGATCACGTCCAGCACATTGCAAGCCGATTGCGAGGAGCCCATGCAATGGAGCTCAGTGCCAACCAACATGTCCATGTGGCCGTCATGCTGCACTGGAGCCCAATCCAACAACTCAGCTGCTGTGTGATCGTGCGTGGCTAACTCTCTTTCGGCCGAGCCGGAGCGGGGTAGAGCACGCTCTTCAAGTCCATGTTCCCCCACATGCAGCAGCGCACCAGATGGCAGCAGCAGATCATAGTGATCGTCGTGGCGAACTCCAGTGCGAGGGCGCTTCGAGGGCGCGGTTTCCAGGCCATGGGCGGAAGCCAAGTGCGTCACCAAGAGCAGAGCAGTCTCGAACGTCAAGTCATCAGCACGGCATCCAGCGAAGGGACAGCAGAACCTTGAATGCCTCGTGTGCTTCGAACTGACATGTCGGTCCCTGTTCCACTTGCGAGGGAACTTCTTGTCGCAAAAGGAACACTCGAACATGGGGCGCGCTTGAGGCAGCGTGGAGAGCGCCGCGCTGAGCTCTTCCCTTGTGGCTGGCGAGAGTGCCTGCACCGCATTAGCCAGATCCTCTTCGCTCGTTGTGTGGACGGAGCGCAGGAGCGAGATTAGGTTCTCCATTCGATGTGCTTGTATCTTGATGCACGGCCCTCCTCGCTACATTGCATTGGCCCGCCTCAGCGCAACACCTCCAAGAAGGCAGACTGAGAGGAGTAAAAGCGAGTAAACAAATTCGCCAGACTTGGTCACGCCATGCAGTCTTGACTTGCTCAAGCTTGAGAGGGGCCAATGAATTGATTGCGCTGCACCTGGCCAACCTATCCGCTTCGTTCGCTGGATCATGTCTGCGTCTTCACCACGAGCCTCGAACGGTACGCTGTTGTGTTCGGGCGTGGCGACGTGGTGCGAGACCTCGAGGTCTGTTGTTCTAATTACGTTGCGTGCAGAGTTTGAAGTGTCAAGTTCGCATGAAGAGGAGCCCCTGATGATGACAGGAGCTCAAGCGTCAATCCAGATCAAGTTCAACCTGAGCGCTATCCAGCACGGGTTCGTCGTTCTTTCATTGATTTACCTGGGATTCGTTGCTGCACTGGTTGGGTTAACCTGGGACAGATCGACATTGCAACACAACAATCGAACCAGCGGATCCAGATTTTCTGATCAGTTCTATCACACCCTTGAATTCTCTGGCGCAGCTGCGTATGCGGTTGCAGGATTTGTAGCGTTCAACGAAGGGTCCATGAATTCATGGCAGTCTACAAGAGCAATTATGCTTCTGATCTTCTCCACCATGGATGTGGTTGCGTCAGTCGCGGCCCTGGTCCTCGTTGTCTCGGATCTCAATCGGTTTGAATTTGCTGCGCACATCTTGGAGTACACCTCTCTCGTCGTGCTTTCCATCGTGGAACTCGTTTATAATTTTGTTGGACAGACCAACTCGAGGACTCGAGGGCGGCTCTTCCTGCTGCTCCCTCCAATTCTGGGATTATTGATTGCTGTTAGTGCTGGAGCATGCTAAATCACAGGGATGGAAGATGTTGCTCACTACATTGAGTTCGTCGGGGAGTTCTTTCTGGTCGTTTTCGCATCTCTCTACGTCATGGATTCGGCGATGCAACGGCAAATTGCTAAGAAGAGTAAAGGAGAAACAGGCTAGTTGGCTGCTAGTCGCAGTTTATGACAATTCAGATCTTGTCCAACGTGCAACGAGGACGGCTGCCTTCAACAATGCGAAAATCAATCAGAACGGGACTTGGTTCTGGGCAGCGGTTCCTTGCCCAAAGGATGCTGCCACGGTGGCAATTCGTGAATTGACTCGGTAGATATGAAGCGCATACAGGCCGTACGCTACAAGCAGGGCCAGTGCGACGCATCCAAGGACTAGGCCGGCGATGGCTCCACCCGATGTGCCCTGGTCAGCAGGTAGAGTCCCGTTTGGATTTGCGCTCTCGTTTCGGCTCGGTGTCGGAAGACAAGACATAAGAACGCCGGCGGCAGCAAAGAGAGCCATTCGACCCTAGACTGACTAAATGAGTTGAGTGTCCACGAGTGAGCCGTGGTCGAGAGCTTGGAGTAAAACGGAGCAACGAGTAAAGCGGAGCAAGCGTCGGTCGATTCAGACCGCACCATCGCATAGAGGTTCGCTTCTGGAGGGGTGTGCATCATGCAAAACGAAGAATTCGTTGCAGCTGCGGACCAGTGGATGCATGGTGCTCGCGAAGATGCGCTGCTCGAATTTGTGCTGGGGCGGCAGCACGACGTGCCTCCACAGCTGTCTGACGGCGAAACTGCTCTTCTTGCAGCCTTGTCAGCAAAGAATATTTTGGACGTGAAGCGTGTGCAAATTGAGCGCATTGTCGACTGGTACGGAGCAGCCATTGCTGCTGTCCCCTACGTGGCCGTCTCATTGCTTCCCCACTTCTCGTGCTACACATCGATGCTGTCCATGCTGTTGCAGGAACTTGATGTGGCCAGCATGGGCACGCTGATAGACCGCGTGCATGCATGCGGCGTGACTTTTGCTCGCTTCGATCACGAGATGCTATCGATAGAGCAAGCGTTGATGGGCATCCATGCCTGCGAGCGCTGCACCACCAAGGCCATTGCGATACTTGACCGCATCGCATCATCGACTGAGGGGCCATCGTACTTTTTGCGGCTATTTGAGCGCGTTGAGCAGCTTGACTGCCCTTCAAGCTCCCAAATGCTGGCCCTTGTCTGGAGCGCAACAAGCAAGTACTGGATCGGCGATTGGCTGAGCTCGCGCCAATGCCTGCAGCGCAAGGCGCTCCAGCTCGCATCCGGCCAGCTGCTCTTCGAACTTCAACTTGCAGGGTTATATGACCCCAAATTGAACGACAACGACGCGGACTTGCTGCGTTCTGTCCGCAATGCGTGCACTTGCCGCATTCTGCTCATGGAGCGCAAGTACGACTTGGAGCGCCAGCGTGGTGGAAAGACTCTCCTCTTGGAAGCTGCAGAAAGACTGCAGGGCTGCGACGTGGCCGTCGAACTTGTCAAGGCAGGCGCCGACGTATCTGTGCTGCACATGCTCCAGCACATCGCTGTTGCCATCCTGCGCGCTGTGTTGCAGAAGCACCCAGAGCGAGCCAGCGAGTTTCTCGGCAGCGATTCCGCGCTCCAAAAGTTGCTACTTCCCCAAGTGCCGTTCACGCGCATGGATGCCCTTACACTGGCAAGGCTGTTGCACCGGTTCCAAGTCAGCGTCCCTGCATCCATTGTAGAGCAGGCGCGCGCTGGGGGCTCGCTCATCATCCCCGCCCTCATTTCGTTTCAAGTCGTTCAGCCCTTCAGCATCCACGCATTCAATCTGGGTTGGGAGATTGCCTGGCGCCCTCACACTCATCTCTTTTGCGAGAAAGAGGTCCAGGTCAACGTTCTGCGAACTTTGCTGCTGCTGAAGCGCATCGCACCCACGTTGCCACGTGATCTGCGCACCATAATCTTGGTGAAAGTCGCTGCGAGAGACTGGCTCGAAGAATAGATGACTGAAGAAAACTCAATCCATTTTTTACTCCGTCCTTGCAGCAGGGGCCTCAATAACCCTCCTCTTCACCGCCCTCGACGTCGGCGCCCTCTTCTTCTGCTCTTGCATATTCTGCCACTTGTTGGCCATAAAAGGAGGCGTCCTCTTCCAAGCCCGGGCTTGAAAATACTGCTGCTGCTCTCTCTGTTTTGGGTTGAGTGGCGCTGATCTTCTGGGCTCGCAGCTGCTGCTCCATTGTTTTGGACCCGGCCTGACTCGGTTTGTCGCCTGTGCCCTTTTGAACTCCGAGTTGTTGCTGACGCGATTGTGAAGCGAGCTTCTGCGTCTCTGCACATCGCGCTGTTGTGTCAGATGGCAATCAGTCTTTTGCAACGATCTCCTACTCATCGCATGTTCCATCCACATCTCCTTCCAGACAATGCCGCAAAAGACCCTGCCAGAGGTGTGCGTCCATCGGCCAAGAAAAGCGAGAGAGGGAGTCGACAGGAGTAAAACGGAGCAAACAAGGGCCGAGAACAAAGGATGACGTCTTGCGCGTGCAACAGAGCACTGGACCCATGGAGAGCTGCAGCACGTTGAATGGCAGTTGAGCTTTCATTCTTGATCAAGCCGAGCTGAATCTGCTGGCGAAGTGTGCAGCCGGCGGCGCTGATGTGGCTTGGGTTGTGGTTTCTTATGGCGTGCAGGCTGCTTCCTGGCCATGCGGCTTGCCTCGATGCATTCAGCCAGACGGCGGTCCAGGTCACCGGGCCGAAAGTTGGCGGTCTGTGGGCCAGGTTCCAAGTGCTGGCGGCGACCTTTGAGCTTCGCTTTGAGCTTTGCTCGGACCTCCTGTGCGTTGCTGGAGCACGCAAAGTCCCTGCAGCAGGGGCAAATTCCGGCAGCTTTGAGCGTTTCTCTGGACATCCGACCCACCACCCGCTTGGAAGAACTTGATCTTCATCCGGTCCGCCTTTCGGCGTGTTGAGCTCTTGTTGCTCCGTTTTACTCCGTGCTGCTCGGATTTCCTCTGGGTTGCATACCTCCTGCGATTGCAAACACCACGTACACAATGGAGGGGCAGCGTCGCATCCCTGTGATGGTGCTCACTGGATATCTCGGGTCGGGCAAGACAACGCTGCTGAACTGGATTCTGGGCGCCCAGCACGGCAAGCGCATCGCCGTGATTGAGAATGAGTTTGGTGAGGTGGGCATCGATGATGGGCTGGTCACGAAATTCGGCGAGCGCGAGAATGTCATCGAGATGAACAATGGATGCATCTGCTGCACCGTGCGCGGTGATTTGATTGCCATCATCAAGAAGCTGGAGCCGCGCTTGTCAGACTTTGACATGATCATCATCGAGACCACGGGGCTGGCTGATCCCGGGCCAGTTTGC
The DNA here is from genome assembly GCA_964651735.1 of uncultured Gammaproteobacteria bacterium. GTDB lineage: Bacteria > Pseudomonadota > Gammaproteobacteria > CAZYYU01 > CAZYYU01 > CAZYYU01. The sequence goes on along the minus strand of CAZYYU010000209.1, from coordinate 791 downwards.
CAGACGTTTTTCGTGGACGAAAGCGTGGCCGCGCTTGCCAAGCTGGATGCTGTGGTGACTGTTGTGGATGCACACCACATTTTGCAACACTTGGACGAGATCAAGCCCCAAGGCGCCGAGAACGAATCGGTGGAGCAGGTGGCCTTTGCCGATCGCATCCTCCTCAACAAGACCGACCTGGCCTCTGCTGAAGAGCTCACCGCTATCGAGGCTCGCATCAAGTCAATCAACGCTGCTGCCCCGATTCTGCGAGCCAACCTCAAAGTGAGCCCCTGTCCCATGGAGTTTCTCATGGGCGTGGAGGCCTTCAGCCTCGAGAAGATCCTCTCATTCGATCCGACTTTCTTGCAAGATGTCACGCACGAGCATGATAAGAGCGTGACATCGGTGGGATTGCAGTTTGAGGGCGACTTGTCGATTCGCAAGCTGAACGCAATGATCAGCGAGATGCTCAAGACCAAGGGCAGCGATCTGCTCCGCTACAAGGGCATTCTCTCTGTCAAGGGTAGCCAGGCCAAGTTTGTGTTTCAAGGCGTTCACATGTTGTTCGATGGCGAGTTTTCGGAGGAGCATCAGTGGCAGCCAACCGAGCGTCGCGTCAACAAGTTCATCTTCATCGGGAAGAATCTGGATCGCGCAGAGATCGAGGCAAACTTTCGTAGCTGCCTGCAAGTGGATGGAGGGCCTCTGCGATTCGCTGTGGGCACAGTCGTGTTGGCCAACACGGAAGACGGATGGTTGAAAGGCAAAATCGTTGCGCTGTGGGAGGACGGCAATCCCTACATTATTAA
>CAZYYU010000208.1:0-6105 GCA_964651735.1 uncultured Gammaproteobacteria bacterium | reverse complement strand
GTTTGTTTGTTTGTTTGGTTGTTTGTTTGTTTGTTTGTTTGTTTGTTTGTTTGTTCGTTGCTTCCCGCTCACCGTGGTGTGCGCGTGCGCGTGCGCCAAGCAGGCCGCGAGCGGCAAGAAGAAGAGCCCCAGCCCGGCGAAGGAGGCCAGCGGCAAGCGCGCCCAGGGCAAGCGCAAGACCGCCAGCCCCAAGAAGAGCCCCGCCAAGCAGGTGCGCGCGCGACGCGAGTGCTGCGCTGCGCTGCGGGCGCTGAGCTGCGTCGCTGTGCTGCGCAGGCCGAGGCCCCCGCCAGCAAGAAGCGCTCCGCGTCCAAGTCCAAGTCCAAGACCAAGGTTGGTGGTGGTGGTGGTGGTGGGTGGTCTTCTATCGCTCCCCTTTGACCGTGCACGCGTCGCGCGCAGGAGGTTGTGGTGGCGGTGGTGGGCGTCTTCGCCTTGTGTGCTGAGGCAACCCCCAGGCCAAGGAGGAGGAGGTATCCGCGTTGCGTTTGGCGTGGTGTGGGGCTTTGGGCCGTGACGAGCCGTCGCTGTGCAGGCTGAAGCTCCGGCGCCGGCCCCGGCATCGGCGAAGAAGGGCCGTGCCGCCTCCAAGGCCAAGGCAGCGGTGAGTGCGCTCCTGGTTGGAGGGGCGGGGCCTCACCCCAGCGCCGTGCCAGTCGCCTGCCCCGGCCCCCGTGGACAAGGGCACGCGCTCGCAGAGCAAGGCCGCGGTGAGTGCTACTGCCTGCCTGCTTGCTTGCCTCTTTGACGGCGCGCGCCCCAGTCCCCGGCCCCGGCCTCGGCCCCCGCCCCCGTCGACAAGGGCACGCGCTCGCAGAGCAAGGCCAAGGCCAAGGGCGGCAACAAGGCCAAGGCTGCCGGTGCGATTCGCGCTGGGTGTCTGTTTGTTTGGCGGCGCTCATCGTCGGTGCTGCCCGAATCGCGCAGCGGCGCCGGCCAAGGAGGCGTCGCCCAAACCCGCTGCGAGCGGCAAGAAGGCGTCTGGCAAGAAGGCCTCCGGCAAGGCCGCCGCCGCCGCCAAGGTCAGTCCGTGTTGGTTTGTTGGTTGTTGTGGTTGTTGTGGTTGTTGTGGCGCGCTCACATCGCCACGCCGCAGAAGGGCGGCAGGAAGGGGGCCAAGTGATGGCCCCCCGACCCAGCGCGGGGACGCGGCGGTGGGGGGTGTGGGAGTGGGGTGTGGGGGTGTTTGGAAAGAGAGAGAGAGAGAAGGAGGGTGGAACTGAGGTGAGGTGCTTGGTTGCTGCGCTTCGCGTGCTGACCGTGTGTGACAGGGTGATGGGAATTTTTCTGGCTGCGGGGATCAACTGTTCGTTCGTTCGGCGGGGTTTGCTGGACGCTCTGGGCTCCAAACGGAGCTCACCCGGACCGCTCTTCTGCTGCTGGCCAACAGCCTCTTCGCCGCACGACGAGGGGGAAGGAGCGGTGGGGTGATGGGGAGGGGGCGTGTTGCTTGCTTCCCCCGTCAATGAACGAATCGGACCAGAATGGGAGGGGGAACCAAAAAGTCTTGCATTTTTAGTGCTGCTGTGCGTTTGCAGCAGCTTCATCGGCCCAGGCAGGGCGTGCACTTGTGTTGCCCATTAGGCGTGAAGGCAAAAGCTGGCTTCAGCTTGAGCACACCGTAGGCGGTGCCGTCCAGGGCCAACGAGACGGTGGTGGTGCTGGTGCTGACCTCGAAGAGGCCGCCAGAGGTGGTTTTGAGATAGTAGGTTGGTGGGCAGCCAGTATCGAATCGAGTAGTCACGACGTACGAACCGCTCCCCCATGGATGAGTGGCCTCAACTGCCAGCAGACTGGCATTGAAACACTGCACTGACGCAGACGGCGGGCCCGAACAGCGGAAAATGATGGCCTTGGGGCAGTAGTTTCCATCCTTGGTGCACGACCAGCCGTCCAGCATCAGGAAGGGCGAGGGGTTGGGCGTCAGGGCTGTAAACAGCAGCGTGTCGTCATTGCTGGCGTCCGCTGCCAAGCAGAGCCATCCGTCGCGATATGAGGAAGTGTTCTTCGGCGGGGGCTCGGGGCCGGTGGGGCAGAATCCAGCCCATGACAACGCAATCTGGTACTGACACACGGCTGCGCGCAGCATGTCAGTGGATGGGCAGACGAGAAAGAAAGAGCGCACATGGTTCAAAAACGGGGATCTGCCTGGTCATTGTGGGCACGTTGGGATCGCACTTGAGGTGCATGGTGGTGCTGCGCATGACGGTGCCTTGCACGCAGCCAGCGCCCTCGCCAGCCACTACGACAACGCCGCCAGAATAGGAAATGTTCGTAGGCGATCCAGGGGGGTAGTAGGGAACAACTTGCCAGTTCTGGTTGTTCGGGCCGGTGCCGCCGCAGTTGTAGGCGTTTGTGCCATCAACCTGACAAGCTGGGTGCCGCCAGTGAGCAGCGTGGAAACCTCAAAGAAAACGAACTTGGCGTGGGAAACGAGCATGTGTTGGCCCCCGTGATGGATGCATTCCCGCAGATGTTCACGAACAGCGTCCAGGTGTCGCCGACGGCGTGCCCAACGATCAACTCCGCGGGGTTTGTGACGGCCGCCTTGCTGAGGTCGTATGAATAGCTGGAGGCCGGGTCAAGCGGGGAAGGCTCTCTCCAACGCCAGGACGGTCACCTCTTGCCCGTTCCAGGGTCCAAGACGACCACGGGTTTTGAGCAGTCAGGTAGTTGTGCGAGCGACGGGGCCACAACCAACGCCAGCAACAGCGACAGTGCGGACAGTGCAGTCATCTCCAGCGACCAAGCAACCCTCCACAGCGCGGACTTGAGTTGAGACGTCCCAAAAAACACACTTCGCGATGTGGGCCGCCGTTGCACAGAAGGCAGCGCAGGCACCGACGCCAGAGCGTGCACCGGAAGCGGAGCGGGCGAAATGCGAGTCAGCTGTGGCCCCAGCAGCGACGAGTGCGCCGACTGCCAGCCCTGTGGTGCTGGTGCGCTGAGCTCTGCGGGTGGCGCTCAGTGTCACCTGACCGCCACGCCCTGCGACCAGGACGCGCAGCCCGCTGTTGTGAGCCGCGGCTGCTTTGGTTCGGGCGCGGCCTCACGCTGCGCTGCCAGGAAGGCGCCAGGCCCAAGGTGGTCGTGGTGGACACGGGAGCCATCATCAAGGGCGTGGTGCTCCACAACCTGGGTGTGGAGGGAGGCCACACCAAAACAGCGACTCACGCTCGGCAGGCGATCGGTTCGTCACCGTGGCAGAGGTTGTGCTGTGCTCGTTTGCCACTGCATCGAGCCTCAAGCCCACTCGGCAGGCCGTTGCAGAAGTGCGGGACGTGGAGGCTCGGCGCCGGTTGGAGGTGGGGCCCAAGCTTGGATGCCGTCAGGCCATGGCTGACAGTGCTTGAGCAAGACGCTGCCTGTGAAGCTGGAGACGCGGGTGCCTTCAAAAGAGGCCGTGGCTCGCATCGTGTCGTTCGCCACCAAGGTTCGGCTGTCGGCGGTGGTTGTTGCGCGGCGCTCATGACGACAGCCAGACGGGAGACTTGGCCTCATTGTCGCGCGTGGACGTGCAGTTGATGGCGGTGACGCTGATGCTGGAGCAGGAGGCGACCGGCGGTGGCGCACACTTGCGCACGGCCCCCATTGCCACCGTGGCCGTGTACAGACCGCCCCAGCCCGTGGATGAGTTGAGCGCGCCGCTTGTGCCTTTGCTTGGTTGCGCTGGGCTCAAGCCGAGGCAGGGGTCACGACGAGCCGGAGACGGCAGAGGAGACGGCAGCAGAGGACGAGTGGGAAGGCGCAACGGACCACGCACACGACGGTGACGGGGCTGCGCAGAGCGATGAGCCGGCGCCTCTGCCCGATGACGTGACGCCGCCCGAAGCAGCAGCGTCAGAAGACGGCAACAAGGGCGTGCTGGACGGCGCGTCGCGGAAAACTGCTGTGCATCGGGATTGGGAGGAGCAGCAGCCTGCAGCAGCCAGCGCCGTGCCCGGCTGGGGCACCGACGAGTGGGTCAGCAGCGCCGAGGACGTGGCCAAGCTGCGCGGTGCCAGCGGCCTGGTGCAGGAGGACAGGTTCGCTGGCAGCCCAAACTGGGCATGGGATGCACTCACAGCGCTCTGGTGCTTTGGGCAGCGGAGCCAGCGACGCAAACCGCAGCGGCGTGTACTGCCTGACGTCGGACTTTGCCATGCAGAACGTGCTGCTGCAGATGGGGCTGCAGGTGTGCGGCTTTTTGTGAGAATCTCGATCATTCGTGGTGAACTAGTGCATGCAGGTCATGTCCGTGGAGGGCAAGCGCATCACTCGCATCAAGCAGTGGGCGCTGCGATGCTTTGGCTGCTACAAGATCACGCGCGACATGAGCAAGGTATGCGTTTGGCCTCGCAGCGCGGTCCCTGACGTGTTCCCTGCAGGTGTTCTGCCCATCGTGCGGCAACAACACGTTGAAGCGCGTGTCGGTGTCCGTGGACGAGAAGGGCACGCTGATGGCCTTCTTCAACCCCAAGCGCAAGATCTCCACGCGCGGCACGCGATACACCATTCCCAAGCCGCAGGGCGGCCGCGGCCCCAAGGTTGGCGTTCCGCGTGTCGCGCCTGTGTTCACGGGGGTGCTGCGACAGTTCATCACGGACGAGGCGCAGCTGCCCAAGGTGCGGCACGAGCCCAAGAAGGCGGCGGCCACGGAGTACGCGTTTGGCGACGCCCGCAGCAGGCATGCGCGCGCGCGCGTTTGTGGTGGAGTCTCAAGCACGTGAGCAGGATCCCGGAAAGGCCCAAAGTGGAGTGGGGCGGCAAGAACCCGCACGAGAAGAAGCGCACCGGCAAGAAGAAGAAGGTGTGGCTCCTTTCTTTGCACTTCTGCGGCGCTGACGGGCGCTGCAGAACCACAACAAGCTGGCGGTGTAAGCTGCACGTGCCCTGCTGCCCTCCCCCTCAACCGTGACGGCGTTTGACCGTCATCCGCGCAATACACAAACCTTGCGAGCCAGAGGGGCTGCAAGCCTCCCAGTCTTTGGGACACCATGGCGGTGTACGTGCTGCGTGCGCACCAGAAGGATGACTTCTACGTGCACTCGCTGCTGCAGTCGCTGGAGGTGGAGCGGGCCACAGCGCGGTCCCGGCGTGCTGCTCACGCGGCACATGCAGGACGTGGTGGTGTCGCTGCTGGGGCCGCATGCTGTCGTGCAGCACAAGGAGCTCATCAAGGTCGGGGGGAGGAGATGATGGATGCTGCCGAGCGCTCAACAGGCCGCAGGCTGTGGCCCGGTTGCTGTACTACGGTGAGCACCTGTGCGCGCACGCATCCCCGTCAACCCATTGGTGTATGGCCCGCAGGCTGCTCCACCGCGCGCGGGTTGCAGACGTTGGGCGAGGTTGTTGTCCGTGGCGGGCCGTCTCGGCTCGCACTCAACGGGCCCGCAATCTTGGGGGATGCTGGCAGGAGTACTGCGACATCCGCCTGGCGCCCTCTGGCACCGAGGAGCACCCGTCGTGGTTCCGGTGCGCGTTGTGCGAAGCCTCTGTCGTCCCCTCTCAGCGACAGCAGGCGTCTGCTGCTTCTGATGCTCGGCGTGGTGGCCCCGTTCCTGCTGCGGTGACTGCATGCGTGCCATCCCTGACAGTGGGCCCTCACATGCTGCTCGCAAGGACACGCGCCCAGTGGCCAGTGTTCGCCGTGCTCAAGTCGCTGCACTTGGGCGTGTTCTACATGGTGCGTGCTGCATGCGTTGCGCGTTTACACTGAGCGGCAGCAGGACGGCCGGTACCTGCACGGGGCCAAGGTCTGCCCCTTGTCGCTGTGATCACCAGCGCCTCACTCGCACGGCGCAGCGCTTGATGGGGCTGCACTACGTCAAGAGCCACCGACTTGTGGGCGGCGAAGAGGAGCACGTCTCGTGAGTGAGCGAGGTTGGGGCGTCGCTGCTCGGTGACTGTTGCACGCGCCAGGTACGCGGCGCTGGGCTACCTGCTGCTGGTGCAGGGCACGGTGCGCGCGCTGATGCTGCCGTCGACGTTGCGGGGGCCGGACGCTGCCGCGGCCGGTGCGCGGTTGCTGTGTTGTGGCCGATGCTCTCAATTTGCTGAGGGGGGTGGTTGGGTGGTGGTGGTGGTGGTGGTGGTGGTGGTGGTGGTGGTGGTGGTGGTGGTGGT
>CAZYYU010000207.1:0-6175 GCA_964651735.1 uncultured Gammaproteobacteria bacterium | reverse complement strand
GCTGCGAGCCCCAACAACAACTACTAGTCCAGGAGGGTTCCGACCTTTTCGAGACTACAACCCATCAGAGATGCTCAAGCTGACCGCCGTCGTCTTCTTCATCGCCCTCGTTGGCTGCGCTCGTGCTGCCCAGCAGTCCGCCACCGTCATGGCCCTGTTCTCGGCTGCAGGCCAGAACGCGGAGCAGGTGCGTGGCCCGTGCGCCCCGTCGTTTCGCTCCCTGCCTTTCCCCCTTTTTTCGGCGCGCCGCGCTGCTGGCCGCATGGCGCACTCGCGTTGTGGCGCTGAGCGCTGCCGGGCCCTGGCGAGGGGCGAGAAGTGCCGGGCGCAGCGCAAAGAGCGAAGAGGGGCGAAAAAACAGCACGCGGCGGCCTGCTGCTTTGTGCAAACGGCGCTGGCTGGGCTGCCTCGTTTGCAGCGTGGGCGCGCGCATCGTGCTCCCCTTTTTTCCCCTGCCTCTTGTGTTTTCTGCTCACCGTTGCTTGCCCAGGTGGCCGACGAGATCTTGCGCAACGCCAACAACAACCTCCTGTCCTTCTCGGAGAGGCAGCAGGCGCTGGCCGTGGCCATCCAGCAGGTCAAGGTGCCGCTCATCCAGCAGTTCAAGGCCGCTGGTGCCAGCCGTGACATGGTCATTGCCGGCGCGGGCGGCGCTGCCGCTGCCGCTGCCACCACCGCCACCACGCCTGCCGGCACGCAGCTGACGCAGGACCAGGCCCTGGCGCAGCTGTCGCTGTTCCAGTGGGGCCTGACGCTGGACAAGTACCGCTCCATGTGCAACCAGGACCCCAGCAACAGGCTGGCTTGCGACCCCAACTTCCGCAACCTGCAGTTCCAGGACTTCCAGGCTCTGACCACCGCCAAGTCCATGGGTCTCACGCTGGTGCTTCCCTTTGTGCCTGCCGCTCCCGCCGGCGACTACGATGTCAGCGACCCCTTCCAGATTGTGCCCTCTGGCCTGCCCAAGCAGCTGAACGCGCTCATCGCCATGAAGAACGCGCCCGCGCCCGGCGCCGCCAACGCTGCCGCCGCCAAGGCCGCTGCCGACCAGGCCGCCGCTGCCCAGGCTGCCGCGCAGGCCGCTGCCGACCAGGCCGCCGCCGCCAAGGCCGCGCAGGACAAGGCCGCCGCCGACGCTGCTGCCGCCGCTGCTGCCGGCGACGCCGCCGCCGCTGCCGCCGCCACGGCCGCCGCGGACAAGGCTGCCGCTGACGCCGCCGCCGCCAAGGCCGCGCAGGACAAGGCTGCCGCCGACAAGGCCGCTGCCGACAAGGCCGCCGCTGATGCCGCTGCCGCCGCCGCCGCGCAGCCCAAGGTCAAGCGCGTGGGTGGCCTGCTGCGCACGCCCACCAACGGCCACACGCTGTACTTTGAGAATGGCGAGTCGCCCCAGTCCATCATCTGCGTGGGCGGCTGCCTGGGCTTCTGGACGCCCGCGGACCCCTCGTGGGGCAACGACCCTTCCACCGGCTTCGCCAGCTGCGGCGGCTTCGTGCGCACGGATGGCAACCAGCAGCTGCAGTGCGACGGCAAGCCGCTGTACACCTTTGTGCAGGACACGGCCCCGGGCCAGGCCGGCGGAAACCCGTTCAACCCGCAGTTCCAGAACGCGTGAACTCCTGGGCTCCGCTCCATTACAAAACCACGTTTTTTGCTGCTTCCTCGCTGTCGTGGCGCTTGGCGCGTATCTCCTGCGACTTGAGCGCGATGAACTGCTGCAGCGTCAGGGGCTTCCTGCGCTTCTTCTTGGCCTAGCAGGGCTCAGCTTTTGGGGCAGAGAACAGCGCGCATCCGCACCTGCTTCTCATCCCAGGCCCGCTTCTCGTCCGCTGTCATGTCGTCGTAGGACACGGCCACAGCTCGCGACTTGGCGTCAAACAGCGTCACGCTGTCCCGGGCTTCGTGAGTGGCTGCGGAAGGCAAACGCGCATGCAGCGCGCACCTGGCCGCTCCAAACAGCTCCTCGTCCAGCTCCACCAGCTGCCGCAAGAAGCCTGCTTGTGCGTGTGAAAGCAGTGTTGTTGATGATGACACAATGAGGTCACCTTCGTTGATGCGCGTCAATCCATTGCGCTCCTCCACCAGCGCCAACGCATCCTGCCTCTCGCAGCGTGAGCCAGCGCACCCCGCCTGCTTGCTGCTGACCTTGAGCAGCAGCGAGTGGTGCTGCATCAAGTGCGCCACCACAATGGCTGGCGAGCGCGACAGACCCTCGCGGCAATGCACAAGCACTGCGCGGCCTGCTGCGCGTTGCTCGGCGATGAAGGCAGACGACGTGCTGAAGAACTGCTTCAGATCCGCCTTGGAGCTGTCCTCGACCTGCGTGAAGCAGTCAGCACCTCCACCATCACCAGTCCAATCTTCTTGGAACCTGCACTCGCAGATACACAAACGGCTCGCCTGAGAGCAAACTTGAGAATCGGCAACAAAGCACAGCAGCAGCCAACCGTCTGCTGCCACATCGTTCTCGTAGTACAGGCTCACGTCAGACGTGACGTTGACCACGCAGCCAACGCGACTCTGCAGCATCGCCAAGTGAGCAGTGGCGGGCGGCTTGCAACAGCAGCCAACCTGCTCCAGGAACTCCCAGTTCTGCGCCACCAGTCTGCCGCCCAGCCACAGCCCGTCCAGCACCAGCGCTCCCTGCACACAGCCGCAGTCACGCAACGCTGTGCGCTTCCTGGACGCGCGCTTGCCTCGACGCGCGAGCTGGCCTTCTTTTCGCGCGCTGTGCGCCAAACTGTCAGCCCCCTTGGTGGTGGTGGTGGAGGTGGTCAATCGAGTCAGACCTTGGCGCTCCCGTTGCTCCGCGGCCTTCTTCTCGCGGTCGCGCTGCTCCAGCCTCTCGTGGTCGCGATCCACAACCTCTTGAATGCCTGCGAGCTCGCGCTCCTCCTCCTCCCTGCGTCGGCGGCGCTGAGCACGGCAGGACCTGTGCCTCTCGTTCCGTCTTGCCTCAGGCGCTTGCCGCGCTCCGCGTGCTCCTTCTCGAACAAGAAGCTGTGCATCTGGCCCTTCTTGGCCGGGTCCACGGGCGCGAAGAACTTGCCCATGCACGTCTGCATGGCTTTCCCGCGCAAAACCCCAGGAGCGCTTCCTGCTGCTGCTCTCGGCGCGCCTCGTAGTCAACGGCCCACACAGGCGCTCCACGGCTGATTGGGCGCCCACCCCTGCGCGCTTGGAGCGTTTTTTGTGTATGGGGGCCAGCGCCCTGCCCTGACCATGGACGGGCCGCACGAGGACGAGTTCGGCTTCTCACTGCACGGCGTGGAGACACTGTCGCGGCTGGCGCTGGATGTGTGCGCGCGCCACCTGCAAGAAGGCTCGTCCATGCTGGCGCTGCCTGTGCCCGTGCATGCTGCCCTGCTCGCCAAGGGTGCGCGCGCTGCCTCTGGCAGTCCTGTGGTTGCGCTCAGCCAGTGCAAGGGCTGGCGCTGCGCACCGTGACGGACCACAACATCGACGCGTTCCTGCCCACGCGCTACCTGGACCTGTCCAACGCACTGCATCTGTCCGACGAGGCGCTGCGCAAGGGCGTGCAGCAAGGCTGTGACCTGCTGACGTTGTCGCTGTACAAGGCGTCCTCCTTCACGCCCGGCGCGGTGTGCGACTTTGTGGGGCGCCAAACCAACCTGCAGGAGCTCACGCTCTCCCGGGCTGGCTGCGCGTCCGACGAGTTGCTGCACGTGTTGAGCGCGCACTGCACCAAGCTGACGTCGCTGAACTTGGTACTTGCGTGTTGCTGCGCCCGCCGCTCTCACCCCCGTTGCTTGAAGACGCGGCAATCGACGCTTTCGCCTGCTAGCTTGATGCGCCTCAAAACCTTGGTCCACTTGCAAGTCAGATGTTTGTTGCCCTCTCGCTCGCACTGATCCTTGTTCTAGCGCTTGGTGCTCTACTCGTGCACCGCCGTGAATGACAGCGTGTTGCTCGAGCTTCGCGGCCTCAGCGCGCTCCAGCACCTGTCATTGGCGCGCTGTACCAAGGTCACAGACGCAGGCACGGCTGCTGCGCTCTTCCCCTGCACTTCGGGACCCTGACGTGGAACCCCTCACAGGGGTGTGCTCTGTGCTGCGCAACTGCCGTCTTCGCGACATTGTGGTGAGCTATTGCAGGTGACGCTGCGCTTGGCCTCCCCGTGCTTCGACCTTCAACCCCTTTTAGGCTCCTCACCGACGCGTTCTTGGCCGAGCTGTGTCTGCAACCAGCGCTGGAGTACGTGGATCTCACGTCACTCACCTTGGTGACGGAGAAGGCGCTCATTGGTGAGATTCGTCGTTATTCGTCGGTATTCATCGTTATTCATCCTTGTTCATCCGCAGACTTCATACGCAACTGCGGCGCCGAACTTCGCATTTTCTACCTTTCCTTCTGCTCTGGCGTCACGTCAGAGACCGCCACCGCCATTGGCCAAGTGTGCGTCAACATGCGCAAGCTCTACCTCAGCCGCCAGCCCTTGATCGGAGACAAGGTTTGCGCTCTTGTTTTCCGCAACACCCCTCTGTCACAAATAGCCCAGGATGTCATCGCCATCTGTCAGGGCTGCTCGCAGGTGACACCGCAGCTGCTAGCAGCATTCTCATTGCTCACTGTATCCGACGGCAGCTGGAAGTGCTCAACCTGAGCTCTGGCCTCAAGCTCACGGATCGCGCGCTCACTTGCGTTGCCAAGGTCTGTTGCTGCAGTCGCGCGTTGACTTGCTTTGACACCAGCGCAGTCCCTGCCCAACTTGCACACGCTGTATCTGTCTGGCAATGACGGCTTGACGGTGGCCTCGCTGGAGGCGCTGGCACTCAACTACTCCGACCCGCGCGCCCTGTGCGCTCAGCTGGGCTTCCAGTTTGAGACGTGTGGTGGGGGTGCTTGACGGTCGCCAGCATCGTTTTGACCAATGCCGCCGCCAACACAGGGTGCACGTCGCTCATCACGCCGCTGTCGGTTGCCATCTTGGCCAACTGCTTGTGGGGCACCACGCTCACGGCGCTGGACTTCACCGCCTGTCATCTCATCAACGACGAGGCCATGGTGCCGCTCGTGGAGCACTGCTTCAACGTGCACTGGCTGAGTGTGTCGCGCACCAGCATCACCGACAGAGGTGAGTGCGCGTTTCGTCGTTCGTCCTGCTCAACGGCGCAGGCATTGCCATCTGCGCTGACCCGAGGAAGCGCGGCCTCAAGGTTGTGGAGTTGTGTGTCACGTGTCTGTGCTGCTTACACGATGCTCCAGCAAATTGATCTTTTCAACCTCACGGAGACCGCCATCACCGACGCAGCCCTGCCCATGGTTCTGCGCTTCTTCCCGCTGCTCACCAAGCTGTATCTGTCCACGTGCAACGGAATCGGTGATTCGCATCACCATTCGCCTCTGCTGCGCCTCACCGTCTTGCCACACAACAGGCAGCGCTGAGGACGCCCTCTCTGGGCTGGCTGTGCGTGCGTGCGGTCTGGAGGCCTTGTTCCTCTCGTACAGGTTGCCAGTGCAACCCTCCCCACCCCCGTTTCGGCGCTCACTCTCTCGCGCTCAGCTCGTGCCTGAGCGACAACGCCTTCATGTTGCTTGTGGGCTCTGGCAAAACGCTATCCTGCCTGATGGCCACTCGGTGCGTCTCGCTCACGGACCGCTCGCTGGCGCAGCTGCCTCTGTGGTGTGTGTGCCCTATGTTGTGTTGCATCGCGCCCTGTTGCTGATGGCTGCCTCCAGCTGTCCGCTGCTGACGCTGCTCGACCTGTCCTCGTGCAACATCACGGACATCACTCTTTTTTCCCTGGCGCAGGATGCAAAGTTCCTTGGCGCGCTGGTGCTGTCGCACTGCTCCGGCATCACGTCGGCTGGTGTGCGCCAAGGTTGGCTTTGCTGTTCTTGCTCCTTCTGAGCTCACCTGCTGCTGCTGCAGTGCTGATGAGGATTGCGCTGCTGCGCTCGCTCTGGTGCGTGTTTGCGGGCCTGTCTGCAGTCAGCTGCCCACACCGTTTCCCCCCTCAGCGTGTCGTTCTGTGAGCAAATCGATGATAGCATCATGCCCTGCGTTCCAGCAACGCTGCGGTCGTTGGGTGAGAGCTGAGCAGCGGGAGGGAGGAGTACGCCGCTTCACCTCTCCTGAGCGCAGCGCTGTCGAGGACCAGGTGAGGGAGAGCGTTGCCGCGGTTTTTTCTTCCTCACATGCGCGACCCAGCTG
>CAZYYU010000206.1:1833-6225 GCA_964651735.1 uncultured Gammaproteobacteria bacterium | reverse complement strand
TGCGGCAACCACTTGCAGCACGCCCCTGACGCTGTGTGGACCTCATCAGCAACGGTGGCGGCGGCGGGGCTCGTGGCGGCCCTGTTCGCGGTTGTGGTGGGGGACGCGCCGTTCCTGCATGGGGGGCAGCGTGCACGTGGGGGGCTGCTGGGGCTGCCGCGCCGTCCTTGCTGTGGTGCTGATCGGAACCGCCCCCCTGTTGTCGCCGCCAGCACAGCGTGCACCCCCGTGTCCTTTGCTCAGCATGTGGCTGCTGAGCAAACGACGCTGATGTGCACACTGTGTGGTACACTGAGCGTGCCCATCCTGCTGATGCTCGGCGCACGCCCAAGGTCCACTGCGCGCGCCATACATTTTTGCTGCTTGCGTTGTTTCGCAAACTCGTGGCCAACCAGAGGGTCCCTGACAGTCTAGCCTGGCCCTAGGGCCGACGGCTCTCATGCACCCTCATGCAACGCTGTGTGCGCTGTTTTTTCTGCTCCTGTCCGTGTCGTCTGCCGTCGTGGTGGACCCCCTGGGCGGCCAGTGGGCCAGCATGACTGTGCTCTCCGAGGGCGTGCCGGCCGTGGCGTACACGCGCGGCGGCGACCTTTGGTATTCTCGCTCGCTCGACGACCTGGGCGCCAGCTGGTCCGCGCCGCTCAAGGTGCTCACGGGCGCGGGCGTGACCAGTCGAAGGTTGCTTCAGGCACTGCCGATTTGCTGGCTGACCAGGTTGCAGGGCTTTGATTGTGGACGCCGGCAACGGGTTCCCGTCACTGTGCGCGGCGCAGTTGGCGGGTTCCTTTGCACAGCTTGTGTTTGTGGCCGCCAAGGACGAGCTGGGAACGTCTTGGAAGGCGGGCAGAGTGGTCGAGTTCCTGAGCACGGAGAACACCGGCATGTTCTGCAACCTCGTGCAGAGCAGTCAGGGCACGCTGTGGATCTACGCGTGGCGCCAGACATCCAACGTGTGGGTGCTGTACCAGAAGAGCGCCGGCAGCAACAACTGGTCGCTCTACCTCGTGCAGCCCAGCGGCGCGCTGCATCAGGTGCTTCTGGCGTTGGCTGCTGGGTGCGCTGCTCATTGCCCCCTCTCCCGTTGCAGGCCGGCATGTATGGTCAGGCGGCCCTGGTGCAGGACCTGCCCGCCCTCGTGTCGTGCTCGTCGTCGTACAACAACGGCACGGTGCAGTTTGAGCGGCCCTTTGACCTGCTGCCAACCAGCACCAACTGGATTGAGGTGTGGCAAATCCGAGGGCTGGCGCCGTTCCCGTATCCGTCCATCGCTGCAGTGTCCGGCTCCACGGCCATGGCCTTTGCATCCACGTCCGGGCCCGGCGCCGGCTTCATCTACGCGCACGAGACCAATTACCAGTTTTTTACCTCTGGCTGGACGTCCAGTGGCTTCAGCACGCCCAACCAGAACATCGGCCCCGGCACCAGCGCGTCACATCTGGAGCTGGCGGTCATCAGCGGCACGCCTGCAGTGGTGCGTGCGTTGCTGCACGTTTGTGGCGCTGACTTTTTGCGCAGGCATTCTACGCCAGCACCGGACCGACGCAGGGCCTGTTGTTCGCGCGCGCATCCACGCCAAACGGCACAGACCCCGGCAACACGTGGAACATCACCACAGTGGACACCAACGGCACCGCTGTGGGCCAGTATCCATCGCTGGCCGTCGTGGCGGGCAACCCCGTCGTGGTGTACGCTGCCAACGCGTCGGGCACTGGGCAGCTGGAGGTTTGGTTGGGAATGCTGTGTCGCGCCTCACTGACGTTGCACAGCTTCGTTACCTGCGCGCAGCGCACAGTGACGGGCACGGCGCGTGGGTGTCTCCTCCTGTCCCGCGTGTGCAGCCCCCCTCACCGTCCAACAACTTCTGCCCGCCCGGCGCCGGCAGCTGCTCATGCGCGGGCCTGGTGTGCACCATCTCCGGCAGCTACACGCTGCCCGCCGGCTCCACGCTGATCGTGCCCTTGAACGCTTCGCTGATCGTGCAGGGCAATCTAGTGCTGGCTGCTGGCTCTGCCGTGGCCGTGCAGCTGGACGCGTCGGGCTCCACTGCCGTGGTGCCAGTGGAGATATCCGGCACAGTGCAGCTGCACGGCGCGCTGACACTGCAGGGGCTGAGCAGCAACGCCCCCATCACCATCACCGTGTTGCAAGCGCAGGGCGGGCTGCTCGGCTCGTCCTTTGACACCATCGCCTTGAACACCACCACGTCTGGCGCTGCATGTGCACAGCCCACGTACACCGCCACCACGCTGTCCGTCACCGTCACGCCCGGCTCCTGCAACGGCGGCGGCCTCAGCGTCGGCGCCATCGTGGGCATCGTCGTGGGCGCCGTCGTCTGCGGTGCACTTGTTGCCTTTTTCATGCTGGCGTACATGCGCTACAAGTGGCGCAAGGCTGCTTTGGAACTGCACAAGGTTGACATGCAGGCCTTTTGAGTGAAGCTCAGTTATTCTTGATTTAGTAGTCGTATCGCTTGTCGTCCTCCACCTCCAGCAGCGGCGCCTCATCCAGCTCCATCACTCGTGCCCTGGCCTCCACCAGAAAGCTCGCGAACATGAAGCACAGCGCGACGATGAACAGCGCCTCTGACAGGGCACGCAGGACGCGCAACGCAGAACCAAGACCACCTGCAGACACTGTTGCAGCTGCAGCAAACAGAAGCACTGAAGCAAGCCACAGGACAGCTTGTGCAATCAGCTGGCGTCGGAATGCTGCGCGGACAGTGAGACGAGAGCGCAACCAGCTGGACTTCACAGACCTGGGCCGACGAGCTCGTTCTTGGTGCGTGTGCCCTCCAAGTACGCGTACAGGGACAGCCCCAGCATCGCAGAGCTGATGAGGAACTGCACACCAGTGCCAACAAGCCAGTCCGTGTTGTGCAAGTCAACGTCCTGAATGGCACCCACGATTGACAGAGAATTGATAGTGGCAGCAACCAAGTAGTTGCAAACAGCCACTGCAACAAGTGCTGCAGCACTCCAGCGGAACACCTGCCACATACGCCGGCCATGCGTCATGGACAGCTCGCTGGCAACCTTGCTCCACTGCCACGCCAACAACAGCAAGATGCAGAGCACGACACAATCTGCACTGCAGTCCAGCAGCTTGTAGATGATGATTGTTGATTCGATGTAGCCACGAAGGCGCATGGCAAAGCGCGCAACGAGAATCACAAGCATGCAGAACATGAGCAGCATGGCAGCCATGGTGGGCATGGAGAACTTGCGCAGCGTGCGCCAGACAGCAGCAAGCACCAGCAGCGTCGTGATGGCCAGCAGTCCCAGAGCGCTCACCACAAGGCCTGCAATGGTTGCAGGCACATCTGCAGCCGGCACAAACAGTTCGCGGTCCAGAGAGGCCAGTTGAGCTGCATGGCGCTGTGCAAGCTTGATACAGTTGACAGACTGCTTGCACGCCGTGGTGGATGCCAGTGCAGTCCACTGGTCGCTGACATTCCTGAACAACTGACGCATCTTGTGCCATGCCTTGACAGTCCTGCCACTCGATAGCATCGCATTGTACGACGTGATGTTGAGCAGCGCCAGCTCCTGCTGCTGCAGCTCCACCATCCGAAGCACGGCCTCCTGCTGCTGGGCGGGCAGAGCCAGCAGCTTTGCAGAAAGCTCATTCACAGTGGCATTGCCCACCAGCGGCAGCACTTCCTCAACAAGACCAACGAGTTGCGGGGACAGCTGTTGCAAAAACCGCTGGAGATGGGTCCAGAAGCCAGAGTGCTGAAACCGATCCTTGAAGCGTGCCTCAAGTGCCTTGAACCGAGCAGCAGTGCGTCGGACCCACTTCCTGACCGCCGGCCAGTTGTTCTTGACCCAGACCGTGACCACAGGCGTGTTCTTCTTGACCCAGCCAGCAACAACGCCTGCCAGCTTCTTGACATCAGCCGGCCGCAGCTTGTCTAGCAAGCCCTTGAGGCGTTTCGGCAACTGCTTCTTGACGGCCTCGACCACTGCAGGTGCGTGCCGCTTCACCCAAAGTGCAGCAGCTGGCGCCAGCTTGTCCTGAATGAGCCCCAAGTCCGGAGGTGCGCCGCCCTGGGCTGCTGCAGACGCCAGCTTGTCCACGATGCTCTTCTTGTCGGCTCTTGACAGTTTGTTGAGCACGGACTTGATGCCGCTGCGCGCTGGTTTCATGCTCTGGAAGATCTTGCCCGCATGCTTCTGAACCAGCTTCAGCAGCGCGGCGCGCGGCGCTTGTCCCAAGTTCTTGGCCGCCGCCACGACCTTGCCGACGACCTTGCCCAGAACCGGCTTGGCCACCGCTGCCAGCTTGTTGAACAGGTCGTTGGAGCGGGGAGCGGGGCCACCGCCGCTCCGGGGGACAGCGGACGGAGCAGCGTCGAAAAGGTCGCGTGCGGAAGCAGCTGCAGATGCGCCGTCG
>CAZYYU010000206.1:0-1733 GCA_964651735.1 uncultured Gammaproteobacteria bacterium | reverse complement strand
GGACGGAGCAGCGTCGAAAAGGTCGCGTGCGGAAGCAGCTGCAGATGCGCCGTCGCCGCCCGCGCCATCCAGGGGGTCAGCGGCGCCGCCGGGGAGCGCGGCAGGCCCAGCGTCGCCTTGAAGCGGGCCCGGGTCGTCGAAGCGGTCGAGCGGCTCGGAGGCGCCGGCAACCAGGGCCACCAGACAGCACAACCCGAAGGTGACCGAGAGCAGAAGCCGCCCCATTGCGCAGAGCGTGTTTTTTTTCCTCGCAAGCTTTTGCGTCTGCGCATTCCGAGGCCCCAAGTGCAGCCATCCCACGGTTGAAGGCTCAGCAAGTGAGGTGCATGGCGACACCTCTCTCAATACTGTGCTGCCCCCACGAGCGGCGCTGCGTCGGAGCAAGCGGACAGGTGGCGCAGGCTCCACGGACGACAAGCGCGTTGCTGCCGTGTTTCGTCTGCCTGCTGTTCAAAACGCGCAGGGACAGGCTTTCACTTCTTGACTTTGGCCCACTGCTCCTGGAGGAGGGAAGCGCACTCAGCCACACATCGCAGCCCCTCCACCAACGCCGGCGCTCACCGCGATCCACGCATCAACCTGAGCCTTGAGCTCGGGCATGGGCTTGAGCATGTCCAGCGTCAAAGGCAGCTTCGTGTACCTGTGCAGCGTCAGGCACGGCCCCACACACACACACGCAGCCTGCTTACGGGCACTCGGGCTTGTTCAGGATGAGCAGCGTGATCACTGCGCGGTCTGCGATGTGGGTGTGGTCCTTGTCGGCCACTCGCACAACCCACGACACTGCACAGCGACTCAGCAGCAAGTACGCCACACACACACAGGCCCGGACCTGGGTCTCGCATCAACGTGGCCATCAGCGGGTCCAGGAACTCGTCGGGTATGTCTGTGTCCTGCCAGGGTTCCTGCTGCACCTGTGCTCGTGCACCAGTCACCGCCCATACAAACACCACACAACTGCGCACCGCCTTGGACGAGGCCACGGTCAGGTCCTTGACAAACGCCTCGAACAGCGCCTTGTCCTCGGCGGTGGCCGCGCCGATCCTGTCACGCAGAATGCTGGCGGCTGCTCGCTGCGCGGTGAGCCGCAGTGCAGGGCAGCGACGCGGCGCCGCGGACCTTGCACGAACACTGACTGCTTGTAGGAGCGCTGATCGCGCACCACAGACGGCGCAAACTCGGGCGAACGATGGAAGTTGATGTAGATGCAGCACAGCTGCGCGACAAGACATGAGGCAGTGACGGCGTGAACCGCGGCCACGCAACTGTGTGCAGCAGCAACTTGGGGTCGAAGGACACGGCCTGCGGGTCGCGGATGCGGAGTTCCGAGCACTTGGGCCCGGCCAGGGCAACCTGCGGCAGCGGTCAGGGCAGGTGGCGCGAAGATGCGGGCCGGACCAGGAAGTAGTTGAGCATGGCAGTCTGGCGGTCCACCAACTCCGGGGCCATGAACGGCGCCACCACTTCAGAGGACCTGCAGCAGGCACGTCACCAGCAACCACGACCAGCGCTGCGCCGCCCCGTACAGGTAACGCAACATGGTGAGGGCCGCGCCGGACAGCAGGTTGTAGGAGCGCGACGCGCCTGTCACGCGGCGGTCAGCGCAGCGCGCAACACGAGCCCGGCCAGGCACCGATGAGCTTCTTGAGCGCGTCAGCCTTGTCACGCCTGTCCTCGTCGGTCAGTGCAGCCCTGCCCCATTTGCCGTGAGCATGATGAACGCTGTCACCGGA
>CAZYYU010000205.1:4435-6240 GCA_964651735.1 uncultured Gammaproteobacteria bacterium | reverse complement strand
GTTGGACAAGGAACCCTCTTGACAGCGATGACTGTGGAGGGGGTTGCGCCGCGCCTTTTTTTTTTTTTGGTTGTTGCGATCCGAAACCGAGCCGCGCAGGAGTGCCACGCCCCTCGCTTGAGGCCCTTGTTGGTGGCGGTGTGCGAAGAGGGACGAAAGCACTTTTGGCGCACGATGGAGGCCTTGAAGAGCGTGGACAGAACAGCCACGCTGGCGTGGGGCACCACGCCCGACTCGAGCAACCTCATCGCTGCCGGGTGCGTGGCGGGGGGAGGGAGCCGTGGTTTGTGTGGGGTTTTGCTTGCTGCGTCGTCGTCGTCGTCGGTCGTTGTCGTTCTCGTCCGTCGTCCGGCTGCGGCGGCCTTGCCTGTGGCCTTGCGCGGCGGGACTGTTCGTGGCACCAAAGGGTCGTCAACTCACGGGGGGCGTGCGGCGCAGGTCCGTGGCTGGCACGCTGGACTTCACGTTCGAGACTACGGCGGCGCTGGAGCTGTTCGAGTGGAGGCCGTCGGCGCCGCGTGAAGAGCCCTTGGCCCTCGTGGGCGCCACTCAGGCCCCGGATCGGTGCGCTTTTTGCTCGTGCCCCCCCCTTGGCCCCCCTCAGCGGCTTTCCCTCCGTCCCCCCAAGGTTCCACGCGCTGTCTTGGGGGCGCCAGGGACCCAGCGGCATGGGCTTGCTGGCGGGCGGACTCACCAACGGCGTCGTGTCCATCTGGGACCCGGCAACCATCAAGGAGCACGGCCTGGAGGCTGCGCCGCTGGCCACGGGCGCCAAGCACGCCGGTGCCGTGCAAGGCCTGGACTGGAACCCGTCCATGACCAACCTGCTGGCCTCGTGCGGCGCGGATGGCCAGCTGCTCATGTGGGACGTGGGCAACGGCGCGTCCAAGCCGCTCTCCGTGTACACGCCGGGCAGCCGCGTCAAGCCCGTCACCGACGGCATGAGCTGCGTGGCTTGGAACAGGGCCCCTGCCGTGCCACACATTCTGGCGGGCGCGCTCACCAACGGCGCGTGCGAGATTTGGGACCTGAAGAACAAGAAGCAGGTCATCACGTTCCACGACACCAAGCGCTCCACGCACGCGGGGCAGCGCTCGCTGGCCTGGCACCCCACGGAGCCCACCATCATCATCCAGGTGTGCGACGACGACGCGTCGCCCGTGGCGCTCGTGTGGGACCTCAAGAACTATGCCGCGCCCGTGGCGGTGCTCAACGGCCACTCACGCGGCGTGGTGTGTGTGTCGTGGTCGGGCCCGGACCTGTCGCTGGCGCTGACGTCGTCGCGTGACGGCTCCTCCATCCTGTGGGACGTGCCCACGGCCACGGCGCGTGCGCAGGTGTGCGCGCCCAACGAGCGTGCGCATCACGTGCAGACGGCGTGGGCGCCGCTGGTGCGGGCGCATCTGGCCTCCGCGTCCTCGGACGGCCACGTGTGTGTGCACGCCGTGGTGGATCCCGGCCCGCGCGGTCCCCAGGGTGAGGCCGGATGTTGCAACCCCCTTTGCGCGCGTTCTCACCGGCTGTGCAGTGCATCGCGCCGGCGCCGGTGCCACCGCCAACAAGCTGGGCCCCGCCCCTGCGTGGCTGCGTCGCCCGTGCGGAGCCAGCTTCGCGTTTGGCGGCCGTCTGCTCACGTACAACGCCGCCTCGCGTGCGGTGGCCATTCGCGCCGTCATCACGGACCCCGAGCTCGTGAGCAACGCGCGTGCCCTGCAGCAGCACACGGCCAGCACGGAGGAGCTGGCTGCGGAATGCGAGCGGCAGCAGGCCGCGGCCGGCAACGAGGCGGGCCAGGTTGGGTGCCT
>CAZYYU010000205.1:0-4335 GCA_964651735.1 uncultured Gammaproteobacteria bacterium | reverse complement strand
GCACCAGGTGTGGGCGCTGCTGGGCGCGCGTCTGCGGGGCCAGGACGCCACCGAGGCCTTCTTGCGTGTGCTGGGTCTGGCCAAGGACGCTGCGCCGGATGCCACGGACGAGGCCGCTGTGCGTCGCGCTTGTCTTGTGATGCTGTTTCATCAGACCCACCACCTTTGCAAAAGAAGCCAGACGACGATGCTGCAGCTGCTTTTTCCGCCGCTGCTGCTGCTGCTGCTGCTGTGAGTTGCCTTGCGCTGTCCACGGCTCAACCTCGTTCTTCACCACCCTCCACAAGCAGCGGCCGGCCTTGGCTTCGTCGTCGTCGTCGTCCTTGTCGTTGCCGCTGTGGGGCAGCGACGAGTGGGAGCGCGATGCAGGGCGTCTGGCCTGTCTGGGCAACGTGCGTGGGGCGTGGCAGCGTTGCGCCGCTGCGGGCCAATGGTCAGCTGCGCTGCTGCTTGCCAAGGAGCTGGGCGGTGATGCAGAGTGAGCAAGCTGCTGCTACTTTTTCCTGGCTGGCGGCAAGTAACTCCCCCCGCGCGCCACAGGTACACTGCGGCCAAGCAGGCGTACACCGCCAAGGCAGCGCCCGCGCTGGTCACGGGCCTGGTGACGCTGCTGGGCAGCGCCAATGCTGGCGACCAAGGCGCGCGTCTGGAGCAGAGCGGGGACCTGGCCGAGTGGAAGGCGCTGGCCGCTGCCGCCGTGTCCTGGGCCTCTGGGCCCGCGGCGTCCAAGGAGAAGCTGTCTGCACTCGCGCAGCGCTTGGTCAGGGTCAGTGCGGGAAGCGGGCCGCATATTCTTGCTTCACAACGCGCCTCCTGCAGATCGGGCAAGCCACCGCAGCACAGCTTTGCCTGGTGGCGGCAGACGACGCTGACGCGCTCGCCGACGTGTGGAGCAGCACCAACGCCACGCAGTGCGTGCTGCGCCTGCTGTGCGCGGACCGCGCCTTTGGTCGCTCCCTGGCTCCGTCGCACTCGCCGCTGGCCACGCATCTGTGCCTGCTGGCAGACGCGCTGGCTTCGCAAGGCGACACTGAGGTCCCTCAATCTCCTGCCACAGTTTCGTCTTTTTGTTTGACGCCGCGGCGCACGTCAGGGCGCGCTTCACTGGCTGGACCTGGTGGAGCAGCCGCAGACGGCACCGCCGCACATCAAGCTGCTGTACGAGCGCCTGAGCGCGGCTGCCGGACGCGTGCTCGTCAAGCCCGCCAACAAGGCTGCGGGCAAGCCTGCCGCGAGCAGTGGCGGCGTCGCTGCGGTGGCTGCGGGCGCGGTCGCGGTTGCCAGCGGTGTGGGTACCATCCCCACGCCTGCCATGGTGGCAGCCCCGCGCCTGATGCCCACGCCCGTGGCCGCCCCCGTTGCGGTGCCAGCTGCTTCTCAGCCGCAGCGCGCACCCGTCGTCGCGGCGTTGCCTGTGCCCCACCCTGTGCCGCAGCCCGTGCCCATCGCAGCTGCGCCCGTCGTCGTCGTTGCGCCGGCTGCCGCTCGTGTACCGCTTGCCTTGCTTTTGCTGGGGCTTTCCCACCTCACCTTCTCTGGGCGCGCAACAGTCTCCCGTGCCCTCGGCCGCAGCTGCACCTCTGGCGCGCCCTGCTCCTGTGCCGCTGCCGGTGCCGACGCCGACGCCGACGCAGCAGATCCAGCAGCAGCAGCAGCAAGTCGTGGGACCTTCTGCGGCCGCCACCGCTGCCGCCACCGCTGCAGCCGCCGCCTCGCACAGCCTGGTGGGCGCCGCATGCGACAGGCTCGTGTCCGCGGTGGAGTCGCTGGGCGAGAACGAGCGGGCCAGCAAGGCCAGCGTGGAAGTGGCGAAGCGCATTCCCGCTCTGCGCACCAAGCTCGAGAGGTTTGCTTGCGCCTCCCCCCTCCTGGTGCGTCGCTGAATGCGGGTTTGCAGCCTGCCGGCGTCGCAGTCCGAGCCGGTGGTGGAGATGTTGGGCTCGCTGACGGACGCGCTTCTCGTCTCGGACGCCACGCTCGCCACCGCCATCTACACTGAGGCTTCGCAGAAGTTTTCGCAGCAGCTCGGCTCCACAGGCGTGCTGGCGTTGAAGCGCTGCCTCGACTTGGTGAAGTGAACAACAAACAACGACTTTGTGTGTGGATGGAGGAGGAGGACGCATTCGTTCACTCGAGCGCATCGTCGTCCTGGTCGCGGTCCGGGCCCTCGTCTGAGGACGCATCCTCCAGCGCCGGCGGGAACATGCCGCCGATGGCCATCAGCCGATTGCGCTCGCTCTGCGCAGCCTGGGGGACGCTCAGCAACAAAAGTCAGCGAAAGAGGCTCTTGCCTCCTCGCGCTCCTCGATGAAGAGGTCCGAGTTGTCCTGGCGGCGGCGGCGGCGCGCGTGTGAGCAGACAGACCCTGCGCGCCGCCAACACACGGAG
This sequence comes from uncultured Gammaproteobacteria bacterium, assembly GCA_964651735.1. Classification (GTDB taxonomy): domain Bacteria; phylum Pseudomonadota; class Gammaproteobacteria; order CAZYYU01; family CAZYYU01; genus CAZYYU01. The sequence continues at coordinate 1,947 of CAZYYU010000205.1, read as the reverse complement.
GTCGCCACCTGGCTGGAGAACTCCTTCAACGACACGAGGAAGTCGCGCAGCATGGCCGTGAACTGCTGCGGGCTCGACGCGGGATCGGTCAAAGCGTTCACGAACACGTTGACCTCCGCCTGTTCGCGGCGCAATGAGGCGAGACGCGATCGAACGACGAGCAGCATACCGGCGTCAGCGTGGGCAGCCGCGACAGCAGCGAGGCCGTGAACTGGCGCAGGTACGCCACGTTGTTGACGGTGGGGTCGGGGCACAGCTGCACCCGCACGTTGCCAGACACCACAGCGCTGCCGATCATCGTCTCTATTTTGAGGCGAGAACAACAAAGACGCGGGGAAACGCACCGATAGATGAGCATCAGAATGCGCGCGTGGCTCTTGAACGACGACTTGTGCATCGTGTCCGTCAGCACGAACAGCGTGTCCTGCGCGGCCCAAGAGTCAACGGCTCCAATCAGCGGCGCGCCGCACACGCACAACCACACGCACCTGCGCGAGCTGCAGCAAGTACGTCTTGTAGAAGGCAGCCGCAACGTCAGCCGGGCCCTGAGTCGCCGCACATCAGCCGCACGATGCACAACGCGGCACAACGCGGCACCGTCTCAATGTGCTTCCACAGCGCCAGCAGGCTGCGAACAGCTGACTCGGCCACCACACGGTCCGTGTGCTGCAAGCAAACCGAGAATGAGCGCACGATAAGCGACATGGGGTCCACGCAAGCACCTTGAGACCCCACACGATGGAGTCCACGATGAGCTTGAAGTGCTGCCCGGACTGCTGCGCGATGAGCAGCACCGCCACAAACTGGTGCGTGACCAGGGCCTGCAAGACGGAGGGCGTGTGCGTGTGTGTGATCAGCAGCGACGAACCGCACACCACGCCAACCAAAACCAAAACCTCCAGCAGCTCGTAGAAGGCGTGGCGGTGGTCCGGGTAGTCGGAGAAGTTGTGCACCAGCATCTGGTGACGGTGTTCGCGACATGAGCGTCGTTGTCTGCAGCATCTTCTCGCACCGGCGTCAGTTACCTGCAGCGTGCACTCAAACACGGCGGTGAACATGGCCGGCACAGCCTGCCCAATTTGGCCCGGTGCCTGCAAGAAACATTCAGGACGTCAAAGCAAGAGTGGATCAAGACAAACAAAGCAAACAAAGCAAACCAAACATGGACGACCCGGCCCCCCAACCAACCAACTCACCAGCTTGGAGCACACGGTGGCGATGAGCCGCAACACCTCGTGGTCGCGCGCCTCAGGCAAGCAGCGAGGATAGTCGGCCAGCACAGCCTGTTCCCCGCCCCAGACAAGAGCAACGTTGAGCGGCCTGTTTGACGCGAGCAACGACGCAAAGCAGCCACACAACGAGCCCCAACTTGCACCACGACGAGACGCTGCAAGTTGCAGCCACACAACGAGCCCCAACTTGCACCACAGCAAGACGCTGCACAATCGCACAACCGGGAACGGGGGGAAGCCCGACCTGCAGCAACTGCGGCACGTGCTGCGCCTCTTGCGCGCCCTCCACGTACGTCATGATCAGCACCAGCGTTTGCCGCTTCACGCGGCGCAGCAGATGCACTTGCAGCACGCCAGTGGCCTGGCGGTGATGGTGCGGTGATGGGGTGGTTTGAGCAGCGGTGACGCGCTATTCTTCGCAACACAGCACAGCCAAACCTTGGGCCCCATCTGCTCCAGCATCCGCGACACGGCCTCCGAGTAGACGCGGTACACGTTGAGCATGTCCTGGTACAGCCACGACAGCTGCGATCCAAAGGCCTTGCCCAGCGGCGCGCACAGCGCCACGTTGGTCTTGAGCAGGCTGGCCAACATCTTGGGCACGCTGGGGTTGCTCCGCAGCTCCTGGGAAGGGGTGCGCATCAGCACTTTGTTCGGAGAAAATGCAAAGAGAGAGAGAGAGAGAGAGAGAGAGAGAGAGAGAGAGAGAGAGAGA
>CAZYYU010000204.1:0-6240 GCA_964651735.1 uncultured Gammaproteobacteria bacterium | reverse complement strand
CACCCCCGACCCCTCTCCCCTGAGTACAGGGGCGAGGGGAGGTAGCGCTGTAGTATTAGCTGCTCGCTTTTGGCGAGCGCGGAAGGTTCGACGAACGATTGCGAAACGCCTTGTCCGCGCTCGCCAAACGCAAGCGGCTGTACGAAGTATCCTCATTCGGTATATCGGGTTTCTTCTTGCGGGGAATCCTTGGCGTGGATGGCGTCGAGGTGCGTGCTTGTTCCAAGATGCGATTCTGGATCGCTCTCGGTTCGCCAGAGCGCATGGCGCAGTTGGGTTGTCACCCATTCCAGTTCTTCCAGCGGAAAGTAGTCAGTTCGCGGAACGGCCTTGTCCAAGACGACGAGATTGAATGATTCGCCGCTTTTCAGAAAAACAACGACACGCAGATCCAGATCAGGCCCGCTCGCTCCCTGCGATTGGTGAGCCGATTCTCTGGAGACGAGTCGAATCTTGAAGATTTCGTCCCTGGTCCAAACTTTTTTTCGATGATCGCGCGACGTGCGCACAAGCAAGTTCTCGACGACGGCAAGTTGCCGCACTTCGTCTGCCCGATCCATGTCAAATTGCTGAATGGCATTGGTTGCTTTTTGAGCGGAAAAAACAAACGACAACAACCCAAGAAGAAATGCAATCCCGAGGGCGTAATAATAGCCCAGGCCCGCTATTCGCAATTGCATGAGGATCAGAAATCCGATAATCGGACCAAGCGAAAGCAGTAGGCCGATTCCGAAATCTCGCCAGCCCTGATCGTTATTGATAGAACCGCAGTCATCGGTCAGCGGGAAGTCAATCGTGATTCCGATATTATGCCGCGTGAGCGTGATTTCGGTCGTGATGGGCGGATCAACACGGTGCGTTTCCATGATGCGGGCGTCTCGATCATCGTCGAGTGGATTTGCGCGCCGACCTTGACGCCAAACGAAATCCGAGATCGCGTGCCATAAATTCATGGAAAGCCTCTCAACCGCTACGTTGACGAGTCAATCTTTCCGCAAGTCAATGGACCCTGCACTCATTTGGCATATCGGGTTGCCCACTGCGGGGAAGCCTTGGCCTGGATGGTGTGAGCCTGGGGATCGGCGAAAGTGGTCGGCAGTGCCGGGAACAGGGCATTGCGAAGATGGGCGCGATCCATACCAACTCCTCCCGAAGGGCCTGAAGCGTCATTAGGACTTGCGAAATTCCAGGCAACGGGGGCCACAAGCTCGCCACAGTGTAACATCGCTACTGATCGGCCGACTCGCCGTCGATCGTGAGCAGAGCCAGGTGCTCAGACGCGAACACGGCGTTTGCTGGGCCGACTTCAACAGATTCCGCTACACGTTCTGCACGTTCGTCGGAATGAAGCTGCCGATTCAGAAAGTGAAGATCCTGATGCGCCACAGCACGATTCAACGAACCGCCAACCTCGGCATCGACCTAGTTCATGAGGAGATCGGTGAGAACGTATGGGCGCTACCGCGTCTGATGCAGAAAGCCGCGTGAGCACTCCCACATCGCCAGTTCTGCCCGAAATCACATCTCGACGTAACCTGTAACTGAATTAGCGGAGGAGGAGGGATTCGAACCCTCGGACGGCTTTCACCGTCTCCGGTTTTCAAGACCGGAGCCCACCTCGCCTAAAGACCAATCCTACCAAGAGATACGCGACAATCAACCCGGCGAGGTGCCCACAGTGGTGCCGTCCGCGCCGGAACGCCAATTTCCCGCAGATCTAGCCACCGTCGTTGCCGCGTGGGAACGCCTCCCCGACGCGATCAAGGCGGGCGTCCTCGCGCTCGTCAAAGCCGCCGGAGGACCCAATGGCTAGCCCCGCCTACGCCCGTTTCGCCCACGTTGGCCCACGTCGCGTCGTCCCGGCCCGAGGCGACCAACGCCCCGCCCACGCCCCCGGCCCGCCAGGTCGCCAACCCCGCGTAGGTACTTCCCGGCCGAACTTTTGCCCGTGCCCCCCGCGGGAACAGTCGCCAATTGGGATAGAGTTTGTTTTGGTTGTCCGAAATTACGGAGGTCCGACAATGAATGATTCCACGAACGCGGACATCCCGTCGTCGGTGCAAGGCGAAATGCCAGCTTGTCAATCCATCGATTGGTATTCAGAGGGACAGGCTCGGAGCGTAGACGTGGATGGTGTACGTATCACGATCCGATTTGTGGGTAGACGTGGCCGACGAGCAAGGATCGCGGTCACAGCACCTACGGGTGCGAGATTTGATACCGACGACGTGAGCTAGTTTGGGCGATTCTTCACATTCAATTGGCCGTCGCCGAAGCCTACTTTGCGCCGCCATCTTTCCTGGTCGCCTTTCCCTCGGAAAGGTTCTTCATGATCTCTGCTTGGACCATTTTTGGGATCTCGACTGTCTTAACCTCAAGGGTTGCATTGGGTTTCGAGATAGTCTGAACGACAAGAACGAATTCACCTGTCTGAACTGTTTGTGATTGTTTGTTGTCCATGATATGCGGAGCTCCTGTTCAATTGTATCGCATTCCCACCCATTTGGCAATGCCAGTGCAGGCCAGAAGCACGAGTTTCTGACGAATGTCAGTGAAAAAGTCCCTGTCCTTAACGTCTAGGTAAACTATTCCGACAACCTTTCCGTGGTCCTGTGGGCTCTGAAGTGGCACAGCCATCCACGCCATTGACGAGGCGTCAAGTCTTCGAGCGACGTCATCGGTATACCCCCATTCGCTAACCAATTCTGCGATATACTTGTCGTAGTCATCGCTTTTTCTCGCAGCCACCATAGCCGTCTTCTTGCGGTACGCTTGCCCGATGATCCCACAATGTATCGAAAAAGTCCGCCCCGCAGTTTTTTCGGAGCGGCCGGTCCCAACATAATCAAGCACCTGCTCTAGGTTGGTGTCGTTGTCTTTCGGAACGTGAATCGTCAATCGCAATCCTGGATCCTTGTCCGAACTGATGTCCGCCATTAGGATGTCGTGAAGAGCGTACAAACTTCCTGCCAGATCATGTGGAGGCTGGTCATCCTGCCTGAACCACCAAAGCACGGACGTTTTCACGACGGCGACCGCACCTCCAAGTATCGCCACAACCAGGCAGATCCAGGCCGGCCCAACTCTGCCTTCGTCGAAGAACTTCCAAGCCCCCACTATTCCGGGAATACACGCGAGGCCGGCCAGCACGATATCGTAAGGCGCTGCTTGGAGGAGGAATTTTTTCATTCCTCGGCTGGATCTGGGGATTCCTTTAGCCATCTTTCGAATTCCTCAAATACTTCGAACACTGGGATTTGTAGCGATTTTGCCAATTCGACCTCTCCCATCGCGCCTCGCGATATTGCCCAATCTTCTGTGCAAATCAAGGCATCACATCGACGCACCATTTCAAGCGCTCCACTGAGCCATGTCTCGTCAGGCGCTGCCCCACCAAGGAAGGCCGTGTTTTTATGCGGGCAGATACACGCGGCGCCGGCCAACCAAACCCGAAGAGCAAGGGCCTCGGCCTTACGTATGTTCTGAACGACCTTGAATTCGCTGTCGGCGCGATACGGCCCGGCGACGAAAACGAGCTTCATTTTCCACTCCGTTCACCTGATCGGCTATCTTATGGCGCTGCCACCGAACGATGCATATTGTTGTCCACTGTATCCAGCTATAATGTATGCAACACTGGCAATCCCAGGCTTCTCAATATTTCATTCGGGGATGCAAAATGGGCATCGATCAGCGTGTTTCGCTTTACAAGAAACTGGAGGACGTCCGAAAGCGCCCGCTGATCGTTTACGTCACGAGTACGCGACCGAATTTTCCGGGGCAGATGGCGGGGGACGCAATCGCGGAGTTTTTGGATCAGCTTGAACGAATGCCAGCTGACGCCACCGCTGCTGACCTTCTTGTCGTGAGCAACGGTGGCGATCCAATCGTCTCTTGGCGCGCGATCACGCTGTTGCGCGAGCGAGTAAAGCACATCGGTGTACTTGTGCCACAGGCTGCGTTCAGTGCTGCAACGCTACTCGCGCTTGGCGCGAACGAGATCGTGATGCATCCGAACGGAAACCTCGGTCCTGTCGATCCGCAAATCGCAGTACAAAAGCCAGGCCAGGAGCCGCAGCGTTTCGGGTTTGAAGAGCTTGCGAGCTATCTTCAGTTTGCCAAGGAGCAGGTCGGCATCACCGATCCGAACCTAATCCACGCGAATTTTGACTTGCTTAGTAAGGAAATCGGTCCCGTCCATGTCGGAATCGCCGCGAGAGCATCCTTACTCTCTCTTTCAATGGGCGAAAAGCTGTTGCGATACCATATGACTGACGAGGAAGGGGCCAAACGAGCACGAGCCATCGCGGAGTCACTAAATAAAGCATTCCACCATCACGGGTATCCAGTCGGAAGGACGGAAGCTATTCAGATCGGGTTGCCAATCGCCGAAAGGAACTCTGAGGTCGAGAAGCTCATGTGGGAGATCTGGCTCGACATCGAGACGGAGTTGCAGGTCAGGAAACCGTTCAACCTGGCCTGCGAATTAATGGAAAAGAACTATCCGGTCTTGGCGGCTCGGGTTCCGCAAGCTAAACTTCCCCCGTCGACTCCCCCCTTGCAGTTAATGGTGAACAGCCAGCAACCATTCAGCAAGGGGTTCGACGGCGCGCTAGAATGTGAAGCGGTAAAGATTGAAGCGATTAACGCGATTATGGAGAGCGCGCGGATCGCCAGTCGGTATGTCACGAGGGGAGTGGTTGTAGGAGCTAGGGGGGTTGACCTCACCCTTCGAGTGTCGTTGCTGCCAAGTTCGACGGGTTGGGAGCCGAATATAATAGGGTAGCCACGAGTATTGTGCTAAATCGGAGCTTTTTTATGGGTAGCCAACTTCTCTCCTATACTCCCCATCTGCTTGAAAACTCCGCCGAATGGCCGTTTCCGCAACAAGCGATCACCGTCATTGAGACGGGTGATGTTTCAGTCGTGCTGCCAGCGCCAATCGAGATCGTGCCGACCGAAGAACGGATAACGGGAGAGCGCCCTCAATTGCGGCCAAGGCCCGAAGTGTGATCCTGCATGAGTGCTCCGACTCGATAACGAGTTCAGGAACCTCCCGCAGAATTCAGTCCCATTGCTGACGAAGATTCGCGGGTAGTTCTTTCTACGATACAATACTCCCAGTGGTAGGCCGCTACTGGTTCACCTGCCCGCCGCCTTGGATTGCCGAGGCCGCACTCCGCATCTCGGAGCCACCAGCACAACCGGTGCTAGAGGTGTGCTCCATGAAGGTCGAGTTCTGGTCCATTTCACGCGTCAAACCCTACGAAAAAAACCCCCGGTTCAACGACGACGCTGTCGATGCCGTGGCGGCGTCGATCCGCGAGTTCGGCTTCCGCCAGCCGATCGTGGTGGACGCCGACGGCGTCATCATCTGCGGGCACACGCGCTACAAGGCCGCGCAGACGCTCGGCATGGAGAAGGTGCCGGTTCACGTCGCGAAGGATCTGACGCCCGAACAGATCAAGGCATATCGCATCGCTGACAACAAGACCTCGGAGTTGTCGGACTGGAACTATGAGCTGTTGCCGATCGAACTCGGCGAGCTGCGAGGCATGGACTACGACCTCGGCTTGCTCGGCTTCGACAAAGACGAACTGGCCAAACTTCTCGATCCCGGCATTCAGGACGGCTTGTGCGATCCCGACGAAGTGCCGGCGCCACCGGATGCAGCGACGACGCAACCCGGTGAACTGTGGCTGCTTGGCAACCATCGGCTCCTCTGCGGCGACTCGAGCAAGCCCGAGGACGTCGACCGGTTGCTCGATGGCGCGGCGATCCACCTGGTCAACACCGATCCCCCTTACAACGTGAAGGTTGAGCCCCGCTCCAACAACGCCATCGCCGCGGGCCTTTCGTCGTTCGAGGGAACCAAGCATCATCAGGGCTTGGACCTGGCTCGGCACCCCGAGAAGTCGAAACCGACGCAGAAGAAGCTGCGGCCCAAGGATCGGCCGCTTGCGAACGACTTCGTCTCCGAGGAAGCGTTCGACCAGTTGCTCGACGCCTGGTTCGGCAACATGGCCCGCGTGCTGCTGCCGGGCCGGGGCTTCTACATCTGGGGCGGCTATGCGAACTGCGCGAACTATCCACCGGTGCTGAAGGCGAAGGAGCTTTACTTCTCGCAGGCCATCATCTGGGTCAAAGAGCATCCGGTCCTGACACGCAAAGATTTCATGGGCAATCACGAATGGTGCTTCTACGGCTGGAAGCTCGGCGCCGCACATCAATTCCTCGGCC
>CAZYYU010000203.1:0-6261 GCA_964651735.1 uncultured Gammaproteobacteria bacterium | reverse complement strand
GGCTCCAAGCGATAGTAGTCGTCCTCCAGCGCCTGTGTTGTTGTTGTTGTTGTTGGTGGTGGTGGTGGCGTCGCGGCTCAGCTAACGCGAGAGCAAGGCTCGTGTGGCTTTCCCCCTCACCCCAGCCAGTTCAGCGTTGTGGTGCACCTGCAAAGGGGCGTGAGCAGCTCGCAAAAGATGGAGAGCGCGGGGGGCGGTCCTCACCACGTGTTGAAAGTCCACATACAGCGTGGTGCGGTTGTTGGCCTTCATCAGGTCTATCTGGTCCAGGTAGTCGGGTTGCTCGCTATCCAGAGCCGCCACAGCAGGGGAGCGAAAACTGCGCATTGCAGTGTCAGCACGGCCATGTCCATCCACCAGGGCCCTACTTCTCGATGAAGTGCACGAACAGGTTGCGCACTTCCTCGGCCAGGTCGTCCTTGTCAGGGGCAAGCAACCCCGCCCCCGGACCCGCGTCGAGCATGGCGGCCTGCATGGCTCACGAGCTGCGTTCCCGCCCGCTTGCCCGCCCGCCCGATGACTCCTTGCTTCCCGCCGGCACCACGTCGGTTGCGCGCAGCTCCACGATCCACGCCGCAGCCGCCCGCCTCCCAGGCCTCCCTTGCCGGCGCACTGCCGGAGACACTCCACGCTTCCCCAAAAACCGGGCCTTCATTTTTTGGCGCCAAGCAGGTAGATCCTCTCGGGCGCCAGCCCGCACACGCTACACTTGACCTGCTTCTTGTTCTTCTCGCCACATTTGTGGCAGAAGGCGTGCAAGCAGGGCACCAGGATGCAGTCCTTGACGGCAGTCTCGCATACGGGACACGCCTGATGGGCCACGAGCAGCGTGGGGATGGGAAGGAAAGACTTTGCATCGCACCTTCAAGTTGTTGAGCGCCAGCTGCACGCGCTCCAGCGAAGCCTTGAGACGATGCTTCTGGTCGCGCAGCTGATTCAGATCCAGATCACCGCACCGCTCCGCCGTCCAAAGGCGCAGCTCCGCCTCCGCTGCCTGCACAGGCCAAGCGCCAAGTCAGGGAGAGCAGCACCAACGAGAGACGCGTGCGCACCGCCAGCTCGTCCTGCGCCCTGGCCCGGCGAGCCTCAGCGTCGCCAGACGCGGCGGACGCCTCCGCCAGCCGCCTGTCAGCATCCTGGGCCCTGCGCTCAGCATCGTCTGCGCGCCTCTTGGCCGCCTCTGCCTCGGCCTCGGCCACCCGCAACATCTCCTCCAGCTCCGCCACGCGCGCGTTGCTCGGCTGCACCGAAGACGACAGCGTCGACTGAGTGGACGTCGCTGTCGACGCGCCAGCGGGAGCTCCGACGGCGGCGGGTCCCGTGGTGGCCTTGACCTTGAGCGCCTTGGCCTTGGCCGCCGCAGAGCCCGCACCGCCAGCAGCGCCGCCTCCCGTGGCGGTGGGTCCGGCGGGCGCAGCGCTGGCCACGGCCGCGGCGTGCTTGCTGCCCGTGGCCTTGCTGGCGCTGTCGCTGCCGCTGCTGGCATTGACGGCGCTGGCAGACGAGGGCGCGGCGCACGGCGTCACAAAGTTGTGGGGCAGGAACCCAATCTTGCCGCTGAGCTCGCCCTTCCACCAACCAGACTCGTCCTTTCGCCGCCGCGTGAGACGCGAGCAGCAAGCAAAGAGGAGGGCCGCCGCCGCCGCCGCCGCTGACCTTGTTGAGCACTTTGATGATGTCACCTTTGGTAAAGGACAGCTCCCCGTCCACGGCCGAGCCTTTTGGCAAGAGCAAACAATGTGAAACAGCAGCTTGCAAGCGCACGCAGTGCGCGCACCCTTGTAGTTGTGCTTTGCCCGCACAAACTCGTCTCCAGACGCGCTCGTGTTGGCGTTATCCTTCACGGGCTTGGGCGCCATGGACATCTGCGTGGAGGACGTGGAGGAGGAGGAGGAGGGGCGTTGAGCTTGCTTTCCCACCCACAAAACACGCGCTGCTCACTCTGCGTTGCGACCATTCCGTGTCAATCTTGAGCTCCTCGTAGGGCTCAGAGAAGTTGGAGGGGAAGAAGCCAATGACCCCCTTCAGGTCCCCCTTCCACCACCCCGTGGCGTCCTCCTGCGGCAGGCAGTCCGTGAAGAAGCCGGACAACAAACCGCAAAAGCTGCAACCTCAAGCACCACGATGATGTCTCCCTTCTTGATGGACAGCTCCCCGGGTTCCGTGGCCACATAGTCAAAGGTGGCCTTGACCTTGCGCGTCGCCATTAGGGGGGCCCGCCCGCCTGCTGGCGGCTAAACGGCACACGACACTGGTGCTGCTCCTCCAGGCCTTGGACGCCCCTGCGAACGGTCGCGCTTGAGCGGTCCAAAAACAAAAAACTCGGCGGAAGCCCGCGCCAGCCCGCAAGTCACTGCAGCGCACACGCCCCGCTGACAAGGCAACGCAGCGCCCCAGCAGGCCCGGAAGGGCCGACGGGCTGAGGAGGCTCCGGGGGAGAGTTGGCTCCACGCTACCGTGCGAGTTGTGGTCGCGCGCGCGGAGACGAACCCAAAGCTGGCCAGCAACCCGACCCTCGCGGTTCAATTGCCGAATTTGCGGAACATGACCTGCGACCACTTCTGCATGAAGCCAGGCCCCAGCAACCTGTTGCCCAGCGACAGGCGAGAGAGGGACCAGTTGACGTTGGCCAGATCGCGTTCCGTCCACGAGTCAAAGTAGGGCTCGCTCGCAGCCGCCCAGCGCATGAAAAACTCCTCCTCCAGCTCGCTTTCGACAATGCTCAGCTTGGCCAGAGAAAACAAGATCTCAGCCAGCGAGTGGCCGTCCATGGAGCGCAGCAGGGGCGCTGCAGCAGAGGACCACTCCTTGAAGAAGAAGAAGCCGCGCGCGTTCAGCACAGGGCTGCTGGCTCCGCCCTTGGCCAACGCCACGAGCACTGTCACGAGCGTGCGTGCGCCACACGCGCGCAAGTGCGGCAGCAACGCCACGGCAAACTCCTGGTAGAAGGGCGGTCCCACTTTCTCCACCGTCATCCCGAGCCTGGAGAGCGCGGTGATGGACACGGCCAGCTGCGCAGCGCTCATGGTGGACAGCAACGGCAACGCGGCAGTCAGCCATTCCCCATAAAAGCCTGAGACCAACGCCTCGGGGCGCAGCGAGAGCCGTGACATGGCGTTGATCACGAGAGCAAGCTGGTCGGCACTGCAGTGGCGCAGGTTGGGAAGCATCGCAGAGGACCAGCGGGTGCTAAAGTCAGCGTCAAACAGCTGCCCCGAACTGCTGACGCTGCGTGCGCGCCGGAAGCGCGCAAACATTTCGGTCCACGAGACGCGCTTTGTCGGAGGCGGTGTCTGGTCTTCTCCCAGCTGCTCCTGCTGCTCGGCAGCGGCGTCGGCCATGTTCCAGTCGGAAGCAGCGGAAACCACGGCGGCCAGCTCGTGCACAGCAAAGGTCGACAAGCGGGGCGCGCAGGCCAAGCCCCAGGCGGGAAGAAACTTGGTCGCCACCGCCGGCGGCACCCCGGGGTTCTTGCACGCGGTCACAAGCAGGGCCGTCAGGTCGTGCGAGGGTGCGCCGTAGATGCGTGCTTGCACGGCGTGCAACCACCGCGTCCAGAGCGCAGCTTGCAGCTCCGACTCCGGGCCCAGCACAGCCAGCGCAGCGAGCATGGTGCCCAGCTGGGCGCAGTTGAGGTGTCCCATCTGCACGTCCGCGGCATGCCCCCACGCGCGCATGAGTGCGGGGTCCACGGCGCCCACGCACAGCGTGCACAGCGCCACAAAGGAGCCCACCATGCGCCCCGCCTCTGGCGCCGATGAGTGCTCGTACGCTGCGGTGACAACGGTCATCCAGCGCGCCAGCAGCTGCGGCTCCAGCGTCTGGGGCGTGGCACCCAGCGCCACCAGCGCGGGCAGCGCCTGCACCACGTCGGTCACGCTAAAGTTTTGGCCTGCAGCCACCGCGGCCCAGGCACGCAGCCAGGCCGCGTGCCAAGGCGCGCCCTCTGCTGAGGCTGGGACGAGGGGCGGAGCCAGCTTGCTCAGCGCGCCCAGCAATGTCACCAGGTCGGACGCGGGCAGCCTGCACAAGCGCGGTATACACGCAGCGCCCCAGCTGGGCAGAAACTCCGGCCCCAGCGCGCCAGCAACCTCCGGACCCAGCGAGGCCAACGCGCGCACGACCACCACAAAGTCTCGCGGCAGGAAGCGAGAGAGGCACGCCGAGCACACGGCGGCCCACTGCGCGAAGAAGGCGGCGTCCAAAGCGTGGCGGTGCAGGTGCAGCGCGGCCACCGCGTCCAGCATGTTGACCATGTCGTGGACGCGCGGGATGCTGCCGTTGGTGGTCGCCAGCTGTGCACGAACGGCGCTGTTCCACGCGCGAAAGAAGCCCCACCCCAGCGTGTCGGGGCCCAGGCGCAGCCGGGCCATTGACCACAAGCAGTGCGACAGATCCCGCGTGTTGAAGTCGGGCAGGCGCGCCGCGCACACCTCTGCCCACGCGACGAAGAAGGGGAGGCCCAGCACGTCAGGTCCAGCCTGCAGCGCCACCAGCGCCGCCACAGTGTTGGACAGCTCCCGCGGCGTCAGCGCACCGAGCCTGCCGCCGTCAGCCAGGGCGGCGCTCCAGCGGCGCAAGTGGTCCACGTGGTCGCCGGGCAGCGCCGAGGTCAGCTTGGAGAGCGACACCACACACAGCGCCAGCTCGTGCGCGTTGAAGCGGTGCAGGGTGGCCGCACTGGCCGCCAGCCACGCGCACAGCCACGCAGGCACCACGGCCGTCAAGCCAGCAACGTCTCGCAAGAGCGACAGCCCCGCGAGCGAGGATGCCAGCTCGCGGGGCGTGAAGCTGGGCAGCTGCGGCTGCGAGGTGGCCACCCACCGCGCAACCCAGTCGGCATTGGGCACGGCGGTGGCGGCGGCAGCGGCGGCGTACGAGAGTGGTGCGAGCTTGGCCACGCCTGAGATGGCCATGGCCAAACCCTGCGTGCTGAATGCGGGCAACGCTTCGCAGCTGGCCTCTGTCCAGCTTGCGAAGAAGTCCCAGCCCAGCATGCGCGCCCCCAAATCCAGCTCGCTCAGCGCCCAGATGAGCAGCGGCAGCTCGTGCGCCCGGAACTGCGCCCAGTGGTGCTGACACGCCTCCGCCCACGCGTGGAAGTAGCTGATGCCCAGCACATCCGTTCCCAGCTCCAGCTGCGCCAGCGAGTGCACCAGGCTGGCCAGCTCGCGCGGCTTGGCGCTGCCAAAGTGCGCCCTGGCTGCGGTGCACAGCTCCACGAGCAGGGCCTTGTCCACCCGCAGCCCCAGCTTGGCCACGGCCCACAGCGCGCTGCTGGCGTCCTGCATGTTGACGTGCGCGAGCTTGTCCCGCATAGGGCGCAGCAGGGCCGCGCAAAAGTCCGCGCTCACCAGCGCAGGCACCACGCCCAGCTTGGTCAGCGCCCAGAGCGCGCTGCTCGCGTCACGTGGCATGAAGAACGCAAACTGGTCACGCGCGGCGGCCGTCCACGCGGTCCAGAAATCGGCGCCCAGCGTGACTCCGCCCAGGCCATCCAGCTTGGCCAGCGACCACACCACACCCTCCAAACTGGACGGCCCCAGCTCGCTCAGGTGCGGCGTGACCACGGCGGCCCACTCGCGGAACAGCTTGGTCCCCAGCGCAGCCGGGCCGAGACCCAGGTGAGCCAAGCTGAGCAACAGCGTCACCAACGTGCTCGGCGACAGCCTGACGCAGCAGGTGAGTGCAAGCAGCGAGCACCCCTCTCTCTCTCTCTCTCTCCCCGGACCTGCCACCAGCAAGAGCGGCCTGCGTCGCTGAGCCCACCGTGAGACAGGTGGCCTTGTCCAGCACGGTTGGGGCGGGCCCAAGGCGCAGTCGCGCCAGCAGCATCTTCAGCGAGTGCAGCAGCTCAGGAACCACCGCGTGCGGCTCCTCGGCAGTCAAGCGCAAGGCACCCTGCAGCGCCGCCAGCGCCTCCGCTTGCCGAACGTGACGCGGGCCTTCCCCGGTCACCGCGTCCAGCGCGCGCGCCGCCTCACCACCCGCGCTGCCAGCCAGCGACGGAAGGCGACGCGCGGGAAGCAGCAGCGGCCTGGGCGCTCGCCCTGCCGCGGAGCCCATCACAAGTGCGAGCCTCATCTGCGCTCAAGAGCCATGTGACGGGGGGCCAGACCCTACAGGGAGGGGCGGGATGATCTTTTCAATCATCATCACCACAACTTGTGCCCAGACCCGGTGCTCTTCAGCCCTCCACGGATCTCTGTCAGGTCCAGCTTCTCCTGCAACAGCGGTAGTCATGAGAAGAGAGCGCGTCCC
>CAZYYU010000202.1:0-6285 GCA_964651735.1 uncultured Gammaproteobacteria bacterium | reverse complement strand
GCCCCGGAGCCAACTCGCTGCCCGGGCGCCTCTCCGACTGGGCGCACTTTGTGACCGCCATTGCCACGCGCTACGCCGGGCGCATCAGGGCTTACGAGGTGACGCTCAGCTGCCTCCCTGTTGCCAGCCTGAGCTGTGCCCAGATCTGGAACGAGCCCCAGCTGCGGCAGTTTCTGTGGCCGTACGACACGCGCACGCTGGCGCAGCTGGCTCGCATGACGGTGGCCGCACATGGCATCATCAAGGTGACATGGTTCGATGCGGTGCAATGCGGTTGTGCTCAAGAGGCGCGCCCAGCGTGTTGACCCCACGGCGCTGGTCATGTCGGCGTCGGTGCTGCCCCGGCCCAGCAGCGGCGGCATGCGAAAGGTTGCGAGCGCCTCCGCCCAGCACCGCCAAGCGCAGCACCTGTTGACTCCGCGCTCTCGTAGGCGGCGCTGTACTTGAACGCGCTGCGTGCCGTGGGCTGGCCCGTTGACGGCTTTGCCACCCACATCTACCCCGAGACTGCGGTGAGTGCGAGCGTGCCTTGACCGCTTTCCCAGTTGACGTGCAGCACGCTGCCACGAAATGACGGCAGCGCGGCGCCGAGCGCTGGGCCCAGATGGCGCTCGACGTGAAGCACGAGCTGCAGCTGCTCAACGTGCCGCGCCAGAAGAGGCGACTGTGGGTCACGGGTGTGTGTGTTTGTGTGGCCTTCGTTGTTTGCCGCTGACTGATCCGGCGGCCGTTGCAGAAACCCTGTTTGGTTTCTATGGGCAGGCTCCCGCAGACATGGCGCAGACGGTGCACGACACGTACGTCTACGCCAAGCGAATGGGCATCACCCAAGTCTATTGGTAGCGGTGCACCGCCCTCGGCGCTGGCCCACTCAACCGCAGTGGCCGCAGGTACGCGTGGAACCGCCCCGACCTCAGCCCCAGTGTGATGGCCCCCGGCACGCCCACGTGGGACGCCATCCTCGCCAACCAGTGATCCGAAAACAAACTCGCGACTCGACTCGTTTTTTCTTGAATCCAAGACCACACTCCCTCCCGACTTCAATGACGGCAGCGCATCATCACGAGAGGCCGTCGTCCCTCGTGGCAGGGGGCGGCGGAGCGCGCTGCCGCTGCTTTCGCTGGGCCTCCAAGGCCTGCACGGCCGGCCGCAGGTACTCGTCCCACAGCGGCCGGTCCTGCGGCGCCAGGCAGCTGCGCCACTTGAGACGCTGCAGCGTTGGATCCAGACGGCCCCACAAGTAGCCCACGCACAACGCCGCCAGGTGACCCACTGCCGACGCTGTGAGGAGACCGCGCCCCAACCACAAAGCTGGACGCAACTGTGGTCAAGCGACGGGAACACGCGCCGCGAGATCAGGCCTGCCACAGAGACAGCGCCAAAGATGAGCAGGCCCACCGTGCCGCTGCCTGCAGAGTGAGCGGGCACGTCGAGCCACGCAGCCAGCACACCGACCTGGAGCTGAGCCATTCGGGCGGCACCAGCACCAACGACATGCGCGCGTCGGGGTTCAGCGCCACCAGGTACGCGGTGAGGGCGATGACGGCGCCGCTGGCTCCCAGAGACGGCGTCAACGAGGCTGTCAGCAGCAGCGTCAGGCGACGCGCATCAATCAGGAGCCGAACCGGTGGCGCGCTTGTGCAGCAGCGACAGGACACTCGTGAAGCATGCGCCCCCTGCCCAAGCCGCGTCAGGTTTGCGTTGGCAGCGCAGACCCTTCCTCGCACCCAGATACACGGACGCAAACTCGTCCGGGGACCGCTGTGCAAAGTCGCGCATCGACCACAGCACGTAGCTGTTGACCGCCAAGTGCAGCACACCAATGTGGCTGGCATGCTGGCGTCAGTGCAACGCGTGTCCTCCTCCGAAAAGCGTGCCTGAACGCGCTGCCCATCAACGAGAAGGCCGAGTTGCCAGGCAGCAGCATGAAATGACTGCAGCGTCCACCACCATCATCAGAATGTGTGGTGCGCCAAACAAAAGGGAGCACAGTCGCACCGGCTCATGAAGCCCACCAGGCGCGGGGTGCGTGCCACGCGCCAGGCCAGAAAAACGGCCGCGTTGGCCCCGAGCACCCAATACAGAGGATTCCCTGCCACCGCGGCCGCATCCCTCACGACGTTGCTCCTGAACAGCGGCTCCGGGTCCAGCGCCCGCCGGCGTGCTATCCTGTAGGCGGCCGCCCAAGCCTCAGGGTTGCCCGAGGCCAGTCCAGCACGTGCCGCGTCCTCTGGGGACATGTTGTCCTCGCGCAGCTGACGCTCTTGTGCGTGGATGCGATCCCGCAGCGGGCTGGGCAACGTGGGGAAGCGCGACTCGCGGACCGTCACCAACACGCACAGCTGCCGCTGCAGCGGCCGGTTCTTGGCCTCCCAGTAGAGCCATCCACAACCCAGCGACACGCCAAGCGCCGTCAGCCCAACGCGTAGGCTCATTGTGCTGGCCGCCCCCACCTTTTCGATGCTTTTTTGCCCCCGCAGAGTGCCGCGGCCCGAGGCATCATGGGCTGCACCAACTCGCGGGCCCAGCCCCAGGACGAGGAAGTGGGCATGGGCGCCGTCAGGTGCAGCTTTGTCGTCGTTGGGGCGTTCCCCAACCAACCAACGCCCCGAGGCAGCTCGGAGGAGCTAGCCCAAGCGCGACAGAGAGTGCAAGAGCTGGAAGCGCGTGTCGGGGTGCGTTTGGGGCGGAACTCGGGGGGCAAGAGGCTCACTGGGGGCTGCAGGAGACGGAGCGCGCGGCGGACGCGTCCAGGGCTGGTGAGGCTCAGACGCGCGGCGAGCTGGATCAAGCTCGTGCGCGAGTGGCAGAGCTGGAGACGCAGCAGAGGCAGAGCGCCGCGGACTTGGAGCAGTGCCGTCAGCAGGTGCGTGTATGAGCTGCGATGGCGTGCTGTTGAGTCTCCACGCTTGCTGCAGGCTGCCACAGCGGCGCAAGAGCTCGCGGCGCTGAAGGAGCAAGCATCCAGCAAGGCCGAAGCCAAGAAGCGCAAGAAGAAGAACGCAACGCCGCCGCCCACAGCTGATGGTGACGGAGCAGCCCTTGCACGCGCACTGGCCGAGGCCAAGGCCGGTCTGGCAGGTGCCCATGCTGTGGCCCCTTCTGCTCCCCTGCCCACAGCCATGCCCAGATGCCAAGGCCAAGGAGCAGAAGGCCGCCGCCACAGTGGAACAGTTGCGCGCTGAGCTGGCTGCGGCCAGCAAGGTCGGCTGCCCGTTTTGCTGCTGCGCCCTGCTGCTGATTCAGACGGTTGTTTGGCAGAGCTCTCGGCAGCAACCCGTCGTAAAAGGGGACGAGCGCGATGCCGCCACTGAGGTCAGCTTGCGGACTCACTCGAGCGTGTTCACAACGCCGCTGCACAGGACAAGCTGAGGAGGGAGCTGACCCAAGGTTTGCGTGCCCGCTCCCCCTTCGCCCCTTGTGCTTCTCAGTCTGCGCGCGCAGAGAAGGAGCTGACGGCGCAACTGCGGAAGGAGCTGATGGAGAGAACCAAGGCAAGAGCGCTCTTGGCGATTGCAACTTCCTTGTTTGCCCTCATCGGAGCTGTGCAGGAGTCGCTGGCAAGTGCTGCGAGTGACAAGCCATCCAAGGGTGGCTCCACAGTGGTGAGATGCGAGCACGCCCGTTGTCTCCCTGGGCCTCGCGTGCTCACCGCCCCGCGCCAGGTCATCCTGGAAGCCTCGGAGTACATGAAGGTGCCGGCTCGGTCCCAGCTGCATTCGCCTCACATTGGCGACCAGATGAACGAGATGCAGCTGCGGTCGCAGATTGAGTTGCTCAAGCACGACCTGGAGAACACGCGCGTCAAGGCATTGCGTTGCTTGCTCCACGACGACGCGGCCTCTGCTGACCCTCAGCAGGTCAAGAGCCAACAGTCCGAAATCGACCGGCTGGGCAAGCACAGCGACTCGCTGAGCGCCAAACTCATCGGCAAGGACCGCGCCATCAGCGAGCTCACCATCCAGCTGGTGCGGTGTGTGCGCCTCTTGCACGCGCGCTCTTCACACTGCGGGCAGGCGGACTCGTCGGGTCAGTTGCCAGACACGCACAGTGAGCTGGATGCCAAGCTGGATGCCATGCACTCCAAGAGTGAGGAGGGGTTTGTGCTTCACCCACACTCCTCAGCGCTCTGTTGCAGGCGACAAGCTCGACTCTGACATGGAGCTGATGACGGAGAACTTCAGGCTGCAGGCGCAGGTGAACAAGCTCGAAAATGAGCTTGCAGAGATGCGCGCCAAGAAGTGAAGTCTGGTGTATGTTCTCAAGTGCGAACGCATCTGCAGCCCTCGGTTTGGTTGCTGGCGCGAGGACATCTGAGGTCGCGTTTTGCATGTTTCCTCCCGCGCCGCTGGAGGGTCGGGCGTTGATTTTGCGGGCCGCGGATGCCCACTGAGTCACCGTAGAGGCGCTTGCCAGCCAGTGTCAGCGTCGCCTTTGTCCGTCGCCGCCGCCGCCGCTTGCTTGCACTGCCACTCTCCCTATCCAAGCTGCGTCATGGCGGAGAAGCAGTACAAGGTGGTGCTGCTGGGCGAAGGTAACGTTGGCTTGGCTTGGCGCGGGGGGTTCCTCCGAAAAAAGCGCGGGCAAAAAGCAAGGCCGGCACCGAGAAGCTGCGCTCGGATGTCGCGCTGCGTTGGGGGCGAACCTGCGTGCATCGCGAGGCGTCAGCCACTGTGCGCGTTTCGCCGCTCACGCTTGGTCGGCAGGCTCGGTGGGCAAGACCAGCCTGGTGTTGCGCTACTGCAAGGACGAGTTCAACGACAAGTAACAACGCGTCCCCGTGCAACACTCGTCCCTCGCTCACAGCGACGCTGATGACACGCAGGCACATCACCACCATCCAGGCGTCGTTCTTCACCAAGCGCTTGACGGTGGGCCTGGCCCGCGTGAAGGTGACGCCGTGGCAGTGATTGTTGGCTTGCGCCTCAACCGTCTCGACGCGCCCCGCCAGCTTGCCATCTGGGTGCGTGTGCGGCGTGCTGAGCGGCCGTTCTGAGAGAATGCGCGTCACGCACAGGACACTGCTGGCCAGGAGCGCTACGCAGCGCTGGGCCCCATCTACTACCGCGACGCCAATGGGGCGCTGCTGGTGCGCCGTCAAGTGCCCCAGCACAGGCTGCTCTGATGCGCTGCGTTCCAGGTCTACGACATCACGGACCGCCAGTCTTTCGACCGCGTGAAGCAGTGGGTCAAGGTGAGCTGCAGCGCAAGGGACAGGTGAAGCAGCTGACGCGTCGCGCAAGGAGCTGAAGAAGATGAAGGAGGGCGACTGCGTACGTCGCGCTGCCTCTGACGCTGCCCGCGCGCTGACGCGTTGCTCAGGTGCTCGTCATCATCGGCAACAAGATCGATCTGGAACGCAGCCGCACCGTGCCGCTCAAGGTTTGCGGCGGCGGCGGCGGCAGTGTGCTCTCGTTCTTCACGCCGCGCTGCAGGAGGCTGAGGAGTACGCCAAGTCCGTTGGGGCGCAGCACTTCTCCACCTCGGCCAAGCTGAACAAGGTCCTGCGACGCGCGCCCCCTGCCTGCGTTGCCCCTCACCGCCGCGGCCGCAGGGGCTGGAGGAGCTGTTCATCGGCTTGACGCGCCAGATGATGGAGGTGTTTCCGGACGGGGGCACCGCGAAGAAGATGCAGTCTCTGGCTGGGGCTGGCCCGCAGGTCTCGGCGCGGCACTCGATGCGCGCGTCCTCACGCACGCATCCCCAGGTTGATCAGAACGCGTCTCCTCAGGGCGACGGCTGCTCCTGTTGAGGGAATGAAGCCCGTCGTGGAGAGGGAGGGTCACGGTGCCGACGAGCCCCGCAAACAATGCGCCACTGTTGTTGCTTTTTTTCCCACATCAAAGCTCCCAGATGAAGCGCAGCGCCCAGCGAAAGTAGTGCGCCGCGCTGGATTTGTTTGTTTGCCGGAGTGGTGAGGAGCAAGCCACACAACACCACACACAACACACACCTCTGCTGCGGGAACTTGTAGTCGGCGTGCTCGCAGCGCGCAACGCAGCTCACTGGCAGCTGACTGTCTGCGGTCGAGCTTCTTTGGCTCACGCAACACTTTCCCAGGAAATACCGCGAACCTTTGATCTCCAGAATGTTCTCAGCGTTGACCTGCCGAGCAACGGTCAGTCACCAAACAACAAACGCACAACAACCACCGAACCTGATGGGCACGCGCCATGTCCCACACCCACGCGCGCAGCTCCTGCACCTTGTCACGCCCTTCGGGAATCTGTTGGACAGAGAGAGAGAGAGAGAGAGAGAGAGAGAGAGAGAGAGAGAGAGAGAGAG
>CAZYYU010000201.1:0-6291 GCA_964651735.1 uncultured Gammaproteobacteria bacterium | reverse complement strand
CCATCGCCCAAGCAACCATCCGGCGTACCATGCGGAAGCGCAGCTTGCCCACCATGAAGTCCGTCTCCAGAATGCCAGTCGTCTGCACACACACACGCACAGCGTGAACGCACCCCAACCAAACCAAACCAAACCCCCGAACCTTCAAGCGCGAGTGCAGAATATCTCCGTTATCCGGCACGTACTCAAAGCTGGCCAGCTCTGCAGCGGATTACGAGCGTGCTAAACCAAAGAGCCCCATCAAACAAACAAACAAACCCTTTGCGCGCGGACAGAAGCGTGCGCTGTTCTCCAGGTACTGGAAGCGGTCCCGCTTGCTCCACGCTTCCTGCACGCCGCCGATCCGTCAGCACCGCCACCACACACCGCCGCCACCACCCGCCAAACCTGCACTCCCGGGTCCTTCCACAGCCGCTCCACCAGCGGCGCCAACGTCGCGTACTGGCCCAGGTCGTAGTCCTGTCGTTGTTCAGCGGCTCAGCCTCTCCTCCATCATCCCGCCCAAACAAACCTCGTGTTCCATCAAGCCCCGCCGCGCCTCCTCGTCCTGCCCAACCCGTGAGCTCGCAACACCCAAGCAAACCCAGAACCTTGACGGCGATGCCAAGCTCCTTGCAGCCGTGCAGCAGGTTGAAGCAGCCGTCCAGCACGTTGGCGTGTATCACGCGTTTGTAGGCCTTTTTTGGCGACTTTTTGAGCCAGCGCACAAAGCACACCCAGCGCGCCGTCCCACCATGCGCTCCTCCTGGTTGAAGCCTTGCAGGTGCAGCAGCTTCATCTGCTTGGAGAAGGTGCTCTTGCCGCTCTCGCCGGCCCCTGCAGCAAGCTCGCGGTGAGCCCGACGCGGACGGACAGCGGAAACCCGACCCAGCAGCAGCATCTTGGTCTCTCTCGCCAGGTCCCTCTTGTGCTGCGTCAGCTCGGCCTGGCGACGAGAGACGTCAGGACAAACTCCAACGACGCAAGCCCAAAATAACCTGAATGGCGTTGTTGACGCGGCGCTGCTCGGCCAGCTCGGGCGTCGATGACTGTGCGCACCCCATGCCAGCAAGAACGGGCTGCAGCTTTGCGGATTGGCCCAAGGGGGAAAAAAGCGCGAGGCGCGACGCGCCCCAATCGCACAGCGCCAGGGATGCCCCACCTGCCAGCGGCGCAGATGCCTTCGCCCCGCGGCAGCGTCAAAGGTTCTTGTCGTGCGGTTTGGGCGTCCGTGTGGGATTTGCCGCCCCGCTTCAGCACATCAAAAGGTCCCTTTCAACGCAGGCGGAGCACGCAGGCGGAGGACCTCTGTGCGCGTGTTTTTTGGCTGGCGATGATCGGCGGTGGCGGCGGCGGCGGCGGCCCTGGCAGTGGGAACTTGGCTGTGGACACGCGCTCGCACTCATCCCTGGAGGAAGAGGAACGTGCTGATCATCGGCGCGAGGGCTGGACGAGGCAGGCAACAGTTCATTTGTTCAAGAACACATCTACAACAACAACACAACAACACAACAACACAACACTCACACAATCTTAAGTTATCCGCCTGCACACAAGACGCAATGGTGAGCCGGTGCACCATGGCCGTGGCAATCAGCTCACCGAGTCTGCGCGGTCACAGCGCTCGCTTGCGCAGCACGCCCTTCTTCCTCACAGCGCCCACCGGATGCGCCTGCGGGGCCCGCCATGAGCACCGTCGCGGACATCAGCACCCACCCCCCAACCTTGACCAGCTCCTCCAGCGCTACGGCGCGCGGTCTGCGCAGCATCTGGTCCAGCGGCGGGCTGCCCACTGCGGCGCGGTACCCGTTGATGACGCGGCACAGCAAGAAGTCCTGCGCGGGCCATTGAGATTGGCGCGCGTCTTTTTGATGATCCAACTCGCCTTGAACAACGCGCGCCCAACGCTGGTGGTCACGTCGAACGTGGGGTTCATGGGCATGGTGGGCCCGTACTCGGCCACCTTCTTCCGCGACATGAAGCCCACCTTGCACCACAGTGAGAGGGAGCGCAACAACAACTTTGCAGCGTGGCACTCCACATTCCCCAAACCGAGCATCACCTTGAGCTTGCGGCCCTCTTCCAGCGGCCGCACCACCACGAACACTTGCGTCATGGTGGAGCGCGGCGCACACGATGGAAACGACTCCATGGACGAGTCGTGGAAGTACACCACCACCGTGTCGTTGCCTTGTTGCGATCAACGTGAGAGAGGGGGCCAAACATCGCAACACCACACCACATCGCAAAGGCGCACCCAGCAGACGTCGCTGCTGCTCCGCGTTGAGCAGCGGCGCCACGTGGAACATGACCTCGTTCTTGCGCCACGACGTGTAGTAGCTGGTGCCCGGAGCCGTCACCGACAGCTGCCCGCGATACCCCTGCCAGCCCTGCAGCTCCACGCGGTCGCTGAACAGCTCCAGAAAGTCGGCGAAGCGCTCCGTCATGGGGTTCTCGAACATCTGCGCCTCGTCTGCGTCGCCCGTCTTGGCCGACACCACGCCCACGCGGAAGCACGACGAGTTCTCGGCTGCGTTGCGCTCCATGTCCAGCAGCTCGCCCTGGCATTCGCGCGGCCATGAGTGCGCAACTCTGTGCTGCGTCACGTGCCTCACCTTGAGCGCGTCATCGTCCACGGACCAGATGCACTCGGCGTCGGGCCACACGTTGGCCGAGAGCCATTGCAAGCAGGCCTGAGAGCAAGCAAAAGTGGTCGTGTGTGAAGAGGAGGAGGCGGTGTGTGCGACAGCAACAACAACAACAACAACAACAACAACAACAACAACAACAACAACAAAGGGACCTCAGTAAAGTCCCTGCCCTGCACTTGCGGCGCCGGAAGCGTGAGCCTCGAGTAGCCGCTGTTGCAAGCAGTGTGAGCGCCGCAAACCCCCCGAGGTCAGCGCGCCGTCACCTGCTATCCAGCAGCAGCACGAGATGGCTGTTGCGGCCCTCTGCGTGCAGCACGCAGGCCACGCCCGACGCGCACAGCAGCACGCTGTGCTCGCGGCCCCAGAACTGCGTCTGGTACGCGAACTCGGGCCGGCTCACGGTCAAGTCGTCCAGCTGCCCAAAGCCCGCTAGCTCCTGCAGCATGTGAGCGTGCACCGTTTGGCGAAGGAGAGCGTTCGAACCTGGCGATACGCAGGGTCCGGCGTCATCAGCTCCAGATCATAGGAAGGCTTCCTTTTCCCCCCAAGTCAACGACCAGCACCGCCACCCCCACCGCAGCGCCACCTGAGCACGCGCTGCACCGAGGGACTGTTGCGGCGCACGCGCAGGTTGCCGCTGTCGGCAAGCATCTTGACGCGGCCGCCGGGAACGCCGTCCTCGTCGGGGTCCGAGTGGTTGGCAGACCCAGCGGCTGACAAGAAGCCAAGCCCTCCTGCTGAGCTGGCGGCGTCAGGGGCGGGGCACACAGGCCACAGAAGATCGATGCACTCGCCTCCTCCTGGCGGCGTGGTGGGCGCCGGGCTCAGCTGCAGGGACGGACGAATGAGCAAGCACGCACGCAACGCGCCAAACGCAAGGCGCACCAGCTGCAGCACTTCCTGCGCGTCCAGCGCCGACAGCGAGCGGTGCACCACCTCCAGCTCCGCGTCAATCTGCGCCTGAGACCGTTTCAGCGCTTCCAGCCGCTCGACCAGCTCCGACTGCAGCTCCATCAGGCGGTCGCGCTGATGCTGCACCGTGCCAGCGGCGTGCTGTTGCTGCGGCGGCGGCGGCGGCTGCATCGCGCGGATGCTGCTGCTGCGGCCGATGGACTCGGTGCTGCTGTTGCTGCTGGCGGCCAGGCTGGAGGCGTTGGACGCCGACTTGCGACCGTCCCATGCGCCCAGCTCCACCGCTGCCTGCACCAGCACCTGCTTGCCCGACGACGACGACGCGGCGGCCGTGCGGCGCGAAGACGCTGCAGACATGGGCCCGCCGCTGCCGCTGGGCGAAACCAGCGGCGACGACTCCACGCTGCTCGGCGCCGAGCCCAGGAACAGGCTCGATGTGAAGTTGATGCTGCGACGCTTGCTCGCCTTGGAGGCGGCGCTGGACGCGGACTCCTGCCATGAGAGAACGAACACGCAAGGTCAGCGTGCGCGCGCGGGGGGCGGCGCGCGGGAGGCAAAGGCACCTGCAGCGGAATGGTGGGCGGCTTCTTGCCCACTTGCGCAAAGCTGCTGGCCCTGGAGCGCACCGGGGACGGGCCGGAGGAGGACATCTTCTGCTGCTGCTGCGGCGACATCTCGCCCGAGTCCAGCGCAGACAGGCGCGCCGGCGAGCGCGAGCCCGTCTCGGACGAGGAGGCGCTGCGGCGCGGGGACAGCATCGGTGGCATCGCCAGGTCGCCGGTGGAGGCAGCGCGCGAGCGCGAGCGGCCCTGCAGCTGCTGCTGCTGCGGGGGCACCAGCAGCGTCGGCGTGGCGGCTCCAGAGTTGGCGGTGCTGAGGGAGCCTCCGGTCGACGCGCTCTCCAAAGCGCCCAGGCTGATGTCTGCCGTGTCCACGAAGCTGCTCTCACGCGCCGCCAGCAGGTTGTGCAGCAGCGGCTGCTCTTCCGCGCCCGACAGGCCCAGCAGATCTGCCCATCACCCAAATGAGCTTGTGCACACCACCCACCCCCTCCAACAAAAGTGTCCCCGAGACCTCGCGGTTTGCCGTGCTTGGAAATGATGAGCGGATCGGCGCCCATGTCCAGCAGCAAAATGGCCATGTGAAGGTAGCCTGCCTTGACCGTCTTGTGCAGCGCCGTCTCGCCGTGGTTGTTTGTCTGGTTCACCTTGCGCCCCCACCACGTCAGCGAGGCACGCGATGTGGCGGCGGCCAACCCCTCACCTTGGCACCGTTCTCCAGCAGAAACGCGCCAATGTCCGTCTGATTCTTGCTGGCCGCAACCATGAGCGCCGTGTCTCCGTTGTAGTCTTTGGCGTTGACTTGCCCGCCGCTGTTGAGGCACCTGCTCATCAGCTGCAGCTGCACGGGGAGGTCGCCTGGCTCGCCGGGAACCGCCAGCAAGTGCAGCAGGCTGATGGACTGGGTGCTGACGAGCGTGGGGTTGGCGCCGTGGTCCAGCAGCAGCCCCACGCACTCCCAGTGGCGCTGCGAGGCCGCGCTCAGCAGCGGCGTGAAGCCAGCGTGGTCGCGGGTGTCAATGGGCGCCTCGTGCGTCAGCAGCAGCTGCACAATATCCAACAGGCCGGAGAGCGCCGCCACGTGCAAGTACGACGTGAGCTTGCGTCTGTGCACAGCGGGCACGAGCGGGTTGCTCTTGCTGCCCAGCCGGCTGCCCCGCGTCAGCTTGACGAGCACTTTCCGCGCCTCGTTCGCGTCTTGCTTTTCTACCGCGTCCCACAGGCGCTCCAGCAGGCCTGCCTTGGTGGACAGCGACGGGCTCTTGGGATCGACGGTGCCTGAGCCCTTGAGGGGCAAGGGTGAGGGCCCCTTGATCGTGTCGGAAGACAAGGGCGCAGGTTGCAGCGGCATCGGCTGCGGCTGTGGTGAAACGGGTAGATGTGACTGTGGGGTTGGCGGTGGCGACAGCTCCGCGGGCTTGCTCCCCTCGGAGAGCTTCATGGGCCCTGGGTCCTGTTCAAAAGCCCCCCGTCAATAACGAGGCCCGAACCCCCCTTGCCCTGGACGCGTCCCGCTGCCTCTCCCCAGCCCGCCACTCGCGCAACGCGCCGATCAGCTCGCCGCCTCCCCAACACGCACAAACACAAACACCACAGCACAAATGGCAGGCAACCGCCCGCGTTACCTCCACGGGACGCGCCCCCTCTACCGATAATCTTATGGAGGTTGCGCGCCGCGCCGCCCGGCAGGCGAAAAAAAACTCGTCGGCCGCGTCGGCCATGGCGCGGTCCATGCAGAACATCTTGCCGCCTTACAATTCCCTTCATTTGCGGCCAAATCGCCCTCTGCTGTTCGTTTTGCTGGGCGCCACGGGCCGTTCTTGCCGTGGCGCGGAAATGTTGTGAGCTGCACAGCAGGCCAACCTCTGCACCGCGCCCCTCACCCAGATCGATGGACATGGCTCGCGGCTCATCGTCGCTGCGCGGGCTCTCCATGCTGAAGTCCCTGCAAGTCGTGTATCAGCCAAAAATCAGCACAGCGCCGCCAGCAGCAGACCGATGCAAGTCCAGCGAGAGGCGCTCGCGGGACGTCATTTCCGGCTCAGGCGTTGTGCGTGCTGACGTGTCCTCGGCACCGCGCTGCAAACGGAAGCGCCGCAAGAAAGACTGGGAGGGGCAATCAGGAGCAAGGTCTGGCGAGGGGTGCGCCAGTCACCTGAGGCACCATGCTGGTCTTGCGGCGAGTGGCC
>CAZYYU010000200.1:0-6363 GCA_964651735.1 uncultured Gammaproteobacteria bacterium | reverse complement strand
TCTCTCATCTCTCATCTCTCATCTCTCATCTCTCATCTCTCATCTCTCATCTCCCCCATCTTTCATCTCTCATCTCACGCAAACGCACCGAGCACAGCGATGCTGGCGCACCGGTACCGGGAGGTGGCGCTGCCGCAGCCCACGTGGTTCCTGGGGCGCGCGCTGTGGCAGCGCGTGGGCCCGTACCCGCAGCACGACGTGCACGCCGTGGAGGACATGCACCTCTTCTACCGCCACCTGCGGCTGGGCGGCCGCCTCCACAAGGTTTGGAGTGGAGTGGGCCTGGCTTCGTTGCTTTTCCTGTTGCTTTGATGCTGCGTCCATTGTTCCTTCTCTCGCTGTTTATTTGCGCTCTGTTCTTCTTTGCGACTGTTGTTCCACTTCTCCATTGTCCCATATTCGCTGCTCTTTTGTTGTTCGCCCTTATTCCACAGTTGTTTGCCTTTTTCGGTTTTTGGGAAAACCTCCTTCTCACGCAGATTGTGCGCGAACAAACAGGTGCTGGGCGAGCCGCTGCTGCGGTACCGCATCCACGATGGGCAGATCTCGCACAAGATCCATCGCAACGTGCTGGTGCAGATCAAGGCTGCGGCGTTCAGCGCCTGGTTTGATTGTGGGCCCTGATGTTTCTGCGGCGTCTGAGCCACGTCTGTGCAGGGCTGTGGAGCACTGGAGACAGGGTGTGCTTGTATCGCTTTTGATTGAATATTTGCACAATCCCACTCATCAGCCGCGGCAGGCTTCGGCATCTGGGGCTGTGGCCGCGACGGCAAGAAGTTCTACCACGCGTTGCCGGACGAGGCCAAGCTGCTCGTCCGATGCTTCTACGAGATTGACGAGGTTCGGGGACTTCTGTTGTGTGCCCCTTTTTCTGCTGTCAACGCCTCTTCTTTGTTTCGCGTCTCATTCTCCGGTTTTGTGCCGTGTTGTTGCCTTCTTCCTTGTTGCCGTCTTCCTTCCGATCATTCTCCGGTTTTGTGGCCTTCTGTGCCCGTCTTCCTTCCCATCATCCACCGGTTTTGTGCCCTCTTCTGTGCCCGCCCATCATTCGCTCTCCGCAGAAGCGGGGCACCATGTTCCAGGGCCGCGTGCCCATCAAGCCCGTCGCGGACGTGGCGCCGCCCTTTGTGTGCTGCGTGGCCATCGGCAAGCGCAACGGCATCGAGGAGAGGCTGGCACCCTTCACGCCGGGCACGGACTACTTCCAGATCGCGTGACCGGTGCCTTTTGGGGTGGTCATCGGCAAGCACTCCATCGTGGCGCCACAGCATGAGCTGCACCACATTTCATAGCACCGCATCTCACAGCACGAGCTTCGTTTGCATCACGCGCTGCGCGTCAACCACGAGCAGCGTGGCGGCGTCACCCAGCCACCGGAGGGTCGGTGTCCGCGCCGTGATCGCGCTCGGCAGCGCCATCGTCGTGCTCTCTGCGGCGTCCCAAGACACCAACACCTGGTCGCGCTGCAGCACCTGCGGTTGAAGCAATGAGTGAAGGGCATTCTCGCCGGCCAAAGGACGCACCGCCACTGCACTGGCATCGTCCGCGGCCCAGCACGCTGACACGGCACCAGCCCAGCGACGAGTGCGGCGCGTGGCAACCTTGCTCCCCGTCAGCGCGGCAAGCAGCGGCGCCAAACAGCCCACCTCCAGCACGGTGCACGAGCCCGTCGCGGCAATGAACTCAAGCACGCTGGTGCCGTTGGCGTTCCACGCCAGCAACGTGCATTCGTGAGCGCACAGCTGTTCGCACTCAAGCCTGTGGTTGCTTGAGGTAAACGTCGTGATCTCCCCGTTACCGGCACACTTCCTGGCCGTTGACTGCACGCACAACGCGCAGCGACTGAGCACACGCCACAGCAAGGTACCTGGTTGAATGAGAAAGCAACCACGCAGCACCGTCGCCGTACTCTGAGCCAGGCGAGAAGAGTGGCGGCCGCAGCATGACGTCATCGGCCAACGTCACCGCCGCCACGGGCTTGCCCACCAGTGTGTGCACGCTGAAGCAACGCAGCCCGTCACTGAGGCACATCAAGTCCGCGTCTGACAGCGACACTGCCGACAGAGGCAGCGCTTTTGGCACGGCCTTGATGGACTGCGCAGTGTTACAAGCAGACCCGCATCCTGTCCTTCAAACCTGCTTGTGTACAGTGGACCAGCCTTTTGGGGGAGGCGTCAGTTATTGATTCATGGCAAGCAAAGAGGCAACCATGGGTCTCCACGATGGAGAGCGCGCCGCCAGTGGACGTTCGAACGAGCAAGTGCTCGTCGGCGCTGAGGCAGCTCAAACCCTCGTTCGCCACGCACGCGTCCACCACCTGTGCATGTCAAACAAGCCTGGCAGCATCCCATCCTCACAAAAGCACCTGGAGGCGCAGCGAGGCCCCATCCACAACTGGCTGCACCACCAGGTACGGCAGGCCCAGGGCTCGCGTCACCAGCAGCGCATCGTGCACCCACATCTGCACATCTTGAGGCGGCGAATGACTGCACAACCCGCTCACCGCTGATACAATGTTGGGCACGTTCAGCGTGGCCCACGAACCTGCCCGTGGTCAGCAAACTCGCGCCGCTGATTCGGCCCCACCTTGCTTGTCCTGCAAGTTGCAGCACCACACAAAGGCCATCTACCCCGTGTGTCAGCGCCCCTATTGCAGCAGCCATGCAGGCAAACCTGTCCAGCACGGCTGGTTCCAGCCTGAGCGGCATGTCAGAGCTGCTGCTGTCCACATCAGCCACGCACCACCCAGACGGCGTCGCAGTCCCACTCCCGGCCGAAGCACACATCGGTCCTGGACGCGATCAGCGCACTCCTCCTCCTCCTCGAGGGCAAGCAGCGCACCAGTCCTTTCGCCCCGTGTCGTGCCAGCGCAGCAACGCCATCGAGGCCGAGTCGCGCAGGTGCACCGCTTGGCCCTGCGTGTGTGCGACGAAGCTGCCCGACGCTGCAAAGGGGCCTGACACGGGAACTTCGAGCCAGTCCTCCATATTCAAAAATGCTGCGCTCCCGTCGGCCCCACTGGCCAGCAACGCGTGAAGGGGTGCTGCTTCCGTGGACCCCGCTGACTCCAACCCTTTGGAATTGCTCCACATTTGATGTCCAAGGCTCGAGCGCTTGCCGACTTGCTCTGGGCTGCCGATGAGAACGTCGACCTCAGCAAGCCTGCCTCTGTCGCACCTGGCACCGCCAGCACGCCCGAGTTCGTTCGCACGTGGCTGGGAGGCGGCGCGTCGTGCCAGGCGGGCGATCTGGAGCTGATGCGCGCGCTCAGCGAGGCAGTGGCTGCGTGCGAGGCGCAGACCGCTGCAAATGCTGCGCTGCAGGAGCGTCTGGCACGCGCAGAAAGCACGGCTGAACAGCGAGCTGCCATGATCGACCGCCAGCAGGCGGCCATGGAGTCCCTGCAGGCCAGAGCGACGCGGGCAGAGGCAATGCGTGCGCGGGACCCTTTCATTGCACTGACCCCGACGAGCAGGAGCAAGTGCGACGGGCAGAACGCGAGACGCAGCGCATGCAGGCAGAGCGCAACGAAGCCGTGGCTGCGGCAAAGAAGGCAGCTGCGCAGTCTGCATTGGCTCAGGACAAGGCGCGTTGCCTTTGGTTACGGATGTGTGTGGCTGACCTGCAGCGTTTAGGTGGGCCACGCGCTCAAGAAGGAGATTGCGCTTCGCGAGAAGGCAGAGGCTGCAGTGCGCAAGATGACAGGCGCGCCCAACGCCGAGCGCCAGCCCAGCGCGCAGTCCAGGGCCGAGTTCAAGCAGCGCGTGGCTTTCCAGGAGGAGACGATGCAGGAGGCCGCGGAGAACGAGAGCCAGCAGCTGCGATCGCGCCTCAAGTGGATCTTTCACGAGGCCACGCAGTCGCTGGTACCCATTGAGGAACGCGCATGGCAGCTTCCCGTGCGCGAGCTGGACCAGGTGGTGGTGCCAGCAGTGACTGCGGCGCTGGCCCAAGTGAGGGAGATGCGCGAGCCCGCCGCGCCAACCAAGGCGCCTCCTGCTTCGGTGAGCGGTTGTGTTTGGACGATGGAGGAAACCTCACGTTGCGCCCAGGCCGCTGCTGCGCCGCTGACGGTGCTGGCAGATGACCGCCGCAAGATGCGCGAGCTGGAGCAGCGCAACACGGCACTGCAGCTGCGAGTGGACGAGCTCAACGCTCGCATCAGCCACCGCGACCAGATGCTTGACTACACGCTGGCCGTGCCGCCTGCCCAAGAGGTTGCAGCGGTCCCTGAGGCCCCGCCCACAGACGATCGCGAGAAGGAGCTGTATGACTTCTTCGCCAACGTCTTGTCCCCTCGCAAATGAAGCCACCGGTGCTCCAGAGGGCCGCCATGGGCAAGAGGTTGGAACTGTACCCTTGGTAGCCCGTGCTGACTGCCCATCCTCCAAGCCTCATCACCGACCATGACCCGCTGCACGTGCACGCGGCTCTGGCTGCCGTGACTGTGGTGCACATCCTGTACCGCGTGTGCGTGCGGATCCCTGGGGGGGTTTGCTCGTCCCTCACGCTCGCGGGGGCAGCGGCGCCATGGCTCGGGGCGTACCGGACATGGGCTTCTCGGGTTCGGGGGGCGCGCGTTGGGGCCGTGCCTTGGCTGAGGATGCGCAGGCTCCATGGAGACTCTGTTCTGCATCGTGATGCACGCGGCGCTGTCGCTCTCGTCGTTTGTGTTCGTGCTGCCCAAGCAGGTTTGCCCCCCGCTTGTGGTGCTGCTCCCGCTTGACCCGCTTGGCGCAGCGCATCAAGGACGGCTCCAGGTTGGTGGGCTCAGCTGCTGCTGCTGCTGCTGCTGACGAGCGCAAGGATCTGGCCCGAGTTCCGGCTGCAGTCCATCATCTTCGCGATGCGGTCGCTGTTGCTGATGCTGCTGCTGTGGGTCCAGCACCGCATTGGCGCAGAGGTATCTTGCGTTGGAGCGATGCATGTGCCCCTCACTCTGCTCTGCAGCACAAGTCCGCGGGATGGGTGCTCGCCTTCACTGGCGTGGCGTTTGCAGCCATGGCCGGTGAGCAGCGACGTTGCCATGTCTTCCCACTGACGGTCCCCTGCAGCGTCTGACTGGACCACGGAGTTCTACAAGGAGACGCACTCCAACACCATTCGCGAGCTCGAGGCCCCCACGTGGATGAAGCGCTTCTTCAGCTTTGGCCAGATTCATGGTTCGTTCACCGTTTGTGTGTGCACGTGTGCGCACTGAACTCTTGCCAGGCACCACCATCATCATCCTTTCCACCACTCAGACGCAGCTCTTCTGCACTCAGTACGTCAACGTGGTGCTGATCCAGGTAGCGACCTGAGGAGGTCCTTGCGCGCACTCACCAGTGCCAGGCCACCGCCTTTGCCATGACGCTGATCCGCAAGGGCTTCATCACGCACTGGTGAGGAGGGAGCACGCGTTGCAGGGCTTTGTAACGCTCCCTTCGTAGGACTTCTGTCGTGGTGTACTTCTGGGCCCTGTCGGCCGCAATCTGGTTCACGTACACGTCCCAGTACGCAGTCGACCCCACGGTGGCCATCAGGTTGGCGCGCTTGTGGCTTGTTGGGCTGTTTGCTGATGCACGCAAAGGACGCTCTTGCTGGGCAACGTGTTTGCAGCACTGCGCATCTGGGTGGGCCTGGACAAGGTGCTTTTGCTGTTGGGGCTGTGCTTCCTCTTGCTCAGATGACGCAGTACTGGATCTGGGCCATTGCCGGCTTTATCGGCGTTTCCTTTGCGCTGCTTGGTTGAAAGTTGCAAACAAAAGGGAGGGCTTGCTCGCGCGCGGGGGGACTTGCCACCCACTGAGCCACTGCGTTTCCGTGTTTTCTGCTTTTTTGTGCTGACGCAGCTTCCCCCGCAGCCTCTACAACCATGGACTTCTCGGCCTTCTCCGGCCCTTCTCTGTCCTCTCTGGGCAACGCCCTGAGCTTCAGCAGCCTCACTCCCAAGATCCGCACACACCTGGTCTCCGTGTACTCCACGCTGTCGCTGATGGTGGTGGCCGCCTGCCTGGGCTCGTACCTGCACCTGGCCTACGGCATCGGCTCGCTGCTCTTCACGTTCGCTGCCGTGGCGCTCATCTTCGTGCTCGCCGCCACGCCCAACACGCCGCACAACAAGCAGACGCGCGTTGCCACGGTGCTGGGCTTCGGGCTGTGCCAGGCGAGTGTGGCCACGCGTCTTTGTTGGAGCGCTGACTGGCGCACCAGGGTCTGGCGCTGGGCCCGCTCGTGGAGGCGGTGCTGCAGCTCGACTCCAGCATCGGTCAGTGGCGTTTGCCAGCAGCGTTCAGCGCTCACCGTCCCTTTGCAGTGCTGCACGCCTTTGTGCTGACGGCCGCTGTGTTCGGCTGCTTCTCTGCCGCCGCCTTGTTCGCTGGT
>CAZYYU010000199.1:4344-6386 GCA_964651735.1 uncultured Gammaproteobacteria bacterium | reverse complement strand
CATGCCAGATTTTCACTCTGGCGCCACGGGTTCGATTTGAGGACTTCATCTGCCTGGACGCTGCAAATGCCCCTCAGGCATCACAGCTATGAAAACACAACAAAGAAAGGAGGAAGGAGTTGCTTTTATTGCTCGTCAGCGCGGTGGTCAGTGAGCGCCAGGTAGGCGGTGGAGTGCGTCATCTGCGCGCGCCTCAGATGACTGTCGACGGGGGCCAGCTTGAGCTCGTCGATGAGCGCGGTGATGGCCGTCTCCAGAGCGCGTTCAATGGCTGCCGACGATCAGGTGAGCCACCAGCCGCCACCGACTGGCACAGCGCACCTGTGCGGTCCTTGATCATTTCCACCGTGGAGAAGGAGCCCTCATAGCCCTGGGGCAAACGGTGAGCGAGCGAGTGCAAAGCGCGCGCGTACGCGGCAGTGCCTTTTGCACGAAGAAGTTCAGCGTGTGTGGCGTCGGGTTGCTCAGCAGCAGCCTGACAATCACGTTGAGAGGACAGCACACGCAAGAACCCCCGGAGCCCAGACCTGAGGTGGCCCCACTGCACGTTGGGCACGATGTTGATGTCGCCGGAGAAGGGTTGCGCAAATGCAGGCGTCATCCAAGATAGCAACTTGGGGGAAAAAAGTCACCAACCAACCAACCAACCGACCGATGAATGAGGAGCGCGCACCCGAGGCAGCAGGCCCAGATGGACAAGCTGCAGCACGCGGTGGCGCAGCTCGGAGCGAATCAGGTACTTGACCTTGGCAAGAAAGCCTTTGGCGCGGCTGGACAGCAACACCACCATGTGCGGGTTGACTTGGCTCACGATGAACTGGTTCACGTTGAACAGCTCCGAAAGCCGGCGCATGGGCAGGTCGGCGCCGGCGCTGCCGTCGATCCTTGCACGGGCGGCTTTCAGCGGAGGCCAAGGCCACCTCACACGCACTCACCAGCGTATGCCAGAGGGGTGGTACGGCCTGACGTGGCCGTTGACGTCCTTGGCCATGAGCTCCTGCCACAGCAACAACAATGAGTGCGCGGCCCTGGCAGCGGTGGCGCGAACCTGCGGCTCGTACAAAAAGGGCAACGCACAAGAGGCGCACGACGCGCTCCACACCAGCACGTCGGGCGCGGTGAGGTAGTTGAGCAGCAGCGGCAGCTCCAGCGGCTGCGTGCTGCTCACAGTGATGTTGATGATGCGGCCCGTGCGCTGGTAAGCCTCCTGCGACACGCGATGAGCCCCAACAGCGAGCGAGCGAGCAAGCAAGCGAGCGCTCACCAGAAACGTCACGTCCCCAACAAAGGTGCGAATCACGCGCTCCAGCTTGCGAATGTCCATGATGACGCCCTTCTCAAAGCAGCGCTTGATCTTGCGCAGCGCAGAGCCGCGCGTCTCAAAGGGCTCTAGCAGGGGTCTCAGCTGCCAAAGAGCGAGCACGAAAACACAAACAAACAAACATGCCTCCAAAGTCCACCGTCTCCGACTCAATGTCCTTGAACAGCTGCACCACCTCGTCGTCCGTGCGCACGCCAATGAGCGCGGCAATGAGCGACCCGATCGAGGACCCAGAGATGACGCGCGGCAGGCACTGGGCCTCGAAGATGGCCTGCCGACCTGTGAGCGCCAACTGACCAAGCCCGCCAAAGCCACCTTGACCACGCCCAGGTGAAACATGCCCAGCGTGGCGCCGCCGCTCAGCAGCAGCGCAGAGCCGCCGTACGACTGTTGCAAAGTGAGGCGCAAAGACGCCATGCCACCCTTCCACAAGAAAGACCTGGCGCGTGTTGCGCAGGAACAGCTCCTTCTCCTTCCACTGGAGCGACCGCGACTTGCTCACAAACTCAATGGCGCGGCACACTGCAGCGTTGTAGTCGTGCACGATGCGCTTGGTGCCAAACACGCAGTGATCGTCGTACAGGTCGGGGTTGCCGATGCGACCCAGACTGCGGCGCAAGCACGTTGCCAACTCCTTGGCCACAGCTCGTGCATCGCCCTCTGTCAGCAGATCGAGCAGCCTACGCAACCGGGATGAGACGGCCCTCCCCCAAGGCACGCG
>CAZYYU010000199.1:0-4244 GCA_964651735.1 uncultured Gammaproteobacteria bacterium | reverse complement strand
GGTGCCCACAGCAGCCACGCCAGCGCGGACCACACAGCCGCGACCAGCCCCATTTTTGTCGCTCCAGAACGGCGTTGAGGTGCTATGCTGGCCTGGTTGGACGAGCAGCTCAAGCGTTTCCGGCCGTCGCTGGTGGTGGGCGGCACCGTGCTGTCCACGGCCCTGGCGCTGGCGCTGTACAAGCTGCTGACCACGCCGTGGGAAGGTGCGGAGCGGCGAGGGGCCCCAACAGCGACGGCTGACCGGCGCGCGCTCTCCCCCCTCTCTTTTTGTTGCAGAGGTCAAGCAGCGCTTGCTGGGCACGCTGATGAAGGGCGTGAAAATGGCCGGCGGCGCGGGCATGATCGAGGGGGAGCGCGCCAAGATGCAGGCCAGCTTCCGCAAGGAGCTGCACAAGAACTTGGGCCGCGTGTACGACAGCCTTCCCGACGCGGGCGTGGCGCAGGACGTTGTGCTCAAGCAGCTGGAGGACATGAAGGCCGCCGAGGAGCGCAAGTGGGCTGACGGCTGGGTGTCGGGCGCCGTGTACCTGGGCGACAAGGAGTTCAGCGAGTTTCTGAACCGCGTCTACTGCCTGTTCAGCACGAGCAACGCGCTGCACCCCGACGTGTGGCCGTCGCTGCGCAAGATGGAGTCCGAGGTGGTGGCCATGACGTGCCGCATGATGCGCGGCGGGCCCACGTGCTGCGGCGTCATCACGTCGGGCGGCACCGAGTCGCTGGTCATGGCCGTGAAGGCGTACCGCGACCTGGCAGCTGCGGAGAAGGGCATCACCGCGCCCGAGATGGTGATACCCATCACGGCGCACGCGGCCTTTGACAAGGCCGCCTCGTACCTGCGCATCAAGGTGCACTGGGCGCCCGTGAAGGAGGACCAGACGGTGGACGTGGCGGCCATGGAGCGCCTGTGCAACAGCAACACCATCATGGTGGCCGGGTCCGCGCCCACGTACCCGCACGGCATGGTGGACGACATCCCCGCCATTGGCGCGCTGGCCCGCCGCCGCGGCATCGGCTGCCACGTGGACTCGTGCCTGGGCGGCTTTCTGCTGCCGTTCCTGCGCGAGCTGGGCTACGCCATCCCCGAGTTCGACTTCTCGGTGCCCGGCGTCACGTCCGTGTCCGCGGACACGCACAAGTACGGCTACACGCAAAAGGGCACGTCCGTCATCATGTACGCGTCGCCCGACATCCGCAAGTACCAGTACTTTGTCACGGTGAACTGGCCCGGAGGGCTGTATGCGTCGCCCTCGTTCGCGGGCAGCCGACCAGGCGGCGTCATCGCCGTCACGTGGGCAGCGCTGGTGGCCATGGGCCGCAACGGCTACCTGGAGCGCGCCAGGCGGTGAGCCCGTCGTGTGTGTGTGTGTGTTGTGCAATCGGCTGCCCACCAATCAACTGTTGCGCCGCAGCATCCAGGAGTGCGCTCGCGTCATCCTGGACGGCGTCAAGAAGATCCCTGTACTGAGTGCCTTTTTGTTGCGTTGGTCCTCGTCGCCGCTGAGCGGAGCGCAGGGCCTGTTCGTGTACGGCAACCCGCCGGCCATGGTCATCTCGTGGGGCTCCAACGAGGTCAACATCTTCGCCGTCAACGACGCCATGACGCGCCGCGGCTGGAGCCTGAACCCCATCCACCGCCCAGCCGGTCTCTCACATCTTCCCCCTCCCCCATGTGGCTCACGCGCCCTCCGCAGGTGTGCACATTTGCGTGACCAACAAGACGGTGGGCCGCGAGCACGACCTGCTGCGCGACCTGGCCCAGTGCGTGGAGGAGGTGCGCAGCAACCCGCAAGGTACGCTGTGCAGCGTCTGTCTGCAGCGCCGGCGCCTCACCACGCTCAATGGCAGCCAGCAAGAGCGGTCCGTTGCCGATGGCGCGCCCCGCTGTTCTCACCGTTGGTTGCGTGCAGGCAGCGCGCCCGTCTACGGGCTGGCCCAGTCCTTTCCCGGTGAGGAGGGCGGTGCTCGCAGTGTGAGGGCCCCACTCACAGGCCACGACCGCAGACCGCTCCACGGTCAAGGACCTCACGTCCACGTACCTGGACGTGCTCTTCGAGGTGGCTCCGGAGAAGTGACAACAAAGGGAAGTGGGTGTATTGGTTGTTGTTGGTGGCGGTTCCCCCACTTCAGAGCTTGCTGCGAATCATGGTGGCGTTGGCCCGAATGACCTGCAGCGACTTGGTGCGCGCAACAACAACAATGCCGACACAATCCAAACACACCTGCACAGCCACTTTGATCATGTCGTCCACAATCTCCTTGGCGGGCTTGACGTCCTCGATGGCGCCGGCAACCTGGCTCCCCCCACCACGCACACAGGTGACGAGACGCACCACCACACACACCCCACACCTGTCCCATGAGCAGCGGACGGCCGTCTGCCACGCGCTGCGGATCAATCTCCTTGAGGTCGCCGGCCTGCGCCTGCTCAATGTCGTGCTGCACCGGCACCACGCCCTGCGCCAGCAGCTTGTCCTGCTCGGCCCTGCGCGTCGTGTCCCACTCCACGTTGTAGGGGTTCTTCTTCACGCGCAGCGGGCGTCCCGTGTACACCAGCGTGCGCACCGTGTCGTGGTAGCCGGCGCTCATGATGGCCTCCTGGTGGTAGGGCGGCGCGCCTGCCTCCTTGGCGCACACGAAGCGCGTGCCCACCCACACGCCGGCCGCGCCCAGCGACAGCGCCATGGCAAGGCCGCGCCCGTCGTAGATGCCGCCCGCAGCCACCACCAGCACGGGGCCGCCCGTCAGCGGCGACTTGTCTTGAAGCGTCAGCCACACACCGCCGCCGCAAGCTTGCGTCGCACCTTGTGGCCCGCGCACAGGTCCACGACCTTGGGAATCAGGATGGACGTGGCAACGTCGCCCGTGTGGCCGCCGCCCTCGCCGCCCTGCGCGCAGATGATGTCGCAGCCCGAGTCCAGCGCGTACTTCACGTGCTTGGGCGCGCCCACCATGTTCATCACCGCGATGCCGGCCTCGTGCAGCTTGTCCACCGCCCAGCGCGGGGGCACGCCCACGGCGGACACAAACAGCGTGGCGCCCGACTCCACAATGATGTCGATCAGCTCCGGCAGCTTGCCCTCCGTGTAGTCCTTGTTGGTCTTGCGCGCGCCCTCGCCCACCTTGGGCAGCAGCAGGTCCACGCCGAACGCGCCGTCCTTGTTCACCAGCGCGTCCTTCAGGTTCTTGATCTGCAGCTTCAAGAACTTGGCTGCGGCGCCCGCGTCAAACAAAAAAGCGCTCCGAAAAAAGCCCCCGCCGCCGCCGCGCACGCACGCGTGTAGCCCACGCCGCCAATGACTCCCATGCCGCCCGCGTTGGTCACGGCGGCGGCGAGTTCGGGTCCAGCGGCCCTGTGGCGCACCGGTGAGAGCGCTGCCGGCGGGGCGGGGCGGGGCCGGCCACTCACACGTTCATGCCGGCCAGCATGATGGGATGCTTGATGTTGAACAAGTCCTGGCGCACGCTTCAGCGCGGAGGGAGCCAATCCACGCGCGTACCGTCAGGGGCTGCAGCGCGCGCTCGTTGAGAACGAGGGGGGGAACACTCCACCAGCGCACCGTCTTGAGGCTGTCCATCTTGGTCAACCCCTCTAGCGCGATCCGGCGGGCACGGTGCAAAATGTTGTCCCAACACGAACACTTGTATTGGGGACAGAAGCGGGGTGCGCCACGAGCCGTGTGTGGTGCACAGGTTAGTGCTGACGCTGTTGCTGGCGCTGTTGCTATTGCGGATGGCGCGGCTCCACAGTGCACAAAGTGCATCCCGCGTGCTGCAATCCCAGCACCGCGGCAAATGAGCACATCTCCTGCTCCAGGCGATCCTCAAGCGCTCTCAGCTTGAAATCCAACATGTTCAGCTGTTGCGACGTAGGTTTGGTTGGGGGAGAGACACGCAGCGTAGCCAGCCCACACGCACCTGGAACTGCAGCCGCGCCTCCTCCGCACTGGACGGGGACCGTCAGCAAACACACCCGTCGGCCCCTTCGCTTGCCTGGGCTCCACGTTGCACCGCTCATCCACCACCAGGCTCGCCATTGCCACCGACCCTCAGCACACGCTTGTGTCATGTGCAGCGGCCTCCGAGCGAACGACCACACATGCGGACAGGGACAGGGCGAAAGCCGCGTCCGACAGCCGAATGCGCAGTCCTGTCACCCCCCCCCCCCCCCTCCCTCTCCCACCACAGATCCCCCCCTGCGGCCCCCTTCGCTTCCGAAACTTCGCGGGCAGCGGCGGGGGGGTC
>CAZYYU010000198.1:0-6395 GCA_964651735.1 uncultured Gammaproteobacteria bacterium | reverse complement strand
CGTCACGCGCCGCTCGCTGCCCGAGCTCGGGGACGGGTCGCGGCGCGGCGACGACCTGCGACCGCCCCACGACGCGAGGTCGTCAAAGTCCTTCTCGCGGCGTCGGTCGGCGCCATGCTGCGCGCGTGGCGCGCCCGGCACGCGGTGCTCGTCGCGCACGCCCACGTCGCGCCCCACCGGCGAAACCGGCCGCCGCGAGGCCATGGCGAGAAATTCTCGCTGCGCGCGTGCTACTGTAGGCTTGGTGAGAAACCAGCGGACACGTGCGCATCACACCACAGCACGACATGACGTTCACACACCACAGATTGCGCGCGCGATGACACGAAATTCCATCACACACGAGACTCGCCGCGCAGCACGTGCGTGCGCACGTACTTTAGTCGTCGGCTGTCCCCGGGCATCGCCCTCCCGGACGGGAACAGCACGACCATCGCGCGTGCCGGGAGTCACTCGCGTCTGAGCTTCTGCAAAGCAGTCGCCCAGTTGAACAAGACGTCGAACCAGCCCAACCCACGGCTGCCGCATCCTGCGCGCGCACGCGCACGCGCCCCGTGAGATCACACCATCGCGCGCGCGCGCGCGCCCGCGCACCTTGCGAGCGCTCCGCGCTCGCCATCAGCCGCCCACCCG
This sequence comes from uncultured Gammaproteobacteria bacterium, assembly GCA_964651735.1. Lineage (GTDB taxonomy): Bacteria > Pseudomonadota > Gammaproteobacteria > CAZYYU01 > CAZYYU01 > CAZYYU01. The sequence continues at coordinate 5,762 of CAZYYU010000198.1, read as the reverse complement.
CCCACCTGCCCACCCACCTGGCCTACTGGCACATCGCGGCCATCGCACGCACGCCGATGTTGACGCTGCCGCGGCGGTCGCGGTCGTCGTCGCGCGCGCACTCCGGGCACACCACAGCGTGCGCCAGCCCGATGGTGTTGTCCACGTGCCCGCAGAACCGGCACGTCCGCGACGTATACTGCGCGCAAGCTCGTCAGCCGGCGCCCAGCGAGCGCGAGCGCGCGGCATACCCACTCGGCGCACTGCCGCACGACGATGCCGTGCCGGCGCGCCCGGCCCACCACAAGCTGCCGCAGTTCTGCGTGCCCGATCGCGGCAAAGAGAGCGCGCGTCTCGGAGCGCACGCTGCCACCGCCGCGCCGCCGCGCTGCTGCGCTGTGGAACGAGAAGCGCGGGTACAGCACCAGCTGCACGCCCGCGGCCACCCAGCGAGCGACAACGCCGTCCGCCACACTCCGTCGCACGTGCTTAGCGCGCTCGGCCGCGCGCTCCCTCTGGCGACCGAGCCGCTGCTGCATGCGGTCGCGACGGCGCCGCCGCGCTGCGTTGCCTGCGCAATGCCGTGCCAGGTGCCCGACGCGAGCGGCCATCCACGCGCGCTCACACCGCGACGCGTGGTGCGCCTGCACGAGCGCCTCGCCGTACGTCGGAAACGAGGCGTCGTCGTCGCCGGGGACCACGACGCCCTCGCGCGCGGCACGCAGCAGCGCGCCTTGCAGCGGCACCTTGCCGCCCGGGTCCAACGACACCAGCGTCACCACCTCGGAATCGGCAGCGCTGCTCAGCTTGCCCGCCTCCGCCTTCACCGGCACGTGCACAGTCGCACTGCCACGGCCGCCCGGCACCACCACCCGAACGACTACGGCCGACGCCTTCCGCGCCTTCGCCGCCATCGCGCTCTCCAGTAGCCGCTCGCTCACGGTCGATCCGTCCAGATACACGACGTCGTCGGTCTCGCACACGGGCACTGCGACTGCTGCACCGGCGCCCACGCCGGCAGCGGTGGCCGGGCACCCAGCGGCACGCCAGGCAGCTAGCTGCTTGCGCAGCCCCAGTGCCACGGCGGGCCCGCGCCACCACTTGAACGAGAACGAGAACGACGCCGCCCGCACCTGGATCGGCACCGACGCGCGGACAACCGCGTCGTTCGCCGCCGCGTACACGCCGTCGTCGATGAGGTCGTAGTGCCGGATGAACAGCGCATTGGCCGCGCCCACCGCGAACTCGATCGCGATGCGATCGCGCGTGTCGCGCGGCAGCAGCGCTGCGGCTGTACGCAAGTCAGGCGGCAGCGCCGCGAACACATCCTGCGCGTCCCGCAGCGCAGCATCGAAGCCGCGTCGACCTGTGTTCACAAACGCGGCGCGCATGAACTCGCGCACCGCGTGCGCGAGTCGAAAGTCGACGGCGGCGTCGACGGGATGCCGGTTGCGCCGGAGATTGTTGAGGTCGGCGTCGTCTTCGTCGCCGTCCGCATTGACGTCGTTGTCGTCGTCGTCGTCACCGTGCGGCCCGCGCGCGGCAGACGCGCGATGCGCCGCGCCACGCGCAGCGCGCGCGTGCGCGTACGCGATCGCCAACACGAGCGTGTCGAACGACCCGCGCAGCGGCACGTCGAAGCCGACTGGCGACGTCGTCGCGTCGTCGACGAGCGGCTGTTGATGCTGGTGCTGCTGGCGCCGCGACCGCTGCTGCTGCTTGTGCTGCGCCAGCCACGCGGCCAGCGCCGCAAACGGCTGCCCCGCTGGCCGTGGTGCCGCGGCGGCCAGCAGCCCGAGCGCCCGCTCGACGCGAGCAACCCAGAGCGGGCCGAGCGCGGCCCGCAGCCAGTCGCCCACGCTCGCGCCCGCCCACATGACTGCTGTCGTGGTAGCCGGCTGCACAGCAGGCCGCCCGGCACTCGCCGGCTTGAGCACGTGGCGCACCTTCGCGAGCGTGTGCGTCTCAAGCACCTTCGCCCAGTCGTCCGCCACCGCTGCCAGCGCGAATGTCAGCGCAGGCAACGCACGCACAGTGTGCAAGCCGCATGCACAGACACAGACGCACCTGCACCGGCATCCGAAAGCAGCAGGAGCAGCGCGGCCACCTCCGCGCGCACCGTCCCCATGTGAAGCGGCGCCGACAAGTCGGACGACACACCCGCTGCCCGCGCCAGCGCGTGCGCCACAGCTTGCGCGGTGAAGAACGTGTGCCGCGCGAGCGTGCGCAGCTCGCACGTCACCGTCCGCGCGAACGCCACGTACGCCATCACGCCCGTGGGAGAAAACGCGGTGAGCGCATGCTGCACGCGCTGCCGCTCCCAGTGTTGCCGCAGCGCCCGTGTCAGAAACAACACGAGAGGCCACGGGACGACGGCGGCGACGCAGTGCACAGCGAGCGCAACCGCGACCGACGCCAGCAGCGCGATGGAAGCGGCGGTAGCGGTGACGCGGTTGCTGCCCCGGGCGGCGTACGTGCCGACTGGCGAGAAAACCGCCGTCAGATGCGCCGGCTTCTTGGCGATCGCGCGGCGGCCCGTCTCGATCGCCTCCCGAACGGCCGCATACACCTTGTCGGGCGTCTCGCGGACGGTCGTCCACGCGTCGCGCACTGCGCGCGTGCGCGGAAGCGTGTTAGCGCGAGTGCGCGCAAGCGCAGGCGTCCACGCGCATGCTGCACGCGTACGCGTACCGGTATGCATCTGCGGGCGTGACGTGGCCAGCGTCGTTGTAGCTGTCGCCGTGCTCGCAGCTGCGGCCGTGGCCGTGACCCGTGGTGCATGCGCCGTGCTGCGTGATGCGCGGAACGCATCTGCGCCCGTGCGAGCGCAGGCACGTGCACGCGTGAGAAACGCAGCATCCAACTGCACATGCTGCGTTCGACGTACTCAGTGCTGCAGCTTCTTTGACAGACTTGTCGTACTTGCGGCCGCTCCCAAGCGCTGTGCCCACCAGCGCATCGCCGTTCAAGCCGTGCACCACAAGCTGCAAGCGCGCGAATGCCGTGAGAAGTCGTCCACGCGAACGCACACGCTCACGCAAAGACGCACCGGAACCACCGCGAGGTCAAGCGCGCCACTGCGCGCCATCCTGCCGAACGCCGCCCACTGCATGTCGCGCTCGATGTACGACAGCGCGCCCGACAGAAACCTGGCGGCCGAGTCGTCGCCGACGTTAGCGAGCGTCTGCATCGCCATGTTTGGCGCGACCACCTGCTGGCCGTTCGCGTGGTCGGACGGCAGGAGCGCCCCCAGCGCGTATAGCGGCGTGCGCAGCATGCGCTGCACCACCATATGCGAAAGGCGCTGCGCGTCCGAGGCGCTCGGCCCCGGGCTCGTCAGATTGCAGACGTGCTCGTCGTTGCCGCACATGGCAGTCTGCACGGCCGCGGCCAGGCGCAGCCGGGCGTCGGCCACCTCCGCATTCATCAGCGGCGACGCAAGCACCTGCTGCACGCGCCGAGCAACGTCCGCTGTGGCGTCGGCGGCCCGCTCGAGCTGCTCGGCGAGTGTGCCAAGGTCGGCTGCACGGTACGCTGCAGCCGACAAGCTGCTCGAGCCGAGACGGATCTCGGTGGCGCGGGCGGCGTCGCCGACAGGCGCCGCCTCGCCGAACGCGCACAGCGCCATGAAGAGTGCCAGACCGAGCACCCGCCGACGCGGCACGCCCGCGGGCAGCGGCACGGACACGATACAGACGTGCGGGTGCGTGCCGCGGCGCTCGAACGTAGCCGTGAACACTCCGCCCGTGCGGACCGAGACGGTCAGGCGCACTCGCTCGTCCGCCGCTCGCAGGGCGCGGCGCACGAGGGGCAGCGCCTCGTCGTAGGGCACGCACGCAGGCAGGACGAGCTCCACGCTGCCGTGCTCGCACGCTGCCGTCGCCGTGTAGCGGTCGGCGACGAGCAGCCGATTGCTGCGGAAGAACACGACGCGCGACGATGACGCGAGGAGCACGTGAAGCCCCCACGTGTACCTACGCATGAGCACACGTCAGTAATCACCAACACACACACACGCGCACGCACCCGTCGGCGTCCTTGGTCACGACCAGAGACGCTCGCGCATGCTGCGGGTAGCGCTCGGCAAACGCTCGAGCTGCAAAGTCCGCCTGCGAGCGGCAGAGCACGGCGATCGGTGCGCCTGCCACGCGCCACAGATAGCGCAGCGCGCGCGTCACCAAACGCACGCCGCGCGCGTCCAGCGGCTCGCGGCCCGTGCCCTTGTAGCCGGCAAGGCGGTTGGCGACGAACCCGCCGCCGTCGAAGAGGACAACGCACCGCTCGCTGACACGCACACCGTGCATGGCAGCGCGCAGCCGTACGGCCAGCTTCTCGACAAAGTCGGCGGCGTCGGGCGACATGGCGCTCCACGCGTTGGCCGACAGCCGCTCGAGGCGGGCGATCGCGTCCGCGCTGCACAGGTCGTCAGACGCGCAATGGTCCGCTGTGTCCGGGTCCGGGTGCACGTCGGACACGCGCCACATGCCGTGCGAGTGCGCGACGATGTCGGCCCACCCACGCGGTTGCGCAGAGCACATCTCATGCAGGAAGCAGGGGCCATCGATGACCACGAACAGCGCACTCAGCGACGCACAGAACGACACGGGGACACCCGTGCGTGCAACAAGCGGAGCGAATCCACTGAGCTTGAAGCCCATCGTGCACACGAGCACACAGCACACACACGCAAGCACACTAGCGACACGCTGCATGCGTTGCACGGCAAGCCGTAGCGCCTGTTTGCACGCACAGCAACACACACACACACACACACCACACACACCACACACACACACCACGAGGCGGGAACGCGCGCGCGCGCAATTGTCAACGCGCGGGGCGATCACGACCGCGACCGAGATCGCCCCAAGGAGCGCTCGGCCAGGCGGCACACCTCACACCGCCGGTGCGGCGTCGACACACGTCACGCAGCGCCGCTGCCGTACGCGCGCGAGCGCGCGAGCTTGCTCGCAGAGACGTTCCACTTCCGGTCGGTCGAGTGGTGGGATGTGAGAGACTGAGCGTGGGGTCGTGTGGGGTCGTGTGGCACAGCCAACCTGCGCCAACCGGCGGCTGCTGGCGATTCGACGCCTCGGCACAGCGCTCGCAGAGGCCGTGCATGCCTGATTCTCCACGCCGTAGCGCGCCAGGAGGTGGTTTCTCTTGCGAACCGGTGCATACTGCGACCGAGCATCGCGGACGCATGCTGCGTGTGAGCGAATCGGACTGCGCCATCGCGCGCGCGGCACACGCGATCAGCGGGCGACCGCCGTGCGGCGAGCACGTGGTTGGCGCGGCGGCCTGGCCGGGGCGGCGAGGGCCGGGCACCGATTCGCGGGACCACCGGTTCGCGCCGGCGTCACCGGCGCGCGCTGCGCGACGCCTGGCGCGATGCGCCGGCCGGATGGCTGGCGACGATGCAGCAGGGCTGCGTGCTGCGCGCGATACTGCGCGCACCTCGCGTCGGGCGCTCTGTGTCGGCGTGCAGCGAAGACATCGCGCGCTCGCACTCGACCGCCTCACACACACTTTCGCCCAAGCCTAGACCTGTGCGGTCGCATCCAGGAAACGCCCAGCCGGGCGAGCGGGTGTGACGCGTGCTGGAACGCGCCCTGCACGCCCCCCGCAGGCTTCTGTGCGCATCCTGTGCACGGCTGCGCGTCGTGTGCTGGTGTGCACACGAGCACGCGAGCCGTGTGCGCGTGGTCCGGGACATCAGAGTGCTGTCGACCGGTGATTGGGAGCGGGCATGGTGGGTAGCGGGGGCAGCACGCCGCGCTGAT
>CAZYYU010000197.1:0-6442 GCA_964651735.1 uncultured Gammaproteobacteria bacterium | reverse complement strand
ACCAAAGGGCCCACTCAGTAGACGTAGACGCCCACTCCAAGCAAGGGTCGGACGCCCTGCACAAAAAACGAAAGTCCGCACTGGGGCAGCGGCCGGCGAGCCTGGGGTGGACGACGATGATGACCTGGACGCTGCAAATCGTGAGCGCCAACAACCTGTTCCCGCTGGATGACAGCCAAGTGGCCGTGCACTGGAAGCACAAGAAGCAGCAGGTGAGGGCGCGCGCCACAGGTTGTGCCCCCTCCTGACCGGGGGGCCCACAGGGCAACACGCCCACACTGCAGCTCGCGCAGCACAAGGTCGCGTTTCAGGCCTACACCTTCGAGGTCAAGTCCGAGCTGGTGCCTCCCAAGAAGAAGGGCGCGGCGCCGGGCCGCGTGCCGGTGCTGCTGACGATTCAGCAAGTGGTGTCGCCCAAGAAGCTCAAGGAAGTGGCAGCGTGCGAGCTCAACTTGGCCGACTTTGCTACGCGCCAGGCCCAGCCGTACGCGGTTCGCATCAAGGTGGAATGGCGCATCAAGATCCCCAAACAGCACGAGGCACAGTTGGCGGAGCGGGCCGGCGACATCATCCTGCGCATTGAGCCGTCTGAGGTGGCGCCTCCGCAGCCCAGCCCGCGCACGTCGGTGGCCGCGCCGTCATCGGCTTCCGCGCAACCGCCTGCCCTGAATGCTCCGCCGCCTGTCGCTTCCACTGCCGCCGCGGCTGCCGTCACTGCGTCCACAAACCCGTTTGGGCCCGCGCCCATCGCCATGACAAGGTAGGGAGCGGTGTTTTTGCGTGTCAAAATTCGATGACCGCTCAGCGGCGCGCGCACACACAGCACGCCCAAACTGCCGCGCCGATCCGAAGACGACAGCAGATCGGACGAGCAGCCTGCTGCTGCTGCTGCTGCTGCTGCGGGCCCGCCCTCAGTGGACAGGGAGGCCAGCGCCGACGACGAGCCTGCCGTGGAGCGGGCTTCCAATAACCCCTTTGCCAGCCTGTCCCGCCGTGTCGGCAGCGGCACCGCCGCGAGCAGCGGTAGTGGTGGTGGCGGCGTTGGCAGTGGCAGTGGCAGCGGCGCCACGGACGAAGACCGGGCTCCTCCGCCGTCGCCCAAGATTGCAGCCCAGCCGCTGCAGCCCGATGACCGGAGCTCAGGTGCGCGGTCGTGCATCAAAGCGCGCACAAGCTCTCACACAGCATGTTCCGCGCGCCCACGCAGACAAAGACGTGCGCAAGTTGCAGGCGGAGAACAGGAGGCTGAAGCAGGAGCTGGAGCGGCTGGAAGAGAAGCGGGCCGAGGCCACCAAGCGCGCCACGCTGCTGCAGCAAAAGGTGAAGCAGCTGGAGAAGTACGTGCCCAAGTCGGCGATGAAGGATCTGCGCAAGGACGGGTACCAGCCCAGCGCGCCCGACGGGGCCGCCGCCATCAGCGAGAGCAGCGGTGCAGTGGGCGACGACATCGTGGCAGCGGTGCGCTGCGCGCTGGCCGACGTGGAGCACGACGCGGACGCCGTGTACTGGCTGTCGTGGTGCTGCGCCCTGCATCACGCCATGGCGCGCGAGGCTGGCGCATCTGTGGCCTGCGTGGCTGAGCACGGCATCGACATTAAGCGACCCGCGTCAGCCGCAGCCACCGCCGCCGCCGCCGCCGCCGCTGGTGGGGGCAGGCACTTTCTGGCCGCGCTGGAGGCTGTCATTGAGGAAGCGTACCGCAAGACGTTGGCGCTGGTGGGCGCCGAGATACGCATGCTGGTGGACAAGAAGGCGCGCAACTACTGGGACGTGGAGGTGGAGTCGACAGCCATCGGCGCCGAGGTGGTGGAGCTGTTTGAGCGCTGGATCACCACCATGATCAACATGCACGTGCCGCACTCCGTCGTGAACCAGTGGCTCTTTCAAGTGCTGCACACGCTGTCGTGCGCCATCTTCAACTCGTTTCTCACCACACCAGCGCTGTGCGACCCGGCGGTGGCCCTGCAGATCAAGGTGGGAATGCGCTCGCTCTCGCCACGTTGTTGCAAGGGGTGGGGCTGGTGTGCTGAAGCGAGCGAGCGCGCGTGCGCGACGACGAACAGGTGTACTTGTCTGAGTTGGAGAACTGGGGATCCGGCCACTCGTCGGTGTTGTATCAGTGGAGAAGCTTCAAAGGTGAGCGCTCTGCGCGAAAGTGATTCAGCTGACGCCACAGCCAGTGCAACTGCAGCCGCTTGTGGACCTGAGCAACGTGTTGCTGGTGGACAAGAAGAACCTGAGCCCTGCAATGCTCAAGGAGGTGCGTGCGTGCGTGCGTGCGTGCGCGATGCAGCAAGCCCCTCCGCGCGCGCGCGTCCTCAAGGAGCCGCGCTTTTGCCAGGCCGCACCGTCGCTGTCACTGCTGCAGGTCAAGGTGGTGTTGGACTTCTTCCGCGAGTGAGGAAGCCCCTCCTTCTTTGCGTGGCGGCCCTTTTTCACGGCCGGCAGGTTCGCCAAGGAGCACGAGACGGTGCCCAAAAGCGTGGCCAAGGAGATATCCGACGCGTGCGGCATGGAGCACGTGCCCGTGGACAGGGCGCTGATGCGCGAGGTGCGTGGCTTTTGCTGGGCTCGCCGCTTCAGAAACACCTTTGTCCGCAGAGGCTGTTCGACCTGCTGGACCTGACGTCCGCCAAGCCCACCGCACACTGAGTGGGCCCCGCACGCACGACGCGGTGCTGCCACGGAGCGGCTTGGGATCGCTGCGCTGTCCATCGGCGGGCGCGGCTGGACCTCGCAAATACAGCCGCCTTGCACGACCTAGTGAGGTTGGCCTTTACTGGCCGCGACACAACCCCTCGAGTGGTCGCCCTCCCTGCAGAGTTGCAAGTCGTCATCGGCTTGCCACACCACAAACAGCGCAGCGCATCTTACCAGTGCTTTTGTTGGCAACCAGACCCGCAGTACCTGCGACGAGGCCTCGTTGAGCGGGCCGGGACGCAGGCCATCAACCACTCACACTGCGGTCTTGCAACGCGAACAGAGCAACGGCTTCAACAGCACCACGTGACATTGCCAACACCGATGCAAGTGGATCCCATCCACCACATCGCAGTCTCCAATCACTCTTTCCCCTGCACAGGCCGCGGTGAGGCAAGGGGGGCCCGAGCAGCCACCCCCAGCACCATTTGCTGACTTCTTGGCTGCTCCTTTGCCTGCGACGCGCGCAAACAAAAACGCCTCAGCAGCGAACAAAGAAGCGCCGCGCCATCCAGGCCCACTGCTCCGGCCCAACCTTTCCGAGCAGTGTAGATGGCCTCCAGCGTCGTGGGAGCAGCTTCCCGCAACGCGTCCTGAATGAAGTAGCCGATGCGGCGCCCTGCGCTCCGGGGCGTTGGCCACGCAACCCCAACACTGCTGCGCGCAGCTCACCCAGGATCCGCATCTGCACAATGTCCTGGCTCTGCCCCGACGGGTTGCCCCTGCACATGTCGGCCCACTCGGGGTGCTGGCTGGGCACGGACGGCGTCACGACAAAGGCGCGCAGCTCGCCGTCCGACGTGGTCCAGTAGCGGTTGTAGCGGCCCACCTGCACAAAGCTGGTGCACTTGCCCGCGAAGGACTCGTTGCCGGCCTGGAACGCGCTGGTGTAGCGATGCGCCACCAGCTCAAACATGCCCTTCTTGCGGACCACGATGGCGGCGCTGGGCTCCTTGCCCACCAGCAGCGGCGTCGTCCACTTGGCGCACACCACGTCGTCCACGTCCTGCGACTCCGTCACCTGGTACCACACGCCAGGCGCGTCCAGCGCGCCCAGCTCGCACGTCTGGAGGCCGATGCCGTTCTCGGGGCCCTTGCCGAAGCGGTCGCGCTTGACCACCAGCAGCACGCGCTCCAGCGGCGGCTCCGCAAACTGCGCGCCCACGACGCGCGCCTTGGGCGACTCGGGGGCGCTGAGCCACTGCAGGTCCGTCACGTCGGGGCACAGCAGCCGCGGGAACATGTGGTAGCGGCGGCGGCCGCTGGCCGGGTCCTGCAGCGCCTTCCACAAGCAAAACTCGCCCAGCGCGCCGTCACCCCACGTCAGGAAGTGGTACGCGGTCTCCTCGCGGTCCGCGCCCGACACAATGTGCGTCATGGCCAGCGGCTGGCCCGTCACGCTCAGGCACGGGCCCATGACCTGCAGCGGACCCGCCTCCCGCGGCTCGAAGCTGGTGGGGCCGGGGCGCGCGTGCACATGGTGCTCCACGTTCTTCTTGGAGCTGGCCGACAGGAACAGCGACGTGGAGTACTCGTGCTGCTTGTTGTGCGGGCACTCGATGAGCGGCAGCGACAAGGAGAACAAGTAGTGAGGATGGCGCGCGGTGATGCACACCAGCGAGCGCGAGTCGGGGCTGAAGCAAGCGTCCACAAACGTGAAGGCAAAGTCGGAGAAGATGAGGTGGAACGGGTTGGGGAACGTCTCCAGGAGCTGGTACACCAGCAGGCACTTGGCGTTGTTGTGGTAGGCGCCCAGAATGAGCAGCAGCGACTTGTTGGGCGAGAGCAAGATTTTGCGAGGCCGCTCCAGCACACGCTGATCGCGCGAAAACTCGAACTTGGCCACCTGGTGCTTGAGCTCCAGGCAGGCGTCGTACAGGAAGTACTTCTCGGAGCCCGCCTTGGACGCCCGCGACGCTGACTGCTTGGTGGGCGGGCTGTTGTTCAGCAGCACTGCGTTCTGGTACGTGCGGTCCTTGGTCTGGTGGGGTCGTGAGCGATGCCAGTCACGCGGCGTGGTGGTGGCGGCGGCGGGCACGGAAAAGCTTGCGTCACCTCCTCGCTGAGTGGGTAGAAGAAGGCCCGCCCATCGTTGAAGATGGCCAGCACAACGCCCTGCGTGGAGCCCTGGAAGTGCAAGCTGGGCAGGTACTCAACGAGCGACATGGCGGGCAGGGGGCGCGCCCAGCAGTGACGGGTCCTGGTCGGGTGGCTGGTCGCTGGCTGCAAGGGGGGAACGGCTCCTTCAACCCAAGTTCCGCCCAAAGTGTACAACGAGCCAGCCCCTTCGAGCCCCGCGCTTTTAGTTGGAGGCACGGAAATGGTTCTCGTCGATGGTGGAGTAGATGTGGCCCTCGGCGCTCAGGTACTCGATCGCCTCCCTCACTTGGTTTTGCGGAACATTGCGAAGCGTACGCAGCACATCGTCCAGCGCCGCGCCCTCTCCGCCCTGTGTGCAACAGCGCGTCACGACAGGAGAGGGGAAGCAGAAACACACCTTGACGCTCTTGATCTGCTGCAACACTGTCTTGTGCAGCTCGCTCAGGCCGCCTGCCCCAGCGTTGGCCGCGTACGAAGGTGCTGGCGCCTGGTATGCGTTGCTGTTCGCGGCGTTGCCGCCAAACATGCCACCACCAGCAGCGGGGGCGGCCGCCACATCAGGAAGCGGCCCAAACGTGTTGTACAAATGCACGTAGGTCGCCAGCGTCTTGTGGTACTCGGCTTCTGCAGGGTTCTCGACCAAGCGAATCTTGAAGGCCAGCACCGACCTCTTCTCTTGAAACTCGCGCAAATGGCCTGCAGTTTGGCTGGTTGGTTGCGCAAGGGAGCGGCGGAGGTGCTGCAAGGGGGCTCACCAATAACTCTGATCATCATGCCAGCCCGATAGCGATCCGCGTTGGCGTCGTCGTTGTCGAGCCACTGGCGCACGTCCACCTCGCCCGTCGCATCAGCCAGCACGATGGTGAGGTTCGTCGAGAGCTTCTGCACGCTCTTGATGGTGCCCACCACCGTGACCTGGTTGAGCTCCTGGCCGTCCACCGTGAAGGAGTCATCCTTGTGCTGCTGCACCGCCTTGGCGATTTGCGCCACCAACAGCGGAGTCAGGCGCTGCACGCTCGCGCCGCTCTTCTCCTGCAGACGGCGGCGTGAGCAAAGGGCCGCGTGAAGCAAACGATGCGTGATTGGGGGGACTGCCGGTGGCGAGCTGGCAAACAGGCTGGCAGGCAAACAGGCAGACAGGCAGGCAGGCAGGCAGGTAGACGTCGTCGTCGTTGAACAGAGGACAGGGGGAGGAACGCGCCAAAACAAAAAAAGGGCGCGAAACAGTGCGTCAGGTGGCGCGAGGTGCAGTGCGCTCACGCAGCAGGGGACGCCGCCTCCACACAGGAAGCCGGTTTGCGCGCCGCTACCTCCTGCGAACCGCCCTTCCCGCCAGCTGGGCTGTTGGCGAAACCGCCAGCGTTGTTGTTGCCATCGCCACCACCGCCGCCACCACCCTGGAGCGCAGCGTGAGTGGGGAGCACCACAGAGGGACGACGAGGGGACGCGTTGCAGGCGCACGTACGTAGTTGGTGCCTGCGTAACCTCCAAAGTCGTTGAACATGGCAGCAGCACCCCTCTGGTGGCCTAGCGAAAGTTGGGGGGCAGCGCGAGGCGGCGCGAAAAAATGGCCAGAAAAAAAGCCTGGCGCTCGGCTCCAGAAGCGGATCCCGCGCCCTGCCCGAGACCAGTGTCTCCGCGA
>CAZYYU010000196.1:2274-6450 GCA_964651735.1 uncultured Gammaproteobacteria bacterium | reverse complement strand
TGGGCATGGGCCAGAAGGACAGCTACGTCGGCGACGAGGCCCAGTCCAAGCGTGGCCTGCTAGCGCTCAAGTACCCCATCGAGCGCGGCATCATCACCAACTGGTAACACGCACGCACGCGCCGCACGCTCCCCCCTTGCGCTGACCGCCCGCTCACCAGGGACGACATGGAGAAGATCTGGCACCACACCTTCTACAACGAGCTGCGCGTGGCCCCCGAGGAGCACCCCGTGCTGCTGACGGAGGCGCCCCTGAACCCCAAGGCCTGCCGCGAGAAGATGACGCAGATCATGTTCGAGACGTTCAACACGCCCGCCATGGCAGTGCGCGTGGCGCCTCTGCTGTGTATCTACGCAAGCGGCCGCGGCACGGGGCTGGTGCTCGACTGTGGCCATGGTGTGTCGCGCGCTGTTCCCGTCCACGAGGTTGGCCTCCCCGCTTGCTTTGCCCGCCGCTTCATTGATCTGCCTTGCAGGGCACTTTGCTGGACCGTTGCGTGCAGCAGTTTGACTTTGCTGGAAAGAACATGGCGGAAGAGCTGCTGGCTCGGCTGGAACGGCAAGGCCTCAACACTTGCTTGCCCATTGCAGTCGACATCAAGGTGAGCGCCACGCTGTGAGCCCGTGGCGGCGGCGCTCACAAGCGGGCAGAACACGCTGTGCTATGTGGCTTCAGCAGCACGTTGCGAGGCCACCCCAGACAGGAAGTACGAGCTGCCCGACGGGACCACCTTGTCGCTTGAGGACAGGTAGCGCTTTTGTGGGGAGGGGAGGAGTTCACTGCTTCACCTGCGCGTTACTCTTTCCGCTGGCTCCCTTGTTGCTTCTCTTCTTGTTCCGCCGCTCATTCCTCACACTGCACAGCGAACTTCGGGGAACTGCAGAGCGCATGTTCCGATTCGGGCTGAGGAAGGAACCAGGCTGGGACGTGCTGCGCCTGCTGTTTGTTGCGCGCAATGATCCAGGTGCGTGTGCACAGATGTGCCTGACACCAGGCCTTGAAATGGGTGCTCTTGTCAGGGAGCCCGCTGTACCGCATGCCCAAGGACGTGCTGTCGCTCATTCTGCATGCGCTGCTCGATCGCGGCGTGCACACCCTTGTTGCAGATGCAATTGGCTCCTGCCCAGGCGGGGGTGACGTGCAGGGTCCCCTCTGGTCGAACGTGGTGTTGGCCGGAGGCTCGACCATGTTTCCCGGTTTTGCTCTGCGGCTGCGGCAGGAGCTGCGCCCGCTCACCAAGCACGCTGTGGACGTGATCGCGCCCCCTGAACGCAAGGTTTGGTGGCGCAAGCGCGGTACACGCTCACCGGCCCTCTCCAGTACTCTGCGTGGATCGGCGGCTCCATACTTGCATCGCTTGGATCGTTTCAGCAGTACTGGACGTCCAAAGAGGAGTACGACGAGAGGGGGCCCTCAATTTTCCATCGACCCATGTTCTGAAGCTGGCGTAACAAAGTTGTCGCTCAAAACACTTTGTGCTTTGCACTTTTGGGCATCAGAGAGGGATGCGCGCAGTGGACGTTGCGGTGGGCAACACGCCAGTCGTGGAGCTGGGGCGGCGGCTGGTGCCCGAGGGCAGTGCGCGCGTTTTTGTCAAGCTCGAGTACTTCTCGCCCAGCGGCTCGTACAAGGACCGCATGGCCCGCTCCATGATCGAGGGGGCTGAGAGACGCGGCGCTCTCAAGCCAGGCATGAGCGTTGTGGAGTACACGGGAGGCAGCACTGGCATTGCCATTGCGTTTGTGTGCGCCAGCAAGGTTGGTCCAGCTTTTGCGGGGGCCTTGACGCAATGGGGCATGTGGGTCAACGTGCTGGCTGACGTCCCAGGCCACCAGGGTTATCCTTGCGTCATCGTGACCAACGACGCTGTTGCGCTGGAGAAGCGGTCCATGATGCGGGCCTTTGGCGCCAAGCTGGAGGTGCTCACGAGCCAGGTGAGCGGGCGCCACACAACACACAGCACACAACATGTTGACCTCGCGCTGCCAAAGGGCGGCGTGCTGACGCCCGACTTGCTGCCACGCATGATGCAGCGCGCTCAGGTGTGGAAGGGAAGGGCGAGACGAATTCCACGCACTGACGCCGCTCTGCAGGAGATTGCCAGCAAGGACAGCAACTTCTACTACACGAACCAGATGCACAACCGCGACATGCTGGACGGATACGCAGTGCTGGGCGATGAGCTGGCGAAGCAAGTGGGCCGCATCGACGCCTTCTGTGCCTGCACCGGCACCAGCGGTAAGGTCCGTCACCATCAGGGACGCTGGACTGAACCACGCAGGGATGCTGGTGGGCGCGGCGCGCGCCCTCGTCAAGCACTGCCCGCAAGTGCGAGTGGTGGCGCTGGAGCCCACTACGTCAGCGGTGCTCACTGGGGGCCCTGTTGGGTCGCACACTGTGGAGGGTGCGGTGGTGTTTGGGTTGATGTCGAGCAATGTGTTGTGATCGCGCAGATAGGTGTGGCGCCGGGCTTTGTGCCGCCGCTGTTCGATCGCAGTCTGGTGAGCGAGTGTCGTGCGGTGGACGAGCAGGAGGGTCGGGCCATGGTGCGGCGCCTGGCACAGGTTTGCGCCCAGTCGTCGTGCTCGCTTGTTCACAGCGTCGCAGCTCGAGGGCCTCTTTGTGGGTAATTGCGTCTTGATCGGCTATTGTTGCCCCCCAATCCCGCTTCCACTCAGGCACGTCCACCGGCCTGAACGTTGTGGGTGCGTTGCGGCTGGCGGCCGAGCTTGGCCCTGGCAAGGTGGTTGTCACGGTGGCGTGTGACAGCGGCCTCAAGTACCTCAACGGGCCCCTGTTTGCCAAACTGTAAAGTTTTCTCCAAGAGATCCAAAAACGCTTCAATTCCTCTGCCCCACGATGCGCAGCAGGTCAGGGCAGGCCTCGTTGAGCGAGATCATCTCCAGCACGCCGCGCTCCTCCTTTGCCACGGCGTGCACGTACAGGCAAAGAGCGTGGAACAAATTGCTGCGCGCGGATGAGAGCACACCGTCAGCGCACACGGCCGCCGCCTTGCCTGGAGCCAGGAACCACATCCCATATCTCGCCGCGCACCACAACCTGCATGGAAGCGACTGAGTGGGGCCACAGCAGTGGAGCGGTTCATCGCACTTTGAGGTGCGGCGGATTGCGCCGTTGCTGCACGACGAAACCAGGGACGGTCAAGACACGGGAGGGCAGCCACACACACAACCACACGAACCAGCCAAAGCAGCACGTCCTTCCTGTGCTTGGCATCGGGCTGCTGCGGGTAGATGAGCAGGTAGTGCGCGGCAAACGGCGCGTCCAAGATGAGCGACAGCTTGGTGCAGAAGAGGTGCAGCAGGATCTGCAGCGCTGTCAAGAGAGCGCCCAGCAGCGCGCAAGCAAGTGACCTGCGCATCGGTGGGCAGATCGGCGTTCCAAGCCCGGCCTCGAAACTTGCCGCCGCCGTTCCACTCGTAGGATGCGAGCGTGCCGCCTGGAGGGAGCAGGAGTGGGTTGGTGTGTGTGTTTGTGTGTTTGGTGATTGGGACGGCCCGTCTTGCCTTCCTGCAGCTGCTTGAGTCGCTCCAGCACGTAGTCCTTGCACGCGTGATCGCGCGTCACGTCCAGGTACGCGTCACAGTCAGACACGCGCTTCTGCACAATCTGCAGCAGCCACCGCCGTCACAACGCGATGGACGCTGGGCTGCACTGCAAAGCACCTGCTCTGCGCGTTGCTGCGCTTCGCGGCGGGCAACGTCCGGCGTGGTGGCGGTGCTGGAGCGGACAGTTTGCTCGCATGGCCACACACAATAACCTCCAAACACACACACCTGGAGAAGGCGGACCAGTTGGAGCCGCCAAAGGCAGAGGTGCCCCTGTCACAGGTGAGTGCAAGGACGGAGACGGGATGGAACGAGGAAACAAGGAATGAAGAAGGGAAGAAGGAAAGAAGGGGCGGAGTACCAAGCGTTTGCGGTGGCGCTGGTGTCGGTGGCACCCCAGCCCCAGGACATCTGCTGTTGCTGCTGTTGCGGCCGCTTCTCCAGCTCCTGCAACCCACACTTGAGCACGCCGGCGAACGGGGATGTGTGTGTGTTGTGCGCTCGCCTCTTTGGTGAGCCGTTCCAGCAGCGCGGCCTTGTTGCGCAAATCGTCCGCCAACGCCACCACCTGCAGCTTCACCCGTCACAACACACGTTGCTTTTGCCT
>CAZYYU010000196.1:0-2174 GCA_964651735.1 uncultured Gammaproteobacteria bacterium | reverse complement strand
TCAACCGAGCACCAAAGCACCCACCTCCGCATCCGGTAGGGCCACTCTGTGTGCATGGACAGCTCCACGTCCAGACGCTGCAGCAGCAACTTGGCAGCCTCTGACTCGCGGAACAGCGCGTCCTCGGCCTGCACTTGCCTTGTGAGAGCGGGCAAACAACAACACCAGCAAGCAAACAAAACCAACAGCAAACCAACCCACCCCGCCAACACGGTACGCCGTCTGGTACTGCTCGCGCGCACCAAAGGCCATGGCGCTCGACAAGGCCCCTTGTGGTTTGTTTGGACGCAACGAACGGCAGCGGTGAGCGCGATCACACGCACACCCCCGCCATGCACCGCGCACCGCTCTGCACCGCCACCGGCGACGTCAGCGGCGAGCTGTACAGCAGCTGGTCCAACTGCTCGACTGCAAATTGCGTTTGTGCTCAGCCGGGCGAATGACAGCAACAGCATTGCACCTGCGTGCACAGTGAGAAGGCGAATGGCAAACAACGAACAGGTGCCTGTGTCGACGCTGGGCGACGTGAAGCGCAGCGTGGATGGCGTCAGCGGAGAGATGAACACGTTGGCCGCGCTGGTCTTCTTGTCGGGCGTCTTGTCCGGGCCCTGGTGCTGGTGCACGACGGCGAGTGGGCACACCATCCGATTCCGACAAACAACGCACGACAAAGGAAGAAAGCGATTGAGCATTACCACTGGTTGCTGCTGCTGTTGCTGTTGTTGTTGTTGCTGCGAGTGCGCTGGCAGAGCAGTAGAGCTCAGCGACGGACCTTGCCTCGCGACAGCATCTGCATTCACGTGAATTGGGTGACCTTTTGCTCTCAGCCCGCTCACCGCGCAGCAGGTTCACCACTGACTGTGTGGGAAACGGCTTCCGCTTCCACACCGTAAAGAGTGCCAGCAGCTGCTCCCAACCCCCTTTGAGCTCTCACACCCCGTCGCACGGCACACGCTCACCAAGCAAACGCCTGCACCCAGCCACGAGTGCCACTGTGGCTGCTGCCCAATCCAGGCAGGCCGCAGCTGCGGCACCAGCAGCGTGAGCGCAGCCGTCACGAACACTGCCACCTGTTGCGGCGCCCTCTCAGATGCGACTGCAGGGACGCGACCCCTCGCGCGCCGCCCAGCGCACCCAGAAGGTCTGCAGCGGTCGCAGCCGTTCCGCAGCCACAGCTCCAGTTGGCACGTCGCGAGCGCGCCAAACGCCGGTGAAGTGGCGCGGCTTCGAGTCCGCCATCGTGTGTGTGTGTGGGTGTTTGCGCGCGCTGCTGCTGCTAGTCGGACATCCAACGCACACCTCCGGGCCGTTTCAAAAGTGCGGAGGACACGGCTGCCTTTATGTTTGCCCCCAAGCCCGCGGCTGCGAGGAAATGCTCACTCATCCGAGCCCTCATCAGAGAACAGGTCGTCATCGTTGTCATCTACGACATCGTCGTCGTCCTCCTCGTCGTCCAGCTTGCCCGCCTTGAGCACGCTGCTGTAATCGACCTTGCGCTTCTGCAAGAGCAAGCGAAAGTGCGAAGGGGGATGCGACGGCAAAGCAGCAAAAGTTGTGTGGGTAGATAATGTGCAGGCATTGCAACAAGTGGGCGGGGCAGACAAAGAATGTATGCGGGCGGCTCGCTCACCTTCCGCGCCTCAGTGGCAGAGAAGATCTTGGGATTCGCCTTGAGCTCCTCCATCTCCTTCTTGTTCTGCCGCTCCACTTTGAACTGCAAAACGGCCCGGTCAAGGCGAGCTGAAAAGACGAGGACAACAAACCTCTGTGCGCTGCTCCATGGACCAGCTGAGGTCCACGTTGTTGTCGGTGATGATGGCCTCGAGCTTGCGGATACGATCACCCAACGAGTCCTGCAACGACACGGTCAGATACGCAGCAATAACAGAGCCGATCAGAGCAGAGCAGAATAGAGAAGAGGACGTGAAGGAGGAGCGGAAACAGGCCTTGGTCAAGTCGCGAAACGCGATGCCACAGTCCTTCAGCAGCTTCTTGAGCTTGTCAATCTTCTGGGACTGCTTCTGCAACGCACACAAAGTGTGAGGTGCGGGGGTTGACAGCGTGACGGCACACACCTGCTCGGCCGGCCGTCAGCAGCGTGAATGTGTGGGGATGAGATAGCACCTGCTCGGCCGGCCGTCAGCAGCAGCGCGAATGTGTGGGGATGAGGCAGC
>CAZYYU010000195.1:0-6451 GCA_964651735.1 uncultured Gammaproteobacteria bacterium | reverse complement strand
AGTCGGTGAACACCTTGATGGGCGACGCGGGCTGAATCATCTCGTAGAACACGCGCTCGTCTGGCGCCAACTGCACAAGCGGCAAGAGTGAGCAACAAAAGCGGAGGCCCCTCTCCTTCTGCTTGCGACCTTGGAGTAGCAGCTCCAAAACTTGCGATACCCAGCCAACACAAACTGAGCAGCACTTGTGAGAGGATGGAAACAAGCCCAAACTGGCGCACCGTTTGGCAGCCCTTGACGCTGACTTGGCGCCCCTTTTGCGCGCAACAGCAATGAGATGCATCGGTGGCAGCGAGCAAAGAACGCCCGACCCAGAGCGGCAAAAAGGCCTGGCCCTGCGCACACACGGTTACTTTGTGGGTGGAGGAAGAAGTTCGCTCCTCTGCTCAAGCACCTGCGAGCAGTGGCCGCGTCTCTCTTCTGCGATGCGGCGCACAGCCTCCGCCTTTTGGTCGCATTCGATGTATGAGGGGAAGGGAATAAAGTACGAGGCGCCCACAATGCGCCGCTCCGCATCAGCGTCGAACAAGAACACCTCCTTTGTGCGGTGGCGGTGAGTGGCTGGCAACGGGGGGCGGGACCCTCGCACACCTGGGCCCACAACTGCGCTCAGCGTGGTGAGAGAGCAAGCAGCGCGGTCACTGAGCAACCTCAGTCTCCGTCTCGGCCTGCAAGGACTGCCAGGAGCGCGGTCAGAAAGGGATGCGACTGGGGCGGCAACCAACCTGCAGGCCGGGGAACGCGTTCTCCAAGCACGAGTCCTGGAGCAGATTGTGTTGGAGCAAGGGGGGGAAGCGCAACCAAGCACACACCCTGACGGTGGCCATGCTCAGCGCCAGCTCGGGCCCATCGCCGGCATCGTCTTCGCCCAGCATCTTCAGCACGTCCATCACGGAGCGCGTGCGGGGCCTGAGCGCCTTCTCTGCCGCCGCCGTCTCTTGGTGAGGAGCCTGCTCTGGCAGCTGCGAGCTGGGCACGAGCACGTCGTCCGGCGTGGTGGCGTCAGGGACGAGCCGCGACGCAGCCCGTTTGGGCGCCTGGGGCAGGGGCGGCGTGTGGGCCACGGGCTCGGCGGCGCCATCTTCGTCGTCGTCGTCGTCTTCTTCGTCGTCGACCAGCGAAGGAACCGTCTCAGCCTCCAGCGCCAGAGAAGAGCGCTTGCGCGACGAACGCTCGTCACCTCCCCGTCGTGCCCCGCGACGGTAGCGCTCCCGCCAGCCCTGCGAGGCGCACGGGGGGTTGAGTGGAAGTGGCGGCCGCAAGAGCAGCGCTTACGTCGGCCGAGAGCGAGCCCACCGTGAACGTGGGGCGGGTGCGTGCAGGGTCGGACATGGCGCGCCCTCACGCACACGCGCGTTTTTGCCTTTTCCAAGCCGTTTCCTCGGGCGTGTATTGACCGGCCGCGGCGCAGAATCAGGCTGCTCCCCACCAAGGAGCATAGTCCACTACAGTGGCGCATCAAGCGTCGTCCGTGAGGCGCGGGGGGCTTGGCGCCAGGTGAGAAAAACCAATGGGACGTGCGGGGAAACTGACCTGGACTGACGCTTCTGGTTGCGTGCCGTCTTGCGCGGCGTGCCATACCCCACCAGCTCCACCTCAAACACCAGGGCGGCCTGGCAACAAAAGGCGTGAGCGCAACAAAGCGCACGTGACAACGCACATCGCCTGGGATGTCTGGAGGGCAACCCTGGTGCCCGTACGCCAGCTCGGAGGGAATGAAGATCTTCCTGCGCAGCAGTGGTCAGCCACCCAACCCGCACCACACTTGCAAGCGACGCCACCTTCGTCCTCCCGGAAGCATGCCTGTTCGCGCATCCACGTCAATCGCCCTCTTCCTCCCCTTGCAGCACCCAACCTTTGACACCCGCGTCCAGACCCTGGATGACCTCGCCCTTGCCCGCCACGAACGAGTACGCCTGCACGAGTCAACAGCGCTGCTGCAGCAGCAAAGAGGAGCAGCGCACTTTGCGGCCAGACGTGTCAAACACGCTGGGCAAGGGCTGAGACAGCAGCGGGTGCAAGCAGAGGCCGGGGGGGCTCAACTGGTTGCTCGAGGCCAGGCGGCCGGTGTAGCGGATGCGTATCTTGGCACCCTTCCTCACAGGCTTGCCTCCGCCTTGCGCGCGCAAGCAAGCAAGCAAGCAACAAACGGTGAAGCATCACCCCTCAACTCGAGAGCGCTTACCCTTGGACATGTCGACCCACTGCAGCGTGTGACCGCGGATCTTCAAGCTCTTCACCTCTGCTTCGTCTGCGCGCTTGCTTGGTGCGGGGGGCTCTGCTGAAAGTTGAATGGCAGCATTCAGCCAAGAGTCCAAAAGGCAGGCGACCTGCCGCCGCCTCCTCTTGTTGTTGCTGTTGCTGCTGCTGCTGCTCTTCTTGATCAGGCGCTGCGAGTTCAGCCTTCTCCCTCTTCTTCTTGCGCTTCTTCTTCTCCTTCTTTGACTCTTCCTGTTCCTCCCCCTCCTCCTCCTCCTCCTCCTGCTGTTTGGAGTGAGTTGCCACAAACCTGAGAAAAAGAACGCCTCACCGCCGCCGCCACTGCATCTCCGGTCACGCAACAACATACAGCGCAAACGGCGCGTCACCTTCCAGCCCGTCGGGCACCTCTCGCCTCTTGCGGAACAGCGTTGCTGCCTGGGCCGCTGATTTGACTTCTTCGTCAGGCAAGCGCCCCCAGATGCAACCCTCCTCCTCACCTGCTTGCAGTTGCGCGAGCTCCTCCAACTGCTCGGGCGCCACGCCAACGTCTGCGCCGCAGCCTGAGTCCGGCACCGTCCCTGCACCACCACAAAACCTTGCTCGCCGCTGCCGTAGCCCGACAGGTGCACGCGCCCGTCGCTCACGGTGAACACGGCCCCCGGCTCAAAGGGCAGCGTGAAGCTGGCGTTCTCGCATCGTCCCGCTGCAACCGGCCCACCTTGAACAGCAGCAGCAGCCCGTCTCGTTCCTCCTGGCTCCCCTCACCTTGCAGCGAGCACAGCGCCACCACGGGCAGGCCGCCCACCTTGACCGACAGCACACAGCGCCCTGCCAGCCGCAAGCCTGAGCGCTGACAAGGCGGCAGCGTGAAGCGCGCAGACCTGTGGCGGGTGCAGTGACATCCAGCACCGCGGCCGTGAGCGTGAAGGGCTCCTCGCACAAGTGCGCCTTGCGCGGCGTCACTGCAGCCCCGAAGAAGACGCCTGCCGCAGATGCCTGAGCGTGTCGCCTGGCGGACAACGGGGGGGATACCGCTGTGGTTGAACGTGCCAGGATCCATCCTCCCCGGCCCTCAGCTACAAGCAAGCCTTTACGATGCCAATGTCCTCGTCGAACGTGGACGCAGGCAGCGGTCCGAAACTGAAGCGCACAAAGTGGGCGAGCGACTGCGTGCGGTGCATGTCGCACAGGTGGCCTGGCAGCACCGCTGCTTTGTGACGGAACAGGCGCTCATTGAAGGCGCTGCTGGTGAGGCCGTTGGGCAAGCGGCACCAGATGTAGAAGCCTTGATGGCGCTGAGTGCAGCACATCAGCAGCAGCGTCCACACTACCTCCCGTGCCAGTGAAGAGCTCGAACCCCATCTCGCGAAACGCTGCAGCGTATCTGCGGGGCGCCAGGTGAGACGCGCAACACATGCGCCTGAAGCCCCTTGCACCTGTTGCGCTGTTCTGAGTAGAACTTGGCAATGGCTGTGCGCGCCAGCTCCACACGAGGAATGGCCAGCATCGCCGTCACGATCTTCTGTTTTGGGAAGCACTCCATCAAGCACGCGGCAAACAAGCAAGAGCCGGACCTGGGAGATCTTGCTGATGCCGCCCATGGCCATGGAGGAGAAGTTGCGGAACAGCGTGATGTTGGCCTTGGAGCCCACGACCCAGCCCACTCGCACGCCGGGCGCTGCACTGCCGTCAGTCAGCAGCCACAGCCCCGTCGCCGAGCAAGCAACGTGCCCTGAAGGTTCTTGGTGGCGGCCGACGACACCAGAATGTTGCTGGCCGAGAGCCGTGAAGCTGTGGGCAAAACAACTCACCCCCCAAAAGAACCTGCTGTCAATGTCACGCACGTAACGCAGCGCCGAGTCCGGCTGGTCCGCGAAGAACTCGTACGCCTCATCGAAGAGGCCGCCGCCAGATTGCTCGGCCCACTCCACCAGACTCTGAGCGCGTTGCTGGTGACGGATCGACCAAGCAGCAGACGAATGAACCTGGAGCTCGTCGCCACGCATGTGCCTGGCCGTGGGGTTGCACGGGTTGCTCTTGAGGATGAAGGGCTTGTCGGCGGCAGTGGCTGGACGTGAAGAGCGTTGGCAACGAGTTTGGGGTGCAAACAAACAGCTCACCCACGTAATCAGCCAGCGTGGGCGCGAAGCGGTTGCCTACGTTGGACGGCACCACACGATATGCCCGCTTCAGCAGCCGCAGCACTGCACGCCGGTCACGCGAACAACACGCAACGCAGGCCGGCAACGCGCGCTCACAGTCCCAATACGGGGTGTACTCCGTCTCCTCGACGAGCACTGTGACATTGGACTGCAGGAACGCCTGTCATCATCATCCACAGACAGGAGTTGAGCAAGTGCGTCTGTTTTGCGGCGCGGCGCCTGACCAGCGTTGCGTAGATGCCCGGACGGCCGCCTGTGGCGGTTGAGAGTCACCCAGGCAAGGTGCCACACCAGCCCGCACCAGCGAACACGCACACGTTCTCCGGCTGCAGCCGCGTGCCGTAGAAGTGGTTGTAGTACCCAGCGATGGCAGCGAGCAGCTCCGTGGCGCCAGTGGCTGCGCTCAGCATCATCAGCAGCCGCTACCCTGCCAAGCAACCCCTCACCTGCCGGGTAGCGCAGGTCGGCTGGCGTCCACTCCACGCTGCTGGGCATCTCGGGGCCGCCGGGCAGCTGCGTGGTGAGCGGGAAGCCCTGCGCGTACGGGTGGGTCCCTGAGGGGCACGTTTGAGGGCTCGGGCGGGGGGCGTCGCGGTGGCGGCACACAAGACGTGCCTTCGGATCCCAGGTACGTGCCCGTGGCGGCCTGGAAGGCAAACAGCGTCTCGTACACGCCCATGGGCTCCACATGCTGAAACATTGCCCCGCCACTTCGCGGCGTGCTTTTTTTTCGCCTGGCTTGCCACTGAGCGTGATCGGAGCGCTTCCTCATCACGATGTTTGAGCGCCGTACTCATTCTGCTTGTGCAGACAGAAGGCCGCCTCATTGCCCTTGCACGTTCCTACCGGGGGGGGGGAGGCACGGTGAGGTTGCGCCGGTGCTGCGCCGCAGCATGCGCTCACGGTATTCCCAGATGGCGTTCCAAACGTTGCCGGGCATGGAACCTGCAGCGGGTTCAGCGAATGGACAGGGGGGCCTCTGAAGCAAGCCACCTCCAGCGCGCTGGGCCAGCATCCCGTTGTGCTCGCCGGGCGCCTTGGCCTCCTCCCCTGCACGCGCACGCAATCAGGAGCGGGGCGAGCCCCACAGCAACACACGAACACGACACCGACGACAAGCACGAGACGTTCACAAACGCGCGCTACCCTCGTGGTGGTGGCTGCGCGTGTGCTCCGGGTGCACCACGAAGATGCGCGGCTTGCGATCGATCGTGTCACCGGAGCCTCTGATGTTGTGTGTGTGAGAGTGGGAGAGTGGGAGAGAGAGCAATGAAGAAGATGAAGAAGGGATGAGGCCGATCACCCGCTCACGGTGTTGAAGCCCTTGCGAGTGGCGTGCGCCATCATCCAGTTGTCCCACCGCGAACGCCCGATGCGAAACGGTGGCATGTCATCGTAGGCCCCTGCGGCGCTGCGCACTCAGCGCCCACAATTCACAAATTCAACCGGAGCAAAACGACGCGCACCTTTCCGAAAGACGAAGAAGTCGAGCGCGTCCGTGCGCAGCTCCAGGTGGGTGCGGTTGTTGGGGTCGATGTTGCGCCGCACGAAGGCCTGCATGGACTGCTCGGTGGGGTCGTACTGGGCCTGGCCCAGGGCCCACGTGTAGCGCATCCCTGTGCGTGGAGTGCGATGGTCATCGCGAGTGAGGTGATGAGGCGACAACCAACAATCAACAATCAACTATCAACTATCAACAATCAACAAGCAATAAGCGACAATCAACAAGCAACAATCAACAATCAACAATCAACTATCAACAAGCAACAAGCAACACACCGGTGATCATGAAGGGCTCGTCCTTCTGCAGCAGCACTTCGAGCACCTGGTTCTGGGGCGGACGACGGACCAGCTCAGCACGAAGCAGCGCGCACAGAGCTCCAATCAACGACCAAACACTCCAAAAGGCAACAACCAAACCCTCCACCAACAGCACGAACACCGGCAAGCAGGCAGCCCCCAGCAGAACTCCGCACCAGGCGCAGAAAGAAGTGCGGGGGCAGGAAGCAGTCGGCGTTGAGCAACATGACCACGTCGGAGCGGGCCAGACGCTGGCCTTCACGGATGAACGAGTCCAGCCGATCATA
>CAZYYU010000194.1:0-6463 GCA_964651735.1 uncultured Gammaproteobacteria bacterium | reverse complement strand
AAGATCGGCGTCTTGATCGAGGTGAACTGCGAGACGGATTTCGTGGCTCGCAATGAAGAGTTCAAGGCATTCGTCAACGATCTCGCCCTGCAGATCGCCGCTGCAAAACCTACTTTTGTGAAGCGTGAGGACGTACCTGTCGATGTGGCAGAGAAAGAAAAAGTGATCTACGAAGGCCAGGCGAAGGAAATGGGGAAACCGGCGGCCGCATGGCCCAAGATCATCGAAGGGAAGTTGGAGAAGTTCTATCAAGAAAACTGTTTGATGGAGCAGTCGTTCATCAAGGATCCGGCCGTGACGGTCAAAGATTTACTCGCACAAAAGATCTCGAAGATCGGTGAGAATATGAACATTCGCCGATTTACCCGTTATCAGTTGGGCGAAGTATGAGTTCTGCCAAATACCGACGCCTCCTGCTCAAAGTCAGTGGGGAGATGTTGGCTGGTGAGCAGGGTTACGGCATCCAACCCTCCATTCTAGAAACGCTTGCAGCAGAGATCGCCTCCGTCGTGGCGCTTGACGTACAAGTGGCTATTGTCATAGGGGGTGGCAATATCTTTCGAGGGATCGCCGCGAGTGCGTCCGGTATGGAGCGGGCTTCCGCCGACTATATGGGGATGCTGGCGACAGTTCTCAACGCATTGGCGCTTCAAAACGCGTTGGAGCGCATTGGGATTATCACCCGGGTTCAATCTGCCATCGAGATGCGTCAGTTGGCAGAAGGCTATATTCGTCGGCGGGCGATTCGCCATCTCGAAAAGAACCGAGGGGTCATTTTCGCCGGCGGCACCGGGAACCCCTACTTCTCGACGGATACGGCGGCTGCGCTCCGGGCCATGGAGATCAGTGCGCAGGTCATCATGAAGGGTACCAAAGTTGACGGGATTTATGATGCAGACCCAGTCAGCCATCCCATGGCAAAGAAGTACGATCGGATTTCCTTTCTCGCTATTCTGAATCAGAATCTCAAAGTGATGGACTCAACAGCCATCAGTCTTTGTATGGATAATAAACTGCCGCTCGTCGTCTTCAACCTCAAGGTGCCCGGTAACTTCAAACGAGTGGCTTTGGGCGAGCCGATTGGGACCATCGTCTCGATCGGTGATCGTTGATCCCATTACGAGGTGTATCATGTCCAACGCTGTTCCTATTCGTCAGGCCTTTGTTTCCCACATGGATCAATCCTTAGAACATTTACGGAGGGATCTATCCGGTCTCCGAACTGGACGAGCGTCCGTCGCCCTGCTTGATGGGATTCGTGTCGATTATTACGGAACCATGACACCGTTAAAACAGATCGCCAATGTAGCGACGCCCGAAGCTCGGTTGATCACCATCCAACCCTGGGAGCCTCAGCTGATCAAAGAGATTGAAAAAGGGATCGCAAATGCCGGCTTAGGTGTGATGCCATCCAATGACGGCAAGATCATTCGAGTTCCTCTTCCCCCACTGACTGAAGAACGGCGAAAAGAATTGACGAAGGTGTGTAAGAAGCATGGAGAAGAAACGAAAGTACAGATCCGGGGGTTCCGAAGAGAAGCAAATGAAGAGTTGAAGAAACTCCAAAAGGATGCGAAGCTCACCGAGGACGAATTACGAAAGGCCGAACACGAGACGCAGAAACTTATCGAACAGTACGGACAAAAGATCGATGACATCATCAAGAAAAAGGAACAGGAAATCATGGAAGTGTAGAGTCCCTTCTTCCTGATCCTCCCCTCCTTACGTGTCGATTACCCGGAGTTTTCACCCAACTTTTGCGACCGTCGACCTGGCCGCCCTAAGTCACAATCTTTTCCAGATTCGAAAGTGTCTTGCCCCTGGCTGTGTCATCATGCCGGTGATTAAGGCCAACGCCTATGGGCATGGGGCCATCGAAACCGCGCGGGCGCTCATTCGCCAGGGGGTATCGCATCTCGCGGTGTTTTCAATCGAGGAAGCGATCGCACTACGTCAAGCCGAAATCGCGGGAGCACTCGTCGTACTGGGTCCGTTCTTCCCACAACAGGTCGAAGACCTCATGGCCTACCGACTGACTCCGGTCGTGAGCGATCGGTCCGTACTCGAGGTGCTGACTCATGCCACTCGCTCACGACCGGCTCCCTACCCGATTCATCTCAAAATCGAGACCGGCATGAATCGGTTGGGGCTGACACAGCATGATCTTGAGACTCTGATCAACAAGCACAGGTTTCCCTCTTCTCTGCTACTAGAAGGACTCATGTCGCATCTGGCTGATAGTGACGGTATTGGACAAGACACTACTGAAACACAGATCGGCCGATTCAACAAAGCCCTGAAAGTCGCTCGTGACGGAGGACATGCGGTTCCGCTGGTTCATCTGTCGAATAGCGCCGCTATCATTCGATTTCCATCAGCACACTATACGATGGTCCGTCCTGGTATCATGCTGTACGGTTACCACACGCTTCCGAGCACGGTACCGGTGCCTGACTTGCAACCGATCCTCTCGCTCAAGACCTGCATCGCCCAACTCCGTCTTATTCAACCAGATGATCGTGTGAGCTATAACGGTACCTTCATTGCACGGAGATCCACACGTATCGCCATTCTTCCGATCGGTTATGCCGATGGATTAAGCCGACGTCTCTCGAATCGTGGAGTCGTTCTCGTTCGGGGCCAACGTGTTCCGATCGTCGGACTGGTCTGTATGGATATGGTGATGGTAGACGTCACCACCGTCCCTGATGCGATGGTCGGTGATGAGGTCGTCGTTATCGGCCAGCAAGGAAGAGAAAAGATCACAGCAACGGATATCGCCGAGTGGACAGGAACGATCCCCTACGAGGTCTTATGCGCGATCAGCCCAAGAGTTCCAAGACGCTATCACTCTTCGTAGATCCTCATCGCCCTCCAGTTTGTTTTTAGCCCTCAGCAGGATACGAAAAAAGAACGCCTATTCATACAGGTGATCCTATAACCGGCAGTTGAAGCAGCAGCCTGCAGGGGGATAGGCTTGCTGTACGCGGGAGTGCGACAGATTTTTTCGTACGAAGGGAGTCCCCCCCTGGGTGCGGCATCATGCAAGTCGTGGCCGGGCAGAACGGAGCGATTGCACGCAATACGTTTGGGGCTGCTCCATGTCGAGTGGGATCCGGCCGCAGCCGTGACGCCATTCGGCCAGTGGCCGTTTTTTATCGAGTTTCTCAACATAAGCGGCCTCTTCGACGCACTGGGGGTCAGACTGCCCGTTGACCGACCACAGCATCCACGCGTCGGATAACCGCACGATACTAGACACCGTGCGGTTGTCGCTCCTCGCCGACCACCACCGCTACGCACCGATCACGGTGATTTGCCATGCTGGGATTCCCCCCCGAGTGAGTGGGCGTGTCGAGGTTTGTGTCGGAGGATGCCGCACGGCGGGCGTGCCTGGCTCGAGCTGCATCAGACGAAGACACCGCAGCCATTGCTCATCACGCCGTGGATTCTTGATCTGGATCCCACGATGATATGTTTGTGTGGCAAGCTGCAAGTGGCGGTGGACGGCTACACCCCAAAGAACCCCGACCGCCCGTCGCACCACTCGCACAGTACCTTGCTGACCGATACCCGGCTGGCGGTGGACGTGTTGCCGGGCACTGAGACAGCCACGCTCGAGATCTTGGCCTGACGGGATGCCGTGCCAAAGGCGGTGCGCCCCGCCGGACGCGTTGCTCATGACGGGGACAACTCAAACGTGGTTCGACGGTATGGCGAGCGCGGTGCCGACCACGCGCTATGAGGACGCTGTGGGTGGTACCTCAAGCAGTACGAGATCCGTGCCTTCGCCAAACTTAATCGTGCTCGGGTCGATGCCGAAAACACCGTTGACGAGCTCAAGAATCAAGGGGGCTGGGGTGGCTTCCCCGTGCAAGACTCGGTTCGTGCGGACCACTCAATCAGAAGCTGGCGCGGATGGAAATTCCCCCGGTATGCACAGCATTTTCGTAGAACCCATTGACTCCGACTCGCGGTCCGGTATTCCCCGAGACCGTTCTGGGTTCGTAGAGCCCTACCTGATACGAGAGGTCTATGCCCACAGACTGTGGTTTTACGGGTCCCACTCCCAAATTTCCGCACGTTGTCAGGCCGAAGAACGATCCACTCCCCTTGCAAACCCATCCCACACCTGAGGAAATGATATGGAGGTCGGCTGATGGAATTCCTGGATTGAAGGTGGAGTCCGGGACTTGTGACTGCAGATTTGAATATCCGCCTCGCACCGCGACTTCCCACCCCGGAAATCGATCAAGATTCAGCCATCGATATTCGGTGCCAACCAGAATGGCGTAGGTACTTTTCCAATTTTGCGGTTGTTGAAGAAAGACCGATCCGTCGGTTTGCCTGCGTTCTAAGTGTTTGACCGCTGTCCAACCGATATAATCTACGTTCAATTCGAGTTTCCACTCGCGTTCACAATTTCTCACGGGCCACACCGCGATACCACCCGTGATGACTTGAGGGAGTACCAACGTGGTCGTGGTATCTCGCACCTTTGCACCATTGGCCAATTGAACCCCATCCAAATGAAGTGTGGCCTGACTCCGGTACACCACAGCGATGTTCACAAGCGGGCGATCGTCTTCATTTCGCAACGCGGTGTAGAGCACACCGACGTTAAAGCCAAGCGCCGTATCCTTCCCATTCAATTCCACTCTATTTCCAGGGGGGAGAATTCGATGGAATTCGGCATGACCTTCTCCAAAAAGTCCTGAGAAGGTGTAGATATCCAGGCCTGCCCCGATCGAAAGATCCGGAAGAAGCTGATACGCGAATGTCGGCTTAATATCGAATAACGGCAATGTACTGAAGGTAGCGGTCGCACTAAAAGGAGCTGTGTCCGCCCACCGTGTAGCTGCCCCAAACGGAGTGGTCACGCCAACCCCCACGGTAAGCTTATCAAGCCACGCAGGACCAAGCCCCTGCAAATTGGCCGTGATATACGCATGCCCTGGCGGAGGTACAGCAACAACGCCATTGTGATCGCCGGACGTCGTGAGGCCACTCGGACTCCTGTGGTCGAGCGGCCCACCAACGAAAAGCGCTCCCCCCATGACTTGCACACCACGGAGCTGTGTCATTCCCGCCGGGTTGTAATACAACGCAGACGGGTTGTCGGCCTGGGCAGCAAAGGCATTACCCATCCCGGATGCAGGGGCACCCTGACCTTGAATTCTTGGTATCTGAGCAAACGCGGGTGAAGAACACCACGTGATGGCGACAAGGATGAGGAGAAGGTGCCCTGCCCATGTATTGAAAGACCCGGCTATGAAGTCATATTGGATTTTTCTGGTAAGCATGCAGGTACTCTGCCCTCCCCCACACTGACGGTCAAACACGTTGCAACCATCGATCCATCGTTTGCTGGAGCTGATGGGTGTCGAATGGCTTGAGTAGATAGGCCTGAGCCCCTAGCCCAATGGCCTTCATGGCAAGTTCCTGAGACCCCGATGCCGTAATCATGAGAATCGGAAGACGTTGGTTCGTCATGCGCACTCGTCGTAAGACTTCCAGACCATCGATCTGGCCGATCCCGATATCGAGGATCATCCCATCAAACTCCCGTGATTGGAGTAGCGCTAACGCCTGTCGTCCGTCGAGTGCCGAGCACGGCAGGTAGCCTCTGGCCTTTAATCGATCGTGAAGCCATTGCTGAATATCTGGGTCATCATCGACAACGAGGATGTGTTGTTCGGTCGCTTGCGACTCTGGTTTTTGTGGTGTCGTCGTCGCATGGATCGGAATCGTGAATGACAGTTCAGCCCCACCCTCGGGACGGTTGCGTGCCGTCACCTCTCCTCCTTGGAGCTCAACCAATGTTTTGACGATGGATAAGCCCAGGCCTAACCCTTTCGGACCAGTGCGATGACCTTGCTGAATCCGGAAGAACGGATCGAATATCTTGTCAAGGCATTCCGAAGGAATCCCCGGCCCGGTGTCTCGAACCAGTACGGTGGCCGTTCGGTGGTTCGGCATCGTACAGATTACGGTGACCGTTCCCGCGGAAGGTGTGAATTTAATAGAGTTCTGTACAAGATTGACGACAGTTTGAATCAGCCGATCTCGATCCGCCCAGACGACAACCCTGGTGTCGGCGCTGTAGAACTCCAGCGTCTGTTGTTTCGCATGTGCCAAGGGCCTGAGTTGTTCCAGTACATCAGCAAGACAGGGTTCAAGCTCTATGTCAACGGGTTGCACCTCTAACCGGCCGGTCTCGATCCGAGTGCGGTCAAGGAGATCTTCGATCATGCGGACCAGGCGGTCGGAGTTTTCTGACATCCGTACAAGATAGCGCTGTTGCTTCTCATTCAGGGGCCCGGTCAATCCATCTAATAAGTTCTGAATGAATCCCTTAATGGAGGTCAGTGGGGTTCTCAGTTCATGAGACACATGTGAGAGGAATTGTGCCCGTAGCCTATCGGCCTGCTCATGGGTTTCGCCATTCTCGCGCTGCCCGAAG
>CAZYYU010000193.1:0-6474 GCA_964651735.1 uncultured Gammaproteobacteria bacterium | reverse complement strand
CTGGATGTGCGAGAGGCATTGTGGTCAGGACAGCGGAAGCAGGCGGCGACGGCGACGGCGACAACGGTGCTGAGCTTGCAGGACGAGCTTGTTGTGCACCACGTGCTGGCGCTGTTGGACGTGCGGGACGTGGGGAGATGCGCACAAGTGTCCCGCACCTGGCACCGCGTGTGCGCCAGCCCGCAGTTGTGGCGCTTGGTCTGGGAGCGCGACGTGAGCCCGCCGCCGCGACCCGTGGAGCTGTCCCTCTCGCCGGTGCCGCCGCCACCGCCGCCACCACCGCCGCTGTCGCAGCGTGTGACTCGCTTGACGCAGCCGGCACCGGCCGACCCTGCTGTCACGCGGCACCGGGAGTCGTACATGAGCGCGTTGCAGGGATGTCTCCTCTTGGGCAACTTGTACATGGGCAATGCGTTGCCAGACGAGTTGAACATGGTCGCTGTCGCGTGCTGCAACTACGAAGAGGGAGAGGCCTCCTTCGACATTGCACGGTTCCTCTGCGCTACCAACGAGTTTCACGACGTGAGCCGGAGACATGAAGGCATGGACCTGATTCTCGACATTGCGCGGCACCGCTGGCAAATGGACGGAGTTGGCAAGGCTCCCCTGCCTGTGCAAGTTGACATCCTGCAAGGGCACGAGTGGCGCTTCTACGGCGGTTGGAAGACAGCGCCTCTTGGGGGGTTGGATGGCGCTGACATCCTCTTGATCCACTCAGGTGACGTGCGCAGGGAGGGCATGTTCCAGGGCGGCCGCGACTTGATGCTGCTGATGCTGCCGCAGCGGGAGCTGACGAGGTTGTGGCCGCCTGACTCGATCCTGGCAGACATGAAATGGGACGCGGGACCAAACACGTGCATTGTCGTGGTGCAAGCGCTGCACGACCGTGTGCATCCCGATGTAGAGGTGGTGCAGTGGGCTCTGAAGGTTTGCGCGCTTGCCCGCACCATCGTGCCCCACAAGCGCCACGCAGAACAACGTTGGCGTGTGCGCCTGCAACGTGGCGGACAGGGCGCGCAAACAGGTGCTGTGGAACCTGCTGGTGCGGCTGGCCGCGGCCAACAGCGCGAAGAAGGGGCGATGACGGGCTTCACGGCCGCACTTGCACCACGCTGGCCGCGCTCAAGGCGTGGTCACGCATAAAGGCCAGCACCTGCTCAAGCAGTCGTCGCCGTTTGGGGGATAATTTGGCATTCAAGAGGACGCGTTACTTGCGCGTGGAAGAAACGCGTCCAGTCCGCCAGTTCATCGGCGCCTGCCAGGCTGCGTGAGCGGCGCGTCGGTCGCGCATGATGACTGCAGTCACTGCACCAGCCATGTATGCGAGGAACCATAGCCACTGCAAGGGGCGCGATCAGAACCGCCCCCCGACAATGCAAACGCACTGCACCTTCTCCAGCCCGCCGACGGTATACTCACGCCAGCACTCCTCAAACGGGTAGCCTGTCACGCCTTGTGCAAGCAGCTCGTCGTGGTATTGCTGCACAATGGCTCGCTCACACTGCCGTCGCAACGTGGGCTCCATGTTGGTGATCCTGACCTGCGTCAGCAGCTTGCCACGCAGAAGTTTGACCGTCCTACATGTACTGGCCCAGGTCCTGAGCTCCTTTTGTTGTTGCAAAGGCGAGTTAATGGGAATGCCCACACCAACGCTTGCGCACAACACCTGAACCCAGCCCAACCTGCCCGTTGATTGGTGAGAAAAGCCCTTGGAAGCGCAGACAATGGCGCCCAACCATCTCCCAGTCCACGAGCTTGACGTGGCCGTCGCGGTGCCACATGACGTTGCCTTGGCAGGCATAGAAAGTAAGGAGAGCAAGTCAGGCCACCCCCCCCCCCCTCTCAAAAGCCTGCACCAGGCCAGCAGTCTCCATGCACCAGCGTCCAGTTGCTGGCGCCCTCGTTGAGTCGTGCCAGTTGACGGTCCCACGACACGCCGGCCAGCGCGCTCTGCACTGCCTCCGCCACCAGCGGGTCGAACCAGGCGCACGCCCCGCTGCTCTGGCCCGCGCTCCATTGGCTGCGAGCCAGCTGCTGCACAGCATCCCACTGCTCCCGCCCTCGGCCGCACAGCCAGTCTGCACCACGCAGCCACGAATGCGCCAGAAGAGACGTGTCGCGCCAGTATGTTGCGTGCAGCTTGGCGTAGGTCTGCAATCACATTCAGGATGAACAAGTGCCAAGAAAGGGACGCTTGACCTTGAATGTTATGGCAGCAACCGCGCTGGCCTCAGGATGCCCTGCGCGGGCTGCATACGCGCTCAGATCGCGCGACCAGTTGTGCGGGTTGCCGGGCCCAAACAGCGCGCCTTGCAAGGCAGGTGCTGTGAGAGCGCGTGTGTGCGCGGGGATTCCCCACCCTCACCTGAGTCGACGAACTCGCCCAGGTCCTGCATCACGATCCACTTGCGCCCGCTCTGCATGTCGCCCTCAGCGTACACAGCCTGAGGCACGAGCGGGCCCAGCTTGGGCGCCACATGCTTGTAGAACAGTGCTGCAGAACCGGCGTCAAGCGGAGCACCACCCAGCGCGCAGCGCGCAACCTTCGCGTGCGTAGCCGAGGCGCGCGCTCAGTGCCTGCTTGTCGGGCAGCGGCGTGCCCCGCTCGTCGCTGGGCAGCTGCTTCAGCACGAGGTTGGCGCGCGGTGGCTGGAGCTGAAGCAGGAGGCAGGAACGAGGCGAGATCTTGTTGGAGAGGTCCAGCACGACGCACTCCAAGCACTCAATGCCGCACGCCTCCTTGAGCCATGCTGGACACAGCCTCGTCGGCGACATCCAGACCACCCCCTCCATCGTGGGTTCTTTACAAGCGACTGCGACGAGACGCGGCATGGTGCAACACAAAGTGCTGGTGGTCGATCCATGCAGCCCTGGTTTCAGACATGAGGCAGACACATCCAATGCAGGGGAATGACCTCTTGCCGCGCGCGTTCAGCTCCACGTCGTTGCCGCCAAAGTGCACCAGGCTCTGCATGGGCGGGGAATAGCCAATGCTGCAGTGCGGCGACGGCGGCTCGAGCCCTGTCACAGGGGAGCGTCAAGCATGCACCAGTCCCCAGAGCGGCGCCTCACCCAAATGGCCTGGCAGCAGTCACCACAACCGACAACCTGCCGCTGCAGACACAGACAGCTCACCAGTGTGCTCGTAGAACTGCAGGGTGAGGTGTCCCGGCCAGCGCGCCTGACGCAGTGCCTCGGCCAGGATGGAGCCATGCTTGCAGGCTGGCGTGTTCATGTCTGGGCGCGCCCTGGCACGTCAACGGGGAAACGAGGCAGAACAAAAGGCGCACCATCACTGCCGCACTGCACCAGCACCGCCCTTGCGTGCGCAGTGTGAGCGCGTGGCCACAACGGCAAACAGCTCACTTTGCTTTCAGCGGGAAGCACGAGAAAGGCACCGTCTCAGGACGTATCGTCGGCCAACGGTCGTACATGCCAAAGGTGTTCACGACATCACTGCGCGACGCAAACATGGCTTGTGAAGGAGAGTGATGCATCAAAAGGCCAGTCACACACCCAAACTCAATGGCCGACAGGTCGTGGTCCATGAAAGGCAACAACTCGCCCCGATACCGGAACGAGGGAGCCGTCAGGCATGCCAGCCCGCTCACCACCATCACCTGGGCACAAATCGTCAAAGTGCAGCACACCCCCAGAAAACAGATCGCACCGCTTCCACTTTGTCAGAGAAGACACCTATTTGGCCCACAAGTCAAGCAATGGTGAAGCAAGAATCGCTCCCCCCACCAAAGTACCCGCGAGCATGGCCAGCTCCGCTCCCTTTTCCAGCAATGAAAACGATGAGCGATTCGTTGCCGCCACGAACCTTGGACAAGCCCTGCACCGTCACGCGGCTCACACGAGGGTGTGCTGCAAGCAGGTCGCACGCTTGGCATCCCCCCGGCGCGTTCAGGCTGGCGGACCGCGTACACCAAAGAAGCTCACCTGCCAGCGCGTACTCCACGTCGATGCACATCGACTCAGGCAGGTCTGCGGGCACGGCGCCGTCAATGTGTGCATGGCAAACGAGAGTGGCCAAGCACCCTTGAATCGGAACCACGCCAATGCCAGCACAACCATTCGAGAGCGCGACGCAATCATCGCGGCACGCCACTCAAAGAGCCCTCCCGCGCTCCCGCCAATCTCCAGCAGGCCTGGCAGTCGGTCAGTCCCATCAGGAACGAAAAGCGTCCCACTGCAGATCAAGTTTGAGCAGGCGCAGCACCGGGCGCGCGCTTCTTACTGCAGGCGCCAGGTTCCTTGCACAACGTCCACGGGCACGCGACGGACATGCGTGGCCAAGAAGCGCCGCTGCAGCGATGCCGAGGCCAGGACAGCGCCGTCTGAGGACCGGACGGCCACTTGCACGGTCACGGGCTGCTCGACGTCGGGCCAGGCGAACCGCGTGCCTTGACTCACTGGCGCCAGGCAGCACAGTAGCTGCGCCCCGTTCTCCACTGTGGCCTCGCCTCCGGCATCCACGAGCACGTCGGGCATTGCGTGCACGAAGTCGCGGCGCTGCGGCGATCCGTCAACGGCCCGCAGCTCGAGGCGCAACGAACTGTGCGGCTGGAACCCGCGCAACAGCAGCTGGAAGTCCTCGTCGTACAGCCCGTCTCCGGGGCCCCGCTCCTGAACTAGGACGCAGCCCATTCTCCTGGTTTTTTTGTCATTCTCAGTCTCTCACTTGCCGCTCTTGATGAGCACTCCGTCCACGCCTTGGATGCGGACCAGGGTGTGGTTCAGGGCGAGAAGCGCGCCAAACGCCGTGGAGCCCACCCAGCCCAGTCGGTTGCCCGTGAGGTCGAGGGATGTGAGCGTCGTGTTGGCCTCCAGCGCCGCCGCAATGGCTCGCGCGCCGTCATCGCCCACATTGTTGAGGCCCAGCTCGATGGACGTGAGGCTGTTGTTGACCCCCAGCGCGGAGGCAAGGGCGCGTGCGCCGCGGGGCCCGATCTTGTTGGCAGCCAGGTCGATGGACAGCAGTGACGTGCTGCGCTGCAGCATGTTGGCCAGCGCAATGGCGCCCTCGTCCTCAACGGCGTTGTTGGAGAAGGACACGGACGTGATGGCGGGGTGCTGCTCGAGGGCAGCGGCCAGGGCGCTGGCCCCTTCAGGCCCCAGGCTGGCGTTGTGCAGGCTGAACGACTTGAGGTTGCGGTTGCTCTCCAAGCCCGCTGCAAGCGCGCGCGCGCCATCCGTGTCAATGCCGCGGCCGGAAATGCGCATGCTGGTGATGGTGGAGTTGCGCATCAGCATGGCCGCAAAGCCGCTGGTGCGGTCTGGGCCGCCAATGTCCTTGGTCCAGATGCTCAGCTGCGAGATGGTCTTGTTTCTCTCCAGGGCGCCAGATATGGCGCGCGATCCGTCGATGCCGCTTTCGTGGCGCCCGATGCCCACGGACGTGAGCGTGGTGTTGTTCAGCAGCAGGTCGCCCAGCGCCACGGCACCGGTGCACGTGAAGGGGTTGTCCCAGAGCTTGAGCGACTTGAGCGACGTGTTGGGGATGAGCGCGTCGGCCAGGGCGCGCATGCCCGTGGGCCCAATGTTGTTGGTACACGTGTCCAGCGCGGTCAGTCGCTGGTTGCGCTGCAGCGCCAGCGCCAGGACCACTGTGCCCTCGTCGCCAATGCCGTTGTCGGCCAGGTTGAGTGACTCCAGCAACGTGTTATACTCCAGCACAGCGGCCAAAGCGCGCGTGCCAGCGACGCCGATGCCGTTTCCGCCCAGATGCAGGCTCGTGAGCGCAAAGCCGGGGCCGGCGATCCAGTAGAGCGCTGCAATGGACCGCGCGCCCTCAGGGCCAATGTGGTTGTCCCATAGCGCCAGCGACGTGAGCGTTCTGTTGGAGCACAGTGAGGCTGCGAGGCGGCGCGCGCCTTCTGCCATGATGCCGTTGAAGCGCAGGTCAATCGAGGTCAGCGTGTTGTTGGTGCTGAGCCAGGAAGCGAGCATGGCCGTCCCCTCGTCGCCGATGCCCGCGCGACTCAGCTCCAGAGTCGTCAGCTGGTCCGCGGGCAGGCTCTTGATGCGTGCGAGCCACTCAGGATCCGCTTCGTCCTCGTCGCTGCTGGCGAGACTCGCCTCGTCTTCCTCGTCGTCGCCGCTGTCACCATCATCGCGGGGGCTGTGGTGGTCGTCGCTGTCGGGACGATCCATGGCGAGAGATGCAGCGCGCTGGGGTGCGTGGGGGAGAGACCTGCAAACCAAAAAAAAACCCCACGCAAGGCAAGCAGCGCGGCGTCAGACCCCCAAAAGAACAGCACGCCTCCCCCTAGCGCAGCGCGCACCCTGTTGATCACCGATCACGCGAGCTGCGCCGCAGCGACAGAGGTGGGCGGCGCGCGTGAGGGCTGGGGCGTGTGCGAGGATCGCTCGTTCGGGTGCGGCGCGCAACGGCAGCTTGAAGCCCTGATCTCCGACGAAGGGACTCTCTCAAGTATCACGGTGATATCAAGATATGGCAGCAGTGGT
>CAZYYU010000192.1:0-6487 GCA_964651735.1 uncultured Gammaproteobacteria bacterium | reverse complement strand
TCCGACAGCACGTCGTTTGTGCGCGGCCAGCCCATCCACTCGCGCTGCATGAACTTTGCGGAGCCTGCAGCATCTTCGGTGAAGAACGAGGCCAAGTGCCCGCTGTGCTCGCAGCCTGTGCAACCCGGCCAGCAGAAGATCATTGTGAAGGGCCAGGAGCATCACGAGGACTGCTACCGCAAGGCTCAGTCCAAGAGCGAGGTTTGATGGCCCTGTTGTCTGGTTGCGCATGCGATGCTCACGCTGCATGCACGCAGGATGCGGCGCACACCAAGGTGCAGGACTCCAACAAGGAGATTTGTCAGGCTTGCCGCAAGGAGATCACCCAGCGCTCAGAGGCCATGTATGTCAAAGCGAAGCCGTGGCACCGCGCCTGCTTCCAGGAGTTTGGCGGCATGTGAACAAAAAGCGCCGTTCAGAGGGCCTGTGTGCGGTGGCAAATGGCTTACAGGCGCCTGATGAAGGTGGACAGGCAGTGCTTGTGTGTCGGGGGTGGCTGCACGGCTCACCGCAAGGAGCGCCGCAGGAGTACAAGGTTGTTGCTCGGGGTTTTGTGCTGCGAGCCTGACGCGCTGGCCCCGCCTTCCCGCTGGCAAAGGAACTGATCGAGAACGCACCCGAGGGCGTGACCGCGGGCCCCCTGAACGAGGACGACTTCCTGTTGTGGGAAGCGCTCATCGACGGGCCGCCGGGCTCCCCGTACGAGGGTGGCGTGTTTCGGGCGCAGGTCTGTGGTGGCTACAGCGCTTTGGGCCCCGCCTGATGGCTCCCCCCAGCTTCGGTTTCCGGCCAACTACCCGATGATGCCTCCAACGATGACGTTCATGTCGGAAGTGTGGCACCCCAACATCCACACGGACGGCAAAGTCTGCATCTCCATCTTGTGCGCTCTGGCTCGCCTCGTTGTTTGTTGGCTTGCAGCGCTGACGGGCGGAGGACCAGGCATCCGCCGGGCGAGGATCCGAATCAGTACGAGTCGCACGACGAGCGGTGGAGCGCGGCCATGAGCGTTGAGAAGGTGTTGCTGAGCGTCATGTCCATGTTGGCTGAGCCCAATGACGAGGTGAGCTGCCCCGCTTGCACTCACTCAAGGTGGCGACGTCGGTAATGAGGCAGCAGTCTCCTGCCAACGTGGACGCCGCAACCATGTGGAGAAACGACCGACCAGCTTTCCTCCGCCGTGCTGAGGCAAACGTGCGGAAATCGCTGGGCCTGTAGAACAACAAAAACTTTTGGCTCATTCATCGTTGCCGTCCAGCTGCAGCACAACGTCTATGCTCGGCACCTCTCGGCGCCTGGGCGCCCTGCCTGTGCGGGCCAGCTCCACTGCGCGTGGGAAGAACACCCCCGTGGCCACGCGTTCCATGCGGCGGCGGAACTGGACGCGGAGGGGTCACAAGCCCACCACCTCGCAAAGAATGTGTGCACCTTGGGCGAAGGAACCTCGAGCCAGCGCGGTGTGACAGCCTTGCACAGCCGGGCAAACACCATGTCCAGCAGCTCAGGCAGCAGCCAAGGCTGACCGAGAGCCCTGAGGCGGCGGTTCACCAGCATCATGGGGACGATGTACGCATGCATGTGTGGGTGCTGTGCGTGGCATGCATGCGACCACTGCGTGCACGACGACCAATGCGGAGCTGCAGCATCGAGCACGGGCTCAGCGCGCACAGCGGGTCAACAACGCCAACACACAACCTGGCTCCATGCCATACACCACGTCACGGGCGTCCTTGACGTGGCAGCGAAAGCGCATGTCCCACGAGAAGCGCATGGCCGAGGACGCGTTGGGCGTGGCGCCGTGCGCGAGCCGCAGCGACATGAGCACCAGCGTGCCGGGCTGGCACAGGGCGCGGTCAAACACGTGCCAGCGCGCAGTGTTGCTCTGAATCTGCGCCGCCAGCGCCTCGGGCACGCCCTGGCCGGGCTGCCGGTGGGAGCTCAAGGGGAGCTTGTGTGACCCGGGGCTTGGGGGTGTGCGCATGAGGAGACAAAAACATTGCCACAGAGCGCGCGGTACCACACTACGAGGAATGAAGAGTCCTCGGGGGCATAAGACAGCCGCGTCCACACGTTGTAAGACTTGAAGTCGTCTTCCTATCAACGCGCATCAGTGGGTCCGCTGCAAGCAAGCAAGCAACAACACCACCTCAAGCACGTCCTCGCCTGCATGCTCGGGGTCCACGTGGTAGTAATCCACGTGCACGTCCGTCCCCTCGCCTTTGCCTTTGCCTTGGGAACGCCGGAGAGTGCATGAGGCGACCGCAATACTGCTGCTGCTGCTGTGCTGCACGCCCGCTTACCGCGCACCCAGGACAGTTGAAACGTGAACTGCTCCGGCACCACCACGTCGCCTGCCTCGAGCAGCACCGCGCGCAGCACATCTTGCAGCTGCACGTCCTCGCGCAGCCTCTGCAGGGGGTCTTCGGCGCCGTTGGCGGCCAAGGTAGCGGTGTTGACCTCGAAGCCCGCCCCAGCCAGGTCGCGGAGCTGCCCCAGCGCCTGCACGTGCCGCAGTGCTGGTTCCAGCCGCTCCTCGGCCCAGAAGCGCGAGAAGGCGAGGTAGCCGTGCTCGTGCAGGCGCTGCGCCAGCACTGGCCAGTCGCCGTGGCGCAAGGCTGGAGACGAGTCCACGGCTGGTTCGGTGCAAGACGCGTCCACGGCAAGTGACCCGATCCAGACTTGTTTGACTTCCACGGGTTGCGCCCGCGTCGCCAAGGCCAGCCGACGCCCCTCCATGGTGGTGGTGGTCTTTGTTTTGCAGTGCACGGCGTCAGCGAAGGAGGTCAAGAATGTAGTCAAACGCAACCAGCATGATGCCGCCGCCCGGCCCTGTCAGGCACGCAGTCAGAAGCCAGCACGGAAGAGCAGGGATAGCTACCGAGGCGAAGCACGCGCACCGCGTACCCCTACGTGCGAGCGCAATGAAGGCGCGCACCACACACACACGCGCCGATGGGCCTCACCTTGTAGCACGCACGGAAGCCCTCATTCTGGTAGATCTCAATCAGCGTTGGGATGGTGCGTCCGCGCTGGGCTGCGGTGCGGTTCTGCAGCCGCGACTTGACCTGCGTGCGCAGCTGTGTGAGCATGCAAAAGGGGACGAGGGCACAACGAACCACGTCAAACGGTGTGTTGAGCGTCGTTCCTGTTGATGATGTCAGCGGCGACGGCGGCGGGCGGGCGGGCGGCGATCACACACCAGCTGTGCCACCGATGGTGCCCATGACGAAGGAGTGCATCTTCTGCTCAGACTGCGATGCGTTCTTGTCCACTGGAGCCTGCAACGACGGACTCAGCAGCGCCGCTGGCCCTGCGGCGGAGGCAGCCTCACCGCTTTGCGCAGGAACCCAATCATGCCAAAGTAGGTGGCGTTCCACACAGCCTGCGCCGAGTCAAAGGCGCTTGTGCAGAGAGAAAGAGAGCCTCACATTGCGGATGGCCATGGGCGCGAAGCCCCGATAGAACCCCCTGCACCGAAGTGGTGAGGGAGTCTGTGACAAGGGCGCAACGCAGCGACACACCTGATGACACCTTCGTCGCGAAACGCCGACAAGGCGGCCTCGGCGGTCGTCTTGTACCTGCAAGCGTGCGAGTGAGGCAGCAACAGCAGCGCTGCACCAGCTGGCGGCGCGATGCTCACTTTCCCACGTTCTCCTTGGCCTGCATGCGCACCTTGGGTGGCGAGGCAGAGGTGAGCGAAGGGCTCATCTCACGCGCACAGCGAGCAACCTTGACAACTTCGAACGGGCAGTTGACAATCTGCGAACAATGAGCGTCACCAGCAGCGGCAGCATCAGCATTCAGCACCGTCTCAGTGGTGCCAGCCAGACCGCCCGCCAGGATGTAGTGCTCCGGGCCCAGCCACACCTTGCGCGAATAACGATGAATGACATTTCACGCACACACACGCGCCGAGGAGCATGCCTTGAACTTCTCGTTGAAGGTGAACTTGGCGGCGCGCTTGGGCGCCTCTGCCACGATGGGCGACGCGATGCCGCGATACAGACGCGCAGGTCCCTCATCGCGCACAATGGTGGTGAGCGTCTGCCAGATGCCCTGCCAACGTGCGCTCAGCGCGGACGCACATCCATGGGTCCGCTCACGCGCACCATGTGCTTGCCCTGCTTGAGCTGCGAGCGCGTCTTTGATGGCCACGTGTGTGTGAGAAAGCGACAGGCTCCCAGGCAGTCGAGCCGCAGGCGTGCATCAGCCCAGCAGTGGGTAGACAGCACGGGGGGAACGCGCATCGCAGCTGGCAGCCGGCGACAAGCCCGTGGGACTCACCTGCGGACGCGGGCGCAGCCGTGAGACGAACGACACGGAAGACCGCAGGAGCAAGTGCTGCCTTGATGACGTCGAGCGGGAACATGACGCATATCTCGATGGCACCGGCGCCGCCTCCCGCCACGAGGTTCTTCCAAAACGGAACCGGATCCTTGCCGTGCGACATGTCCTGCTGCAAAGGGGGAAGGTGGCACCACCTGCTGACCCTCCAGCGGCTGCCTGTATTGACGTTGCCACCGCGCCGCGCAAAAAAACACATCACTGCCGTGCCGGCCCCACAAGCGACCACCAGTCGTGCATGAAGAGCGCGTTGAGCTGCAGCAAACGCTCCCGACGCATCGAGGGCGAGTAGGCCGGCCCGACCGAGAAGCACAGCGTGTCATCCATGGCCGCGAAAGTCAGGAAGCAGAAGCAGCCGTACATGATTTCCTCGTGGCGCGACATGCGATCCGCAAACTGGTGCCGAAACAGAAGCCTGCAACCAACCGCACTGAGACACAGCTGCCAGTGCTGCGCCCCGCCTCACCAGTCGTAGGCGACAGTGAGGTACAGCAGCTCAGAGGCATCCAGCGACGCGTGCGCAACGCCCTGCGCCCAAGCCAGGCAGCGCAGCAGGCACACGAAAAGCGGAGTGCGATCCCAGCCGCTGCGTTGCAGAGGCGTGAGAAGAAACGAGTGGTGGTGGTGGTGGTGGTGTAGGAGCGTGCCTGATGCAGTGCACCAGCACAGAAGAGCGTGCGTCCGCTGCAAGCACAGCCGTCTCCGGCCTCGGCGAAGTGCGTCCAGCGGCGTCCACAGGCCGGGGTGAGAGGCGGCCGGTGCGCGAAGGCACAGGCGGTGGCGGCCCGGCTGGCAGGGCATGCTCGGGCCGCGCTTGCTTGGGGCTGATCACGCTGCTGCCACCCCCCACGGGGGCGCACAGCTCACGCATGATGAGCTGCAGGTAGTTGTGCGTCAGCCGCTCCAGCGTCCACTTGGTGTAGGCGCTCCAGTCGCAGAATGACGACAGTTTGGCACAAGCTGGTGGCAGCGAGAGGACCGCGTCCTCGGCTGCTGAGGCGTGCCACAGCGGCACGCGATCGAGCCCGCTGGCATGGTCGGAGCAGCGCACAAAACCCTGCGAGGAAAAGGAAGGGGGGGCGCGGCCGTTGTAGCAGTGCACAGCGCACACCAACCAACGCTGCTGACCTCAGTGCCGGGGTACGGCATGGCGCACAGCTGGAACTCCTCGTACCGGCCCAGAGAGTCGGCCTTCTCCGACGACTGCACGCAAGATGAGCGACACACGCACACATCTGGGGCCCGCTCACCGACACTGACACGCCCATTTTCTGCGCGGGTCCCACAGAATGAGCGTCCAAAGAAACAAGACGGGGGGGAGCGCAACCTTCTTCTTGCTCTCCTTCATCAGGTCGCAGATGGTCCTCACGCCAAACCGCCGCAGCAGCTTCAGGTCCTCGGCCCGCTGCCGTGACACAATGGAGTCCGAGCGCTGCAGGTCAGCTTGCGGGAGGCTTGTCAGCAAGCAGACCAGCGCATTTGCGGTGCTTACGCGGCCCGGACGAGCTCTTGGGCGGCGAGAAGTATTCCTTCATGCCGTGCAACAGCGCCTCGCCCTTGGGTCCCACACACGCACATACAATGAGCAAGAGGGGATGGCACGGGGACAGCCACCTTGACGGCCAGCGTCGCGCTGCGCAGCACGTAGCGCCCCTCGACGAGCAGCACTGGTACGGCGAAGCGGGTGCGGGCGCGTGCGAGGCGGCACCTCTCGAACATCAGTTCCAGCTCGGCTGCACTGGGGGCGTCCCCTCCTAGAGCCA
This sequence comes from uncultured Gammaproteobacteria bacterium, assembly GCA_964651735.1. Lineage (GTDB taxonomy): Bacteria > Pseudomonadota > Gammaproteobacteria > CAZYYU01 > CAZYYU01 > CAZYYU01. The sequence goes on along the minus strand of CAZYYU010000192.1, from coordinate 380 downwards.
GCACGCGGTCAACGTGGCGAAAAAAGAAGAGGCAAGCCCCTCACTCGGCCCCACGGGCACCAGCAACTCGGGCGGGTAGCTGGGGCACAGTGCATTCGGCACCACAACCAGAGGCGTGTCCCGCTCGAACAACGTGCGGACGCGAGCTGCTGCAGCCTGAACCACGGGATGCGCGTTGTTGTTGGGCTCCACAGCAGCAGGTGCGCGCAAAAACCATCGCAGCAGGCCCAGCGTGTCCTGCGCTCCGTGGCCGTCCTCCATCCACGAACTCGTCACGGCATCGCCACGTCGAGACAGCACCGAGCGATGGCAGTGGCTGGCAGCCCCTCAATTCGGCGGCGAGAAGTTGCTCCGTCGGTTTCTTCGCCAAACCGGTGACA
>CAZYYU010000191.1:0-6487 GCA_964651735.1 uncultured Gammaproteobacteria bacterium | reverse complement strand
ACCACCACGGTACCAGCATCGACGGGGAAGTTGGCGTCCCGCACGCCAGCTCCCGTGTCAAGCGTGCGCGTGCGAGCCAGCGCTGCCTCGAAGCTGTTCAGAGTCGCGCCACGCTCCAGCTCGAAGAAGGCGGGCGAGGACATCGTCGGTCGGTGCCCCACCACAACCAAACAACCAAAAACTGCAATGGGTCGCTGAGCTTCTGCAACATGGCCGATCAGGACAGCTTGCTGCGCGCTCGGAGCCACATTGCGGCCGAGATACTGAGCAGCGAGCGCGCGTACCTCGAGTACCTGCAGCTGCTGCAGGAGGTGTACGACATCCCGCTCAAGCAGGCCGTCAGCGCGCGCAAGCCGTTGCTCACGCAGCAGGAGGTTGCGCTCGTCTTTGGCCGACTGCCGCCCATCTACACAGGCGCCACAGCCTTCTACCACAAGCTAGATGCGGTGCGGTCACGTGCCTCCCCACACCCCCGCGCACGCACCCATCCCGCCCGGCTCGCGCCACCGTACACGTCAGCCTTTTTGCTCACGCGTGGCACTGCTCTCCGCTGCAGGTGCTAGGCAAGCCCACGTGGGACGCGGCAACGAGTGCGCTGTCGCCGGTGTTCCTGGAGTCGCTGGACTACTTCGAGCAGTACGCGCCGTACGTGGCACAGTTCAGTGAGATTCACAGGACGTACGTGCGGGCCATGGAGAAGCGCTCCGAGTTCAGGGCGTGGATCAACGAGTGCCGCAAGCAGCCTGCCGTGGCCGAGCGCTGTAAGGGGGTGGAAGGCTGGTTGGGCCCAGCGCTGACGAGGGCCATCAGATTTGATCGACTTCCTCATCATGCCCGTGCAGCGCATTCCGCGCTACTCGCTGCTGCTGCGCGAGCTGATCAAGCACACGCCCCCCTCGCACCCCGACCTCAAGGGGCTGCAGCAGGCGCTGGAGCGCGTGGACGGCATCGCCGTGTTCCTCAACGAGGAGAAGCGGCGCGCCGAGGAGTACGCACTCATCGTGGCGCTGCAAGAGAAGCTGGTGCCCAGCAAGACCCGGAGCAAGCTCGTGTCGCTGACCTCGGGGTTCCGGCGCATTGTGCGCGAGGAAGACGTGTGGCTGCTGCAGCCGCTGCCAGGTTCCCCCCGCCGCCGCTGTCGCCCACACACACACACGCCCCTCCTTCCCCCCTCATGCCCGCGTCCTCCCACAGACGGCCACTGGCGGGAGCAGAAGTGCCACCTGATTGTGCTGTCGGACATGCTGTTGATTGTGGAGAAGCGCACCAGCTTCGGGCAGGAGCAGTACCTGGTGAAGGAGCAGTGGTTCGTGAACGAATTGTTCCCGATGGCGCCCGGCTACCAGCACACGCACGGGGCGCGCTTCGTTCTGCAGCTGATGCGCTGCGCCGTGGCGCACAGCGCCGGCCGCACGCGCAGCCTGTCTGTGGCGCTGAGTGACGAGGGCGCGGCGGCGGCGGCGGCGGCCGACGGCGCTGGACCCGGGCTCGGAGCCGCGGCCGGAGCGCCGGGAGCCGGAGCTGGGCCGGAGCGCGATGCAGACACGCCGCTGGAGCGGCTGCTGCGCGCCGACGACGGGCGGCTGCTGGCGGCGGTGGCCGGGGCCGTGAACAGCGCCGACCTGCTGGCCGAGGCCAGCGCGCTGGCCGTGTACGCGCTGCGGCACGGGCTGGGCGCGCTGGTGCTGCGGCTGCTGCGTGCGGACGGCGGCGCGGGGTCGCGCTCCTCCTCGCTGCTGCGCACCTCGTCGCTGGGCGCGGTCACGTGCGTGCGCTTCGTCAAGCTGGCGTGCGCCGACTACGTGGTGAAGCTGCTGCGGCCCTGGATGCTGGAGTTTGTGGCGGTGGCGGGCGCCGCCGTGGACCCCGACGCCGCGGCAGATGGCGCGGCCGTGCGCAAGGAGCTCATCTTTCAGACGCAGCACCTGCTGGACACCATCTGCGACTCGGCGGGCGCGGTGCCCGGCGAGGCGCGCGCGCTGCTGCAGGCGCTGTGGGACATGAACGACGCCGCGGACCAGGGCGCGGCGCTGGGCCAGGCCTGGGCGCTGGTGGTGGACCGGCTGTTCGTGCCGGTGCTGGTGCAGCCGGTGACGCACGGGCTGCTGGACGCGGAGCCGTCGCCGGCGCACGCGCGCGCGCTGGAGCTGGTGCGTTCGGTGGTGGCGCGGCTGGCCGCCAACGCGCCCTACGACTACGGCTCGCCAGCCGCCTTCATGAACCCCACCATCAAGCTGTACGCGCCCAAGCTCAACGCGTTTGTGCGCGACGTGTCCACCTTTGACCGCTTCAGCACCGCCGCGCCCAAGGCGCCGCCCGTGTCGCGCGTGCTGTACCTCAACGCCATGGCCGACGTGACGCACGTGCTGGCCACGCTGCTGCCCGCGCTGGGCCGCGCCGACCTGCCCGGCAACACGTACCGCAGTCTGTGCGAGGCCTTGGCAGTGGAATCGGTACGTGCCACTCGCGCTGGTGGCGCTTCTTCCACCTCATCCCAGCGTTGTTGCCGCCGTGACAGACTGCGGCCACGTCGGAGATCGAGGCGCTGGTGCTGGCGCCGGTGGAGGGCGAGGAGTGGCGTGTCAAGGTGGACTGGCAGCTGGAGCTGGGCGCGCTGATGAGCCCCAGCGGCGGCGGCGGCGGCGGCGGCAGTGTTGGTGGCGGCAGCACTGGTGGAGGCGGCGGCATCCGCGTGGTGCGTGCCTCGTCGTGCTGGCGTTTGGCGCGGCCAAGTGACGCGCCTGGTTGCCAGGCGGGCCGGCTGTCCAGCAGTGCCAGCAACGTCATGAAGGAACGGCTGTCGCGCTTCCACCCCTCTGAGCAGGACATCCACTTGCAGCTGCGCGGCAAGGTGGTGTTGAGCGGCTACATGTGGGAGCGCCGGTACTTTGTGTGCACCGAGTCGGGGCTGTTCGTGCAGGACCACGCGGGGTCTGCGGAGATGACGCCGTGCATCTTCGACCACGCCAAGGTGGAGCCGCTGGTGGCCGTGCCGGGCTGGTGAGAGTGCAGGCGCCGGAGCAAGCGGTTTGTTTTGTTTGTGTGTGTTTGCTCAGCGTTGCGGCAGGGAGTACGCGCTGCGCGTGCATTCCAGCGACGTGGAGTACTGCCTGAAGCTGGACAGCGAGGAGGAGATGCTCAAGGTTGCGGCCCGCCAGGCGCGTGCAGCCCAGCCTCACCTCTGTGCTGCCAGTGGCGCAACACGCTGTCGGCCGTGAAGTATCACGAGGAGGTGAAGAGCGGGTCCACGCTGAAGCAGCACGGCACGCCCGGCCGGCCGCGCAAGATGGAGAAGAGCGCGCGCCCCACCTCCATGGACTTGTCCGGGCTGGCACTGCCGCCCAGCCCCGACTCGCCGGCCACGGACGCGCTCATGCGCGATGCGCGCCAGCGCCAGATGATCGACGACCTCATGCAGCACAAGAAGGCGGCGTCGCGGAGCGGTGGGCTTGTTGCTATTGGTGCCGGCGAGTCGCGCAGCTGACGTGCCCCCCTCCGGCTGTCAGGCAAGCTGTCGGAGTCGCTGCGCAAGTCGATGGCCAAAGTGATGAAGAAGGAGGGCGGCAGCAGCGGTGCAGCGTTGCAGCAGCGCGGGTCTGAGCGCGCCTCAGAGCGTGCAGAGGCCGACGACGCGCCCAGCCCCGGTCCCAGCCCCGGCCACAGCCCGCCGACGCACCGCCGCCACAGCGCCGAGCTGGAGCCCGTGGCCGCCAACAGCCCGGGTATGGGGCGTGCTTGGTTGTTGCTGCTGATGATCAACTTGCACGCGATGCAGCGTTGACGCGCACCAGCACCGCACCGTTGGAGGCTCTGACCAACAGCCCGGGTATGGGATGTGCTTGGTTGGATCGGTGTGGCTGTGCTCAGCTTCCACCCGATGCAGCGTTGACGCGCACCAGCACTGCGCCACCGCGCCGCCCCCCGCTGCCGCCCCGCGCGCCCGACCCCTCGCGTGCGTTGCTCCTCGCTTGCTGTTGGCCGTTGACCGTGCGCTCTCCGCTGCAGCCGCACCGGGCGCCAAGTTCGTGTGTAAGGCGCTGTTCGACTACGCTGCCGGCGATGCGTTGGAGCTGTCCTTCAAGGAGGGGGACGCCATCCACGTGTACGCGCTGGATGGAGGTGCGAGCCAGCTGCTGGCGCCCCGGGTTTGGTGTTGACGCTGCGCAGTGCTGGGCGAGGGCGCGGTCAGGATGGAGCGGTGCGTGGCCGTGTTGGCATGGCCTTTGGGGCGCTCACGCTGGGGCTGCAGCGGCATGTTCCCCGTGAGCCTGACCGACGCGCTGACCGTGGCCCGGCGGCTGGGCAAGTGCAGCGTGGCCGCGCGGGTGCCGCTGACCCGCACTGCAGGCATCACACCGCCGAGCCCGGATCGCAACAGCTCCGCCACTGAGTCCAGCGACCCCGAGTCGCCGCTGCTGAGGTGGGTTGGCTGGCTCAACCCTTGTTCGCCTGACCGAGCACGGCGCGCAATGCAGCGCCACCCAGTTCTCGGATGCACAGCGCCACTCAGCCCCTGCGCTGCCACAAGTGGTGCCCTCACTGCGCGCCTCAGCCGGCGCTGCGCACTCCAGCAGCCAGCCCCTGGCGCAGGTAGCCGCCAAGGACAGCGGCTCTGGCCCCATCCCGCCAGTGCCGCACGCCAAGCCCAAGATTGTGCTGAAGAAGCGAGTGGACGCCGCCGCCGCTGCCGCCGCCGCTGTGCCAGCCGCCAACAAGACCGAGTGAAACTGGCGGTCGTTTGAGGGGCTCGCATGATCGCATGATGGAAGGCCAGGGGGGCAGCGGCACGCGCAGGGCCTCCTCGGGTTCGTGGCTGAGACGGCAGAGCCAAGGCCCGGATGGCGCTGCACCGCCGCCGCAGCAGCCGCAACGCGAGGGAGGCGGGGCGTTGGCTGGGTTGGGGGCCACGCTGCGGCGTGGCGTGGACCGCATCAAGGCATGCAGCGGCCCCGGCTCTTGTGCCCCCGGGCTGACGAGCGCCAGGACTCTATCCGGGACGTGAACACCACCACAGGGCTGGAGGAGGGCCCTCAACACGAGTGTCCCGTTTGCGGCCACGCCTTTGCTGACCCTGGTACGGCGTGCTGCTGCTGGGGGCGGTTTCTGACCAGCTGCGGGCAGCGGAGCTGGAGGCGCACGTGGCCAGCCGCTGCCAAGGGGCCCCGGCCACGCTCCAGAGCCCATCCACGCCTGCAGCGGACCACCTGGGCGTCAAGCGCTCTGCACAGTCGCGCCACAGCTTCCACGAGGGCTCTTCGCCTTCACCCTCGCGGGCGCTGGCAGCGGCCAAGCGGGAACCCGTGGCACCGGGCACGCCAGGCACGCTGCGCTCCAAGATTGAGCAGATCTCGCACCTGGAGGCGCCCTCGGACCTGCCCGCAGGAGCGCAGCTTTACGCATGCGCGCTGTTCGACTTTGCGGGCCAGGAGCAGGGCGAGCTGTCCTTCAAGGTGGGAGAGTGGATTGCGGTGTACGAGTTCGACGCTGCAGGCTGGGGCAAAGGGCGGTGCCGCTCGGGCGGCGCGGTGGGAGACTTCCCCAGCAACCGCACCGACGTGGCCAAGCGCGCAACCGCGCTGAAGCGGCCCAAGGCCGAGGCTGCACCGCCACCGCCTCTGCCCGTCAGGCCGCGGCCCAAGCCAGAGCCTGACGGCCACCGCAACCTGGACCTGCTGGGCGTCGACCTGGCCACGGGCCAGTCGAGCGGCGCCGAGAGCTCGCCATTTGCTGCGCGCAAACAGCAACAGCAGCAACAACAGCAGCAGCAGGTGCAGCAACAGCCCGCGTCCACGCCACTGCAAGCACGGGTTGCACCTGCTCTTGTGGTGCGGCGCGCCTCTCATCTTGCGACCGCCCGCCCCGCTCACGCGGTCGCGGCAGGTCACGCCTGCACAGGAGGCTGCTGCGCCGGAGCCCCCCAAGCAGCAGGGAAGCCGCCGCGAGGCCAGCCCCAAAGCAATGGGTCCTGACACTGGCGCGCACCGTCAGCAGCATCACCAAGCACCCGAGTCCGGGCCCGTGCTTCGCCACGACCCAGACAATGGCGCAGTAGCATCGCCAGCTGTGGCCAAGCTGGCCTTTTTCCGCGCGCTTCAGGAAGACACGCTGCGAGGTCAGCAGCAGCAGCAACCACAACAGCAACAGCCACAACAGCACGAGGCACCGACGCACCCTGTGCTGGCTGACGCGTCAGTGGCCACGTCTTCGCCCGCTGTAGCCCGACTGGCGTTCTTTCGAGGTGAGGGGCTGACTGTGGCAACGTGTGCTTGACAGAGAGGGCTGCAGCGCTGGACGAGGACACGGCGCGGAGCACGCTGCGCGCAGCAGCCAGCCCTGACCCGGCCATGGTGGTGACACGTGTGCGGGACGAGCAAGACGGCGGCTACGTGCGCGAAGGGCCCGCCGACGAGAATGAGTGAAGCCGTTTCTGTATTCTGTACAACGCGGGAAGCAAGCAGTCAGCTCCCCCGAGCAGCGGCAACCAGCG
>CAZYYU010000190.1:0-6518 GCA_964651735.1 uncultured Gammaproteobacteria bacterium | reverse complement strand
GAAAATAATAGTCGTCTTCTGTTCCTCGTCCGTTTGCACCACAAAAGCACGATCGCTAGACCCGAGATCCGTCAGACGCATGGCCTCCTTCCAGCGAACGCCATTGACGTAGACGCTCAAGGAGCTGGCGATACCAGCAGGCGTAGAGGCCGCCGTATAAGTCAGGGGGTTCTGAGCTAATGGGAAATGTTGCAGCGCTTTGCCGGCGTCACCACTTCCGAGGACTTCCCTGCGACTCTCACCGTGAGTGGCACGCACGACGTTGCCGTAGATTTCTACTGTCTCCCGTTTATACTGGAACTTCAAGCTACTCTTGAGCACAACCGTCGTATGAGTTGCATTCCCCGGCGCGGGAACGAGAGTCCTTTTCTTCTCATCCGCCTTGTCGGACGCGGCGGGAGAAGCAGGTTGTTGTGATGCAGGAGATGTTGTTGTCTTATCGGTCTTAGGCAACATCGCCCATCCATCCTCCACAGCACTCACCTGTACCAGTTCACTTCGTCTCGCCCCTTGTATCGTGATCTCGCCCTTCGCCTCTTTCTCTTGTTCTGACGGAAGTGTGATCCGCTCAAGGGGTTGTGTGACATCGACTTCTTCCCCCGTGACGATCAACCAGCGACCGGGCTTCAGTCCCTCCACATAGCCGTCGAGCTCAATGTGTGTAGAAGCTTCTCCCCCAATCGAATCAACAAACGGTTCGCCTGCTAGAGACAGTTCTTCACTTTGCGCATAGACAACCGTTTGACGAATAATGCCGAACCCCTCTTTGTCCTGGAACCAAGGCTGTTCTTCACCACCTGCAGGAGACAGGACCAACTTGCTGGTCTTACCCGTGATTCCGTACAACGCGCGTGACATACCCGTATCGACCGTGCTGACCCTCATCGGCACAACGATCCCTTGTGGACTATATTCAAGGATGACCCAACTGTTCGACGTAATCTTGTCGTAACTCGCATCGAGGTAAACCGTGTTCGGTGTCTTGTCCGCTGTATCAACCTGCCATTCGCAAAACGTCATCACTTTAGTTTTGTCGTTTAGCGCTGTCGGTTCCTTTGGCGCGTTATGACCAAACAGTGACGCCTTCACCCGAAACGCGTACACTGTCACCGGATGGGTCTCTTCTAAACGTGTATGAGGGAGGCGTTCGGACACTCCCCCGTCTTTCGACAGAGGGTTTGCTGTGAGCGCAGCATAGACGAGTTCGGAAACCGGACCGTCGGCAGGCTGCCTGTCGAGCACAAAGGGCTGGGCGGACTCTTCATCCTTTGTCCCATCCCCACGGTCTTTCTTGAGTGTCTTGCTCAGCGTCGTACTGAGGTCCAGCATCCATTCTCTGGTTTCCCCTGTGCGAATTTGTTTCGCACGATGTTCAAGCGTCGTGACCTTCTTTGAGAGATCCGCAAGACGTTCTTGAGGAGGCATACGTGCCGTGATCGTTTGTTTCAGCGAATCAAGGATCTCGCGTTTGATCTTCTCTGCCTTGGTCGGCTGCTGAGCTTCTTCCGAAGTAAGGTTCTGAATGGAAGACTCTAAGGCTTGTTCCACTTCTTCCTGCAGGGGTTTCGGCTGCAAGGTCACCATCGTTCGCTTATTCGCGAGATCTGGGTCATGGACGACGGCAATTCGGCGATAGAACGGTCTTGCTGAGTCCTGAAAGTCAAACAACACCACGTCATTGGGCTTAAGACCCGGTGCAGTACCCTCGAAATACACCGTCTTCAGCATATCGACATTGTCCGGAGTGATCCTCTGCGGACGAGTCAGACGGGGCTGCAACTTGTTCCAACTGGCTCGTGCGTCAAGTTCCTCCGATGTTTCGAACGTTTGAGGCAACTCACCAGGACCGGGAATGGTTTGGACACGCGCGCCGGCAGGAATGGTGACGGAAGGCTCCTTCATTGCTGAAGTAGTTCGCCCTTGATCGGGCAAGGAGGGCGCGGCGCTCTCCACCGTATAGGCCAGATAAACACTCGCTGCCACACCGGGACGTGGCACGTACCCGACCAATCGAGCCAACTCGACGAGAGAACGATGTTCGGTCGCGGTTCGAAGATACCCTTCGTTGGCAATCCGTTCCTGATAGAAGGTCAACACATCGGCAACAGTGGCCCACGCGTCGAGCAGCGCCACAGCCGGATCATCGCCGGTATCCGAGGTCAGTCGTCCGAGAATAGGAAATCCCCGACGCGAAAGCTCGGCCTTCATACTTCTGAGAAACGCCGAGTGTGTCCCGACTCGATAGAGGAGGCGGTCCAATCCCGAGCGGTTACTCACAGAGAGAGGAGTCCTGCTCTCGGCAGCCTCCCAAGAATCGTGAGACCTCGTCATCGTCCCCCCTCCAAGGTCATCGCCAGCGTTCCGAACTCCGGAGAGTTAGGATCATTATCGAGTCGCGCAATCTCGAATGGACCAACCGGGAGCACCCCTTCGCGAATTCCCTTGTCCGACGACAGACCCACACGCTGAAATTGAGTGACTTCGATATTCCGAACACCGGGAACAGCTTGTGCTACGGCGACAAGACGGCTGAGATAGATGCTCTCTCCGAACGTGAGCAGATCGGGATGGAAGAATCCTTTTCGTCCATGAGGAAGCACCCCGTTCCCGAGCACAGCACGGAGTTCTTCACGCACATGGTCCCGAAGTTGATGCGGATGGAGCGTGACAGTCAGTGCAATCTCCAGCGGCACATAGCGGGCAGGAAGGACAATGACCTCATGCCCGATGCGTCGATAGGCGTGCAGACTTCTGGCCAGTTCATCGCGCAGCCCATCCTCAAGCACGAGTCCGTGCAACGGGTCGATGAACACGCGCACTTCATACCACCCTTGTGCCCAGCGGAGTTCAGCAGCCGCGCGCTGCACCTTCGGGTTCCGTTCCGCAAGACGAGCATAGTCCTCCGCTGCCACCGCTCGCTCAAGATGAGAGCGGAGGCTTGCCGGGGCCTTGAGTTTGGCCGTGGCGATCGATTCAGGGTCGGAGCCTCCCTGCGCCCGAAAAGGATTTCGTACACGGAGCACACTCGATCCAGAAACCGTGGCGGAACGATACACGAGATGTGAAATGGCTTCCGCCACTACGTTGCCTCTCGTGCCGTTTCCAATGCGGTACGTCGCCTTCATCGCCACACCAGGCTCGACGCGGCGTCCGAGATCACCGTTACCGAAACGTAGATGTGCGACCTCTCGATCATCGACTTCCACCACGACATGCCGATCTTCTCGACGGCTGTTCAGGAGGTCGTGCCGGGGCCTCCACTCCTTTCCATCTTGGTCCTTTCCCTCATGCTCCTCTTTAATCGTGAGAGACGGCAGCGCCGCGCTGATATCCTTTCGTATTGCCCCCCGTGTTGATCCGCTGACATCCTGTGGTATTGCATGCTGTGCCGATCCATAGAGAAGAGGATTGTTCGGCTTCAGCCATTCACTGTACTGTGGATCAAAAAGAGCTCCCACCTCTTGGGCATCACGTTCCGTCAGACAGTATCCAGAGTAGGCACGCTCGCGCAGTGCAAACAGACGTTGCATTTTATGGGCGAACACTGATCTTCCTGAGGACACACTCTGGCGAGATGAGGAAGGCAGCAGGAGCCGACCTTCCCGAAGCAGAAGCTTCTTCAACGTCTTGGTCGCATGTGTTGTGGCCTCTGGACCAGAACGGATATTCAAATCGGCGAGGAGTTCTTCGTCGAAAATTGCCGTCAGAGTCGCCATTTCACCTACTGACAGACCCGCCACATTTCGTTCATCGGCCTCCTGTTTACGTTGCTGCACAGCTCGCCAAATCTCCACGACTCGAAGCCGGAGATCACGGATGATCTGGTCGATGACTCTTGCTTGATGCCGGGCGATCGTGCCGGTGTCAGGAAACGGGACAGCTTGCGTGACAGGCCCATGCGTCAAGACTGGGTGAAACGGCGCAGCCTGGACCGCTGTGTCAGCGGGCTGCCCTTCCCCTTCACAGGCGGTCGGCTCATCCTGTGCCGGAACGATCCACGCCTCCTGCTCAGTGACCGTACGCCCATGGTCCACAAGCACGACATTACCTCTGGCAACCGTCACGTCGTTGATCAGTTCACAGCATGGTGCGTCGCCGATCGCCGAGATCACCAAGGGAAAACGAAGGGCATCCTCACGGTCCCATTCAATATGGACCACCGGCTGCGCATACAGCGCATCACAACCAGGTGTCACCTTTGTCAGCCGAACTGCGTGCCGATGCTGGGGATCTGCATCAGCCATGTGGCCTGTCTGAGGGCCTTTGACTTCTTCCAAAATCAAGACATCGCCAGCACGCAATTGCTTCAGCGCACGTTCACCACCCTTGTCATCATCTCGAAGCGTGGCAGACGTCGCTCCGGCAGGCAACGAACAGACTCGATGGTCCCAAGTGTAAAAGTTGATGCAGTTGTGTGCGGCATACAGGCTTATTAGCCGATCCTCGATCGGTTCAAACACTTCGTATTGACTCGATGGTACCTCGTCCATGTCACGTCCAGACATGACGAATTTCCGGCCGGTCATGGTCTGATTGGTATCCGAAACAAAGTAATACGTTGGCGGGAGCTCCTTAGGTTCCTCCGGTGTCTTTGGCGGGAGATCGAAATCCTGTTCCGTTTCAATACAGACCCAGGCGCGGGCGTTGCATCCGTCATGCAAGGCATAATCGACCAAGCGCAGATGGCGCCGGACGGAGATCCGTTGCCTGGCCGTGTGAAGATAGGCTTCGGTCGCAACGGCATCTTGGTAGTAACTGAGTTGATCGCCGATATAGGCCAACACTTCAACCAGCATCAGTCCCAAGTCGGGAGCATGCCGTTCCTGCCACGCCGGTGCGATGGTTGCAAGGCGGTCGAAAATCAGTTGGCGAAAACTCGCGTAGTCCTTGGCGAGGTAGTTGATCTCCGGTTCTTCGCGCAGAGCCCTGGCCTCTTGGATCGAAGCACAAACCGGACTGGTCGGTGCCGCACCGCGAAAGACAAAGTCAACCTTGGCGTACAGAGGATCAAATCCAGGAAGCGGCTCCGTTCCAGGCCGGTTGTACTCATCCCCTTTCACGACATGCAGCGTATAGGTTGAGAAATCACCCCACTGATTGACCGTGATCTCGAGAACGTCATCCTCATCCTTGCGCGAACCTCGAACCGGCTTCACATGCGTCGCAACGAGCCCTTTCACCCGCACGCCGCCATCAATCCGCACGTTTTCTTTGTTCACCACCCCCTGAAACTTACCTAGCAGGTAGACACGGAGGAGCGGCTGCTTCTTGTCGCCGACCACAATCTCCTCAACCTCGATATAGTCAAGACCATTGAGGCCCGGCTTTTTGCGCACCGCTTCCCGCCGGCGGTCGTCTCGACAGATCACTTCAGACTCCACGCGCTACACCTTTCGGATAAAATGGGCCGTCCGACGCTCATTCGTCCGGCGCACCACGTAATGAATCATAATAATGAGTCGGCCTTCCTGGTCGTTGCTCGTCACGTCCAACCGTTCAACCGCGATGAGATCTCCGAGCCAGCGTTGTAAGCCGGCTTGAACGGTAAACTGCAGCGCAGCAGCGAGCTCGGAATTGTTCGGTGCAAAGACCATCTGCAACAGGCCGCTGCCGAAATCAGGGCGGTTGACGCGTTCACCGGGATTGGTGAACAGAAACTCTTCGATCATGTCGCGGATATGATCCGCTTCACCCGTTGTAGCCGTACGCCTCATCCGGTCGAAATGAAAGGGATAGTCGATATTCATTAATTCCCCCTGACACGCATCTGCGTCACGACGATATTGACACCAGTCCCATTCGGTGCACAGACCGCCTGACTATCTTGCAGCAACACCGGAATTCCCCCTGCCTTCACACGTAATGCCGCCGTCACCCACTGGGCTGTGACACAGGGGACCGGTGAACCGCTGACATTAAATGGACATCCAGCAATCGTATGCGGTGCAGTCTGAGTCACCACCATCTGCCCACTGACCTTCACCCGCGGATTGGGTGCCGTCGCTTGGGCCTGTCCCCCATGCAAACAGAGCACCGTCGCCCCCATGTGCAGGAGATACCCTGGCATTACATCACCTCCAGTGCGCCGCCATTCAGGGACACCTGCGGACCAGTAAGTTTGATGCTGGCATTCTGGCCATTAGTGATCTCAAGCCCCATTGCATTCATCACGATTTTCATTCCCGCCGTTGTCTCGATCGTGATGCCCCCTGCACCGGTCACATCGTTCAGCGTGATGGTTCCCACATCGGTTTTCAGCACCTTCATCTCAGCTACCGCTGGCGTTGCCGGCAGCTCACCCTGCGCCCAAAAACATCCGGTCCACACCGGATACTCCGGATCGCCATGCTCGAACTCGATCCAGACCGAAGCATCCGTCGGCGGAATGAGAAAGAGCCCCACGTTCTTCCCGGCATAGGGCAACGCCGGAAGGGCCCACCCGCTTTCATGTTCACCGAACACATCCTGCACCTTCGCGCGGATCCGTCCCATCATAAGCGGATCGCGGTTGTACGACA
>CAZYYU010000189.1:0-6519 GCA_964651735.1 uncultured Gammaproteobacteria bacterium | reverse complement strand
ACTGGCCCGCCCACAAGGTGGCGTGCGTGGCGCCGCCGCAGTAGTGTGGTGGTGGCAACACAAGAAAATCAACCGTTTACTGGAGCATTGTTTGGAGCCGCCTGCACAGATAAATCAGGCCAGCAACAGCATTCACAAAGGCGCGCACTCATCAAGGATCGCCGGTGACAGCCTCTCCCTGAGCGCTAGTCTTGCAGCGTGAGAGCACAGCCGCAGCTGGCCACTGGCGTTACCTTGGCCTCCCAGCCCTGAACGCGCCACCAGGTCGGCGATGTACGAATAGCTCAGGCTGTGCTCGCAGCTAAGTGAGCCTGGCTTTGGTCTCATGCCTCTCACCTGTGCAGGGGTCACAGGCAGCAGAGAAGGGGCTTTTGAGCGATCTGGCTACCTGTGCAGAGCAGGGAGCAGAGCACTGAGCTGCCCGGCCGGAGGTGCCGTCAGCATTGTGTGGCGCAGCGTCGCGGCCAGCTCGATCCAGGACACGTATTCCTGTTGATTGTTAGGGGGAGAAGCGCTGTTTCGAAAAATACTCACAGCTGCTGAAGAAAACTGGTCTGCGACGGAGAGACCAGCGGCCACTGTTGAGAGCACGTCAGCAGCCCCACAAACAGCACCGCGCACACACCTGCAGAGAAGAAAGCGATGAATCCCGGCTTGTTTGCATTCTCCGGAGCGCATGCATCGCTGCCCAGCCTCAGAGTCTGTCGCGGCAACAGTGAGCCCCTCTTCCACTGCAGGGAGCCACAGCCCTTACACGGCTCAGCGCGTCGTCTTGCCGGCTGAAAAGGCAGCCATGCTCAGCAGCGACGAACAGTGTTGAACAAGCTAACCTGCAGCGAAACACGGCCGAGCAAACAGTCGGCGCGTTGGTCAGCATGCACGCTAGGGCCTGCGCGAGTCTATTGAGTCAACCAAACACGCGCTCAGCAGCAACATCGGCAACCTGGCCACAGAACGAGACCATGAGAGCGTCTGCCTGCACCGCGAACAGAGCGCTGCAGCCATCCACGTTCTCCAGCAGTCGCGCGAAGGAGTCGGCCATGGCAGCCAGCACCAGATGCACGGTAGAGGACGGCGAGGCACACAACACCATCAGGCCTGAGGATTGCTGGGGGGTGAGAGGCGTCATCGCAGCAAACCAAGGAGCCGCCCACATTCCAACGCGTGGCTCGGCGACAGCGCGCTGCACACCACGCGGTGCGCCAGCTCGTCGAACAGCGCCTGCCACATGCACACCCCCATCAGGCCCCAACCACAAACAGCGTTCGCTCACCTGACCGAGCCAGTAGTCGCCAACCGCGCCTCCCTTGCAAAGCGCCAACAGCGGCTGCACCTGATTGGAGCGCGCTTCAGCAACGGCACATGCATCAGCGGATGGAGGAGCGACCTGGCCACTGTCCACCCACGTCTCCACCGCCGCTGACAGCGCCGCGACGGCTTCCATCCGCGACGGAGGCAGCACAGCCTGCAACAGGGAGCGGGCCGTGGCGCGCTGCCGAAACGCGCCCAAGAACGTGAACGGCACCGCGTCGCAAAACGACTCCGCAACTTCTGCTGCGTGAGTGCGATGCAACTCCAGCAGCGTCCTGCGACGATGAATTGAATGGCGGAGTGGAAGCCTGTTCAAGAGCGAACCTGAAGAGCATGGGCGACAAATGCCAGTCAGCGCGATTGCGGCAGTGTTGGGCCACGAACTGGGCCAGCGATGAGAGCTCTGAAGAAACCAGGCGGGTGTGAGAAGAGCGGGCTGTGAACAGCAAAAGAGCCAACAAAAAATGTTGCCTGAAGTGGTGGCCGGTAACGTGAGCGGCAGCAGCACCACCAGCGGGAGCGTGGGCCGCGCCGCTGCACAGTGTGCAGCCAGTGACAGCACGCCCGTCACGGTCAGGTCCGGCCCGCTGCGTGCTCTGCTGCGCATCAGTTCACTGCATGTCGAGGTGCAATCGAAAGATACAACTGAGCGCGCGCATCATCTGATCCAGCGAGAGACGCACCACCGCAGATGACACAAGACTTGAGGGCACCAACCTCTGAAACACCGCGTGCTGCAACGCCAGCCTGCAGGTCTGGTTGGAACAACGCAGGCGCGGCAAACCAACTCGCACCGCAGCGTGTACGTGATGCCGCTGCTGGCGGCTGCATCGCAGCTTGCCAGGCCCGAAACGAGTTGCGTGAGGTCGCGTTCCATGGCCGCGGCGGCCCCCAGACACGACTGATAGTAGCCAAGCAGATCCACGTAGCCTGCAGGGCAAACCCCAAAGCAACACCACCGTTGGTGAGGCAACCGCGCGGCCAACCGCTTGCCTTCCGCCACCGGATCCGTCAGCTCAAAGTGCAGCCATTCGCTGAGCGTGGGTGCGGCCACGCTGCGCAGCGACGCGGCGCCCAGCTCCGAGCTCCAATGCTGGTCGAGGTAGCGCTGCGCTCGAAAGCCGTCAGCGGTTTGCACGGCCGTAAATGGGGGAAACGAGCGTGCCTTGGTTTCGGCCAGCCACGGCTGAAACGGCGCGTCCACACAGTGTCGGCACTGATCGAGCGCGGCAGCAACACGCTGTCCATGCACACACCTTGTCAAGAAACGTCCTTCGTGGTCACGCCGCAAGCAAGAAAGGACCTGTGACAGCAGCAGTAGACGTCTGGCAGCGTCAGCGCTGGGCACGGAGCCCGCCGCTCGCACGAAGAACAGCCAGGCTCGACACGCAAACACCCAGTCGCGGGGCGTGCCCAAACTGAGCCCGAACCACACCGTCACCGTTCGTGGCTGTCACAACGATAAGCGGCGCAACAAAAAGGGCAGCAAATGCACGGTACTTGCAGCGATGGCGGCAACGCGGCGCTCAGCGAAGCCATGTGCTTCAAGTTGTGTGGAGTGAGCTCGATGCTCGACTCGCGCAGCAGTGCCTATTTTTCGTGGCGCAACTGGACTGAGCTGCAGCGTGCAAAAAGTGCGAACCGAACGAAGCAACCCCGCACCTGCACGCCATCCAGCACCGCTTCGGCGAGCGGCGCGCACGACTTGACCACGGCCAGCAGCCCGTCCACCGGCTCCGCTGCAGCGCCGTTGCACGCGTCCAGCACCAACGCGGCCAGCAGCGCCGCTGCGCGCCCGGCCTCGGCTGCGCCCATCGTTTGCAACCGCTGCACGTGCACGCCCAGCGCCTGCGGCCTTGGTCAGCGAAGCCGAGAGCAAGACTGAGCACATGCCACACAGCCCTCAAACCTTGGCGTTGCGCCAGATCCTCTTGGCCTGGCCCACGAACACGTCCACGGCGTCTGGGGGACCGCGCTGTGCATCAGAGCCGAACTCCACGCAGCAGCGCATGTACTCCTCGTGTTGTGCCTGCTCACGACCACAACAACCGTGTCAGTGGTGAAACCACCTCCAGCCGCTGCCTTTGCCTGGGTCATGTGCAACTGGCGCTGCACCAGAATGGCCCTGATGAGACGGTCGCGCGCGTCCTGCACGAAAATAGAGCAAAGTTTGCACGCTTCGCCGCCACACCCTTGGTCCCGCGCGTACCAGCCGCTCCGCAGGTTGCGCGAAGTAGTCGCGTGGTCTGGGCCGCGGCTGCAGCAACGCGGGCAGGAACTCGGCCTTCCATGCCGTGGGCTGGCGCGCCGCGCGCATCACCAGCGAGGCTGGCAGCACAAAGCCGTCGCGCTCGAACTGCGCCACAGCCTCGTCCACTGTGGGCACGCGCGCGCGTCAGGCACCGAAGCAATGGGATCCGCCGCATCGCTTGCACAACAGAGGAGCCTCAATCAAACCTTGTGCAGTCACGTCGGCGATCACGTGGCCCCCTGACCGAGCGCGCATCAGGCAGCAAACAACAACCGACAAGCAAAGCGCACCGCTGTTGAGCTTGGCACGCGCGGCCAGCAAGTAGGCGTCCACAGCAGCGCCGCTGAGCACGCTGTCTCGCACCGCGTTTCCGACGCCCATGAAGCACTGCTGCGTCATCGCCAGGCCCTCCTTCTCGCCCGCCCAGTC
Organism: uncultured Gammaproteobacteria bacterium; assembly: GCA_964651735.1. GTDB lineage: Bacteria > Pseudomonadota > Gammaproteobacteria > CAZYYU01 > CAZYYU01 > CAZYYU01. Next base: position 2,528 of record CAZYYU010000189.1, on the reverse strand, counting down.
CAGCGCTGCACACAATGCCTTTGTGTGTGTCGCAGGCAACCACGGTCAGTAAGTTCAAAGCGCGCAACAAAGTGCGCACCTCTGCCTGTGCACCCTTGCGCACGTTGCATCGTCAGCTCTTCGCCGCCCATTAAAAAGCCCCCCAAACCTTGATGGCGACTCCCTCCGCGGCGAGCGCGAGCGCCTTGCCCAGCCACGCTCCGCCGTGGCCCTTGGTGCAGTGGTGCACCACGCACAACGCGTTGGCCAGCACCGAGGCGCTCTGCTCGTGCAGCCCCAGCCGCAGCCAGTGCGCGAAGAGCTCGTTGCGCGCCTCCGTTTCCGGCAGCGCCGCCGCCACCAACGCGGCCACGTCGCGGTGCCGCAGCGCGGAGCGAGATACACGCAGCAGCGCGCCCAAAGCGTCCTTCAGGCTCGCTCCGTGCAGCTGGAACATTTGCACCAGCAGCTGGTTCAGCTCCGCCATCGCCGCTGCATCGCCACCTCCGTCTTTGGCGACGGCGCCCTCCTCCTCGCTGGCCAGGTGGTGCAGCAGCTTGGCGCACAGGTTCATCTTCCTGACTTGCTCGTGGCCCAGCAGCCGCACCGCCAGAGCCACGCGTCGCTGCTTCAGCAAGGCCCGCAGCAGGCCCTCCGTCAGCGTGGGCGGCGGCCCCGGCTGCTCGGCCAACAGCACGTCCATCCACACGGCCCACAAGTCGTCGTGCATGCGCTGGGAACGCAGCATGTCGCGCGCGATCATCTTGTGCGCTTCCTTCGACGCGCAGCGCACGAACGTGCCCACGTCAAAGGCGCGCTGCATGTGCAGCGTTGCCAGCAGGTCCGCGCTCAGCTCCGTCTCGTCCGCGAGCAGCGCCGTCAGCTCGCGCTGCGGACACAGTTGGGCCACTAGAACCACCGCGGTGTGCAGGTCCATGTCGCGCTCGTGCAGGGCCTGGCGGCGGCGCTTTGAGCGGGAAAACCCAAACCAGCGGCCCGACCTTGAGGTTGCGCCAGCACAGCAAGCACGCGGATGGCTGCGACGGTCCACACAGCGACCGCACAGCCTGCACCAGGCTTGCGGAAAGCTTCGTTGCCTTGGCACACGAAGCGTCTCCAGGTCCAGCGTCCAGTGCACGCTTCATCGCCTTGAATGATGATGAGTCGGTCAGCCCCTCTGACTGGGCTTGTTGCAAGAGGGTCTTGAACGTGGCGCCCCCCGGACCCTGCCGGCCACACAGGCAGCACAACCGCTCCTGCAAGCCAGTCATGCTGGCGCTGTCCGCTGCCTCCACCACGTCGCCCGACCACCCTGTGCTGCTCGAGGCCTACGCCGCCGCGCAAAAGACAGCCGATGCGCGGCAGGCTGCCAAGGTCGGACACTGGGCGCGGCGCGGTGGCGTGCGCGTGTGGCCTTGTGGTTTTTGCTCACCGGCGCTGGCTGGCAGGCCAAGGAGGAGCAGACGGGCTGGAGCAGCTTCCTCAGCAAGGCCAAGGCGCTGCTCAAGGTTTGCAGGCCCGAGGGACCGTCTCAGAGGTGGCGGGCGGGGCTGTCACGGTTTTTGTTGTCAGGTCGGCGGCGGTCCCGCCACGCCCACCAGGTGCTTGCCTGTGGGGTGCCTTGCGTTTGCGCCGCGAATGGCGCGCATCTCGTTCCCCTTTGACGCTGCTGCGCAGATCGGAGTACGAGCACGCCATCCACGCGCAACTGAGCGTGCTGAGCCTGTCTCAACTGCTCAACATTGGCTCGCCCACGGACCGCGAGAAGCGCATGGCCTTTACCGCAGCGCTGAGCAATGTTCGTGGTCTTCCCGCTCTCTCGTTGCCGCGCACACGGTGGTTTTTTTGTCGCAGGTTGCGCTGGGCCTCGTGCAGACGGCTTCCGTGGAGGAGGCGGAGGAGCTGTTTGACCGCGTGGTGTCGGCCAAGGCACGCGGTTGTGTGAGGTTGTGTTGTGTGCGCTCAACGGGGGATCTTGTGCAGGCCGGCGTTGTTCAGGCTGAGGGCAAAGTGCACGAGGTCGGGCTTGGCGCTGTGTTGATGTTTTTCTCGGTTTACCATTCATTCGCATCCATCAGGCGTTGCTGGAGCACGCCAAGTGGACGGTGCTGTGGATCGAGTGGAGAATAAGCAAGGTAACTGCGCGGCGATGTTGTTGTTGTTGCTGTGAACACAACCACGCCATCACATCAGGACTACTTGCTTGACTCCATCCTGTTCTACCTCGTGGACACGGAGGCTGAGGTTGTTTTGTTCGTTTGCACGATCTACCTGACCAAACCAATCGCAGTTGATTGAGGCGAAAACTCCGGGCCTGCTCAGCGCGCCATCAGACGCTGTGACAGCCGAGGCAGAGCAGCTGCTGTTGCGTGTGGCAGGCATCAAACGGGTGCTCAGTTTGTTTGTCGCGGGTCTTTGTTCACGCGCTTTGCAGGACATGATGGCAAAGGAGAAGCAGACACTGATCCAGCTCACTGAGCAAGTCAACGCCGCTGAGGCCGTGCTCACTTCCTTGAAGGTCTTGGCTTTGCTTTCTGTGGTGCAGGGCT
>CAZYYU010000188.1:0-6543 GCA_964651735.1 uncultured Gammaproteobacteria bacterium | reverse complement strand
GGAGAAGGCGGCCACAATGGAGCGCCGCGCTCTTCTTCGCTTCAACAACTACAAGCAGAGCATAAAGTGCTTGCGGCCAAGGCCAGCGCCTACCATAAAGTCAGCATAACTTGCGATCATGACGCGACCCAGAAACACTGTAAAATGACTGATGGGGAAAAGGTTGGCCCTCCAGGAAACGACCCTCGATCTCGCTGGGCGTGCTGACTACGATGTTCATTTTGACTCTCCACGTACCCCCACACGTCCCCTGCAAGACGCTATCGAAAGTTCCAACAAGTACCTCTAACACTGACCTGCAGCCGGCGCGCAACACAAAAACAAACAAGAATTCCTGCCGAGTTGGGAGACGTCGGCGCCCGGCGGCGCCAGAGCCATCGTGTAGCACCCCTTGCTTCGGCAAAGTGTACCCAGTGTCGGAAGTGGAGAGGCCCGTTTTGACCCAGAACGGCGGTGAGTTCCTGGGGAGCCAACCTTGAAAAACCTCGCCCGCCGAGGTCGGCGGACACCGCGCCGTGTTGAAGGTGGCCCCAGGACACGTGGGCGCTCAATGGACGGCTGCACGAGTGACTGCTGCAGGCGTGGGGGCCTCTTATCGTTGGCACGAATACTGCCAACGCGAGCGCACAGCGCCGTTCGCCGACCGTCAAGAGGCGCCACAAGAGCAACACCAGCTCGTCGGCACACCTCCTCTGCAGTCGCTTGTTTGGGCCAGACAACTGTCAGTCTGTCACGCGACTGATAAAAACAGGAGTTCATTCCTCTGCGTCCTCTCGCTGTCTCTGACCAACCACTCCTTCAATGGGCGCATACTGGGCCTCCAACGGTCATCCACCAAATCGAACCGATTGTGGCCTCCATGCGGCGCCGCAGCCAAGACTGCGCGCCGAGCGGCACCCGCTGGAGCGACCAGGCACCAGTTGTGGAGCCGCCATCATCCTCGTGGGCCCAGAGCTCCAAGTCCCACGAGTCGTCGGCCGCGTCGAGCTTCGGAGAGAAACGATCGTCGCCAGGGCCGCACCTGGCCTTCCGCTGGCGCGGCGGACGGACGGGACGGAGCATTCACCGCCTCGTCATGGCCCTTGCTTGCCGCTGTCGGCGGACGAGCCCTGGTTCGAGAAAACCGCGTGAGCGCGAAACAACAAAACACGAAGCAAACGAGACCGCTTCGCGCGCCCGGTCGGCGGCGAGGACGAAGCGTCAGGGGCATCACGGCTGTCCACTTGTGCGGCCCGCGGAGGCCTCGCAGGGCCTCGTGCAGCACCTTGTTCCAGGATGAACCGCCAAAGTCGAGGCATGAAGGCTTTGTCGAGGCAAGGGTCCCTCTTTGGGGGCATCCCGATCTATCCCACGCGTCGCGCCGACCCACCGCCCAACATCAAAAGGTTGGCCCAGTTTTGTTCGGCGCATTTGACAGTGAAAGCATAACTTCGCCAGGCCTACTGGTGTGATTGGGGTGAGTGTCTGAGCTGCAGCGAGCATACCGCACCCCTTGAGGCAGGCATCACAGGTACCGCGGGGGTGATCGTCGAGGCACACGTAGCCCAACGTCCTCCCGCCCGCGCAACAACCCATCAGGCGAGAACATCCCGCGGCGGCGGCAACGGGCGTGTTGGCGAGGCCATGATCCGCCTGCACACAGCCCAGCGCGCGCCGTCACCATCGCCTTGCTACAGCGGGAAAACCGTGAGCGCGCGGGGAAACAAAACAAAACGGGTCCGAAAAGCGTTGGGGGCCCGAAGAATCCTGCAATTCCAAACACGCCCACCTCAACGCCCCCCAGGGCGTTTCCGCACGACGCCCAGGCCGCAGCTCGAATATCGCTGCTGAACCGCGGAAACGCTGCGCGTAGGCGTCTGGACCAAGTGTTCGGAATTGCAGTATTTGTCGGACCCTCCACTCTTTTTTTACGATCAAGCTTGCAGGAGCAAGAAGGAGCCACATAGAGCCAATGAAGGACTTGAAAATAGACACTTGTTTACTTCACCACCAGCTTGCAGAAGGCATTGCCAAGCTCACCGCCTGTCTCAAGCCAGCCTCCTCTCACTGCGTCCTCGATAACTTGTCGACGGGCAGCTGGCGTTCGAAAGCGAACTGGGTTAAGGCTCATGAGCTCTTGAACCACCTTGCTGCGCTTGGGTGCAATCTCTCCGGCATTGGCCAAGTTGCGCATCACTTGCATCAAGTGGTCGGATGATGCATCACTGAGAGAGTCCTCTGCCTCGCTGTCATCAGTGCTGGGGGCAGCTGTTTGTGCGACAGCAGCGCCTTGCGGGACAGCAGCAGCGGTTTGCGGGACCGCAACTGTTTGAGGGACAGCAGCTGTTGGAATGGCAACTGCTTGTGGGGCAGCTGCAGTAGGTTGCACAGGTGAGGGTTGGGAAACAACAGGTTGGGTGAGGATCGGAGTTCGTGCAACAGTCTCCGAAGTGGGCTCCTTCAGGACATCAGCCTTCCAGGAAAGCACATGATGCGCAGACTTCGCCAACACACTGCTGACTTGCAAGTGGGGAGCAACCAGAATGGTGCGAAATGCGGGCATGGCACGCAAACTTGGAAAGCAAATACGCAAAATCTGTCCCCAGTGATGATGCAGATGCTGGCGCCTTCACGGTGCTGCATGGCATACAAAAGCACATCCACGATGATCATCTTGTCAGCCACTTCCTTGCGATTGTCCCAGTGGGGGGTGTCAATGATCCAACATCCTGATTGCTGCATTTCAGAGCGCTTCTCTGCCTTGAGTGTGCCTCCTGCAACATTGAGGTAGACGTTGATGCGATCGAGCACTCCAAACGAGGCAAGCGCTGATTGCAAGGCAAGCTTGCACTCGAGGCCACTCCTTCGAGCTGGCACGGCCACGTTCTCTGCGTCCCAGAAGACGCCCAGCGGCCTTGCAGCCAGCTCGTTTTGCTTCTGAAAGAAGCGAAAAGCATTGGAAACGATCTCCCTTGCTGGAAAGCGTGGGAAGCCCTCAGCCACTAACATGTCTGCCACTCGCTCGGCCGAACTGGGGTCGCGAAACGACTCTGCAGAAACACCCAAGTCGCGCAGCTTGTCGCGGAACTGCAGCGCAGCCTCCAAGCTGGTACTGTCGAGCCAGTCCTCAAAGCGCAGGAAAGAAGAGCTGGGCTCCATCCCAGACTGCAGCTCCTGCTAGTGTGATGGCTCTGAGTTCACAGAGGGCCAGCGGTTGTGTTGCGGACTGCTCGGCATGACCTCGAGCTTTGTGCTCCGTTCTCGTGTTTGGATCGGGACGCGGTTACTTTCCCTGGCGCTCATGCTCTTTCTCTGCACCTGGTTCAGCAAGCATCATGTCTATCTTGCGCTCCTCTACTTCGTGGCTCGGCTGGTCGTGGACTCGGGGCTGCACGAGCTGTACAACTGCTTCGTGGTTTACTTCCGGCGACCACCCCGAAGGTATGGTCCAAGCCCCCGAGCTGCCCCGCACTCACAAGTGGCACAGCTGGCGCTTGCCGATATGCACCGTTCAAGTTCCCTTGTGGCTGCTGCGCTGGCCAGGCTGGCCAAATGCGTCTTATGTGTCTTCTGCCCTATCAGCTCGGCATGGCACGCTCGCGGTGGCAGTTGGCACTGGGTGCCGATAGGTTTCGACCTCTTCTGGCTGGTGCTCCTTCCTTTTGTTGGCACAAAGGCGGTGCTGCCTATGCAGCTCCTCTTCCTTGCGTGGGTTCTTGGGTTGATCCTCTACCTTTGCCTTCCACCAGTGGGGGTGACAGCCCTTTGCAACTTGTTGCAAGAGGGACCCCTTGAGCATCGGCGTGCTGTTGGTGTCCTGGGAGTCTTTGAACGCCGCGACGGCGTGTATCGCAGGAAGTCGTGGGTATCGTGCACAGTTCTCTCCAGTGCAGGATTATGTGTCACAAATTGGCATGTCCGTGTTTCTGCGGCGCGCGATGAGGAGCTTTTTTACCTTGTGGGGTTGCTTGAGGATGTTGAGGACCCTCGATCGTCGACGTGGCAGTTTGAAGTGCTGGAAACTGATCTTCATCCCTTCCACAAGCTCCGTGACCTTGCACATTTCTTTATTTCGAGGAGAGTGGTCGCGCACCTGCAAGTGTCGGTTCTACAAGACACATTCTCCTGTCCTGGGCTCTTGAGCATAGAGAACAGGCCATTTCATCTGACCTCGCTCAAGGTGGCTCCAACAGAGCCCTTGAATTCGACAGAGCTGACTTCCATGGGCTTTTGTGGAAAAGACGGAGATGCTGATGGAAATGGCCGTCTACTTCTCGCTCCAACGCTACAGTGTCTTCAGTGCAGTTGGATATCTGAGAAGGTGCCGCTCTCTCCTGACCTGTGGGCGACGCACGCTGGGCGAGGCCAGCGCGTGCATGGATCTTGGGACCAGGGAGCGAGTGGCGGACCAATTGTTGACAAGATATCTCACCGCGTTGTTGGCCTTTGCACATGGATCATGCGCGGCGGAGGTGTCTCTGTGGAACTGGAAGACATCCGTGCGATCACCCAAGACAATGAATATGAGTAAAAAAAAAACAGGGAGATTTCGTAGTCCGCATGGTGCTCTCCCTGACAAGGGGCGAGGGAGCAGCACACGGCAAAAAAGGTGTCTCACTCTCACTCCAACATGATGAGTCTAATGCTGCCGCGCAATTCAACCTCGCAGACCTGGATCCTCTTTCTCCTTTGCACAGGGTTTGGCCCAAAAACTTGGCACCTGTTGACACAGCCCTCATGAGCCAATTACTAATCTATTTCTTCGCACTCCGGCCCTCGCGCCCAGCGCACCGGACCGGCACTGCTACAAGCCAGCAATTGGTCCAAATGGTACTTGTCCCCCGATGGAGACTCGGTCGAAAGAACGAGACGACAAGGTTCTCAATGTCGCTCACGAAGTTGTCCAGGCCCCATGTCTTAAGGAACTGCGTGTTGAGCCACTGCAAAATTTCCGATCGCGACCAGGACCAGCAGAAGCACGACGCTGGCGCAGGAACAGCAACCGCGACCAGGACCAGCAAGGATGAAGCTAAGTCATTTGTAGCAGTGCGTTCCCGTTGCGAACGGGAATGCGGTGCAAAGGAAATACAGTCTTTCATCGTCAGAGGGTCCCGTCAACAGGAAGCAAAATCCTCTGTGCGCACCAAACGCCATCGCTCCTGATAGCGCCACTGTCTGCGCGACAACCACTGTGGGACCGTCCACAGCCCTCATTTAGGTCATTATTGGCGGGGGCCCAACCGCGACTCGCCGCACGCCGACCGGCTCTGGGTGTCGCACCGTTGGACTGTGCAAGGATGAGCTCCAAGGTGCTGCGCGATGCGGCCGAACAGGGCGACGTGGAAGCAGTGCGCGCTTTGCTAGCACAGGGAGCCGCGGTGGACGAGGCAGACCCGCACAAGCGCTGGACTGCGCTGCACTCGGCTGCGGAGGGACACTTGGAGTGCGTGCGGGTGCGGTCGTTTGCCACGCTGTGCATCGCACTGATGATCATGGACGGAAGTTGCTCCTCGATGCGCGTGCGCATGTGGACGCAAAGGATGGCCTTCAGGGCACGCCCTTGATGTGGGCAGCAAACCAGGGCCGCCTGGCCTGTGTGGAGGCGCTGATCGATGCCGGGGCCCGTCTGAACCTAGCCAATGTGTATGGACGAACAGCTCTGCATTTGGCTGCTTGCGGCCCCTACCACGCGTGCGTGAAGGCGCGTGACACCCTTTCATTCGCCGTCAGTGTTGAATGCCCATACGCAGGTGTTGCTGCGGGCCAGAGCCGTGGTGGACCTTGTTGAACAAGATGGCAGCACGCCTCTTGTCAAGGCTATCGTGAACCAGGAGGACTTATGTGCCTTTGCGCTCTTGGATGCTGGCGCAACGCTGCAGAAGGCGCGTGCTGTCATCCGAGTTCCATCATGGGCGGAAGGGTACGGTGCCGGCCTGTCCCCCTGCCGCGGCGCCATGCAGGCGTTGTTGCTTGCGCTACGCAAGCGCGGCCTGCCGAAGGATTTGGCACCCAGCCTTGCCCGCATGGTGTGGGAAACACGGGCACATGGCGCGTGGCGCGCGTTGGCCCCACTCAAGTCGGAGGTCAACACAGACGACGGACCAGCATCCAAGGGCTGTGTGCTTCAATGAACGGCTCGACGCTCACCGAGTGCTTATGCGCTCACCAACACGAATCCCGTCTGCCCGCGCTGCAGCAGCGTAGGACGAGTCGTTTTCCTGGTAGCGCCTGCGGCCGTGTCGGGCGTGCCAGGGGAGCAGGCTGCACGCGGCTGCCCGACGTTGGCTCCGATGCTGGCCCAGGGGAAAGCCGGGAGCTGCTGTCGACCGTCGTGTGCGCGCCAGTGAAAGGTGGAACGGCTTTGGGGCGGCCATCATCCAGAGCGGCGACCCTCTGCGCACCAGCCGAACACTTGGAGGGCTTTCGTCGCTCGAGGTCCACCCAGGAGTGGCACCGCTGCTGGCAGCAGACCGCGTGTAACAGTGCGCCCCCGGAACCGGGCACGCAAGCTACCCCTTTCAGTGAAATTGGGGAATTCATAAATGCACTGTGCTAAATTGCGGC
>CAZYYU010000187.1:0-6563 GCA_964651735.1 uncultured Gammaproteobacteria bacterium | reverse complement strand
AATCCGTTGGCCTGCAATGTGCCGTGTCAGCGGGCATCGCTTACGCGCAAGCAAACGCGACCTTGGCGTGCTTGGAGATGATGTTGCCCACGTCGCGGTAAAAAAAACCGGGCTTGCAAGCGCGGATGGCCTGGCACCGCAGGATGAGCAAAGGGGGGTCCGGGTGGCAGGTGGCGTGTGCTGCTACCTTCCTGCGGCGGGCGCACGTTCAGAGAAAGCAACAATCACTCGGGCACCAGTGTACCAGAGGCACTCGTACGTCACCCGCACCAGCTTCTTGCCAGTGTCGTCCACGTTCCCAACACAGTACGTCTCGTTCAGGTCCGCGTGGTGACCTGGTCAGCAGCAGCAGCAGTGGGTGGGTGAGTGAGCAGCGCAAACAGGGAACTCGGGCGCTCCTGAACCTTTGTAGAACACTGACACGTCCACGTTGACAATGTCGCCATCCTTGAGCTCAGTGCTGTCGGGTATTCTGCCGCACGGTCTCGCTGAACGCACAGCCACCAAACAAGCGCCGCCGCCAACCCACCCGTGGCAGATGACCTCGTTGATGGACGTGCAGCAGCTCTTGGGGAAGAAGCCGTAGCCCAGCGGCGAGGGATAGCACTTGCGCTCCATGCACGCCTCGTGCACCACGCGATCAATCTCGTCGGTGGTCGCGCCAACGCGCACGGCCTGCACACGTGGGCAGTGAGCCCCACGCCAACCGCCGCCGCTCTCAGCCAACCTTGTGCGCCTCGTCAAGCACCTCCCGACCCAGCTTGCAGGCCTCGCGCATGATGGCCACGGACGTGGCATTGTAGATGGGAATCTGCTTGCCGCGCTTCTGGTCCGTCTCGCGCGCGTCGCGGCCCATGGGGTTGTTGACGTACACGGGCGCGGGGATGTCCTTGGGTACGGGGCGGCGCGGGCTCTCGCGGCCCTTGCGCAGGGGCCCGGCGAAGCGGAAGTTCTCGAAGCGCGGGTCCACAAAGGGCTGCGGCGGCGCCGCCACCACGTGCACGGCCTTGTGGCGCGCCCAGTTGGCCTGACGGCAGTCAGCACAAGCAACGTGAAGGCGCGCGTGGTGGGAACCTTGAAGCAATCCTGGCCGCACCAGTAGCTGGGAGGCAGGCCTTGCTTGACGCACGTGGGGCACTGCAGACTGGAACCAGGGTTGGTGCAGCCGCTGCACGGTGGCAGCGCGGTCGTTGAGTCCATGGCCCTCCCCCAAACAAAAACGTGCGTGGAGGGCGTGTTGGCTGCTCACCTGATGCGCCGACGTGCGGCGTTACGGTTGCCGTGGGTGCGCCCAAGCCTGCGGCCATGGCGTCGGCTGCTGAGCGCGAATCGGCCGGCGGCGGAACGGCTGGTGCTGTGGGCTGACGGGGCCGCTGAGCGCCTGAAGCCGCTGCCGCACGTGTGTCGCGGCTGTGGCTGGGAGCTGCAGTCTGAGCGGCCCGGCGAGCTGGGCTACGTGCCCGCAGCGCCCCTGGATGCGCCTGGTCTGGAGGACCCGCTGCACCCCGAGGGCCCCGCGTCCGCCGCCAGCGCCGCCGCTGTGGCGCGGGAAGGCGACGACCGCGACCCTGACCTGGTGTGCATGCGCTGCCACCGGGTGCAGCACCACAACCAGGTGCTCATCGAGGCCCCGGACCAGGGGAAGAAGCTGGCCACGCTTCGACAACGCGACGGCGTCGTGCTGCTGTTGGTGGACATGTTCGACGTGGACGGCTCGCTGCCCGCTGCGTTCGCGGACAATGTGTCAGGCGCCAACCCCGTCATTCTCGTGGGCAACAAGATCGACCTGCTGCCACAGGGCGCCACCGAGTACCGCCTCCGCATGTGGCTGGCGCAGCAGGCGGAGCTGCGCGGCCTCAAGCCATGCACCGTGGCCGTGATCTCGTCGCGCACCGGCCACGGGCTGCGTGAGCTGCTGAGCACGGTGCGCTCGCGGTCCGACTCGTTTCGCAAGGACGTGTTTGTGTGTGGGCGCACCAATGTGGGCAAGAGCACGTTCCTGAACAAGATGATCCGCATGTTTCAGGGGCCGCGCAGCTTCATGGTCACCGAGAGCGGGCTGCACGGCACCACGCTGGGCCTCATCCCCATCCCCATCGGGCACCACAAGCGCTTCATCTACGACACGCCCGGCCTGCTGGGGGAGCAGCGCGTGCGCACCGCGCTGACACAGCCGGAGCAGCATCTGGTGCAGCCGCCCAGCGGGGCGCGCATCCGGCCCATTGTGTATCGGCTCATCCCCGGCAAGTCGCTGCTGCTGGGCGACTTTGCGCGCCTGGACTACGAGGTGGGCGGCGGCCACCTGCTGTTCACGGTGTTTGTTTCCAACCGGCTCGCGATGCGCCTGCACGCCACGGCCATTGAGAAGCGGCAGCTTGAGCGCAGTTGAGAGTGTTGGGGGTGTCGCCTCGTTGCGCTGCTGACTGGCCGACACACAAAGTGTCCGTGCGCACAGAGTTTGTGGTCGAGGAATCGGACAAGCACTCGTGGCTGGCCGCGTGGACGGACATTAGCTTCAGCGGCATCGGCTGGATCAGTGTGACGGGGCGGGCGGTGGGCAGCCCCATCAAGGTTTGAGAAGAGAGCGGGGAAGAGGGATGGCCGGTTTCATCGTTTTTTTTTTGCCAGCTTGTGGCGCACAGTTTGCCCGGTGAGGCCTGCGGTGTGCTCCGCTGTTTGCGTTGACCACGCATTCACGCAAGGAGTGGCGCCTCCCACGCTGCGATCTCCGCTGATGCCTCTGGAGGCCGCTGCAGACTACATGAAGCAGCAAGGCGTGAAGATCAGGTGTCTTTGTTTGTTTGTGTTGTGTGCGACTGAAGGAGCCTGCAGAAAGCACGGCCGTGTGTCCGCTCTTGACGCGGATGGAGACGGGGATGTCCACGATTGATTCGGATCGGCGACGTCGCCGAGTGAACACAAACACAAAAGCGCGTGGGAGGGTCGGCTTCCTTTGTGTTGCAAGGGCTTGGGGTTGGTTGTGTTGGGGCCCTCGCGCCCGTCGGCAAACCGGCCCCCCATATGGACCGAGAGCACGACCGAATGCAGCTGTCGTCCAGCGACCTGTGGCTGGACACGCCTGCAGGTGATGGCACCGTTTGCCAGCGTGCAAGTGCGTGCGGCGCTCCTCTGAGGGCTCTGTTGCGCAGAATTGGAGATCCTTGTGGACAACCCGTTTCAGGACTTGGCCTTCGACCCCGTGCTGCCGCTGGCAAGCCATCCGCAGCTCATCTACGCAGCGCCCGTGCCCGAGTGCAGCGTCAGCCGCAGCAGCAGCGCGGTCGACAGCAGCACCGGCGACGACACAGGCAGCAGCGCTGAGGAAAGCAGGACCAAGCGCCAGCCGCTCAAGCGCGAGCGCCGGGAGCTGGAGATGCCGGCCGAGGGCATGGCCGCCACGCTGCCCAAGGAGGTGGAGCTGGAGCTGGAGTCGCTGGAGGAGTTCGAGGAATACGTCACCAGGCTCAAGAAGACACGCGCGCTCAACGCCGGTGTGCTGCGCGCGTTGGTGGCGGTGCTTGCTTTTGACAGGGGCGTGGCAGCCGAGGCTGCTGCAATCCAGAAGCAGCGCAAGGTGCCCGGCTGTTGCGCGTTGGCGCTGTGCGCTCACGGCCACACGCAGACGATCCGCAACCGCCTGTACGCCAAGCAGAAGCGGATCAAGGACAGAAAGGTTTGCGCCCGCGCTCGTGCGTGGCAGGGTTGAGGGAGTTTTTAACCTGTCGCCGCGGCAGGGCAAGCACGAGGGCTCGTCGCTGCTGCAGCAGCTGCAGCAGGAAAATACCTTGCTGCGGGAAGAGAACGCGCGGTGACTCCACGCGTTGTTGTTTGCGTTGCGTGCGCTGCTCAGTGTGCTCCTGTGCAGGCTGCGCGATGAGAACGCGGCGCTGCGGGCGGCCTCCTTCTCCGGTTTGCGCGTCTCGCGCCCGCTGCACGCTCCTGCTCACGCGTTGAGCGGGCCAGGCATGGGGCGGGGCGGCGGCATGGCACTGTTTGCCTTCTTCGCGTGCGCGCTGGTGTTGACGCCCTCGTCCGTGTTCTCCACGTACGTCCTTGTCTCTTCTCGCTGTGCTCTTGTCCGCAGGCTCAGCCGTGCGCAGGGCATCGGACTACGGCGCCAGCACGGGCCGCTCGCTGCTCGGGCTCGCGGATTCCGGCAGCAACTGGCAAGCAATCTCCCTCTGCCTTGGTGTGCTCAACCGCTGCTCTCAAGGGCGTGGGTGGTGCGCGCTGTGGCCGTGGCCACATTGTTCCTCCTTGCCGTCAGCCGCTTTCGCCCCCGCTTCTGGCTTCCTTGGCGCACGAGTTTGAGCAAAAAAAACGTTTGAGAGGGCCTCAGCCACGATGGACGCACCGCAGCAAGCACCAGTGGGAGGAGACGCAGCAGCAGCATCACCACCACCATCAGCAGCAGCAGCAGCAGCAGCAGTCCAGGACGTGGCACAAGCAGCAGCAGCGCAGCCAGCGGCAGTGCAGCCCGCTGCTCCCCGCCATGTGCACCCAGCGGTTGTGACGGACGTAGCCGGCGTGGAGTCGTTGTGCAGGAAGGTGGCAGAGAAGAAGGCCACGTGGCGTGCAGTGCCGCTGGCGCAGAAGCTGTCCTACCTCAAGGGCATCCACCAGCGCCTTGCGCAGCATCGCCGACGCTGGCAGCAGCTCAGCAACGAGGTGCGCGGCACCACGGGCGTTTTTGCCAACGGCAGCAACGGCCAGAGCATCTTGCTGGCTGGGATGTGGATCAACGGCCTCATAGCGCTCTACACGGAGCTGGTGGCCACCGGCAAGCCACCTGCGCCCGCCAAGGTGCACCGCTTCAAGGACGTGACCGTTGCCAAAGTGTGGCCCATCACGTTTTCGGAAAAGCTCTTCACTGCGGCCAGCTCTGCGTACGGTGAGCTGTACTGCAACGTGAAGGAGGGCGAGCCGCTGCAGCATGCGCTGCCTGTGGAGGGCGAGCCGCAGCTGGTTGGCATCCTTGGCCCGGGCAACATTGAGGGCGCGCTGGAGCCGCTGGAAATCCTGTTCCTCAAGGGCTCCGTGTGCGTCTACAAGTCCAACCCGGTCAACGCGCTGCTGACCGACGAGCTGTATCCCATCATCTTCGAGGAGCTGCTGCGCGACGACTACATCGGGTTCATCGCTGGCGGCGCCGAGACCGGGGCGGCGCTCACCGCGTCGCCGCTGGTGGACAGCCTGTACATGGTCGGGTCGGCGGCCACGTACGACAGGATCGTGTGGGGCCCCGGCCCGGAGCAGGCCGAGCGCAAGGCCGCGGGCAACAAGGCGTGCGCCAAGCCGTTCCTGGCCGAGCTGGGCGCCGTCACGCCGTACGTGGTGGTGCCCGGCGCCTGGTCCAACAAGGTGGCGTTCTCTTTCCGTGCCTGCCACGGGTTTGATTGACTCGCACACAAAAAAAACAAGGAGCTGGATCTGGAGACGCGCAAACTGGTCGGCATCAAGTTGCTCAACACGGGCCACGCCTGCTCTTGCCCGCAGGTTGGGGTTCGTCCCTGAGGTTGCTCGGTCTCACACCCGGCCCACACCCGTTGGCAGGTGGTCGTGCTGCACAAGGAGTGGGAGCAGTCCGCAGGTTGCTCTTTGTATGCGGGCCTCGTTCGTGGCGCGGCCTCACGCCCAGCCGTGGCCAGCGTTTGTGCAGGGCGTGCAAGCTGCGCTGGAGCGGTCGCCCATGCCGCCCGTGTACTACGCTGGTGTGCAGCAGAAGCTCAGCGCGTTCCAGGACCACATGCAGGGCTGGCAACTGGTGCAGGGCCGCTTCTTGCTGGTGCCGGACGTGGATGCCGGCGCGCAGTACGCGCTGCACAACGAGATCTTCGGCCCCATGTTGGCGTTCAAGTCAGCTCGTCGTCGTCGTCGTCGTGTTTGCGCTCCAGTTTGACGGGCTCTGCCGCAGGTTCATCTCGGCCGACAACGCCGTGCAGTTCCTGGAGCGCGCCACGGAGTTCTGCAACACGCAGCTGTACGGGTCGCTGTCGATGAACGTGGTGGTGAGGAAGCGGGCGACTGGGGAAGCACACGGTGACCCCCCGCACGGCGCAGGTGAAGCCCGGGTTCCCGCGCGAGGCGCTGGACGCGGCGCTGCACGACCTGCAGTGGGGCGCGATCGGCGTGAACAGCTACGCGGGCTCGGCGGTGGCCACGCCGGCGCTCACGTGGGGCGCGTACCCGCGCCACTCGGCCCAGGACATCCAGGTGGCGCGGTGGGGGCCAGAGGCGTTCGGGCCTGTGCTGACGAGCGCCGCGGCCGCAGTCGGGCCAGGGTCAGCAGGGCAACGTGCTGCTGCTGAACAACGTGGTGCGCGCGCACTCGAGTGTGGCGCCGTTGCTGCTCTGACACTTTTGGGGCAGCTCAAGGCCGTCGTTCATGGCAAGTTTGCGGACACGATGAGCGTGTTCCGTATTCCCGACGAGGACAGCCCAACGGTGTGGGAGCGTGCCGGTGACTACACCGTGGAGGTCAGCGCTTTGTCTCGTGCTCTTTCTGCTGCTCATCAGTGCTCTTTCCAGAACTCCATCTGGAATCTGATCAAGCTTGCCATCAA
>CAZYYU010000186.1:0-6592 GCA_964651735.1 uncultured Gammaproteobacteria bacterium | reverse complement strand
GGCATCGTGCAGCAGGAGTTCTTCTCCGGCGCCACGCCGGTGGTGGCGTTCAAGACGGGCGGCCTCAAGGTCGGGTGCTTCGTTCGCCGTTCCTTGTTGGTTGTTTGCTTTGCTTGCTTGTTGCTTGTTTGCTTTGCTCGCTTGTTTGCGCGCGTTGACGCCTTGTCTAGGATACCATCTTTGAGTTCAACGCCGCCAGCGGCACAGGCAACGGCTTCACGTTCGAGGCCCATCGCTACGAGGACTTCCTGCAGGCCATCGGTGCGTCGAGCCCTGTGTGCGGTTGAGCGGGCGCTGATGGTCTTGGGCAGAGCGTTCGCTGCGCGTGTTCCGCAACGCTGAGCAGTACGCGCTGCTGCGCCGCAACGCGCGGGCCTCCGTGCTGGACAACTCGGTGGTGGCCACCGGTGAGGCGGGCCTGCGTGGCCGGCGAGGGAGCGCTGCTGACGGCGCCGCGCTTGCGTTGCAGAGTGGGCCAAGGAGTTCTCGCGCCTCAAGCGCCGCCTCTTCATGCCTCGCCTCAGCTTCGCGGACCAGGAGAACAGCACCGCCGCGGACGCGCAGCAGCACGACTCCAAATGAAGAAACGTCGCCGCCTCTTCATGCTTCGCGGACCGGGAGAACAGCACCGCGCAACAACACGACTCCAAATGAAGAGAATGGCCCACAAGTTCACTCGTCCAGCTCCATGACCTTCTTCTTGCCAGCCTCGCCAGCCTCGGCCTGAGGAGCGCGGTCAGGGAAGAGCGGAGGGACGGGCCACACAGAACGCACCTTCTTCGCGCGGACCTCCGCACGGCGCTTGCGCTCTCCAGCCAACCGCTCGTCGGCCCTGGCGCGGCGAGCGCGCAGGTACGCACTGTTCTTGGCCAGCCTCTCCTCGGGCTTGATGGCGCGCTTCTCGGGCGCAGCGGCCGCGGGCGCCTTGATGGGGAACAGAGGCCCGGTGAGCTGCTGGGCGTTCTTGCGCTCCTCTGCGGCGCAAAGGACGTGAGCGCGGCCCCGCAGCGCGTGCCTCCGCCCACGGCACCTGCAGACGCGACGTTCTTGACGGCGCGGTGCTTGATCTTGGCGTTCTGCAAGAAGCAAGCGTCAACCAGAGCAACCAAGCTCGCACGACGCAAGGCCCCCTCACCTTGCTCTTCCTCTGGGACTCGCTCTCCTTGGGGAACAGCACCAGCTTGGCCTTGTAGTTCTTCAGGCGCTGCACATTCTCCAGAAACTGCACACACAAACGTCAGCGCACGGACGGCGACTGCTCGCTCGCACCTGGGGCTCCGTGCGGTTCTTGCGGCGGTGGTCCACGGCGATACCGATGGAGCGCGCGTACTTGACGTTGGCGAAGCCGGCCTTCTTAACCTCCTCCAGAGTGAAGCCGCGACCCTGCGTGCATGCGGTGAACGCTGGCGGCGCGCCTTGCACGACGACACAACGGCCCACCTCCCGCTGGCGCGAGTTGTAACGACGCGTGCCCAGACGGACCTTTGATGAGCGGCCAGGTGAGGCCAGCGCAGGCGAGAGGAACGCTCCCTCACCAGGGGCCTCAGAGCTCCGGCGACAGGGCGGGGGAACACCTTGGCCGCCTTCTGCTCGCGCGCCTGACGCCTCGACTGCACAGGGGTTGAGCGACGCCGTGGCGAGCGACCAACATGGCGCGCGCGCGCACCTTCTTCTTGCCAGGCTGGTTCAGCCACAGGTGCACATGGCGAGCCCAGTCCTTCCGGAAGTGGACGTTGGCGATCTGCTGGTTGCCCTTCTTTCCCTGTGGGAGCACAGCGAGTGAGCGGCGTGCAACACACAACGCGCAAGCAGCAAAAGACGCGAAAACAAAGCCGCGGCTTCACAGGGCGCGGCGAGCCTCGGACACAGGGCAAGAGTCGCGGGGCCGGGAGCAAGGACCAGGAGAACGCAGAGCGCGCGGCGAGTTTTTTTCTCCGCCCTGCTCGCCTTTTCCTCTCGCTCCCAGCGCGTCCACGCGCTCTCACACCAGCGCCATTGGGCCAAGCAAACACGCCGCGAACGCAGGGCTCACACACACACGACGCGAAACGCGCACAGCCAACAAACAAAGCGCGCTCGCGGCGGTGCCCTCGCCAGCTCAGCTCATCCTGCACGCTGCCGTTCCGCAGCGCAAGGGACGCGCACACGGCGCGGCAGGGGCCTGGGCTTGTGCTCGCAGCAAACAAAACAACGCGGACGCAAGCCTCCAGGGCTTGCATGCGCGTGTGTGACACAAAACACCGCACCATTGCGGCACTAAGTGGGTAAGCGCTGACTGCGCGGTTTTTTGCAATCGGGCCGCGGCCGGCTCCCCCCAACACAGTCCGCACGCAGGGGGGCTTGTTCGTTCGACGGGTGTGTTGCTGTGCTCGCTTCCCCCACACGAGCTCGCTGCAAAGGACAGCGTCTCTGGAGAGGCAGCGGCCCCGAGCGCGCTGTGAAACGCTGCAGCCACACCAACATCCACCTGTGGTGTGAGAGCGGGGCCCACGCGGCGCGGCCTGCGAGAGCACGCGGGGCTTTTTCGCTTTCTTCTCGCCGCCGGCCCCCCGCGCTCGTTGCGCCGGCTGCTGCCCCCTCACGCGGCTGACCCACGTGTGCCTGCTCGTTGGGGGGGCCGCCGTGTGACCGCCGCACAGCGGTCCTGCTTTTTTTTCTGTGCGCGCTTGCTCGACACGCGGCCTGCTGTGTGTTTGCTTCTTGAAGGGCGCGGTCTGGGTGAAGGCGCCGCTGGTTGCTCACCGGTGCGAGTTTGCAGTTTCGTGGTCGGTGGTGCGCAGCGGGGCGTAGCAGCAACAACAATGGCGGAGAAGGTGGAGAAGAAGTCGGTGCAGACCTTTGGCAAGAAGAAGACCGCCACGGCCGTGGCCTTCTGCTGCGAGGGCAAGGGCTCGATCAAGGTCAACGGCTGCCCCTTGGACCTGGTGGAGCCGGAGATCCTGCGGCACAAGGTGTTTGAGCCCGTGCGCCTGCTGGGCGAGCAGAGGTTCTCCAAGGTCGACATTCGCATTCGCGTTCGCGGCGGAGGTTTCGTGGCGCAGATCTACGCGATTCGTCAGGCCATTGCCAAGGCCATCGTTGCCTACAACCAGAAGTGCGTCGCGCGCTCCTCCCCGGCCCCCCTCCTGCTGACGTTTGCCTTTTTTTTGCGTTTTTTTTTGCAAGATACGTGGACGAGACCAGCAAGAAGGAGATCAAGGAGATCCTGACTGCGTATGCACTCGCGTGCGTTGCTTGGATTCTGGCCTGCTGACCAGACCGCGCCCACAGCTACGACAGGTCGCTGCTCATCATGGACTCTCGCCAGCCCGAGGCGAAGAAGTTCGGCGGTCCCGGTGCCCGCGCTCGTTACCAGAAGAGCTACCGTTAATCGCAACAAAGGAGCGGTTGTTGCAGCGCGGGAGGGGAAAAAAGCATCGCTTGCCACGTGTGCCGTGTGGGGGGGCTCCCCTCTTCGATGCACCGGTGCCGGCGGCCATGACCAGCAAGAGCGCACCCAACGCGCGGCCGCTGGGCAAGGCCACCAGCTTTGGCAAGGCGCTGCTTGGCAACATCAGCAGCAAGGAGCGCCGTGAGCTGCGCGATCGCTTGCGCCTGGCCATCTTGGCAGGGGACGCGGCAACGGTGGACGCGGTGCTCAGCGATGACCGCTTCGTGCCCAGCAAGGACCTGTGCAAGCCGGACCAGAACGGACGCACGCCGCTGCTCAACGCAGCCTTCACGTACCAGCTTGACTTCATGGCGCGCTTCCTGGACCTGGGGGCGGAAGGTCCTGTGGCCGAGAAGGAGACGGGCAACACGCCGCTGCACTATTTGTGCAAGGTGAGGGAGCCCGCGGCGAGCGACACGCGCACCACGCTCGAGAGTGTGATGACGACGCTGCTCCGGTCCGGCTGCCCTGCCAACGCCGTCGATCAGAACGGCTGCACCGCGCTGCACTACGCGGCCCGCTCCGCCAACTTGATTGCGCTTGACGCGCTGCTGCAGCACGGCGCCACCGTGAACTGCAAGAACCTCACTGGCGAGACGCCGCTGTACTGCTGCGTGAGCGCGCGCTCCGTGTGCTGGGGCGAGGCGGCCCTGTCGCTGCTGCTGGCCAAGGCCGATCCCCGCGTGCCCGACGCAAGCGGCGTCACCGCCTTTGACTTGGTGCAGAGCTACCAGCTCCTGGAGGGCACGCGCGAGATTGATGTGTGGCGCAAGATGCAGCAGGTTTCTTTTTGCCCCCGCGTCTCCTCTCTCTCACACACACCTGTCCTTTTTCAGCTCAACGAGAAGGCTGGCACGGAGAGACACTCCTTCTCTGAGAAGCACTCGTCGCTGTTCGACGCAGTGGCCACGGACAGCACGCTGAGCCCCAGCCGCAGCCCGCCCAGCACTGACAGGTGTGTGTGTGTGCGTGCACTGCCCAGCTTTTCGTGCGGTTTGACGCGGTGAACGCGCCGCAGAAGCGAGCGCGCCGAGCCCGGGGCTGTGGCGACGGGCGTCCAGCGCAGCAGCGTGCGGTCGCGCTCCGCCTCCTCCGTGGCCGCCAACGCCGGCGCCAGCTCGCGCAACCTGTCGGGCGACACGCTGGCGGCCATTGTGCTGAAGAACAAGACGCGCAGCAGCAGCTTCAGCGTGCCCAAGTGCGGTGTGCGCGCTGCGTGACTCTTCGCTCGCTCACATCACGCCTCTTTAGAACGCCGCGGCTGCCCTCTGAACTGGACCTGACGCTCATCGGGCGCAGCGCGAGCGGTGGTGGCGACGTGGTCGTCGACTACGGGTCGTCCGAGTTGCCGTCCCCGGAGGCCATGTGCGTGCAGGGCCTGCACGGCGCGTACCAGGAGCTGTTCTACGCCGACGCCCATTACCTGTTCGTGTGCAGCGCGCAGGCTGCCAGCAAGATCGCCGCCGTGCTCCGCATGCCGGACAGCGTCAGGAAGGCGTACTACGCGCTCGTGGTGGATCGCGGCGGCATCACGGACCACTGGATCCCGCAGAAGGCCGTGGTGGGCGAGGGCAACGAGGGCCAGGCCAGCCCGCGCGATCTGGAGGAGCGTTTCCTGGCCTACTTTCGCGCCGCTGCTTCCTCCCTCACCACCGCCGCCACCGCCGCCGCCGCCGCCGAAGAACGGTGCCCCGCGGACTCGCCGCCCATGGTGGGCGCCGCCGCCGAGGACGGCGAGGACTCGGAGTGGCGCGCCGTGTCGCCGTCCAAGACGGACCTGCCGTGCCTGCTGCTGGGGCTGGAGTGCCGGCTGGGTCTGGGCAAGCGCATCGCGGTGGGCGTCATCTACAACGGGGGCGGCCAGTCGGAGGAGGAGGCGGCCGGCAACGAGGGTGGCAGCGCGCAGTTCGAGCGCTTCCTGGACCTGCTGTGCAGCCGCGTCTCGCCCAAGGTGCAGCGCTTTCTCTTGTTGCACTTCACACACACACACATCGCCGCCGCGCCGCCGCAGGACTGGCGCCATTGGCGCGGCGGCCTGGCCGCTGACGTGGTGTCCATCCCGTACACGTCGTGGCGCGGCTTCGAGATTGTGTTTCACGTGGCGACGGAGCTGTCGAGCGCTGGCACCAGACAGCACATTGCAAACGACAAGGCAAGCCCGCCGCGAATCGGCTACGTCGTGTGCTGACGACGCCCTGCCCCGTGCAGTGCGTCATTCACTTTGTGGAGTCGGGCCCGGTGCAGCCCGAGTTCCGGGGCAACATCAACTCCGTGGCCATTGTGGTGCAGCCCCTCAACGGCCCTCAGCGTCGCCAGTACGAGCGGCAGCTGTCAGAGGGCGGCATGAACTTGAGTGTGTTGAGGCGCTGCTTGTTGTTTGAGTGGGAGAGGACCGTCTCACTTCTCCCTTGCACCGATGCAGCGACGCAAGCACCCGACTCGCCCACGCAGCAGAGGGCCGGTCTGCGCAAAGGGCTGGGCATTGTGGAGCGCGGTCCAGGTGCTGGCCTTGTGTTCCCGTCATCGTTTGGCACCTCGTTCACCTTGCTCCACTCAGAGGGGTGGCGCATCGGCGTGTTCCACCGAAAGCGCGTTCGCGACTTCAGCCCCTGCACCACGGCCGCGGTGCTGCAGGACGCGGCGCTGCGTGAGGCTGTGCTGTGCAACGCGGTGAACGGCACGTCGGCTGTGCTGCGCAGCCCGCCCTACTCGCTGAGCCTGACGTCGGTGTACGCGGAGGAGACGGAGAAGATTGTGCAGCGGTGCGCTCGTCGTTCTGCTTTGAGAGAATTCTTGTTGTGTTTTTGCCCGCCTTTTGTTTGCTGGAGGAAGCGCGACTGCTCATAGTGAAGGGTGTGTGGGTGTGCTGTTTGCACAGGTTCGTGCCCAGCAACGGCGACAAGCGCGGGCGCATGGTGCACTCGGCCGACGACGCCAAGGCCAAGAGCAAGCGCAACACCAAGGGCCCCGTGCGCCGCGAGAGCCAGCGGTGCGAGTCTCTGCTGCTGCTGGTCTCCCTTGCAAAACCCCTCAATCGGCGCACCGCAGCGGCATCGAGGTGAGGGGCGTGCTTGCATCGGAACGCCACCAGCTCAGAGTCTTTGCGCCAGCCGCCCGACGTGGGCGCGCCTCCCTTGGTCAGCGTGCTGCTGCTTGTGTGTG
>CAZYYU010000185.1:2062-6697 GCA_964651735.1 uncultured Gammaproteobacteria bacterium | reverse complement strand
CACCACCACCGCCACCACCCGTGGCAGCGCCTGCAACGCCAGACGCGCTGGCAGAGCCCTCCGCCGGCACCCAGCGGTGCACGGCCGCCGCACGCCGCGCGTCCACCGTCACAAACTTGCACGGCGCGACTGTGGGGCTCAGCGAGTTGCCCGCCTTGCCGCCCGAGTCGGCCACCTCCAGCGCCACCAGCCCCAGGCCAGCGACGGGCGCCGTGTGCACCGCGAACTTGGTGGGCCGCCCCACCACCCAGGGATCAGCGCTGCCGATGGACAGCCCCGCGCCCAGCATGCCTCCCGGCCGCCGCGAGCGCGCCTTGCGCGCCACGTGCGGCACGCGCAGCAGCTGTGACGGCATCTGGCCGAAGAAGCGCACCTGCTCCTCCACCGCGCGCCGCTGGTGCAGGTCCGTGATGGCCTCCATGTCGACGGCGCCGTCGTACGTGAGGTGGAAGAACACGTTGTTGGCCTCGCGCGCAGCGTCGCCCCGCTGCTTGAAGCCAAAGATGAGGTCGATCCACAGGTGCAGGCGCTCCGACACGTAGTCGCTCTCCAGGGCTGCGCGGTGCACCCGCACAAACTCGTCCGCGTTGGCGCACCACTTGGGCAGCTCCACGTCGTCGATGGCCTCGCCGTTCTGGCGGTAGCCCAGCTCGAAGCGGTTCTGGTTCACGAACATCTCGGGCTGATAGTACCACTCGGGCGTCAGCTCCTTCACGTCGGACGTGTGCGTCAGCACGTTGCGCCACGTCTGGGGCACGCTGTGAAACATGCGATCGGCCTGGTCGAACTTGCCGCCTTGCAGCGCAATGTGGTACGTGGTGTAGGGCTCCATGCGCACCAGGTAGTACAGCACGATGCCGGCGTTGCTGTAGTGCGAGCCGTACATGAAGGCCGGGATCTCGGGGTCCACAAAGGAGCGGAAGCGCTCCTGGAAAATCTGCAATCGCTCCTCGTTCAGCGCGCCCATGGGCTTGCTGAGGTCGCGGTAGCACGCAGGGTCCTCCAGATGCAGGCGCTCCTCGCCGTAGCAGCTCAGCACCCACGGGAACACCGGGTACTGGCCCAGGTCGCTGTACGTGCGGCCCGCGATGGTGTTGAGGTGCATCAGGTAGTCGAGGTTGGACATCTGGTGGTTGGCCCACATGTCCGTGATGTGGCGCGCGCCCCGGAACACGGCCTCGGGGCTGCTGCGTTCGCGATACTCCAAGAACGGCGGCCGCAGACGCGTGAGCTTCTGGAAGAAGGCGTCGCGCTCGCGCGTGCCCACGAAGCTGACAAAGACGGTGCGGTTGTGCGTGAAGAATATCTCCATGGCGCAGTTGTGCAGCAAGTAGCGCCGCAGATGGATCTCCTTCACCGCGGCCACAGCCCAGCGCCGCTTCTTGCCCGCGCCGTTGGGCGTAAAGTACATGGCCACGTTGGTGAGCTTCACGTTGCCCTCCTGGTTCAGCAGCGGCGCAATGTAGCGGCAGCCCTGCTCCAGCACCACGTACTCGTTGGCGGCGTTGAGCATGAGGCTCTCGTCTGCCATCAGCTCCGGCTCGCGTGCCGCTGCGCTGTCCGCTGACGCCTCGGCAGCGGCAGACAAGGGCTTGCTCATGGCGGCAGCCACAGCAGCCTTGAGCGCGGGACTCAGCACCGGCTGCGATGTCTCTGCTGCGGCCGGCGGCTTGAAGAGCAGGCTGCCCTTGTCGAGGTGCGCGTCAAAGCGCTTGTTCAGCTTGAACTGCAACAAAGTGCGTGAGCAGGCCCCTCGCCCAGGAGAGGAAGCAAACCCAAACCCAACCCCGAACCCAAACCCAAACGCTCACCTTGGGGCGCAGCCGCGCATGCGTCTCAAACTTGTCGCGCTTCCAGCGGTCGTCGGCGCCCGCGTCGTCCACAGCCCAGGGGCTGCCGGGCCGCGCCAGCTCGCGCAGCAGGTCTGCTGCACGGCGCTCGGCCTTGGCGCGCTTGGCCGCGTGCTCCGCGCGCACCGCGTCCAACCTCCGTCGCTCGCTGGCCACACGGCGACGCTCGCACTCGAGTGAGCGCTCCGAAAACTCGTGCTCCGCCGTCGCCCCTTGCGCCACGCTGCGGTCCACCGCGTCAAGCGCACGGTGGAACGAGGCCAGGTACTGCTCGCGGATGCCAATCCAGAACGACGTGTCCGCGCCCAGATGCGACGACACCACGCCTTGCACCGTCTCAAGCAGGCCCCGCCAGTGCGGCTTCTCGAGCGCCTCCAAGAAAGCGCCCGCGTCGAGCGCGCGCTCCCCCAGGTCCGCCTTGGCCTCGTCCTGCTCCGCTGCATCTGGTATGGGCAGCGCAGCGCGCTCGCGCTGCATGCACACCACAGGCCACACCATGCGCAGCAGCTGGCGCAGCAGCGGCATCAGAATGGAGCCCACGTCGGGCCCGCTCTCGTCCCAACGCTTGCTGTGGCGCTGACGCAGCGTGACCAGAATCATGCCGACCACATACAGCGGCTCCACCAGCAAGCCCTCGCTCTTGAAGCCCGACGACCACTTGCCAAACGCGCTCCACAAAAACAGCACCGTCTTCTCCAGCGTGGTGCGTGCTCCAGAGTAGCGAATGAGGTCCGTGGCCAAGCGCAGCGACAGCCGCCGGCCTCCCCCGGCCCGCAAACTGGTGGGGTCCACCGCGTACGGCCAGGCCGCCTCCGTGTGCAGCGAAAAGATGGTGAGCAGCTCCATCGTGGCCTGCGCCAAGGGCTCGTCCTTCCACTGGCTGTCCGACGGCGACAGAGACGCACCCGTGGAAGAGCCCGTCGCGGCTGCCGCTGCCGCTGCTGCTGCTGATGCAGGGTCCGGCGATCCAGGCCGTGCTGCAGCCCTGAGCGTCATGCGCAGCCCCACTGACGGCGAGCGCTGGCGAACCGACGCGTTCAGCAACGTCGATACGCGCGAGAAGCGCTGCGGGTGCGGCGCCGTGGTGAGGCCCGAGGCGCGTGCGGCCAGGCACTCGGCCACACATTGGTCAATGTCCTGCGGCAGCGAGTAGTACAGATAGTCCTCCACCAGCAGCGCCACGCGCGCAATGTTGGGCATCACGCAGTTGCCGCGCTTGCGCTCGTAGTCGGCCAGCAGGGCGGCGGGCGCCTGCTGCGTCACCACAGAGCGTGCCTCGGCCACCAGCTGCTCCAGCAGCCCCGCCAGCACGCTGCACGCATAGCGCGGGAACGCCAGCTCCTGAGAGTGCACGGCAATGAGCGCCAGCGTTTGCTGCACAAGCTCCCAAGCCCTGGGGCTGGCGCGGAAGGCCCGCAGAAACAGCGCCTGGAACAGGGTGCTGGTGTGGGCACCGATGGCCGAAGCCGCGTCCAGCTTGGTGGACTTGTCGTGCTCCGTCTCCATCAGCACGCGCAGCAGGCGCAGCTGCCAGTCGCCCAGCCGCAGCATGTGGTCCATGTTTTCGGGCCTGGCGAGCACCACGGAACTCAGCTCGTGCAACAGCACCGCACGCAACTTGAGCGGCGCGCGCGGCAGCAGGCCCAACAACAGGCCCAGCACTTCCACGTGCACAAATGGCGGGCCGTCGGCCAGCAACTGCTTGGGCATGCCCTCGTCCTGCGCCGCGTTGGTAAAGGCGTGCAGCGGCAACGTGCGCACGTCGACCAGGATGGCCATGAGTGCCGATGCCGTGGAAAGATCCAGTGGCCAAACCGAGAGCGCGCGAAACAGCACATTGCTCGACTGCGCGAGCAGCTCACTGCTACCGCCGCCGCCGCTGCCGCTGCTGCTGCTGTTGCTGCTGCCGCCGCCGCCGCCGCCCATCGCGGTGGATGGCGTGTCCAACGCAGGCAGCCGCGAGAAGAGCACAAGCGCGGTCGCGCGCACCTCGGCCGACGGACGCGACAGCAGCGCTACAAAAAAGTCCACGAGACCGCCGCCCTGAGCGTTGCGCGCCAGGAAAGCCCGGCGGCTGTCCTCTGACAGCGAGTTGAGCACGAAGCGCAGCGCCTCGTTGACAAGCGCCGCGTCCTGGCACGTCAGCATGAAGTTGGCCAGCGCCACGCACTCGACTTCTCCCACAGCGCCCGCCAGCACCACTTGGAGGCACTTCCAGATGACGACGCGCGCGTCCGCATGCCACGCGAAGAACTGCATGGCGTCCAGCAGCGCCTGGGCCCCAAACAGCGACCGCATGAGCGCCACATTCACGCAATAGTACTTGCTGAAGAGCCCGTTCCAGTACTCGCACTGCACCGCGGCCGGCGCTTTGACCCAGAGCGCAAAGTTGGTGAGCACCTCAACCAGATGCTGGGCCACGAGGACCGGCACGTCCTTGACGCACGAGCCCAGGCGCTGCGTAAGCACCTTGGCCGTCTCGCTGGTGGCGCACTGCGCGGGCAGCCCGCGCAACACGTGGCCCAGCATGCTCAGCGCACGGCACTTGAGCAGGTCCACCAGGTTGGGCTCGTTGGACCGCGCCAGCACGGCGATCATCTCCACCACCATGGCAAAGTGGCGCGGGTCTTGCACCTCGCTGTTGCGCAAGCACAGGGCAAGCGGCAGCAGCATTTGCATGCCCCCCACGCAGCGCAGGCTGTCACTCAGGGAGTGCACGCGCACAGACTGCACCATGCTCTTCACGGTGCCCGCTGCCACTGCCGTCGAAGTGGTGGTGGTGCTG
>CAZYYU010000185.1:0-1962 GCA_964651735.1 uncultured Gammaproteobacteria bacterium | reverse complement strand
GGCGGCGGCGGCGGCGGCAGCCCTGAGAGTGACATCAGCAAGCGTCTTGCCCTCGCGCGCGCCGCTGCACAGCGCCCACGCGACCATGCCGGGCCGAATCTGATCGTACTCCACGGAGCCCACATGCGACGGGCCAAGCGCGTGCAAGAACGCCACCTGCGCAGTGGCAAGCGCTTCGTTGAACCACCACACGCAGCTCATGCGCCCCAGGAAGCCCGCGTTGAGTGCGCGAGCGTTGCCCACCACGCAAGACTGCAGCGGGCTGCCTGCCGCTTGCGGGTACGGAAGCACCACGTCGCTGGGCGCCAGCTCGCCGTTGACGTGCAGACGCACCTCGCTGCGACCCACGATCATCCCCGAGTTGCGGTGCTGCAACACCACGTGCGACCAGACCCCGGCCTTGAGCGGGCCCAGCACGGCCTCCTCGCCCAGCGAGCGGTACACGAGGCGCTCGCGCTCCCAATGATAGAGGAGCTCGAGCACGCCGCCCCCGTCGGGCAGGCACAGCTGGAACACGGTGCTCGAGCGGGCCAAATGCGTGCGGCGCTCGTCGGGCTGGATCCAGGCGCAAAAGCTGAAGCCGGAGCGCGGCAGCGCCATGCTCTTGGGCGGCAGCACAAGGGCCCCGCGCAACCCGTCAAAGTCAAAGTACTGCCGCGGACCCTTGGAGGGCGCGAGTGCAACGTGGTGCAAGGCGGCCAGCAGCTCGCCCCACCACTCAGGGTCGCCGCGGAAGAGCGACAACAGCAGCCGTAGCTCCTTGGGCGAAATGGAGAAGGAGCCCAGACTCTGCAGCAGCGACAGCAGGCCCTGCCTCAGCGGCATGCTGGCCGACGGCACCAGGTGCAGCACGCGCTCGATGAGACCCAGCGAGCAAAGCACGGCCTTGTTGGCGGGCCGCTCGTGCGCCAGCGACACGAAACGCGCCAGCATCTCAATCTGCAAGTCACCGTCGATACGCGGCCAAAGCGCCAGCATCAGCGCAAGCATGTCGACGTTGCGAATGTCCAGCAAGGGCACGGGTGAGTGCGCAGCAAGCGCCTCGTTGAGAGCCTTGCGCGGAGTGGGGGGCCGCGCCGCCGCAGAAGCGCGCTGCTGTTGTTGTTGCTGTTGCTGCTGCTGTTGCTGTTGCTGCTGCTGTTGCTGTTGCTGTTGCTGCTGTTGTGGGGTGTCCTCGAGCAGCATGGCAAACAAGAGCGGCAGGAGCCTGGCGCGGACGGCGCGCGCATCTGACTCCAAGCACAGCAGCACCAGCGCAGCAAGCCTGTCGTAGCCGACCTCTCGCGCAAACTGGCGCTTGGCACTGCTAGAGCCGCTGAAGAGGCTGGTCAGCGTTTCCAGCACGTGACAGCACAGGTCGCCCAGGTTGGGGCCGGGCACGAGCAGCCCCGCCAGCAGCTGGAAGATGCCCACGCCCTTCCAGATCTTGACGCACTCAGGCTTGCGTGCCAGCGTCCGCTGGATGCCGTGCAGCAGCGCCACCAGAAAGGCGTGCTCCGCGGGATCGTCGCGCACCAGCGCGAACAGGCTCACGTACTGCTGGAACAGCGCGGTCCATGCGCCGTGCGCGATCTTGTCTGAGCGGTCCTCCATCGTGAGCAGCAAGCAGTCCAACGCAAGCGGCCGCGCCACGGGGTCGAACAACAGCTGCAGCAGCAGCTCCGCCACGCCCAGCTCCTGCACAGCGCGCTCGCGTACCAGCGGGATCGTGAAGCTCAGGCCAAACACGCGCAGCAGACTGCAGAAGGCCTGCTGCGCCTCAGGCGCCAGATCGCCGACGCCCGCAAAGCGCAGGCGCGAGATGACCTCGCCAATGGCACGCACGTCCTGCACGGCGACGCGCGTGGCCTGCCAGTTGCACACGAAGAGCCTGTTCAGCGCCTCGCAAGCGCGCCGCACCAGCAGTGGGCTCTGCTGCTGCTGCTGCTGCTGCTGCTGCTGCTGCTGCTGCTGCTGCTGCTG
>CAZYYU010000184.1:0-6711 GCA_964651735.1 uncultured Gammaproteobacteria bacterium | reverse complement strand
GGCCCGACGCGCGACAATTTGCCGAGCTTTACGCGGCTGTGACTCCGGCTTTCAGATGAGGCGCTGCGCGATCCTGTCGTACTTCTCGTTGATCTGCGACTCGATGGTCTGCGGGCCACAAGGTGAGACAAAGGCGCAACGGCAGCAACAAAACCAACCTTGAACACCTCGTCAAGCACCGTCTGCAAGGAGCAGCAGCGACGCATCAGCGCGGCACCCACATCATCATCATCATCAACAACAACAACAGTGCCGCACCTTGTCAGAGCAATCCCAGTACAGCCGTCCAATGGTCAGCAGGTAGCCTATTGCGGCGGGCGGATGAGACCAAGCAAGCCACCAGAACGGGCACAGCATTACCGCCCATGATGGAGGGGTCCACTTTCTTATCCAGCACCACATTGGGAGCGTTGGGACCCTCTGCGGTTTCAGCGCGCAGTCAGTTACTTGCAAGCAAGGCAAAGCAAACAACGCAACTGGAGTGGAAGAGCCCGATGTACTCCAGCAGGTCCTTCTCGAAGGACGGCTTGACGGGCACCGCGCTCACCTGGCCACCGCTCTGAGCAAGCACAAGGGAAGCACAAAAGCGCCAGACGCACCAACGTCGCGTGGATCTCGTTCTTCTGCGAGCGCAGAATGGCCTGGTACACGTCCACCATTTGCGGCACGTGCCTGTGCGTGCTGCGTCAGCAGCAGCGGGCAACCAGCAGCAGTGACACGCACTTGGTCATCTGGTTGTCCAAGATGCTGGAAAACACCAGGCGCGTGACCTCGGACGCGCCAATCGTCGTCCACAACTCGTTGAGCAGCGACTCGCGCTCCGCCTTCTCGATGACCTGCGCGCGGCATCGCGTTAGCCACCGCACACCACACGCGGAGGCGACAGAGGTACCGGCGACTTGAAGAAGTCGCGCCACTCCTCAAACTGCAGCGCCTCCTTCAACTTGGCGACGTCGGCGTTCACGGCCTGAGCGCACACAGCCTGAGAAGAGCGTTCGCGCACACGCTCGCCCTTGCCTCGTGGAAGTTCTTGCCCTTGTTGTGCTCGTTGGCCAGCTCGGTGGCGACGAACAGCATCTGCGCCAGCGCGGCAGCTGCGTGGCGGTCACACCCAAAAAAACGCGTGCACGCCGCGCGCCTCTCACCCGGCCCTCGCTGCTCCGTCGCGGGCTGTGCGGATGCAGGGTCAGTGGCGGGCGATCGTTGCGCGCTCGCGAAAAACACGCGACAAAACAAACGAAAGCGCGCTCGCCCTCACCAGCAGCCTCTGGATGTCCTGGCTCAGAGCCGCCTCATCCTTGTTCACCGACGCGAAGGGGTCCTTGGGCGCAGCCTTGGCGGCAGGCGGAGCCGGTGCAGCGGCCTTGGACGCGAGCGCGCGCACGTGCAGCGACGAGACCCGAGCGACACGCGCCACTCTCATCGCGGACAAGTTTGACAGAGCAGGTTTTTTTGTTTCGTGTCCGCCGCGCCCGTCTGGGGGGTGTGTTGCCCGTGCGCGCGGGCTCGACAGCGCAGAGCTAGGGAAGGTTACTGCTTCTCGCCCAGCTCCAGGTCCAGCAGCACGGGATTGAGGCGGTGCAGCTGCAAGTCGATCACGTCGCCCACGTTGTGCGTGCGACGCATCTTGACGTAGGCTCGCAGGCCCAGCTCCAGCACGTACACGGGCGCCACCTGGTCCACAAACGCCATCTCCTTGTGCAGCACCAGGGAGGCGCTGGTCCAGGACGCGGACTTGGTGACAATGGTGGGCAGCACCACGCAGCGCAGCCGCTGCTGCAACTCTGGCTGCGACTGCAGATGGCGCAGCAGCCAGAAGCGCGTGGACGACGACTGCAGGTTCTCGGCCTCGCGAACCGCAACCTCGTACTGGCCGGCGTACTGCATAATGTCCCAGCTGGAGAAGGGCAGCGGGTCGCCGCGCAGAAAGGCCTTGATCTGCTGCGCTGCCATCAGGTCGGGGTAGCGGCGGATGGGGCTGGTGACTTGGCAGTACGCGTCCAGCCCCAAGGACGCGTGGCGCTGCGGGTTGGCATCCATGAAGGCGGGCAGCTGACTCGCGGACATCTGCATGGAGCGCACAATCTGCGCGATGGAGGACGCTTCGGGAGACAGCGGCGCTGGTGGTGAAGAAGCATCACGTTTCGGTGTGTTGCTGTTGTTGCTGTTGTTGAGTGGCGACGGCGGCTGCACGCGATATGGGATGGGCACGTTGTGCCGCCGCGCAAACTCGGCCGCCACCTGGCCCGCCACAATCATCAGCTCCTCCACCAGCGAGCGCGCAGCGGAGCGCTCGCTCTGCAGCGCCACGCTGATGCGCTGACCGTGCACGGACACCAAGGGCTCCGGGACCTGAGTCGTGGCGGCGCCGCGCTGCTCGCGGAACCGGCGCCGCACCTTGGCCACCTCGTGCAGCAGCGCCAAGTCGGGCGGCGCCTGCGAGATTTCCAGCATCTTGTCCACCGCAACGTAGGACACTTTGGCGACGCGCTCCAGCAGCGATGGGTAGATCTGCGACTCGAGCAACGCGCCCGTGGCGGGGCACACGCGCGCCGCGAACGTGAGCGCGTGCGTGACCTTGCCCGGGTTGATGGAGAAGACCGTGGAGGACAGCGACTGCGGCACGAGCGGGAAGTGCGTCTCAGGCAGGAACACGGACACGCCGCGTTGCGCTGCGTAGCGCTCCAGCACCGAGTGCGGGGCCAGCAGCCGCGCAGGGTCCGCCACGTGCACCAGCACCCAGCGCTGGCCGCGCTCGTCCACGTGCGTGCCAATGGCGTCGTCAATCTCGGTGGCCGTGGCCGCGTCCACTGTGTAGGCCTGGACCTTGCGCAGGTCGCGCCGCAGGCCGCGGTCCGGATCGTGGTCCTCGACGTGCAGGCGCTGCACGCGCGGCACTTCCTGGAGCACCTCGGCGGGGAACATCAGGGGCCTGCCCGTGTAGCGCAGCACGCAGGGGTTGGTCTCGCTGGACAGCACGCCCAGATCCAGCAGCAGCTGATAGCAGTCTCCCTGCGATTCGCCCAGGCCGAGCGGGCGTGCGATCTTCCTGTACAAGTCCTGCAGGCCGTGCAGCGAGTTCTTGTTCACGCTGTGGCGCAGCAGGTCGCGCACGATGCGTTTGTCCTGCTCAATGTGCGGCGCGCCGCCAAGCACGCGGCCCGCGCCGCGCTCCTCCAGTGCCTTGAGCGTGTCGACCCAGTGATGGCCGCTGTGCAAACGCTCCCAAGCCACCTGCGCGTGCAGCGTGAGGGCAGTGCGCAACAACTGCGGCGGCGCGCACTCACTTGCTCATCCTCGCCCAGCTCCGGCACCGCCTTGCCACGAGCGCGCAGCCATCCCCACGCACGCAGCCGGAACGCCAGCACGTCTGGAGCGCTTGGCGGCCCCGTCGTGGAAGGTGCATGGTGATGGCCAAAGAAGCGGCGCAGCACCGACATTTCCCGCTTCAGCACGAGACACAGTGCTGCCGCCACTGCATGGACGGCCTCGCGACGAACCCTTGCTTGGAGTTGTTTGACATCGCGAAACTGGCAACCGGGGCAGGAGGGGTCGGCTGAGTCGGTTCGTCGGCCACCCAGGGGCGCGTAGCGATGGACGGGGCCATGATACCCGATGACAAGGCGCCGCTCTCGCGTCGGTAAAAAGGCGCCGCTTGCACGTGCCTCGCGCACCCCTGGCCACGCGCCTGACTGTGCTGACCTCGCGGCTCGCCGCTTCTTTCCCTCCCCCCACACGCACGCACGCAGCTCCTACGAGTACGTGGCCATGGAAGGCGGCAACACAGGCAGGCCCATGACCGCCGCAGAGAGCGAGTCGTACTGGAGGTAGGGGGCGCGGCTGGCTCGTCCCTCGCGTGTTTTTTTGCGCCGTCAGCTCGTTCGCTTGAGACCTGCGGGCTGGCTGGCAGCGCGTGTTGCGTCGGACATGCGCGTGCGCGTGCGCTCACCGTGTTGCCCGCGCACAGCCAAGCCTACAGCGCGTACGCGGTGGTGCGCGACACGGTGGCCGAGACAGCGTCCTGGTCCTCCAACAAGGCGTACAGTCTGTGGGCGCACTACATGGTTACTGCGTTGCGCGGCTTGCCGCCTCGTTTGCTGACGTGCGAGACCAAGGGCTACGGCACGACGCCGCAGAAGCAGGAGTCGAACCTGACGTTGTTGAAGGACCTGTTTGGGCCCACGCTGGTGCGCTTGCTGGGTGGTGCAGCAACGCGTGCCTTTGAACGCGACCGCATCAAGGTTGACCCGCATGGGCGTGCCATCAACACCGAGGACGCGCTGGGCCAAGGTTTTTGCCGCGCCCCTTTTTGTGTAGCCATCCTGACGCTGCTCGCGCAGGCCGCTACATCGCCATTTACGTGGGTGCGATGCTTTTTGTGTTGTTTGTTGTTGTTGTTGTTCCAGCACAATCAAGTAGCGCGGCACAAATGCGGGCATGGCGCGGCGGACAACGCTCGTGGCCTGCCCGCGCTCTTCTGTTGTGCCGCTGTTTCCGTTACTGTGCAAGATCTCGTCGTTGTTGCTCGACTGCTTTGCTTTTGCGCGGTTGGCCGCTGAGCGGGGCTGCAGGCGCCGAGTGGGCTTCATCGTGCGTGCCGTTTGTGGCCAACCTGCAGAAAGCGTACGAGAAGATCAACTCTCAGACGCTGCTGCCGGTGTTGGAGGTGGTGTATATCAGCGCGGACAAGACTCAGGCATTGGATTTGCGATGGGTGTGTTGTGTCTGTCTGTGTGTCACGCTGCACTGCAGGAGCAATTCGACGGGTACATGAAGACGATGCCGTGGGTGGCGTTGCCGTGGCCCAAGTTGCAGCTGCGCAAGAAGGTGGGAGTTTTGGTTGGCTGATTGGGCAACACACACAAACAAACACACACAGGTTATGACGATCTACAAGGCGGCGACGCTGCCCAAGTTCATCCTGCTGTCGCCGCAAGGGATGCAAGGCGGCTGCGCGGGGGTGGTTGTTGCTGCTGACTGGCGGCGCACTCAGGCAAGGTGATGACGGATGACGAGAAGTGGCCCATTGTGGACAAGAAGTTCGAGAAGTTTCCGTGGGAGGGTGAGGGGTAGCCGCGCCGTTTGGCATCTCATTGACGCCCTGTCCCGCCTGCCAGGCAGTTCCGAGGGATGTGTTGTACAGGTGTGTGCGGTGGTGGGTGGCGCACCCTCACCCGCTCACTGCTGCTGGGCAGTGACCCAGGCCACGCCACCCTGGATGCTGGCCTCGCCTCGAGTGAAAACCGTGGTGTTTGGAGGGGCTTGCATGCGGTGGTTGCTGGGCGCAGTCTTGGGCGCGCAGACGCTGCTGATGGTGATCCTGCTGTGGCGCTCGTCGTCGTCGTCGCCGCCGCCACAGCCGCAGTGCGAGCCGTGTGCCTGCCCAGACAAGAACCGCGAGGAGATGCAACGCTGGATCCGCACTGTGGAGAGCGGGCCTGCCACGGCCTCTTGCGCGACGCTGCTGCAGGGCAAGGCGCTGGCGCTGGCTCCCACACCCGCGCACTTCCCAGTGCCTCTGGATCAGGCGCGGGCATCCGGACGGGAGGGGGGAGCCTGCGCCACTGCTGACAGCGGCCTGCACCGCAGGCGTGGTCAGCGCTTCCGCAGCCGCGACACATGCTTGGAGTGGACTACCGCGTGTCTGAGCAGGAGCGGCTGCTGCGCGAGTGCAAGGAGTACAAGAGCGAGCTGGCCGCATGGCCCAGGGTGAGCAGCCCGCTGCTTTTTGATCCCCCTTCCCCGCTTGAGCTCCCCGTGTGCTAGCAAGGGGGTCCAGACCGATATGGCATCGAGAACTGGTTCTACGCCTACATCTCGGCGGCCATCTACTATTGCCAGATCAGGAGGCGCAAGCCCAAGACCGTGCTGGAGGGTGCGCCGCAGCGTGTTCGCGGGGGGGTGCCTTTGCTGAGTCGCTGCAGTGGGCTGCGGGTCGTCCACGTTCGCTGCACGCGACGCAGTGCGGCGCAACGGCGTGGGGCGCGTCATCGCCATCGACCCGGAGGTTTTGTTGGTGGCGCTCTCGTTTTTTGACTGTGCTGAGCGGCCCGCGTCCAGCCGCGAGTGGCGTTGGAGGAGGCCAGCGGCATCACGTTCATCAAGTCGCCCGTGGAAAAGACGCCCATGGCAAGTCGTTGTGCGGCGCAAGCCCTTCCCCTCCCTCCCCCCATCTCACCCCGCGCTGTTGGCAGGACGTGTTCATGGCGCTGCAAGCCGGCGGTGAGGCCCTGCCTCGACCTGCACCGCGCACCGCCGCTGACCAGCGCGCGGGGACATCCAAGACATGTTCTTTTTCGACACCTGGCACGGACCGCCGCGATGCTGCGCGGTTGGCGTGCACTCACGCTGCACGCAGGCACCTGCTGGGCTTCGACAACAACGTGCGCTTCGTGTTCATGGACGTGCTGCCAAGGCTGGCCAAAGGTTGCCGCGCTGCGCGTTGCTCGCTGCGCGTTGCTGACTTGTGAGCGGGGGGGGCCATTAGGCGTGCTGGTGCAGATCCACGACGTGCACATGCCGTGGGCCGTGCAGCCCGTCAACAAGGAGAAGGGCTGGAACGAGGAGGTGCGCGCTCTTTGCTTGGGCGCGGCAGCGGAGGGTTCAAGGCGCTGTTCTGTCCAGTTTCTGCTCAACGCTTTCTTGGCCTATAACTACGCGTTTGAAGTGCGCTCGGCCGGCCGGTGTGTGTGTGTGTGTGTGTGTGTGTGT
>CAZYYU010000183.1:0-6739 GCA_964651735.1 uncultured Gammaproteobacteria bacterium | reverse complement strand
TAAAACAACCCACAGACAAAAAACAATCAAAAACAAACAAACAAACAAACAAACAAACAAACAAACAGACAAACAAACAAACAAGCAAACATACAAACAAAACGGACAAACAAACAAAACAGACAGACAAACAAACAAACAAACAAACAAACAAAAACAAACCAACAAACAAACAAACAAACAAACAAACATCGTCACCGCACCGTTGGCGTCTTCGGCATCGTCCTCGAGACTGGCAACAAACAGAAGATGGGGGTAAAACATTGCACACAAACAAGAGCAAAAAAAAAACGACACGTGCAACACACAACGCAATCACTTACGGCGCATCGTCGGAGTCACCGTCACCGTCACCGTCACCGTCACCGTCACCGCCGTCATCGTTGCCATCATCGTCTTCCTCATCGCCGTCACCGTCACCGTCACCGCCGCTCTGCACAGACTTGTTTGAGCGCCAAACAAACCAAACAAAACAAAGCAACCAAACAAACAAACAAAACAAACAAAAAACAGTGCAAACAAATAAAGCAACCAAAGCAAGCAGCCCCGAACCTGGCCGACGTCGTGGCTGCGGCGCTGCACCTCCTCGTCCTCCATCTCCACCACATCGTCGAACAAGCCCTGCTGGAACCACGTGTCCTGCACCGTCTTGGGCTGCGGCATCTCGGCGTCCTGAGCGGGGAAACGGCGATGCCATTTCAGTTTTAAAAAAACACACAAAAAAAGAGCGCGGACCGCATTCTCCAGCTCCACGCCAAACCCCTTCTTGAGCTTGATCTTGCGCTTCTTGCTGATGCGGTGACTCTCGTCCAGGTACCGCTCCACCAGCTCCGCGAACGTCTCGTGCTCACCGTCGCCCTGCTCTTCGTCTTCCATCGCGGGACCCGCTTCGTCGCCACCGTCATCGTCGCTGACCGCAGCCCTGCCCTGAGGGGCGAGCGTGCGCACGCGTGTGAGTGAGCGTGAGCGTGAAACAAGCGGGAAACGAGCGGGAAAGAGAGGGGAAAGAGGTGGAAAACAAGCGGGAAACAAGCGGGAAACGAACGGGAAAGAGATGGGAAACGAGCGGGAAAGAGAGGGGAAAGAGACGGGAAACGAGCGGGAAAGAGACGGGAAAGAGACGGGAAACGAGCGGGAAACGAGCGGGAAACGAGCGAAGAACAGAACAACGACGCATCAAACCTGCCACATGCTCTGCAGGTCGAAGAGCTCGTCGTCGCGCACCACCTCGATCTCGTCGCCGTGCCGCACGATGCCGCGGTTGGCGCGGTCCAGCGCGCGCTTGTGCAGCTCGCGCTGCTTGCGCACCTGGCATCGCGTCCGCGTCGCATCGTCAGCACATCGCACCGTCACCGTCACCGTCACCGTCACCGTCACCACCAACAACAAACAAACAAACAAGCAAACCTTGCGCTTGTCGCGGCGGTCCATCTGCTTGATGAGCGCCTCCAGCTCGTCCTCGGGCGTGGGCGCGGCCTTCTCGACGGCCTTCTCTGCCTCCTCCTCCTCCGGACGCTCGTCTGCACGCACGTTCCGGGGTTCACACACAATACATCGCAATACAATGCAATACAAAACGCAATGCAAATGCAATCCAATCGCAATACAACGCAATACATCGCAATACATCGCAATACAACGCAATACATCGCAATACAACACAAGACGCCGCACCCTTGGGCCTGTGCAGCGCCCGCATGTCGTTGCGCCACTTGAGCAGCTGCTTGGCGTCGCCCTTGTTCAGCAGCTTCAGGTCCTCCATCAGCTCACGAACGGCCTCCGACGTGTGCTCCCAGTACTTGGCCTGCGTGTGTGTGTGTGTGTGTGTCAACAGCACTGTGTGGATAAGAAAGCAGCCTGCCTTGGCCTCGTCGTCCCAGGTGAGCACCCAGTACTTGTACAGGAACAAGATGGGGTCCTCGCACTCCACGTACTCCGTCACGGTGCGCCGGTCGCCGATGAGCACGTCGCTTTCGCCGCTGTATCCGGCGCGGTTCTTGCGAGCCTTCTTCTTGGGCTCGAAGGAGCGGATGCTCACCGCAGTGTCTTCGGCGGCCACGTCCTGCACGCAGCCTCGTTGGTTGAGGGGCAAGGCAATAATCGACGCGAAGAGCGCCACCTTGAACACGAAGCGCGGGTCGAGCATGCGCGGATCCAGCTTGTGCGGTGCCAGATACCCCTGTGCCACCCACCCATCCACCCGCGCGCCCAGTCAAACCAGGCGGCAGCAACACAGCGGCCTGACCTCGCAAACGCAGAAGATCTCCGCGCTCTCGTTGCGGCTGGCGTTGGGCTTGGTGGCGCTCACTTTGCGGAACAGCTTCTGCAGCACAAACTGCAGCGAGTTGTAGTCCGTGGATCGAAACACCTGCAGCAGCGGCCGCCGCTGAGGAAGGCAGGCAACCGCGCGCGGGACACCCCACTGCTTGCCTTGGTGACGAAGCAGCCGCCGGGGCGCAGGAACTCCGTGGCCAACTTGAGGGCCTTGAGCGTCAGCTCGTTCTGCATGTACGCGTCGTACAGCCAGTTGGTGCCCACGTTGGGCGCCCCATCGTGCAGCACCACGTCGGCCTGCGCGCCGCCAAACAACAACAACAACATCATCATCATCATCATACGCCGCGAGACTCCCCATCTTGCCTTGGCGTTCTTGAGGTGCTCGGACAGCGTCTTGCGGCACGAGGGCGACGTGATGTCGTCGGCGAAGCTGATGCAGCCGGGAATGGCCTTGATCGGGACCAGGTCCACGCCCTGGGGCAGCAAGGAGCGATGGTCAGTCAAAAGACCCCTATCACAGCCACACCAGCCACCGCACCACGATGAGGCTGCTCACGGGCATGTACTTGCGCGCCACCTTGCGTTGCAGGCTCAAAAAACCGTCACAAATAACAACCAGAGCCCCCCGCACCTGCATCCAGCCTCCCGGCGCAGCGCACAGGTCGATGAGCGTCTTGGCGGACGACAGAAAGTCGAACTTCTTGTTGAGCTGCACCAGCTTGAAGGCCGAGCGCGCCCTGGCCGGGGCTGAGCCAACGCAGCCACAGTGCAGCAGGCTCACCTGAAGCCCTGGGCCTTGGCCATGTTGTAGTACTTCTCATGCTTGCGGCTCAGCGCCTTGTTGGTGCCGCGCCCCATGCTCTCAACGGCCGCCCAGTGGCCTCAAAAGCGCTTCACGCGGCTGCAACGGTCGGGCCCTGGGGATGTCGCTGCACCACTGGCCCAGCGTGGCGGCTGCTTGCGTGGGCGCGGTGGTGGAAATGCGGAAACCACGCAGGCAAGCCCGTGCAATGTGCAGTCGGTAAGGAGGATCCTCTGACCCTCGGGGGCAAGGTTGGCTGGTCCCGAATACAGACAGCCACCCTTGATCGCGCGATTTGTTACCAAAGCCGCCCGTCGACCACAGGGGCTTGTTCGTTGTGCCCTCCCCTCCCCGGAGTCCGGCCGCCCCCCTCGTGCATCTCTGCCCTTGCGCCAACAGCCGAGCAGCAGAAAAACAGCATGGGTACGGCTACGACGCCCTGCTGTGTGGTGACGCCACTGTGGCCTTGGCCGCTGCGCTCTGGCGTGGTGGCGGGGCGAGCAACGGCGTCGGGCTGTTTTTTGTTTGTGTTTTGTGCCTTGGTGCGGCCCGCGCCGCGCGTCTCGCGCCTCTCCGTCGTGCTCGCGGTGCTGAGCAGTCTGGCTGCGCGCGTCGCGGGAGGGTGGCGCGCCGCTCGGCTCGCCGTGCGGTCTGAGCGGGCCCAAAAAGTGCCGCGCGCTGTGTCATCCTTGCTGTGGCAGCAAGCCACGTTCAAGCATGAGCGCGGGCCGCCCTTGCCGCCTGTGCGCCTCGCGCCCTCGGGGTTTTTTCCCTTTGCGCGTTTCTTGGGCTGACCTCGTGTTGTGCAGCGGACGTTCAGCCGATCCAGATGACCATCAATGAGCTGCAGAACCCCGACATCCAGCTGCGGCTCAACAGCATCCGCCGCATCTCGACCATTGCACGCGCCCTGGGCCCGGATCGGACCCGCGGTGCTGCCTTTGCTGTGGGGAATGACCCTGTTGCTCATGCGAGCCCTTTCCCCCCCAAGGCGAGCTCATTCCGCTGCTGGCCGAGCTGGACGACGATGAGGACGAAGTGCTGCAGGCCATTGCGCAGCAGCTCGGGGGCCTGATCGAGCTCGTCGGCGGCTCCGCGCAGTGCGGCGTCTTACTGGTGCCGCTGGAGAAGCTGGCTGGCGTTGAGGAAGTTGCCGTCCGAGATAGGGTGCGCTTTTCTCGTCTTCGTCGTCGTTGTCATCGTGCAAACGCCTCACTCGCTCTCAGGCTGTGGAGTCCATCACCAAGGTGATTGAGGCCATCAGCAAGGATCAGTTCGAGGCCAAGGTGGTGCCCATGGTGAGGCGCCTGTGCGCCGGGCAGTGGTTCACGTCCAAGTGCGCTGCCTGCGCGCTGTTGCCCGTCGTGTACGGCAAGTGCACCGCGGCCGAGCAGAAGGAGCTGCTGACGTCGTTCGTGGCGCTGTCCAAGGACGCTGCGCCCATGGTGCGCCGCTCCGCCGTGCAGTCGCTGGGCCCGCTCGCCAAGATGTCTGGCAAGGACAACACCGAGAAGGTGCTGCTGCCCGTGTTCAACACGCTGTGTCGCGACGACCAGGACTCGGTGCGCCTGCTGTCGCTGGAGGCCGCGCCCATTCTGGGCTCGTTGTTTGATAGCGCCTCCAACGCCAAGTACCTGCTGCCCGGCATCAAGCTCTGTGCCACCGACCGCTCGTGGCGTGTGCGCTTCATGATCGCGGAGCAGATTTGCGCCATTGCAAAGTGCTTTTCGCAGCAGGTGCCCCCAAACGCGCGCGCCGTGTTGCCCTTCCCCTCCTCTGACGGCGGTGGGCTCCTCGACGCGCAGGTGGTGACGGAGGAGCTGGTGCCTCTGTTTGTGCGCCTGCTGCGCGACGGCGAGGCCGAAGTGCGCACCGCCATGGCCAAGACGGTGGCCGACTTTGTCAAGATTGTACAGCCGCTCGACGTGTGCATCCAGCAGATTCTGCCGTGCATCAAGGAGCTGTCCAGCGACCAGTCCGAGCACGTGCGCTGCGAGCTGGCCTCGGTCGTGACGGGCCTGGCTCCCTCCTTTGGCAAGGAGCACACGCTCAACCACCTGCTGGGCATGTTCATCGCGCTGCTCAAGGACGACGTGCCGCAGGTGCGCCTCAACGTCATCGGCAAGCTCGAGTCCATCAACAAGGTCATCGGAATCGAGCTGCTGTCGCAGTCGCTGCTGCCAGCCATTGTGGAGCTGGCTGAGGTGAGTGTGTGTGTGCGCGCGCATGCGTGTGTGTGTGGTTGGTCGATGACGTTCTTGGCTTGCAGGATCGCCAGTGGCGCGTGCGCTTGGCCATCATCGAGTACGTGCCCATTTTGGCACAGGAGCTGGGCCAGAAGTTCTTCAACGACAAGCTGCTGGCGCTCTGCATGACGTGGCTCGCGGACTCCGTCTACGCCATTCGCGACGCCGCCGTCAACAACCTCAAGAAGCTGACGCAGGTCTTTGGCGTGGCCTGGTCGTCGCAGCACGTGCTGCCCAAGGTGATCGCGCTCTTCTCGCACCCCAACTACATGTACCGGATGACGACGCTCATGGCCGTGGGCGCCATGACTGAGGTGCTGGGCCCCGACATCACGGCCACCTCGCTGCTGCCTCTGGTGCGCCTTGCCGTTTGTTTGTTTGAGCGGACATTCTCATGTCCCGCGTCGTGCACCAAGGTGCTGCGCATGTCCAACGACCCGGTGCCCAACATCCGCTTCAACGTGGCCAAGACTCTGCAGGCCATGTCGGCCGTGCTGAGCAACACCGTGGTGCAGGCCCAGGTCAAGCCCGTCATGGCGCACCTGGCGCGCGAGGACGCCGATGCGGATGTCAAGTACTACGCGTCCGTCACGCTGGCATTCATCGAGAAGAAGGGGAAGAATTAAATGGTGTGCTTCACGCAGCAGCAGCCGCGCTTGATGCAAAGCCCACCCCATGCAGCGTGGGCCTGCAGCACACATCAGGCACCACCACCACCACCGCCACTGACCACGCACCCTGCTGCGCCACACCAGCCCAGCCACCAGCATCACCACGTCCTTGGCGTTGGCCTGCGTGCACCATCAGCATCACCCCCCTTGCTTCCTCCTCTCCCGTACCCGCAGGCAGGCCGCACGGTTGTACCGCTTCATCCCCAGCAGCAACACCACAGCGTGCCGGCACTGCACAACCACACTCAGACGGGCAGCAGCAACAACAACAACGACGACCTGCTGCGCGCGGTGCTGACGGATCTGCTCGTTACGCACCAGCACGCCATCAACGCCGGGCACGCCCGACAGCGTGCGCAGCGTCACATTCGTGGCCAACGCGGCTCGAAACGCAGCCACTGGCGCGTCGCCCAACTCATTTTCAGCCAAGTTGAGCCTGGTGAGCGTGCTGTTGCTTGCCAGCGCACCAGCAAAGGAGGAAGCTCCGC
Organism: uncultured Gammaproteobacteria bacterium; assembly: GCA_964651735.1. Lineage (GTDB taxonomy): Bacteria > Pseudomonadota > Gammaproteobacteria > CAZYYU01 > CAZYYU01 > CAZYYU01. Next base: position 255 of record CAZYYU010000183.1, on the reverse strand, counting down.
CGATGCCAACACTCGTGCACTCCAGCTCCAGTGACTTGAGCGTGCTGTTGACCTCCAGCAAGGCAGCAAGAGCGCGCGCCCCAGCTGGGTAGACAGAATTGTTCGCCAAACACAGAAACTGCAGACTCGTGTTGTGCTTGAGCGCCGCTGCCAACGTTTCCACGCCCGTGCAGCTGATGTCATTGATGCCCAGGTTGAGGTGCGTCAGCGTCGTGTTGGCTCGCAGTGCCTCCGCCAGCGCCCGCGCTCCGTCGT
>CAZYYU010000182.1:1631-6826 GCA_964651735.1 uncultured Gammaproteobacteria bacterium | reverse complement strand
GTGCCGCTGCCCGCAGACCTGCGGCCCGCTGAGGCGCGCAAAGCTGTGGGCCGCAAGATCGAGGTGCGGGGGTTGGGCGCGGTGGCCGCCGCACTCAGCGGGGCCGGCCCTGTGCAGGGCACCATCGCCCGGTTCGCGCCCAGCGCGCCGCCGCTGCTGGACCCGGTGGAGGTTGTTGCTTGTTGGTTGTTGGTTGCTGACGGCTGACGGCTGCGTTGCCAAGGACATGAACATCCGCAACAACGCGGCGTTGGACAAGGTAGTCCGCGGGGCCTGTTGCCTGTGGCTGCGGCGGTTGCTCTGACCTCGGCGCAGGTCATCAAACGCATCTACACGCTGGAGTCGCGGCTGCTGGAGCCGCGCTTCACGTCGCCGGTGAGCGAACGCCCTGCTTGTGCACCTCTGCATCTGCATCTCTGACCGCTGACGGGACGCGCTTGCTGCAGGAGTGCACCGCCATGTACGGGCACGCGGTGGAGGAGGCTCGCATGAGCGGCGATCTCGGCGCCAAGCTGGGCGTGCTCAGCGCTGCCAAGCACCAGTATCTGGCGGCGGGTGTGTGAATGCCGCGCTGCATTGGTGTGTTTGTGTGTGTGCTCAGCATCGCTGGCTTGCCGCCGCAGACCTGAAGAAGATGAGGCGCGTGTTGCGGCGATTGCAGTTCATCACGGAGGACGACGTCATCGACATCAAGGGCCGCATCACGTGCGAGATCCAGGCCTCTGACGAGGTTGTCAGTGTTGCTGCTGCTGCCGTTGCACCTGCTCACTACGCTGCTGCAGCTGCTGCTGCTGGAGATGCTGTTCAACGGGCTGTTCAACGACATGACGCCGCAGCTGATTGCCGCGCTGCTGTCGACGTTCGTGTTCGACTCGGAGCGCAAGAAGGAGAAGGCGAGGGCCCCCACCCCCAGTGCAGTGCGGGTGTGTGTGGCTCATCGGCCGCGGCAGGAGGGCGACCCGTCGGCGGTGCCGCCGCAGCTGATGAAGGAGATCGGGCCCTTCTTGCGCACCATGCAGGTCACGCGCGCGTTGGGACGGCGTGGGGTGGGTGCGGCCCGGTTGTGCTCACTGCAGCGTGCACAGAGTTTGGCGCGCCGAGTTGCAACGGTTTGCCCCGGCTTGCGCCTCGTCTGATGCTGGCGGCTCACGACCGGCTGGCCAGGTGATGATGGAGTGCAAGATCGAGATCAGCCCAGACGACTACGTGGCCAAGTTCAACCCGGGCATGATCAACGTGGTGTACCAGTGGTCCAACGGCGCCAAGTTCATCGACATTTGCAAGCTGTCGTCCGCGTTCGAGGTTGTGTGGAGACTTGAGGTCGATTGCGCCTCACCCATCCACCCCCCTCGTTCAAGGGCCACATCATCCGCGTCATTCGGCGCCTGGAGGTAGTGGCGCGGGGGTTGTGGGCGCGGCATGTGTTTCAGCTCGCGCTCGGCCAGGAGCTCATGCGGCAGCTGATGCAAGGTGCGCGCGCTCAGTGTGCTTGGCTTGTCTGATCGCGTGGTAGCGTCCAAGACCATTGGCAACTCGCCCCTGGAGCAGAAGTTCTCTGCGGCCATCATCAGGTGTGGCGCGGCCTTGTCGCTCTTGGGTGCTGCTGACCCCCCGTTGCCAGCATCAAGCGCGACGTGGTGTTCAGGTCAGTGCCCCCTTGTCGGTCGGGGGCATGCCTGACGCCGCGCCCTCCAGCTCCTCGCTCTATCTGTGAAAACAAACAAAAACCCAAGATGAAGGTGCTGCTTCTTCTGTTGCTGCTCGGCGCGGCCCTCGCCCAGCCGGTCGACGTCAATGCCGCCCTGGACGAGATCGAGGCAGAGATCCGTGCCCTCGGCACAGGCGGCGCAGGAGCTGCAGCCGATGCAGTGGATGCCAATGCGCCCGCCGACGACGCGCAAGCTCAGGTGCGCGGCTCTTTTTTCGCGTTTTTTCGCGTTTTTTTGCGCGCTCAGCCCCGGCGCGCCAGGCCGCTCCCAACGCGCCGCCCACCACGCACTTCTCAATCAGCGAGGATCTGAACGGGGCCGATGAGGCGGACGCGCTGCCGCAAGCCTTTGCCGACGAGGGCCAGCGCGCGACCACGGTCAACACGGCGGGCACCTACGACGTGGGCACGCTGGTGCGCCTGCAATGTGCCGCGTTCCCCCCTCCCCGCTCACCCCTCCCCGCCCGCAGGTGGGCATCACGTGCGGCGTGTTCTTCGCCGGCGTGCTGGTGTTCCTGGTGGCCATGGGGCTGTTCAGGCGCTCCAACCTCATCAACGACATGAAGATCAACACTGGCGGCAGCCGCGAGTACCAGCTGCCCTGGAAGCGCCACCAGATTGTGTTTCTGTGCGTCATCGCAGCACTGACCGTGTTGCTGACGGTGGGCGCGGCACTGGCCTACTACTTTGCAGCCACGGCCAGCTCCGCCAGCCTCGGCGCCGGTGGCAGTGCAGGAGCCCGCGCACTCATCGCCACGCCGCCCAACGGCCCCGCGCCCAACTGGGGTGCGCGCCCCCTGGTCCTTGTTGTTTGCGGCGCTCGCTCACTGCGCCGCTGCAGGTGCCCCGTGCAGCCAGATCAACTCGGCGCCCTGCATCCAGGCGTGGCTTGCCATCACCAACAAGGCGCGCGCCAAGGAGCGCGTCAAGGCCATGGTGCTGCCCAGCAACTACGCCCGCCTCACGGTGCCGCAGCAGAACCTGGTGCTCATCAACCTGGAGCGCCACGACCGCGGTCTGCCCAAGTTTTCGTCACCGCTGGTGTCCAAGTACAACTCGCTGGCGCTCGCGGTGTGTGTGAGTGTGCCCTTTGTGCGGGGGGCCTCACTCTTGCGTGCAGGGCGCACGTCGCCGCACTGACCCGCGCGGCCCCTCTGGCCACTCGTGGGGCTCCAACTGGTGCGGCTCCAACAACGCCCTCATGTGCAACTACCTCTACATGTACTGGGACGGCCCGGGCGGTTCCAACATTGACTGCAAGTCGCGCTCGTCGCCCGGCTGCTGGGGCCACCGCAAGAACATCATCCGCAAGTGGGGCTCAAAGGTCAGCGCGAAAGCGTTTCGTTTGGTCTCGTTGTTTGTCTGACCCTTGCGCAGAGACTGCACATGGGATCCGCTGTGTCCGGAACCGGCAGCTCGACGCAGCTCTTCGTGGCTGGATAACCAAGTTCAACAAACAAGACACCTTTTTTTTGCTTGGTTCGCTGCGAGACGCGGACGCGAAAAAGTCTCGCTCTAACATCCCTGCTGGCAGAGGTGCGCACTGGCAGTACACGCGAGTCTTCCCTCAAAAAGGTCCGCTTTTGAGCGAGCCAGCCACCCCCTTCTCGCCGAGGCCTCTTGCAGTGCGCCGCTGGACCTTGGTCCTGGATGCCGCGCTGAGGCTGGGAGGGCGAGCACGCTGCGCCTTTGCGCTGCGGGCTTTATCGCTTGTGCCTCCCGCGCGGGCTAGAGGGGGTGGCCGCACGCGCGCTCTCGTTCATCTTGAAGCTGACTTCCTGCCCTTGGCCCCGTCAGGACCTGTTTTTGCCGCGCGCCGACATGTTCGTGGACGTGGTGAGCGACACGCTGGGCTATGTGGGCCCCGCCGGCTTCTACTTCATCATCATGATGGCGTGCACGCTGGTGTTGGCGCTGCTCAACTGCATGGACTGCTGCAAGCCGCCCTCGGGGCAGGGCAACTGCTTCTCGCCAGGAGGTGAGCGGGAGGCCGCTTCGGCGTGCGCGTTGCCAAGAGTGCCTCGTGCGCAGGCTGCTGCGATTGCTGCGCGTGCTGCTGCCCTTGCTGCGTGGAGGAAGTGGTCGGGGGACGCGATGGCCCGAGCGACTTGCTGGGTGCCAGCGCGCACGGCGTCAAGTGAATGTGCAGCCCCCCAAGGGATGTCCGCAGCAGCAGCAGCCAAAAAAAGTCTTGCATTTGTGCTACGCGAGGTCGTCCCACCTCTTCACTGGCCACCAGATCAGCCACAGCACGAGACGCCGCAAGAAGGAAGCCGGCGGCGACGCCTTGCAGCCCAGCATCAGCAAGCAGCCAACAATCGTGTTGGCAGCACTTCACCGCAGACTGCTTCGCGCCGCCACGGCGCCGTGCACCCTTCTGTGCGTACGACAGGTCGCGTGCGAGATCAGTGGTCTTCACGTGCCCTTCGCCAAAGAAGGTCTGCACACAACAAAAACACAAGTGAGCACCAGCCACTACGCCCGCCAAACGCTCACTTTGAACAGAGCGAGCGCCTCTGCATAGCACTCTGAAGCTGAGTGCAGGTCTCCGTTGGAGTAGTGGAGGTGGCCCAGAGCCTGCCCGACACGCGCAACCACATGAGATGCGCACAGCAGCAGCAGCAGTGGCACCCGAAGTGCAAGCGCATACGGCGTCTTGGGCCCTGTGTGCTGGTGGTTCCAATCCACCAGCCGCTTGGCGTGCGTCACGGCCAGCTCGTAGTCCTCCTGCTTCACCAAGCACGCCACCTTGGCCACGCTGCCAATGAGCGCCGGGGCAACCACGGCAAACAAAGAGATGGGCCCCCACCATGTTGCCCACCAGCGTCTCGTACTGGGGCGCAGTGGGGTAGCGACGCAGGATGGATTCGGCCTGCAGCGCGTCAGCACAGAGCCGGGGAGTCTGCCCTGACGCACCCTGGTGTACGTGCTCATGGCTGCTTCAAAGTCATTCTGCAAGAACTGCGCAGTGCCCAGCTGCAGGGCGTCGTGAGGCTCCGGAGCGCAAAGCACGCTCGCCGCCACCTTGGCCAGCAGCACTGCAAACTCCAGGCTGTGCGTCGTGGAGCCTTGCTTCTCCAACAGCGACAGCAGGTACTTGACAATGTCCGCCGCGGGCGGCAGCTGCCGGTTTTGCTCCAAGCTTTGCATGAGCGCGGCGTCGGGGTCCAGCGGCGCCAGCTGCAGGTCCGACAGGCTGCTGGCAGCATCGAGCAGCACTGCAGGCGGAACCGGGACCCGAACGCCTTGCTGAGCAGTGTCGTGCGTGTCCGGTGTCCCGCGAGCCCCGGCCTCGGGCAATACCGCAACACGCGCGCGGCCGTTGTAGCTCTTGGCGTACGCGGGGTGGAAGTGCGCCTCCGCAGCTGGCGCCCAGGCGGCGCAAAGCACGAGCACCACCGCCAACAGCATCCTCACGAAAGGTCCATCGCAAGCGCTGGCAGCCGCGTCGCCCTGTGCGCGCAAGCTGATCCTTGACCACGGCGCC
>CAZYYU010000182.1:0-1531 GCA_964651735.1 uncultured Gammaproteobacteria bacterium | reverse complement strand
CGCTGCAGTGAGGGGCAGTCGGGTTGGTCCGCGAGGCTCGGCGACGGAGGGAGCACTGCAATGAGTGTGGACGCGTTTGCCAAGCGGGCCGCGCAGGACCCCAAGAACGCGGCGCAAATCATCAAGGAGGTAGTTGTGGCAGCTGCCGTTGCTGGCCGGGGCAGTGAGCGCGGCGGTGCAGCACCGCGCGGGCGCTCTTTTCTTTTTTGCCCCGGTTTGGCGAAAGGCCGCTCTTGTCGTGCCGCCTTGCCCACAACAGCGAACCGCCCCCCTTGCAGGCCATGTCCTCCCCCACGCTGGTGGCGTTTGGCGAGCTGCTCGATGTGCCCTGCGTGCGCGAGACCGGCGTGCCCTTCCAGCAGCTGCAGGTGTTCGCCTATGGCACGTACAAGGAGTACCTGAAAGCCGGTGTGTGCACGCCTGCCGCGCGCGTTGCTCGCTCTCATGGTTGAGCCGAAAAAAAGGGTTGCCGCCGCTGGAGCCGGTGCAGGCCCGCAAGCTCAAGCAGCTGACGCTGGCCACGCTGGCCGCCAAGCACTCGCAGCTGGGCTACGACCTGCTGCGCGCGGAGCTGGACGTGGATTCGCTGCGCGAGCTGGAGGACCTTGTGTTGGACACTGTGTATCAGGGCCTCATCGACGCCAAGATCGATCAGGCGCAGAAGAAGATCATTGTGGATTGGGCCATCGGGCGCGATGTGCGCGACAGGTGCCGATTTGCCTGCGTCTGGTTCTTCGCTCACACCTTTGGGCAGCGATCTGGCCACCATCCAGACCGTGCTGAACACGTGAGCTTGGCCCTTCCTGTGTTTGTGCCTGGTTGACTGTGTGTTGCAGGTGGCTTGCTCGCAGCACGACCATCATGAAAGTCATTGAGGACAAGATTTCCATCGCGCGCTCCGAGATCAAGGTGCGTTGGCGGAAGGATGCGCGCGTCTCGTTGACGACAACGGCGCGGTCAGGTGGAGGAGATGAGGAAGGAGGAGTTTGAGCAGCGCGTCAAGGAGGTCAAGGAGAACATCCGCGCCGTGATGGAGGCCCAGGAGGCAGAGCAGCGAGCAGGTTTGCTTGGGGAGAGAGTGCCATGTTGCTGCTGCTGCTGCTGCTCAGCAACGCTACAGGGATGCGCCGACAGATGGGCGGCCCTGGTGCGTTGTGGCCATGCGCGCGCGCGCTCGTGTGTGTGGACGCGCTGACCGGTTGCTAGGCGCCATGGGCATGGGCAACCTGATGGGCATGATGGCAGGCGGCATGATGGGCGGACCCATGGGTGGTGAGCTGAAGAATGGGGGGCGGCGCAGCTTGTTCTCACAGCGCAACACCGCGCGTGCAGGGGCAAAGGGCCGCGATCCCCGCGGTAGCGCCCGTTGTGTGGCGGCACAGGTCTCTGCTCACTGCATCGCAGGGGACCCTCGCGACCCGCGCAACCAGGGCAAGGGCAAGGGCTTCTGAAAAATGGATGCAAAAACTTGTATCTACTTTGCCTTGAGCACCAGCTCGTGCAGCCCCGCCAGCTCCAGCACGCGCTGCAT
>CAZYYU010000181.1:0-6827 GCA_964651735.1 uncultured Gammaproteobacteria bacterium | reverse complement strand
TCAGAGCAGCATCAAAGTAGCGGCGCAGCTACAACAGGCACGACGACGATGCGCGGTTCACAAAGACAACCACCACCACCATCCACCACCACCATCCACCACCATCCACCACCACCACCACCACCACCACCTTGGCACCGCCGAGGCCGCTGCCCGTCTTCTGCAGCAGGTCCTGGAGCATGCCGCCCACTTCGCCCGTCAGGATCGAGCGGTAGCACTCCGTCTGCAGCTTGGACAGCGGCAGATACACGTTGACCTCCTTCTTGTCGGGCAGGTCCAGGTTGAGGTCAGCTGCGTGATTGTGCATTGTGGACGGTGAACACCAGAAGATGTGTGTGTGTGAGAGAGAGGACGCACATTTGACGCGGCGCAAGAAGAAGGGCATGAGCAGCGTGTGCGTCTTGTGCAGCAGCTCCTTGTCGTACTCCTGCGTGACCGGGTTGTAGGCCTCGTCAAAGGTGTCGGGGCGCGGGAAGATGGTGGGGAACATGAACTTGAGCAGCACCCACAGCTCGTGCAGGTTGTTCTGCAGCGGCGTGCCCGTCAGCAGCAGCACGTGCTGCGTGCGGATGCGCATGCAGGCCTGCGTCTGCTGCGCGTTCTCGTTCTTGATGCGGTGCGCCTCGTCCATGACCACCATGCGCCACACGAAGGACGTCAGCACGTTCTCGTCGGAGCGCGCGCTCTCGTAGTTGGTGATGCACACGTCGAACTTGCCCACCACGAGCGCGTCGCGCTTCATGGCCTCGCGCTGCTGCTTGTTGCCGTGGTACTTGACCACGCGCAGGTCGGGGCACCAGCGCTCGAACTCGTTCTGCCAGTTGGGCAGCGTGCTCAGCGGCGCCAGCACCAGGAAGGGCCCGCTGTGCTGGCACACGAAGCGGATGTAGCCCACGAGCGCGATGGACTGCAGCGTCTTGCCCAGGCCCATCTCGTCGGCCAGCACGAAGCCGCGCAGCCCGCGCATGTACTTGTCCACCATCCAGCGCAGGCCCTCGATCTGGTAGTCGCGCATGGCCGCGAAGTGGATGTACGCCGGCGTCTCCACGATCAGGTCCAGCGCCTTGACCGCGGTGAGCAAACGGGGGGAAGCACACACCGCCAACCCGACCTCCAGAATGGCGTCCTCGCGCTCCTTGCACTCCACGCTGCTGATGGACAGCTCCCCGCTGCTCAGGCGCTCGCGTATCTTCTGCGGCAGGCCCGTGGCGAACGCCTTGATCACGTCCCAGTACTAAACGGGTGGGGGCTCGCGTCAAACAAAGCAAAGTTGGAGATTGCTCAAAAGCCAAAGCAAAGTGAAGATTGCTCAAAAGCAAAGTGATTGATCAAAAGCAAAGACGAAACCTTGGTGAAAAAGTCGAGCGTGTCCTGCTCCACGCGCTTGATCTCGCCCTGGCGCCACCAGTCCTCTCAGCCACACGTGCACAACGCCCCCTACAACAGCAGCCGACCTGGATGGCCTTGTTGGCCTCGTGCAGCTGCGCGCCCGTGCGGATGCGCGCGTTGTCGCGCTTGTACCGCTTCAGGAACTCTGCGCACACACACACACACAACGCGTCAAAACACACGGAAGGGGCGCCATCAAGACGCACCGGGCAGCTCCTTCTTGACCAGCGTGGACGTCTGCGCGCTGGCACATGAGCGCGCGAACACAGCAGCAGCAGCAGCAGCCAACCTGCACACGTTGGTCCGGAAACGACTCAAACTCCGCCATCATGAACTCGCCGTGGTCGGCCAACTCGTCGAGCTGAATGCCCTGCACACGCAAAACGCGGGTGACCAAAGCGCGCGCGACAACATTGGGCGGCGCTACCTTGCCGTGCTTGGCCAGATCGACGATGGTGACCTCGTCTGGCATGGTCTGGAACACTTGCAGCACGCGATGCGTCACGTTGACCTGGCCGCGATCGCGATCAGAGGGCCACGCGCAAAACGCGGCGCAGCGCTCACCTTCTTCAGAAAGCCCTTGAACACCTCCTTGTAGCCCTTGTTGGGCGAGTGGAGGCGGTACAGGCAGTCGCTGCGCGCAGCGGTCGTGAGCGCGCCCAGACAGCAAAGGAAGAGCGCGGCACCGCGAGCGCAAAAAGATTTGCGGCTCCTTGTCCTTGGGGTACTCGATGCTGTGGGCAGAGCGGCGGCGCGGTCAGAGCAAGCGCCCAAACGCGAAAGCGGGCGCGCGCGCTTACGTGAAGTACTGGATGGGACCCACCTCCACGCGGTGGCTCTCTGCGCGCCCAGTGAGGCCCATCAGGCACAGGCCGGCGCAGCGCACAAACCCTTGATGAGGCCGCGCTCCTTTGCCACGTACAGGTCCACGGCGGGATCAGTGCTGCAAATGAGGGTGCCTGCGCCGCGCGGTCAGGGGCATCGCAGACCGCGCAGCGAAGCCGGACAGGCCCAGACGCCAGCGGGCGCCGCGCGCGACACGAACTGCGAACGCGCTAAAAAGGGAAAAAAGGCGCCAAACGAGGCGCGCCGCGGCCTGGGCGTGAAAGCAATGGGTGCCGCGTGTGGTGCAGTCCCCACATTAATCCACCGACGCGCGCGGCCTTTCATGGGGCGCAAGAGAGGTTTTTCGCCACGTGCTGGCTCAGGGGCTCAAGACGGTGGGACGACGCTCACCTTTGATGAAGCTGGGGTTGTACTCCTGCATGGATTCGAGCGGCACTTGGCCTTTGCTCTTGTGGAAGACAACGAAGTCTGTGATGTCGCGGTACAGCGTGCAGCCGTCCTCCTCCTCGCCCGTCCACCCGAATTCAGCGGGGATCTGCTTCTCGTACAGGAAAACGGACTGCAGCGTGGCGTGCTGCGGCTGGTGCTGCAGCTGCAGCAGCTCGGGCTCTTGGGCCTCGAGCTTGACGTCGTCCTGCATCGTGGTCGCAGCGCAGGCCAGACCCTCTTGCTGGGCAGCGTTTGTCGCACAAAAAACGCAGAGGGCGATGTGTTGTCGTCGAGGTTGACCATGTGGCGCAGCTGGTTCGCTGCAGGCAGTCAAGCGGCCCCTGCGCCGGCGCTTGGGGGCGGAGGCGGAGAGCTCTCGCTGGATCAGTTCGTGCTGGTGGAGGGCGGTGTGGACTACATTGGCCTGGTGGACCAGGAGCAGGCGGTGCGGGGCTTGGTGCTGGGGGGCGCGGCCTTCCTTGTTTTTTCGCCTCGCGCTTGGCCTTGTTGGGTGCAGTGGGCAGCAACCTCCACCGCGTGCACAGGGGGGAGGGGAAAGCGGGCCTGCCCGCGTTGTTGCGCTGCCCTTTTTTCGTGCTTGTGGGCGGGCGCGGTGGCAACGTGTTTTGCAGCGCGCCGCACTCACGCTGGAGCGCGCAGTTCCACATGCTTGGGGACGAGGTGCTGGTGCACCAGCAGGCGGACGTGGAGCTGCTGGCTGACCGTCAGCGCGGCTCGCTTTGCCTCACCAACTACCGGCTCGTGTTCGTGCCGAGTGCGGTGGCGCCGGGGAGCGGGGCTCCAAGCGGGCCCTCGCAGTCAGTGCCGCTGGGTTGCGTGGCGCAGGTGGACCTGCACTACAACGTGATGCGCGTGCTGTGCAAGAACATGCGGCTGCTGGAGTTCTGCTACAGCAACGGGCCCGACCTGACCACGTCGTCCATTCTGCTGTCGAGCGTGCAGATCATGGGCGGCGCACTCGTGCCGCAGCTGGTCCTGATGCGCCAGTACATTGTGGACCAAGTGGGCACGCCGTTTGCGCAGCGCGCCGCCTTTGCCGGCACCGGCGCCAGCGTGGCTCCCGTGTACGGCGGCATCGCGGCCGAGATGCGGCGCCAGGGGGCCAGCGCAGAGTGGCGCGTGACGGTGCTGCGTCGCTCGTCGCGTTGGCCCCCCGTCCTCACCGCTGCTCTGCGTCCAGGCGGCCAACTCACGGTACGCGCTGTGCGCCACGTACCCGGCCCAGCTGTGCGTGCCGGCCGCGGTGAGCGACGCGGTGCTGTGCAAGGCCGCGGCGTTTCGCGCGCACAACCGGCTGCCGACGTGCACGTGGGTGAGCCGCGCCGGTGCAGCGCTGCTGCGCAGCGCCCAGCCCATGACGGGCATGATGCGTGCCTCGAGCGCCGAGGACGAGCAGCTGCTTGACTGCGTGGCGGGCCTGAGTCCTGGCGGCGTGCTGCACATTGTGGACGCGCGCAGCAAGGTGGCCGCGTACGCCAACAGCGCCAAGGGCAAGGGCACCGAGGTCATGGGCAACTACGGCCGCTGCCGCCTGCAGTTCCTGTCCATCGAGAACATTCACGCGGTGCGCGCCTCGCACAAGGCGCTGTTCGACCTGGTGGTGGGCCAGTGCCTGTCGGGGCAGGCCAGTACGGGCTGGTACGCGGGCATCGAGCGCACGGTGAGGACGGCGGGATTCGTGGCCGCCGCCGCCGCCGCTCTTGACGGCCCTTGTTGATCGGCAGGGCTGGATGGACCACATTCTGGCGCTGCTGCGTGGGGCGCAGGTTGAGAGCCCCTCCAGGGCCGGGTGCAGAGTCCCGTGCTGATCGCTGCTGCAGGGCGTGGCGCACTTGCTGCGCAAGCAGAACTGCTCGGTGCTGATCCACTGCAGCGACGGCTGGGACCGCACCTCGCAGCTGAGCAGCCTGGCGCAGCTGATGGTGGACCCCTACTACCGCACGGTGGAGGGCTTTGCGGTGCTGGTGGAGAAGGAGTTCCTGTCGTTTGGCCACGCGTTTGACACGCGCTGCGGTTCCAAATGCGTGCTGGCCTCGTGGTGGCAGGACAACGACATTGCGCCCATCTTTGCGCAGTGGGTCGACTGCGTGTACCAGATGCTCATGCAGCATCCGCGCGCCTTTGAGTTCAACGAGGCGCTGCTCATCTGCATGCTGGACCACTCGTACTCCAACCGCTTCTTCACGTTTCTGGGCAACTGCGAGCGCGACCGCGCCAAGTACCGGGGCATGCCCGGCTTCTGGGACTTTGTGCGCGCGCCCGAGCTGCGGGCGCGCTTCCACAACGCCCTGTACTGTCCCGACGCGCAGCCGCTGCTGTCGCTGGAGCTCAACAGCCCCGCCATGCTGACCATTTGGAAGGACCTGTACTGCCGCCACTTTGTGCGCGCCGCGCAGCACTGTCGCAGCGCCATTGCCGCAAACGTGGACACGGACCAGATCGCGTGCAACGCGGTCGCCGCCTTGGAGGACGCTGACGGCGATGGCGCGGACGTGGCCACGTCGCACAACGAGCGCAGGCTGGAGCCCTGCGACCTCATGATCATTGACGACTACTGTCCCGTCACCGACAAGGACGCCATCTCGCTCAGCCAGGCCGGGGCGGCGCGCGCCGAGGACATGGCCTGGCAGCGCTTGTTCTCTGACTCGCTGAGCTACGTGCAGACGTGGATCGCGTGACGTGCGCTGCGACGGACGAATGAACCGCTGCTTTAGAGGGGCTGCTCGAGAAATGCGGCGCGGGCAAGCGTTTCCCCTGGTGCTGTTCGTGCACCACGTGGCGCCCTACGCGTTTGACACGTTGGCCGAGGCGCTCGACGTGCTGCTCGTGTGCCGTCGCGTGTTTGAGGCCGCCATGTCCTCGCACGCCTTTTGGGCGCCGTTCTTGCGTGCGCAGGAAGAGGAGATGCGCAGCAACACTGGCTGCATCAGCAAGGTGCCCTTCCGCGGCCGGGGGTGTTTCGGCCCGACTGACATGACGAGCGAGACGCTGCGGGCCTTGTACGGGTCATCGTGGCACCGTGCAGCGTGCGCGCGGTTGGGCTTCACCCCCTGGCAGGTTGGTGGCCCCTGCCCCCCCGCAGCGCAAGGCCTGCTGATGCCATATCTAAGCTGGTGGCGTCACGATCTCGCAAACGGCCGCGCAACTACCGCTGCGAGGGCGTGGCTGGCTACTACTGGGCATGGGAGGAAGGCAACTTGCTCGAGGGGCACTGGGTCGACGGCGAGATGTCGCGCGGCCTGGTCTGGACGCATTGCGGAGGCGTGGAAGCGGTGTTCGAGCACGGCTGCTGGAGCGGCCCATCGCACATTGTGTGGCTGAGCGGCCTGCGCTTCGACGGCGAGTTTCGCGCATGGTGCGCTGGTTTGGGGGCTCCTTGTGTGCGTGTGGTGATTGCACGATGCAGGCGGCGCCAGGGCTGGGGCGCGTTCACGCTGGCCGACGGCACAGGCTCCATCGAGGGCCACTGGGTTGCAAGTGGCGGGTGGGGCTGCATTCTCGCGACTGACGGCGCCGCTCATGCAGGAGAACAACCATTGCGCAGACGCGTTGGTGCGCAGGCGTGGCCTGCCCGACGTGCGTGCGGTGCGTTTGTGGATCCTTCATTCCACCACCACCACTCACTCGTCACAGGAGATCACGCCCGGCGACGTGGTGTACGGCATCGAGCTGCGTCACCCGTATCTGCGCGTCAACGCGGGCTGCGACCACTGGCAAGTGAGCCAGGCCGTGGGCAAGCTGGCCGCGCCCCTGTCTGTGAGCGAGGAGGAAGAGGCGCTGCGTCTTCCACGGCGCTCATTTCGTCGCAATTTTGCAGGAAGCGGAGCTGGACGCGTTCCGTGCCGACGACGACAGCTCAGATGCGTGAGAATGGCTCGGAGGGGGAAATCGAATCATTTTGTTTGCGCGTGGGGGAGTCGATGGCGTTGTTGGAACCACGGCTGCTCCACGGAGAAGCCCGGCTCACTTTGACGAGAAGGGGGGCTGTGAGCGAGTGTTCACGCACGCACGCACGCACAACAGGCCCACCTGCCACCAGGCTCGTCGGTGTGCAGCACCAGCACCGGCGCAGCAGACAACACCGGGAGGGGTTGTTGTTGTTGTTGTTGTTGTTGTTGTTGTTGTTGTTGTTGTTGTTGTTG
>CAZYYU010000180.1:0-6889 GCA_964651735.1 uncultured Gammaproteobacteria bacterium | reverse complement strand
AGGCTCGCAGCGGCAAGCTGCTGCGCGTGTTGCTGCGCCAGGTTGAAGGCTGGACTTGTTCGTGGCTTGCTGACTGCTGGAGTAGCTGGCCGACGGGGCCAAGTTCGACGTGCCAGCCACCATCGAGGACGAGAGTGTCATAGAGAAGCTGCGGCACGTCCTGCATTCTTCGCGGCGACACCAATGAACTCGGAGGGCCATGTCTGACCACGAGGTGGTGTACGGGGTGCCGATTGACGTGGACTCGGACGGCGAGACGCCGCACTGGGCATCTAGGCGCGCTGCGAGCTTCGACGTGGACAACAACAGCCGCAGCAGCAGCGACGATGGCGATCGCGACGCACGCGAGAGTCGCGGGCCCGAGTACTGCGCTGCACTGCTGCAGGAGGCGTCGCGCGCGGACCCAGTTCAGTTTGTGCAGCTCATCGCAGACGGCCACGTGGGGAAGCTGGCGGAGTTGATGAGCGCCGCTCGCGCACGGTTGGAGGCCTGTGGTGCCATGTGCCACCTCACATGCAACGGCAGGCTGAGCATGAAGCGCGCCGCGGCTCGCGCAGCCAAGGCCGTGGACACGGACTGGCAGGCTCGCCTGTGCTCCGCGACCAGCAGTGGAGGTGCGTTGCGTGCGAAGCGCCGTACTAGCCGCTGCCCAGCTGTGGTGTTCTCTTTCAGACGGCGCTGGCGACCGAGCGCTGTACGAGGTGACGCGCGACTTCACCGAGATTGCCAGGATGTACGGCAAGATCATCATCTCCGGTGCGCGACGGGAGCGGTTGTGCGAGCGCCCCTCCCTGACGCTCTCACCACCCCACCGCGCTCAAAGAGAAGCACTTGGCCGACCACCAGAAGAGCATCGCGCCCGCAGCGCACCTGGGCGGCATCGCCGGGGGCCGTAAGTACGTGGTGGCCAACATCGTGTTCAAGTTCGCGCAAGACGTGGTGCTGGAGAACGGCGACTACCTGTATGGGGGAGCCGTCGCCGACCAGGTGGGCTGTTGTGAGGGTGTGTGTTGTTCGCAAACACCGCGAGCACAGGTGGCGGCGCACAAGGCAGCGGGTCACGAGCGCAAGGCATGTTGTTTGTTTGTTTGTTTGTTGTTGACGGGCTGACTAATGTTTTGGGCGGTCCAGGCCATCAACTGGATCATGAAACGCAAGATCGAAGGGCTCGCAGCGCCTCTGATGACGCTGGTTGACTTCCGCGGCCACAGGTCTCTTTGTTGACTGCGGCGATTGTGTGATGTTGATTGTTTGCTTTTGATTGTTTGTTGCGCCCAACCAAGGCTCAAACAGCAAGCAGGCTGTCGGCGCAATCGATGGTGCCCATCGGGCCCGACACGCTCATCTACGGCAGCGCCGATGCTGGCAGCACCATTCTCACCGCAGACGGGTCGCCGCATCTGGCTGCGATCCAGAGGTGGGTTGTTGTTTTAGTTGTGTTGTGTTGTTGCGCGAAGCGCTTTGTCCATTCTGTGCGACAACCGACAACGAACAACCAGGTTGGCCACCGAACTGCACCTGGCCGAGCACCGCGTTGCAGATGCGCAGGGCATCGTCAAGACGCTGTGCCTGTCCACCGACATTGAGGTGCACCAGTCTTTGGCGGACCCGGCGCTGGTCTTCTGCATCGACACTGCACGACTGCTGGTCAGCGTTGCTTGTTTGTTGTTTTGCGCGATTTGCAGTGGTTGTTCGTGCTCCACCGTTCTCACTGCAGCGCAGCCTCCCATGGCGCCCAGACGCTCGAACATGCGCGACATCTACTCGCGCCTGTTCCGCCCCGAATGGTTGAGGCGATACCCCGGTCGTTTGTCGTCGGATGCCTTCTCCGGCTTTGGCAGGCTGGATCCTGAGGTTGTGCGCTGTCGTGCTCTTTCCTCGCAATTCATCCGAATGTTTTTGCAGCTGCATCGCGACGCGGTGGTGGAGGCCACGCGAGTCATGGTGGACCAGACGCTGCCTAGCGTGGCGGCCTCGCTGACGCTGGCCGACGTGCACGATGTGGGCGCGTATCTGCAGGAGCGCGGCGTGAACCTGCGCTTCCTGGGCCGCGTGCGCACCCACTGCACCGACGCCGGCGTGCGCGCTGCGCTGCTGCAGGAGATGGTGGCGCGCGTGACGCAGAAGCACTTGCGCGCGCAGTGGCGCGGCGACGTGGCCGTGGGCTACTCGACGCTGCCCTCGCTCAAGATGGCCGTGGCCGTGCTGAACGCGGTGCGCGGCACCACCGGCGAGCCCGTGTGGCTGCGGCAGGGCCTGCGCGACAAGTACGGCGTGGACGCGCCCTCGGACGAGGAGCCGCTGCAGGCTGGCCAGGCCCTCAGACGCATCTGCGAGCTGTCGGGGCTGCACGTGGCAGAGGCCGCGCTGAGCACGGCTGACGAGCCGCTGACCGTGTCGGACGTGGCCTTGGACGCGCGCGTGAAGGAGCTGGGCCTGAGTCTGCTGGCGCGCGCAGACGAGCTGTTCGTGGAGGCCAAGAGCAAGCAGAAGAGCAGGGAGCGCACGCTGGAGCTGCTGCGCGAGGTGGCGGCCATTCTGAATCGCGAGCTCATCGCGGACCCGGAGAACGTTGCGATCCACGCGCGCCTGGCGCGAGTGCAGCTGCTGCGCATGAAGCGCGTGGCGCTGGACGCGGAGCGCACGGCGGAGTGCATGTGCGTGGAAGAGGGGCTGGGGACAGCGCTGCGTGCGCTCGACGCGCACCCCAACGACTCGGCCCTGCTGCGCTGCAAGCACGCTCTGCTCAAGGTGCGGCAGGCGCTGGCCGTGCTGGACGTGGAGAGCGCGGTGCCACGCCTCGCAGAGGCTCTGCAGCAGGCGGCGCTGCTGGACGCACGGGGCCCGTGGATCTTTGCGCGCGATGCGGGCCCGGTGGCTCTGCGCGCCGTGGACAGGTTGCGGGAGCGGCTGCACGACGCGCTGGCTGCGCTGGTGGACGCCATCAGCTTCGCCTCCGACTACGAGCCCGTGCAGCGGCTGCTAGCGGGCGAGCAGCATGCGGCGACGGCGGTATTCAAGCGCATCTTGCCGAACGCGGCGGCGGTGGACTGGCGCCTGCCCAAGTACCTGTGGCTGGCGCTGCTGCTCGCGGAGCGCAACGCAGAGGCAGCGGCTGAGGCGCGCGCCTGGTTTGCGCAAGTCAAGCACCTGGACCTGGACGCGCTCACGCACTGCGCCGTCACGGACGAGGTGGCAACGCGGCTGCTGCAGTACGCGGCGCCGACCCTGCAAAGTGTCTCGCTGAACCACTGCATCGTCACGGGTCTGGCGATGCTGCCCCCGCAAGTGACCCGCGTTGCTCTGCATGGGTGCAACTTTGTGACGAGTGACGGCGTGGTGGCGATGCTGCGAGCGCACAGCAGCCTTGAACAGCTGGAGGTCGTGGACTGCTCGATGGTGATGGGCCCCGCGCTGTGGAGTCACCTGCCGCGCTCGCTGCGCTCGCTCAAGCTCAGCCGCTGCCTGCGCCTCACGGTGCCCGAGCACGAGGTGGCGCTTCCGCCCACACTTTGCGTGCTCGAGATGATGCACTGCCCGGCCGCGGTGCTGGGCGCGGCCTTCGTGTCGTCGCTGCCTGCGACACTGCTCGAGCTCGCGGCCGATGACATGGCGCCCGCGGTGGCCGCGCTTCTGCCCCGTTCTCTGGAGCGTCTGTGGCTGCGGTCGCAACTCACGGGCTGCGAGCTGAATCTGCCGCAGCTGCGCCGCGTGCACCTGGGCCATGCGGTGAATGGCGACGGTCTGGCCGCGCTGTGCAGCCACAGCCCGCTTCTCGAGGAACTGGATGTATCGCGCTGCCCGAACCTGCTCGACGCACACAAGATCGCTGCGGCTTTGCAAGGCCTGCCACACTTGGAGGCGCTCAACGTGAGCGCTGACCTTCCGCTGTCGAATGAGGCAGTGGTTGCGCCCCTGCTGGCTTCTGGGGCCCGCTTGCGCAGCATCAACTGCGCTGGCGCTTGGTAAGAGCAGCGCTGGCATGCGGGATATGGTCGCTCATTGTGCTCGCAGGGGCGTGACCTCGGCGCAGCTGGTGCAAGTCTTGTCGGTGGAGACCTTGACCAGCGTCACGTTCAGCGACCCGCGAGAGGCGCTGCTGACGCTGCTGCCGCGATGCACCGCGCTCACCAAGCTGGCGCTGACCGACTTCACCACCATCACCGAGCCCGGGTGGCAGGCGCTCGCTGCGTGCATGGGCTCTGTGCGCGTGCTCAAGTTGATTGACGTGCCGTATGTGACGGACGCGCAGATGGCCCTCGTGCTGCAGAGGGCGCTCCGGCTGGAGAAGTTGGAGATGCGCAACTTGGTGGCCGTGCAAGGGGAGTGCCTGCGCGTGGCCAACCTGTCGTCGATGCGAGCGTTGAGGCAAGGAGCTGTGTTTTCCCCGCGGCCGCCTCTTTGTGCTTGACCCTTTGCTGCAGGCTCATATCGTGCTGCTCCGGCGAGGCACCGCTGCAGGAGGCCCTTTCGCGGGCCCCGCTGCTGGAGGAGCTGGTGCTGACGGGCGGTGTGCCTGCCCTGCCTTGTGTGCGGGCCGCGCGGCTCACGCGTTCCTCTCGTTTGTCGTTGCAGGGACGGGCTTCTGTGCCGACGTGTTCCGCACGCTCGCGCTGTGCTGCAAGCGTCTCCGCATCTTCCGCCTGTCCGGCCCCCACAAACCTGCTGCTCTGGCCGGCGTGCCGTTCCTTGCCCGCATCCCGACGCTGCGCATGTTGCGCATCGTGTTCCCGCCGCAGGCACCGCAGACTCGAAGGCGCGCGCGTGCTGCTCACACACTCTCCAATGTCAGGTCTCGGATGTGCTTGCTCCGCTGATGCGCTATTCCCAGCTGCATCTGTTGGAAGTCCGCGTGCGTAGCCCTCTTCCTTGCAACCAGAGCAAACAACCCACCTCCACCTCCACACAGATGCTGGCGCCCCGCGCGCTGCCTGCGGTGGTGGCCGTCATCGCCAAGATGCCCTGCGTGTCAGAGCTGCGCCTGGTGCAGGTGAGCGCCGCTCAACGGCAGCATGCGTGGGGCTCAAAAGAGGTGGGCTTCAGTGCTTTCTGCGGCCTGAGGACCTTTCAGCGCTGCTGGGCGCGGGCTTGCCGCTGTCCCGCTTCATCGGGTTTGTGCGGGTGGCCGTGGACGACAGCACCGCGGCCTCGTTCCAGCTGTGTCCGTCACTCGCCTCTTGCCATCTGCTGGACATGCAGTTCAACTTTGCCAAGTCCTTCGGACCCAGGCCGGCGCTGTCCAAGCAGGTTTCGTCACGGATTCGTGACGCGGAACTTGTTTGACTTTCGAGCGGCGTGCAGGGCGTGTCCAGCTTTGAAATGGTCACGACAGCCGAATCGCTGCGGTAACGCGTGGGGCCAATTGAGGAGGCGCTAAATGTCAGTCTAGGCAAACGTGTCGCGCCATTGCAAGCTTCGTGGCTCCGCTCAGTCAGCGCACCAAGTTCGCGTTCAGTAAGGCGTCACCTGTGTGCCTACAAAAAGCTCAGCCGCTTCAGTCGTGTTCTTCGGGGATCCGTGGTCGTTCCGGCTGCTGGTTTCGCTGCTGAATCGTGGGTACCAAGTCATATGCGGCGTGGTGGCCAGCGCGTTCGACGCCACAGCGCGCAGCCTATACCCTGTGTTCCGCGACGAGGGCCTGTTTGAGGGCGTGTACTGGGTCACGCTGGACCTGGACGACGCTATGCAGCTGCAGCGCGACGTGACCGCCATCACGTCGCGCCTCCACTGCATCGTGCCGTGCTACCCGGCCTCACGGGCCGTGGACGAGAAGACGTCAGCTGTCATGTTCAAGTTTGCACGCGTGCCTTTTCTCGATACGGCGGCCCTCAAGGAGGGAATCATGGGCGGTGCGCTCTTTTGTGGCCGCGACGCGCAACCTCTGCCTGCCTGACTGCGCGCAGGCATGAACGACCTGCTGATCCCGCCGGCGCTGATCACGTCCGCGCTGAGCGCGCAGATCCAGGCCACGCCGGGCTGCCGCATCCTGTGCTTCTACCACGGACTGGGCTCCATCTCGCAGTGCTCCAACAAGGGCGTGGTGAGCGCCCGCCTGGCACTGGCGGCCACGCACATGCTCGTGCGCTATTTGTCCTTTGAGTTTGAGGACGCGCTTGCTGTGGGCCTGCAGCTCGGGCCCTTCTTCGTGGGGTGCGCCTTGTTTTGTTGCATGTGCGCCTTTACACACACGTGCGCCACACAGAGAGAGTCGGAGCGAGCACTCGTTCAATGAGTACGTCGACGGGCCCGACGGTGGGTCCTGGCGGGTGATGTGGCTGTGCCCTTGTCGCTGACGCTTGCTGCTCCCACCCGCCACCAAAAGGGGCTGCCAAGCTGCTCATCTACTTGATGGAGCTGGCCAAGCCCGAGCACCACGGGCGCGCGCTGCGCTACCCGCTGAGCATCCTCGATCCATGAGCCGCTCGCTACTGGCAGGCCACGTGCGCAGCGAGGCCAACCGTGCCCACGCTCAGGGCCAGGTTGAGAGCAAAGTACAGCCCCGAGCTTATTGGCAGGAACGGCCGCGCAGTCAGGTTGACGTTGAGCTTGGGCGGCGCCCACAAAGCAAGCCCGTAGGCGACGGGCCAGACGCACAGCGCCAGCAGCGCATCGGGGTTGGCACTGCAGGGAGCGCGCGACAGGGCGCCGGCCACAAAAGGCCCAGTGTGCATCAGGATGCCAGTCGGCGAGAGCACTGCGCTGCGCTGCTCTGCGCTCTTGGCGACAAGGTCGAGCAGCCACGATGGAACGCCCACTGCCGCATGGAACAGCCATCCTGCGCTGAGAGCAGAGGCGTGCGGCACGGCCATCAGCAGCGTGGCCACGTGACAAGCCCAGAGCATGTCCCAGGCAAGTCCAGAGTCGACACGCAGCTTGCTCCAGAGGTGCA
>CAZYYU010000179.1:4228-7043 GCA_964651735.1 uncultured Gammaproteobacteria bacterium | reverse complement strand
GCACGATATGTTGCGGAACACGGAGTCGCACTCGTGCTTCTTCAGGATGCCCGACAGCTTGACGGGCACCAGGAACAACTCCACAATCATCTCCATGTCGCGCACGTAGTCCTCCTCCGTCTTGATGAGCTCCTGCACAATGTAGTGGTGGCGCTTGCCCAGGCCCTCGTCCGCGGCGACGGTGGCAGCGGTGACGGTGGCGGCGGCGGTGGCGTCCATGGCGTCCAGCAGCTGCAGCGGGTCGGCGTCCGGCGCCGGTGCCGCCGCCTCGAAGGGGTGCGCGATCTCCGGCTCCGCGGCCTTGTTGGCGCGCCCCGGCTTCACCTGTTGGTCGCCGCGTCGGGGCGGGGTGAGCGCAAGAGACACGGTCGTGTGCGGCGAACACCGCCGACCTTGCCCAGCAGCATGGTCACCACGTTGCGGCGCGGCGACAGCTTGCCCAGCCCCGTGGACGCGGACATTTCGCGGCTCGATGCGCCCAGCGTGGCGTCCTCCGGCTTGCGCGGCGACCTGCTGCCGCTGCCGCTGTCCTGACGCGGTGACAGCCTGCCGCTGGCGCCCAGGTTGCCCGACGATGACGATGACGATGACGATGATGGCGCGCCGATGCTGGCGTCCTCGGGCCTGCGTGGCGACTTGCTGCCTGCCCCGTCCATCGTGGCCTGGCGCGGTGACAGCGGCGCCGGGTCGTCGGGTCTGCGCGGCGAGCCGGCCAGGCTCTCGGCCTGCCCTGAGGACGTGTCCGACACGTCCAGCGACGGAACGCGTGCCGCGCCACTCTGCACGCATGCACGCGTCAGCAACGCAGCGCGCTGTGGGCTTCTTTGCCGAACCGTGTCCGAGGGGCGTCGCTCCTGCACCAGTGACTGGTCAGCAACAACGGGCAAGAAGGCAGCGGGCAACACCCCGCACCGGGGTCTTGTCTCCGCGCCCCTTGGCAGCCACCATCACCAACGGCGCCTTGTCCGGAGACTTGTTGCTGTTGTTGCCGTTGTTGTTGTTGTGGACGGTCCTGCTCGGATTGGCTGTCTTGACAACCTCTTCTGCACGCGCACCCCGCCCCGCCCATGCGTGAGCGCAGACTGCGTGCTTTGCCGCCTCACCTGGCGCGCCGCCCTCTTCGCGCACGCGGTTGGCCGGAAAGATGCCTTCGCGCAGCCCGATGCGGCCCTTCCACCAGCCGGACTTGCTCTTGGACACCAGGGTGATGGTGTCGCCCGCCTTGAACGCCAGCTCGTCCTGCTCCTGGGCTGCGAAATCGTACAAGGCCACGCAACAACGCTGTCGGGGCTGCGCGCCGCCACCGTCCAGCAACTCCACGCGCGAGCACGGGAACAGGCCCTGGCGACCGTTGCAGCGCCCCAGCCACCAGCCCGTGTCGTGCCGATCCAGCACCGTCACCAGGTCGCCCTCGCGCAGATGCAGTCCATCCTCGGCGCGCGACAGGTACTCTTTCACCACACGCGCCTCCATTCGGAGGGGGCGCCCCTCGTGCGACGGAGCGCTTCATTATTTCTTGGTAAAGGGATCGTTGGACTCGGGGATGATCTTGGCGCACTTGGCGTGGTATCCAGCCTGGGATCAAGCGCGGGGGTTGAGCGGCCGAGGCGCGCACGCAAAACAAGGCGTCCGGGCGCAACCTGCACTGCGTGGCGACGGCACAGCGGAGCCGGCTGCGCGCCCACATCCAACGTGTCAAAGTAGGAGTCGCCTGGCACGTGCGCTGCTTGTCAAACCCCATTTCCCTTGGCCAAGGCCCCAGCGGCACTCACACAGAATGCAGTTGTTCTTGTTGACCGCGCCTGGCGTGCAAAAAGCGCTGTGTGAGCAGGCCCCCCTAGCCCCGCCGCCACAGCCTCACAGTCGGTGCAGAGGACAGCTTGCGTGCGCGCCGCCACCGTGCCCAGGCACAGGCAGCAGGCGTTCTTGTTGGCCACTGCGCAGTCCCCTGCAGCAGGTCGCAACCCACCCGTGAGGTGCAACGCACCACAGCCGGACAGCGCGAGTGGCCCGCCGCAGCCCAGCAGCGCCGCCAGCGCGAAGAGCAAAAAGCGCGCACGTACGACACAGCTTGGCACCGCATTTGGCCGGGAACCCAGAGCACACGCGCCCCGGCGGGATGGGCACCAGGCTGTCCATGATTTCTTCTTTGCAGGCGGCGGGGCGGGCTCCAACCAAGGGGGCCTAGTCCCTCTCGCGCACAACAACAACGACGACGACGACAACAAGGGGATCGCCCGCTGCGAAACCCTTGCGCGCTTCCAAAGTTTCGAGGACTGGGCCGCGCCATGGAGCTCGTGCTGGACCCTGACCAGGTCTTGGAGGAGTCGCCGCTGGTGCACGAGCAGTATGACAGCGACGGCTTCTGGATGCCGCGCTGGCGGTCGGCGTACGTTTTCCGCGCGACGCACGGCGGGCCGCGCAGCACTGCCCAGGGCGCAGCCACAGTGCACGTCCCACTCCTGCAAGCGAGCGTGTCAGCCTCAGCGCGCGCGGGCGCAACCAGGAAGCCAGCGCAGACGCAGGCACGGCTCGTGGCCTCGGACTGGACGACGATGCTGCCCGACCTGCTGCGCATGGTGTTCGACCGGCTGCCTGAAACGCGCGACTTCCTTGCGCTGCGGCACACGTGTGGAGCCTTCTTCGTGGCCTCCATGCACCAGCGGCTGGAGCAGCGCATGGATGCCATCTACGAGGCGTACCGCTCGAGGGAGCGGGACCATTGGGAGTCAATGCGTGCCTGTGAAGGACGGCCTTACTATGATGCGGTTGACGACGACAGAACGCGCCTCGTGCCCGTGCCGCTCGTCAGGTC
>CAZYYU010000179.1:0-4128 GCA_964651735.1 uncultured Gammaproteobacteria bacterium | reverse complement strand
CAACCCTTCTTCCTGATGCAGTGCTTGCAGCACGCCAGCACAATCCGTGTTCCGACCGCGGCCCAAGCTCGACGAGGCCCTCGTGCCCGTGGCAGCGTTGCTGAGGTGCGCACGAACACAACAACGCGCTGCCTCTCGCTCAGGCATGCCCCCAGAGACATTGCGGCGCTGGAAGGCGGGCCAATGGACGCCTCCACCGCCAGCACGTGGGCGTCCATGGCCATGGTGCGCGTTGGAGGGGGGCTGGCTGGGCGTGTGTTCACTGCTGGCCCAGGGCGAGCACGCCAGCATCGGGTCATTTGCGCTGTACGCACAGAAGCTGATGTTTGCAGGTGCCGCGCGCGTGTCTGGGTGTGCGCCCCTCACCTGGCATGCCACTGCAGGAGCACCCTCTGCCATGGTCACGGAGGTATCCCACGCTACATGTGTGTGGTGCTTTCCTCAACGCACTACCAGGCGCTGCTGTGCGCGCAGGAGGAGGTGGGTCACGCGGACCTTTGGTGAGGCCAGTCTGTGTTGCCTGCGCCCTCTCGCTCACGTGCTTCTGTGCAGCTTGGCCATGTCTGGCTCGGCGCTGGCGCCTGCGGTGAGTTGCGTGCTCCTTGTCCGTCGTTGCTCAACGCCGCTTTGGCCCAGTATGACGCCACAGTGCTGCGCCTGAACAACGACCTTGAGGCGCTGTTCCGCGACACGGTGGACGAGGGCTGCATCGCCGAAACGCTGGGGGTTGCGCGCCTTGCCGTCGTCGTTGAGCGAGTGCTGCTCACGCCCTGCAGGCGCTGGAGGCGGCACGCAACTGCGAGGCGTGCTCGGCACACGATGCATCAACGGCCACAGCTGCAGCGGTGTGGCGCCGCATCGCGCTGGACGAGGCGCTGCACGCGTCCTTTGGCTGGCGTGTGGCTTTGTGGCTGCTGGCCGCGAACCCGGCCCGCGTGCACACGCTGCGCCAACTGGTGCGGCTCGTGTTCCTCGCTCCATCGCTTATTCCTCGCAGGTGTCCACTGCGCTGTCTTCAGGCAACCACAGGTGCGTTGTTGTGCTCACTGTGGGGCAACTGACGCTTGCAGGCCGGACGACGTTGCGCTCATCGAGGCGTTGACTGCGCACATTTGCTGTGGTGGGGCGCTGGCGCCGCTGCCGCAAGGCCGCCCCCCGCTGTGGACCACGGTGGCTCAACTGCTCGTGCAAAGCGTTGTTGGCGTTTGAGAAAACCACAAAGGGCCATGTTCTCGTGGACTCCCATCTTGGTGTCGCCCACGCACGGGCTGCTGTGGCACAGCCTGACGTACGGAGTGTGCGGGGCGCTGCTGCTGGTGGAGTGGAGCCAGCTGGGCAGGCTGCGCGAGCAAGTGGCGTTCTGGGGTTGGTCGAGGTCGGTGGCAGCGCTCACCGTGGTGCTGGACCTCACCGCTCGCTGGCGGCGCAGGGCCACGTTCGGCACGCTGTGCTACGTTCTGATGCTGGCCCACGTGCACACGGCTTCCGCGCTGGTGGCCGTGCTGCGCGACTCGCGCAGACCCATGGACGAGGACGTTGTGCTCATCTGGTTCTTCGCGGTGAAGCTGCTGGACGTGCTGCTCAAGAGCCTGTTCGGCGTGCAGTCGCAAATCAGCTTCCTCAAGCTCATCCCCTGGTCAGCGCGTCTCGTCAGGTCCGCCCCTGCGGGACGCTCACCATCCCCCTCCCCACCAGGTGGCTGTCCATCCGGCTCGAGGGCTCGGTGACGCTGCTGACCATGTCTGTGTTCGAGTGTGTGCGGAGCGTGGTCTTTCTGGGCCTGGGTGCGCAGATCCCGCTGCCATCGGTGTGGCTGACCCCCCAAGGTTCGGCAGCCTCTTCAGGCGTGCCACAGCACCTGGACTTGGGTGCGTTCGCCGCCGGCTCCGACTACTTCTTTGCGCTGGTGGACAGCATGCTGCTGTGGCACTCGTGGGCCGAGGGCGCCGCGTACCCCACGCTGTTCGTGCCCTACGTGCTGGCCACGTCGTGGCGCATGATGCCCGTCATGGCGTTGGCCGTGTGGCTGGTGCGTTTGGGCTCTTGTGCGTCTGTTGCAGCGCCACTGACGCGCTGCCACAGTTTGGCAGCAGCGCCGTGTACCCGGCTGCGCTGGCCCTTGCGCTGTGGGACCTACACGGCTACCTGGCCAACCGCCCGCAGCCACCGGCCCCGGTGCAGCGATCTTGTGTCTCTTTTGCAGCACACGAGTCTGCTCACTGCCGCCCTGCGCAGGCAACGTCGCCGGTGAGCAGCTCCTGCCTCGAACATTGCGTGCACGCGCGCGTCAAGCTCAACAGAAGCAGGGCGACCTTTCTCCTGCCACGCGTGTGGAGCGCATGCGCGAGGTCGGGCCTGGCTTGCGCGCCGTCGCCGAGCCTCACTTGTGCTTGGCTGCAGCTCGCCAGACGCCACTTCTCGCACCTGACCCGTGCTCAAGTTGACGAGCTGGTGGAGACGTTTCTGGCACTGGACACGGACGGCAGCAACGCCGTCGACGCGCGCGAGCTGTGCAGGGCCTTGGGCAAGAGAATGGTGAGTGGGAAGGCGGGCGAGCGGGCGTCGGTGTGTGAGGCTGAAGAGGCGGCCTGCAAGGACTCCATGATCGACGTGGCTTATGCCCAGCAGCTGATTGACGAGGTGGACGTGGACAAGAACGGCCAGCTGGACTTTTTGGAGTTTCTGCGTGTCATCAGCAGCAGCAGCGAGAGTGCGCTGGGCCGCATGATCGTCAGGTCGGTCTGCGTTTGTTGGCGAGGCCTCCTCTCTGAACCCGCGCCTCCAACTGCGGGCAGGAGCGGGCTCTTCTCGTTCCTGCACGAGTCGAGCTCTGAGGAGTCGAGTCTGCGCAGCTCGTCTGACAGCAGCGTGCTGGGCTGTGTGTGCTGCCAGGAGGCCGAGCGCTGCGTGCTCATGGAACCGTGCATGCATGTGGCGCTGTGCGTGGACTGCAACGACTCGTTCGCCACCAAGAAGGGCGCGCGCTCCTGCCCCATTTGCCACTGCAAGGTCGAGTCCACCAAGCGCGTTTTCATCTGAACCGCCGCACCCATTACTGGAGCATGATGGCCGCCACTTGGCGGCGCAGGTCAGCCAACTCGCGGCCTGGGATGATGACCAGGCTGCGCTGATGGGTCTGCTCCCTCTCGGGCAGCAGCTTGCGGTCCCTGAGCAGCTGCGCAAATGCCTCTGCCTGCTCCGCCTGCAGGCGCTCGAGCACCCTGGCAAGCTGCGCGCTGTCGTCATTGGCGGCGTGTCTTTTCTTGCCTCGCACCAAAGCCTCGTCCCTGTCGTCAGTCCACTCGAACAGCGCGGGCGGCGCGGGCATGCGCTCGCAAATGCACGGCCCGCACTGCGGGCATCTTTTGCACCGCCGTCTCTTCGTCAGCCGACAGACGCCGCCCCGCACCGCCCCGCACCGTCACCTGGCAGCGTTGCAGTGTCTGCACTTGGCGGCGCCTGCTGCGGCGTGACCGCAGCCACCGCACATGAGCCCCATGATCTCGTCATGCAACTGGGCCGCCGTCTGTTGCGCTTGCGAGGCCATGTCCGAGTCCGCGCCGTGGAACTTGACTGCGTTGTCAGCCAGCCGCGCGCAGTCGGCCAGCAGTTCATCTAGTGATTGGTATCCGCGCTTGCCGGTGCAGCGCTTGACCATCATGTCCAGCGCCACGGGGCACGCGACCTCGCGGTAGTAGTCCATCAGCTCTGGCAGCTTGCGGCATCCCTGGGCGCACGGCAGGGTCGCCACTTGCGCAATGACGGGCGCGAAGATGGACGCATCGAAGGAGCACTTCTTCTGTCGCGAAATGAAGGCGGGCTGCAACCGCGAGAGCGGCGGCGGTCGCTTTGTGTGACCCGTCAGCGGCGCCTGCTGCTTGAGAAAGGCCACGCGCTCCTCCTCTGGCATGAGGCCCACGGCGGCGTAGCAGTGGACAGGAGGAGGCGCGGCGGCGCAGCTGTGGCCCATTGCGTTCTGCACACGACACAGACGGCAGCAGTACAGAGGCGAGCCCTTGCAGCGCGCGCACTGCAGGACCGCGTCCTTGCCTGCGCGGCACAGGCAAGTCGGTTTCCAAAAAAAAAAAAAAGGGGGTGGACGGGCGCTCCTCCTCACCACACACACAA
>CAZYYU010000178.1:0-7044 GCA_964651735.1 uncultured Gammaproteobacteria bacterium | reverse complement strand
TGCAAGGTCCACGGTGGGCACTGCAGAGCAAAACAAGCCACGGGCCCTCTCCACTGCAGCGTGCGCTTTCACTAGTCCGCATCGAACAGAGCGATTTGCGAGAACTTGTAGTCACGATGTCCCTAATAGCCGCGGAAGCAGCAGCAGGGATTGGCATCAGCAGGAACAAAAGTGCCACGTGCAACAAACCCGATACGCCCGCGCCGCAACGACAGATATGAAGACACCTGGAGAGTCACCACACAGCAAATGAGGCCAGCAAACAAGCCTCAGGCGGCCACCACCGTACCAGGGACAAACGTCAAGACGCCCAGCACCATGAGCGCGATGGCCGTCGAGAGCAGGTACCGGATGATGCCCGCTGCCATGAGCGCCCCCAGCACGAGCAGCACGCAGCCCAGAACGAGCAGACCCACAGCGAAGAGAACGGCCCGCCACGGTGCCTTGCGGCGGCGTCGGGCGATGTCTTCCGGGCCTGGAGCGGGTGCAGCGCGCCGCTTCGCGCTCGCCAGGTCCTCGTAACCCTCGTCCTCGTGGCGCACGACCAGCGGGGTTTGCAGGGAAGTCATGGAAGGCCGCGCATGGACGCCAAGGGACACTGCGCGCTCCTCGGGACCCACGCCACTCTCGCTGTGCAGCTGTGCGGCGCGCGCCCAACGCCGACGACCCCCCTTCTCCTCTCTAGGCGCGACCGATGCCTTCATTCGTCCCCGTCATCGGCAACTGCAGCGGGCTGCGCCTTGGGCTTCTGCAGCAGCAAGACGGTGAGCCCGACACGCACCAGCGCATGAGGGGCCAACCTTCTTCTTGGGCTCGCCCTCCTTGGGGCCTTGCCCGCTGCCCTCGCCGTCATCATCGTCCTCGTCACTGGAAGCCGCGCTTGCGTACTCGAGCTCGTCGCTGCTGGACGACTGCGAGCCAAAGCTGCTGTCGTGGCCATCGGAGTCGTCTGCGGCAGAGTGCTGCTCAGCTGGGAGCCAGCAAAGACAGCGGACCTCACCCTCGTCCTTCTGCCCTCGGGCGTCCACGGCAGCCTGAGGTCGGTCGCCCCCATCATCATCATCATCGCCTTCAAGATCAACATTGGCCTCTGCGCTCTCGTTCATGCCCTGCAGGGAAGGGGAGCGCGGTGAGTGCTGTGGCGCTGCTTGCTTCACGCCTTACCTTGAGTTTGATCTCCTTGTGCTTGAACAGGTTGATGAGCGAGGCGCGCTCCTCGCGTGCAATGTGCGAGAAGGTGATGTTGCCCTTGGGCCTGCCGCCCAGCACCACTGACTTGCCGGTCCGCAGCCGCACGTCCAGGTCAAAGTTGCGGTTTGACGTGACTTGCGAGTGGCGCAAGAACTCCACCAGCTCAATGTGCTCGTAGGGAATGTTGATGGCGGGCTTGTCGATGAAGAACAAGGAGCGCTCCAGAATGTACAGGTGGCCGGTGGACGCGCCAATGCTGCAGGGCAGCATGGGGTTGCCGCTGGTGGACTTGAAGGAGCCGCCAGGAATCGTGACCTTCTTGCCCGTCAACACCTTGAAGAGGCGCGCGATCACGCTGGATTGCTTGCCCTTCATCGACACGTTGAGCTGGTTGTCGTACTGCGCAATCTGCTCGGGCGTCAGCTTGAGCTCCAGACTGATGGACTCGTCCGTGGGCAGCTCCATAATGATGTGCTGGTACACGGTCTGGCCGCGGCGGATGGGGGGCTCCAGCGACAGAATGAAGAAGACGCCTGCAGCCTCGCCGTGGTGGTGTGGCAGGTGGTACATGCGGGCCACGTGCTCGTAGGGAATGCGGTACGGGTGCTGCGCACTCACCAGCCTGGCGTACTTTTTTTTTTGGACAGTCAGTTGAAGAGGAACAGAAGCACGGTGGTGAGAGGGAGCAACCGACCTTGGGCGACATCTCCAGATCAAAGCGACCGCGCGGCAGCGCGCACTTGACCTTGGGGATCACGACAAGCTTCTCCTCGCCAGCGCCAGTGGAGTCAGCCTCTGCCAGCACGCGCTCCTGGAACGTCTTGGCCACGGTGATGCGGTCCCCGTCCTCGTCCTGGTTGCCGCCGCTCTCGGGAAACGCAAAGCGCAGCTCCGTCAGGTGGGGGATCACCCCGTTGGGGTCGCCGGTGCCGTGCATGATGAGTTGCACGTCGTCCTTGAGCACCAGCACCTGGGACACCGCCGACAGCGGCAGGTCGAACAAGCGTCTGTCGCCCACCATGAAGTGCACGTTGGAGTCGGCCACAGAGAGGTCGCCCCAGTGCCAGCCCTTGGTGGCGAGCTCCTCCTTGGGCAGCTCAAGCCCGAACACGTTGACAATGTACTGCCGCGGAGGGGAGGGCGGTCAGGACACGCACGCGCGCGGAGCAGCGGCGGCGGCGGGGCGCCGTACCCTGCGAAGAGCGTGCGTGGGTGAATGAGTGGAATCCTCCAGTGTGCACACACGCGCGCGCGCTTACTTGGCCACGGAATCATAGTCGGGCTCACGGAAGCCGTCGAAGCTCACCGTGGCGCCGCCCTTTTGCTTCAGCTGCAGCTGATAGTACTTGGCAATGTGGACCCACTTGGCGGACGCAATGTCGCTGCCCTTGATGAGCACCTTGAAAGGCGTCGGTCGCAGGCGGCGCATGACGGCTCACACGGCTCCGCACTCACCTTGTTGTCCTTGTGGCTCCATCCAACGCCAGCCTGCGCGCGTGTGAGGCGGCAACAAAAAGAGCGGGAAAAAAACAGCGCAGGCCCCGCCGCAGCACCTTGCCGATCTTGAAGTTGCCACCATCGGCGTCCGAGCCTGCCAGCGAGATCTTGGCGAACTTGGTCTCCTCTTCCATGGTCGTCGCGGGCGCGAGTGGCTGCCCGGCTTGTAAATCCCCCGCAGGCCAGAGTCGAGCCGCGCGTGCGCTTGTGTGCTTGCGTGTGGGCGAAAACGGAGCGAGTTGCAACCAACAGCCGCCCCTCCACCAACGCGTCGGGCCACGCAAGCGCGCAAACAAGCCAAGGCCTTTACAGAGAGGAAAAGTAGGCCAAAGCCCTCTTGAAGTCGAGGGATCCCCAACCTGGCAACCACTGAGCGGGCATCGCTCGCAACAAGGCCCCCCCTCACCAGTCACGGGGTCCCAGCCAGCAGACGCGGTGAAGCCGTACTGGCAGCACGTCTGGGTGCCGTTCTGGCCCGCGCAGCAGTTGTTGATGCCGCTGGTGATGTCATGGAACATGTCGTTGTGCTGCTGGCCCAGCGTGTAGAAGAGGGGAGTGATGTAGCCCAGCGGGGGCTTGCCTGTTTGTAGCGCGCGCGCGGAAGAGCAGGCGTGAGCGCACCAAGACTGGCACACGGCCCACAAAGAAGCAGCGCGCACCGCCAGCCAGACGCACTCCGTTGATGAGGGCGAACATGCTCGCCACCACGGGGGCGCTGGCACTGGTTCCGGACTCGATGTACTCCTGGCCGGCAATCCACACGGGGAAGTTGTGGCCGATCATGGCCACGTCGGGGTACGCGCGGCCCAGCGAGCTGAACATGGAGCGCGGGGGCACGTTGGGGCCGTTGGTCAGGTAGTCGTTGACGGGGGTGGCCTGCCACGCGGGGCGGTTCACGTAGGTGGAGAAGCCGCCTTGTGGCGCACGGGCATGAGCACAGAGCACAGCGCACGCGCGCACGCACGCACGCACCGCCAGTGGTGATGAGGCCGTTGGTGAAGGACGTGCAGGCAATCTCGGGCTGTCCAGCCTGGAGCGAGAGCGCGCGAAGGACGTGTGAGCAAACGCGTGGCCACGCGCAAACGTGCCCTCTCTACCTCAGGGCCCTGAGTGGCGCCCACGGCCACGGCGTAGGGCGAGGTGGCGGGGAACGAGGGCGTGAAACCGCACTGCGAGGGAGCGCCGCGCGCGCCAAAGTTGGCCACGCCATCATCGCCCGTGGCCACGAACAGAGTCAGACCCTTCAGGCCCAGCTTGCACATGTCAGTGTTGAACGTCACCACATCGATCTTGGGGTCCTCGGGCGCCAGCGAGCCGTACGACAGCGAGTGGATCAGCGGGGGGTTGGGGGTGGCAGTCACAGCCTCAATCCAAGACTGCACAGCGGCTGAGAAAGGTGTGGTTGGAGGGGAACAACACAACGCACCAAGAAGATGTCTCCGTTGCCTGCGCGCAGCAGCAGCCCCCCAGTCACAAAACAATGCAACCCCCCCCCCCAGCAACCACTCACCGGACACAGACCAGTAGGTCAGGGACACGTTCTGCGTGACGGCAAAGGCCCACTGCACGTCCAGGTTGGCCTCGCCGCAGTTGTTGGGGTCGTCGGAGCAGGCAGAGGGCTGGTTGGCGCCCACAACGTTGGCCACGGGCACCTGGGGCAGGTTGTAGCTGGACTGGAACGCGGTCAGGTCGGAGGGCGAGAAGCTCTGGCCCAGCGACTCGAACAGGGACAGCGTGGAGTTGGCGCTGGGCACGCCCGACACGGTGATGCGGTAGAAGGAGGTGAGCAGCGAGGGCGACACGTTGCCGGACTGGCGCTCCTTGGACATGCGGAAGGCGCGACGAGCAATGCTCGGGGGCACTGTGGAAGCGCTGCAGCGTGAGCAACCGAAGCCAGCACACGCCAACTCACCGGGCAGCGTGTTGGTGTCGGACACAGAGGTCACAAACGACTTGATCTCGCGGGGCAGCATCCAGTTGAGGTCGCGGTGCACGCGGTGCGCGGGGTTCTCGCGGGCGGCATACACGGAGTACTGAGGCGGGAAGCACGGTTGAGCGACAACAGCAACAGCAAATGGGGGGAAAGGCCCACCTTGGTGTTGAGCAGCCTCTCCAGCTTGGCAACGGTGGTGGTGACGCGAATCATCTCGCCAAAGGGCGTCATGCGCATCTCAGACGCGGTGATGCTGTGAGCGCGCAGCCAGGCCAGCGCCTTGGCCTCGGCCTTCGCGTTGCGGAACGTCCTGCCCACCTCCTCGAAGGACATGTGCTGGCCGTACTTGGGCGAGCCGGGCGTGGAGCGCTGCGCAGAAAACGTCACGAGAAGTCGGTCGGGGCGAAAACCAAGCGCCGCCCGGCACAGGCCCAACGTGCAACACGCTTCACACGCTCACACGCGACGCGGCAGCACCCTTTCTCACCTCCATCAGCATCTGGTCGCACGTGTCGAGCGCCTTGGGGATGGACGCCACGTGGAACACCACGCTGTGCATCTCATCAGCACCAGAGCGACCGGCGTGCGTCCAGAAGCGGTCGTTAAACTCGCCCGCAACCAGGCACAGCAGCAGCGAAGACACAAGCAGAGCAGCAACACGCATGATTGGTGGGAAGCCCTCTGCACGATGCGCGTCTGTCCGCGGCCAAAAAAAACACACACAAAACCCGAAGAGGGGCGCAGCATGCCCTCCCCGGTGCTCCTACTGGTGCTGTGCACTGCAGCCTGGATATTCGCGCCTGCAGACGGAGCTTCATATTGCGTGAGCTCCTCGGCTCCGGGTGGCAACAACGGCACATGCGGTGCGCACCCCGCCCTCCTGTCCTGCCCGTCCCCGTGCCTGCTCGTGCTGCGCCGCTGACATTCGGCTGCAAGACGCCGCGGGAGGCTGGGGGCCAGGCGCGGAGCCGTGGACGCTAGCCGAGCTGCAGTTGTACCTGGACACAGGCCTCGCCTCGCCGGACGACGTGGTTCTGCTGCAGGGCGATTTCCTGGTCGATCCGGGTCGGCCAGCGCTCGTCCTCAACGGCATCAGTGGCCTGGTGCTGCAAGGCGGCCGCTTCTACTACCAAGAACCTGGTAAGCACGTCGCTTGCTGTCTCCGTTCCGTGCCCCCACGTGCTCCGCAAGCGCAAGTGGATGCACTGGTCTTCAACGCGAGCAGCAGCGTGGAGGTCATCGGTGTGACCATTCAGCACACCACCCTGCGGAGCGACGCCAACGGCATCGGCATCTACCACACCCCCGTCTCGGGCACGTGCTCCTCCGACAGCCTGACTTTCATCAACGTCACCGTGGATGGCGAGTTCCGCCACTCCCTCTACGTGGCTCCTGGGGGCGTTTCCGCGCCTCTGCTGAGGTGCTGCTGCTGTGCTCGTCTCGCGGTGTGCTGAGCACGCCGGCAACAGCCAGGCAACGGCGCGCCTTGCACCAAGTGCAGGGTGGTGGCGACGGCGGCAGCGGCGTGCGCTGCCTCGTGGACCCAAGCACGCTTTCTGGGAGCAGAGGCGAGGCATGCTGCGCGACACCGCAACAACCGTCGCCGAGTGCCCAGCAGCTGCTCCGAGCGGCGCCAGCGGTCCCAGCCCTGACTCGCTGGTCAACTGCGATCCCTCGTGTGACCAGACGCTGATCGGCAACGGTCAGCCGTTGCCACGCAGTGCGCGCTCGCTCACTTGCACTCTGGCCAGGGTACTGCGACTCCCAGTGCAACAACACGGATTGCCAGCTGGACGGCGGCGACTGTGCGGACGAGTGTGCTCCTGGCTGCCCCATCAACTGGCTGGGCGACGGTGCGGTGTGCGTGGCGGTGCGGTGGGCTGCAGCTCACGTGGCACGCAGGATACTGCGACGATGCGTGCAATGCGGCGGAGTGCGATTTCGACCGGGGTGATTGCGGCGTCGACTGCGCGCCGGGCTGCTCGAGCAGCATGATGGGCGACGGTGGGACTGACCGTGTTTGGCGACCCTTCGCTGACGCTGTTGTGTCAAGGCACCTGTGATGCTGCGTGCAACGTGACGGAGTGCTTGCTGGACCGCGGGGATTGTGCAGCGTGTGCAGCAGGATGCCCGCCTTCCTATCTCGGCGACGGTGAGACGGCCCTGATGGGAGGGGAGGGGACCTGCACTGACGTTCTCTCTTCAGGCTTTTGCGATGCAGCGTGCAACAGCCAGGTGTGCAACTTCGACTGCGGGGACTGCGTTGGCGTCACGTGAGCGCTTCTTTTGCTGCAACCCCCTCGCACGCGTCTGATGCGGCAGCAGCAACACCTACTGCGGTGCCACGAATCTCTTCGTCTACCAGACGGTGCTGTCCGGTGCGTACCACGCGGCGCTGCTGATGGACACCTACAACCCGCCCT
>CAZYYU010000177.1:0-7055 GCA_964651735.1 uncultured Gammaproteobacteria bacterium | reverse complement strand
TCACAGTTAGCGACGCGGCCGCTGGATCGCCATGGCGGAACTGGCTGAGCTCAACGCCGACTTGGCCAAGTACCTCGAGCAGCTGTCGGAGGTCAACGATGCGCTGCAGGTGCGCGGGTGCCTCGCGGGTGGCTCGCTTTTCCCCAAGGCCCGCGCCTGCAGGTCGACCCCAACAGCGCGGCCCACCGGGAGCTGAAGACCGAGCTGGAGGAGCTGGTGCAGCTGAGTCGGGACCTCATCACCGAGTACCACAACACGCACGCGGCTGCGGCGGCGCCCAAGCAGAAGACGCTCGCCATTGCCCAGATGGCTGCCAAGCAGAGCGCCAACCAAGTGACGGAGCTGGGGGGCTGGAAGACGGGCGACAAATGCCGCACGGTTGCGTGGCTTGGTCCCTGGGCGACTTGCTGATGGTGCGCTTGCAGGTTTATCTGGAGGACGGTAAGATGTACCCCGCGGTCATCACTGCGTTTCGCGTGGAGGTGAGCGGGGCTTTTCGATGGGTTGAAGGGGGGTCCGTCACGCTTTGTTCGTCAAGGCTCGCTCTGCCATGGTCACGTTCGTGGGCTACCTCAACCAACAGGTTGTGCGGAGTGCCACCCCCTCCCTTCCAGGCGCGCGCTCGCCCTCTCTCACTCACCGCGTTGTGCCCGCAACAGGAGACACCGCTGGAGTATTTGGAGCGGATGCCTGAGGAGGTTGCTGAAGGTGCCGTCCCGCATGTCCTCCCCCATCCCCTTCCTTGCTCTGAGCCGCGTCTGCAGCCGTCGTGACCTCAGCCGCCGCCAAGGTTCGTGCCGCCACGCACACTGCACGCGCTCGCTCACGCGCACGACCGTGTGCGCAGGACGGCGACAAGAGGGGCGGCGGCAAGCGCCCTGACATGCCCGTCATTCTGCCCACGGACAAGCCGGAGGTTGCGTGCCCGCCTCTGCTGGTGGTCTGGCGGAGCATGACGGCGCCGGCTTGTGTTGTTGTTTGTTTGTTTGTTTGTTTGTTGTGTGCCTGTTGCAGGTTGTGGCCAAGAAGAAGCGCCTCATCAAGAGCTTGAAGCGCAACGAGAAGCAAGAGGAGAAGAACAAGGAGCAGGTAACTTGCTCCGCTCACACACACACACACACACACACACACACACACACACACACACCCCGCTCACATCGCAGTGCAGCAACAGAAGATCAAGTCGTGGAAGGATTTCCAGCAGACAGCCGCCAAGAAAGGTCTCACGTCACTTCGCCCCTTGTCTCTCGCTCTCGCTGACCTGACAGTGTGACAGGAGTGCCGGGCTACCGCACAGAGTCCATCTTCTCGTCCAAGACGGAGAAGAAGCTGAGCGCCGCCGACTCGGAGGTCTGCCCCGTCTTGGTTTCGCTGCTTCGCCCCGCCTCGCTTGAGCTGAGGGGTTGCATTAGGGCGTGGTTCGCGTGCGCAAGAAGTGGAAGACGGAGGACGGCCTGCAACTGCCCGACGAGGCGGGGCCCCAGTGAAGCGTGCGTGCTTTTTACGGTGGGCACGTGATTGGCTGCGTGTTGGGGCTGTCGCAAGGGCTGCAGCGACACGGTGTCGTTGTCTTCTCAGCGGCGAAAGGCAGCTTGCACGACGGGACTCACCTGTTCGGGCCGTGGCTGGCCAACCCGCAAATGTCCTGGTGCGCAGTTCAACTGTCGGCTGGAACAGGCAAAGACCTGCTCGCGCACCTTGAAGATGCACTTCATGTACGTGCACTGGTTGTGGTCCTGGAAGCAGCTGTTGAGGTTGCCGTGGATGTTGGTCGGATCCGCGACGATCTGGGCGCGATCAGACCGCGCAGTCCCAGCCCGCCAACCTGCAGTGCACCTGCAGATAGCAGTCGTGGCATCCAGGGCAAGTGCTGAGCGACAGGCAGCGCGGATCAACGGCAGCCTGCTTGGCACAGCTGATGCAAGCTGCAACAGAGTGGGTTGGAGGTTCCGTGACAGGGCCGCAGGTGGCGGCGTCACGGGATGCTCGTCCATGGCGATGGCGCCTGCTCCAGAAAAAACGTGAGTGCGAGCCAGCAGCAGCATTTGCGTGGCCGCGAGCCTTGTGATTGTGGAAGCGATGCTGAGTCAGAGCGCCGCACGCCACGCGAAGCTCGCATTCTCGTCGTTCTGGGCGCACGAACAACCTTACCCGGCGAGCGCGCAGCCTGTCCACAAGGCCAGCAGCAGGGCGAGCATCACGGCGACCTTCATAACAGAGCAACCCCCCCCCCTCCTTCTTCGCAGTCCGGGGGCAAATTCATTCGTCTTGTCGCGCATCTTTCGCCTCCTTTGGCAGCAGCTTCACGCAAGTCTTGCAGTACGCCTGGCCACAGCACATGAGCGCGCACCACGCCAACGCCACACATCTAGCGCACACAAACCTTGCCGCCGCGATTGGCGTAGCCGTTGCTCACGTTGCGCCCGCA
The DNA here is from genome assembly GCA_964651735.1 of uncultured Gammaproteobacteria bacterium. Classification (GTDB taxonomy): domain Bacteria; phylum Pseudomonadota; class Gammaproteobacteria; order CAZYYU01; family CAZYYU01; genus CAZYYU01. The sequence goes on along the minus strand of CAZYYU010000177.1, from coordinate 4,627 downwards.
GCCTGCGGCGCGGAGAGAGCGCGCGCGTGAGGGGTGATCGCAGCAGCCGTTGCGGTGGCCGTACCAGCGGCGCAGAGGAAGCACGCAGGATGGTATTTGACCCCAAACGCGGCCAGATACGCGCCCGTGATCATCTTGCCGCACCCAGCACAGGGCTGGCAACGAGCGCCGTCAGCACCGGCAGCAGCAAGAGCGGGCAGACGCGCAACCTCTGCAAACATGCTGATGGCGCAATCCTTGCAGTATGGAATGCCGCGCTTCTCCGCAAACGGCACCACCAGCAGCGACACCTGCGGGCGCTGAGCGGCCATGGGGCGGGACGGTGCGACAAACCTCGCAGTTGGTGCACTTGTAGCAGTCGTTGTGGTAGAACTTGCTCTTGATGTTGAGCGCGTTGCCCACGATGACCTCTTGGCAGCGCGAGCACACCACGCCCGACTGCCGCGACATGGACACCTGGTCGGCGGACCCCACATCGTCCTGCGCGGAGCGGAAGCCGGTCAGGGGGGCCAGCGACAAACGGGCGCGCGCACGCGCGCAAGGCAACGGACCGCATCGGTGCTGGACGAGTCGCGCCGGCGCTCGCTGGCCGCCACCCGCATCACGTTGGGGCTGCCCACGCTGCCAGGCCCTGGTGCCACCGGAAACGCCACCGCTCAGTCACACAGACGGGACGGCCGGGAGGACGCGCGCGCTCGGACCTTTGGCGCCCGAGCTGGCCACCTCGGCGCGGCGCGACTGCTGCGGCGTGGCGTCCTTGGTGCGCGAGCCGGAGCCGGAGCCGGTGAGGTCGCCGGCGCTGGACGCGGGGTTGCCGCGCGGGCTCTTCACGGGCACCGCCTGTCGTTGCTCGGTTGAGCGAGCGGCTGAGCGTGTGTGCAACGCGGCACCTTGGCAGAGCTCTCGGTCAGCGCTGCAGCGGCTGCAGCTGCCAAGGCCGGCTCCACAGAGGCGCTGCGTTGCGGAGGGTCAGGGCAAGAGCCTCCCCGCAGTCAGCGCAGAGGCGGGGTTGCAGCAAACCTGGTTGCGGGCAGTCTGCTTCCCGGCGCGGCCGACGTGCGAGACACGGCCCCTGGCGCGCCTTGTGTGGGCACGACACGCCCAGTCAGTCAGTGTGGCATACGAGGGGCGCGCGGCTCCTCACCGGCCTCCTCTGCGGACACGGAGAAGCTGCGCTGCGGGCGCAGAATCTTGATGAAGCTCTTCTTGTTGAGCGTGTCGTTGCCGCCGCTGCCAACGCCGCCGCCGCCGCCGCCAGCACCGGCGCCAACAGCGCCGCCGTCTACGGGCACGCGTTGGCTGTCCTTCAGGCTGAGGGACGAGCTCGACTTGAGCAGCTCGCCGCTGCCCTGCTGCATCTGCAGCAGCTGCACCTCCACCGCCTTGGCGCCTCTCGTTGGCGAGGCAAAGACGACGAAATCTCCCTCACCTTGAGCAGAGCGTCGCGCTCCGCCGCGCTGGGCGACGCGAAGCGCACTTTCTCGCGCTTGTTGGCGCCATGCATCACGGTCAGCTCCCACACATGCTTGTGCGCGCCGCCGTCAGGCACCGCAGCCACCTAGTCCAACAACAAAGGCCGTCAGCACAAGCACAAGCACAAGCAACGCAGCCCCGCACCGCGCAGCGACCGAGCGGGTAGCAGACGGCCTGGCCCACGCCGGTGCGTTTGTGCTTCACCGCCACGAGCGCGTCGCTCAGCAGATGCAGCCGCTTCTCGCTCAGCTTCTTGCCGCTGACCTCGTTCACCATCCTGTTGGGTGCCGGGTCAGCCACGCCGCGCCGCGCACACTTCCCCCAACACGCCACGCACCAGTCGCGGATGTAGCGGCGATTGGGCGCCACCAGCGACTCCTGGCCCTGCAGCGAGTTTTGCAGGCCCACAATCTTGAGCAGACTCTCGAACTCCTCGTTGGGCCCGTGCAGCGCCTCCTTCACGCGCGCCATGACCTCGTTGGCGCTCTGCAAGCACGCGTAGTCCTCGTGGCCGGGCGGCGTCTTGTTCAGCAGCAGCGTGCATATCTGGTGGAACTCGGCGGCGCGCCGCGCAGGCTTGCTGAGGTACTCGTAGATGGTGAGCCCGTGCAGCTGCTCGGCCACGTTCTGCAGGCACGAGGCCACGCCCGAGTTGGACGTGTTGAGGCGCTCCAGCGCGCACACCATGTTGACTTGGTTGGCGGCCCACGGCACCACGTAGTCCTGCGCACAAAGAGCGGGTCAACGCTACAAAGAGAGAGGGGAGGGAGGGAGAGGAGAGGAAAGAGGCACCTCGAAGTTTTGCGCCATCTTCAAGAAGGTCTCTCCGATGGGCTCCTCCGTGCGCACCTGTTTGCATGGGGGTGCGGTGTGAGCGCATACACGGCCACGGTGGTGGTGCGGTGGCGGTGCCTTGCGCGAGAACACCGCGAGGTTGGTCTTGGCCTCAGCGATGATGGTCTCGATGTTGCCAAAGATCTTGCCAGACGGTTGATGGGAATGCAGCGGCGAAGCAACAACGCCCCCCAAAACACGTACCTCGGTCGCTTCTGCCGTGGTCAGCACAGACTGCAGGTTGTGGTAGATCACATCCGACACCACTTGCAGGTCCTTGCCAACCAAAAGTCATTGGCAACAACAGCATCAGGGCAACTTGCCTTGACGTGCAGCTCTTCCGATGTGCTGATGGACGACACCAGCTGTTTGCGCTTCTTGTCCTGCGAGTCGTTGCGCGCGATAATGGTGCTGCCCTGGACCGAGTCGTCCAGCTCCAGCTGGCGCTGGTTCACCGCTGCGCATCGCTCCTTAGTGACGACGTCCTCGGCAACAACACCCACAACAACGAGAACGAAGAAGCAACCTTCGCGCGGGAAGTAGCCCACTTGCGAGTTGAACCAGCCCTTCCACCAGCTGGTGGGCGGTGAGACCCAAAGGCCGGCGGCGGCCAGCGCCCACGCACCTCGTGTTGGGACTCCAGAACATGATGTGGATCACGTCGTCGCGCTTGAAGGACAGCTCCCGATGATTCTCAGCGTCGTAGTCATCCACGGCCACCGCAGTGGGCAGCGCCTGAATCTGCAACAAGGCAGCGGTTCGACGTGAAGGAGCGAGGGGGAACACAGCAGCAAGCACCTCGGGAGGAGGACCGTTGCTCCGCTGCGTGGGGAACACGCTCATACGGTTGGCGCTGACACCAGAAGAGCCCTGGTTCAGCTGCCGCTGCGCTTCGAGAAGTGGGCATACCGCGCGGAGGGGTGGTTGCTGTTGCCATCCTCCTCGTCCGTGGAGGAGCCGGCAAGCTTCCTGCGGCGGCTGTCCTTGGGCGCAAGCCATGCGCGAAAACAGAAATGCCGCACCTGTCGCTGGACTGGCGCAGCGGCCCATTGCCCGTGTTCTGACGCACCAAGCGCTGCTTGGCCTCGGGCGTGGCAGCTCTGGGGGGCGAGGAGCTGCAACCAAATGAGCGCGCGGGACGAACAGCAACGCACCGCGCCCACCTGACGGCGCCGCTCATGGAGGTGGGGTCCGCGCTGATGGTGGACGACTTGGGGCGCACAGGCTTGACAGGGGGCAGGGGCTTGGGCTTGGACTGCGGGGCGTGAGCGGCAAACGGCAAAAAAAAAAGGGACTGGCGCAACCGGGCTTTCGGAGCCGCGAGCGAGCTGGTTGGAGCGCGGGCTCAGCGTCGGTGTCGAGTCCGCATCCTGTTGTTGTTGCGGCGGCTGCGATGCGCCCTGGGGAAGGCGCTGAGCGAGGAAAGGACGGCGCAGGCAAGGGCGCGCCTTGGGCACCGGTTCAGGCAGGCGCTTGGAAGGAGGACCGCTGCTCGGCACAGCCTTGGACGCCACAGCCTTGGGGGCCTGGTCAGCGCCGAAGCAAAACGGCCGCGCGAGCGACGCGACGCACACTGACACCGCGCCCAGTGCCGCGGCCAGCAGCGGGTGTGGCAGACACAATGCGAGGCGACGTCGGCGTGCCCACAACTGCGGGGTGTTTGAGCGGCGCTGAGCGCTGCAATGGATGCGGACCGTCTTTGCGCGGCGAGCTGCTGCGTGGCGACGCGGACATGGCTGTGCACCTGCGCGTTTGGTGTTTTTTGAAGCCGGGCGAGGGTCGTTGGCCACGTAGTCATGGCCAAGGAAGTCGGCGCTGTGAGCTGCTTGGATGTTGCCGCGTGCCACCGCGATCCAAATGCGCCTGCAGGGTTACAAGGCGTTTCTGCTCATTCTTACGGCCGTGACCGCGCTGGCGTTCGGCATCCCCTCCATCTACTTTGGAGGTGAGCAGCGGGGCAACCGAAGCCCTTGCGCAATTCGTCACGCCCGCCTGCAGTGCAGTACATGGGCACGCTGTGCGCCCGCCCGTCCGCGCCGCCGTTGGACACCTGGCTGCTGGTGTACGGGATCATGGCGCTTGTGGGTTTGGCCATCACCGTGCCCCTGGTCATCTTTCTGGAGAAGCTGTTCATCGGTGCGACGACGAAGGTTGCTGCTGCCACCGCGCTGACGCCCGCTGGTCACAGCGTTTGCCATCTACATCATGCTCTTCGGTTGCTTCCACTTTGCCTGGATGATTGTTGGCAGCGTTGCGCTGTTCCGCGACTGCCCCAGCTGCCAGGTACTTTGTGTGCTCTCTCTCTCTCTCTCTCTCTCTC
>CAZYYU010000176.1:0-7077 GCA_964651735.1 uncultured Gammaproteobacteria bacterium | reverse complement strand
TGAATACGTCAGACCGATTAATAAGGGTGGCAAAGGTCACAGCGCCAAGCAGCTGAAGGCAAAGAAGGCGTCCGAAGCAGCAGCAGCCAAACGGCGAGCCGTATCCGCCCTCCTCTCCCTTACCCTATCTCTTCCCCCAAATGAACCCTCTGTTCACCTTCTCCCTTCCCCTCAGCCCTCCTCCTCCCCCCACCCTTCCCTTCCAGCCTTCTCCTCCCCCTTCCGTCCTCCTTCTCTGCCCTCTTCCTCACACCCTTTCCCTCCAGCTTCCTTTCCCCTCCCCCCTCCTCCATCTCCTCCATCTCCTCCCCTTCCTTCTCCCTTGTCTCGCAAAAGGAGGGCACCTTCTGCTTCCTCTCATCCTTCACTTCCAGTCTCTTCCTCTCGTCTTCCCTCTTCTCCCCCTTCTCCTCCCTTGTCTCGTCCCAGGATGGAGTCCTCTGCTTCCGCCTACCCTTTCCCTCAAAACTGTCCCTTGTCTCTGGTTCCTTCCCTTCGTCCGGGTCCTGGGACCCATCTATTCAATGTCCCAGCTACTTCAGTTGCGGTCCACAACGAACGGAGTCTCCATCTTGACCATCCTCGCCCTTCTCCTGCTCTTCGTCCCAAGAAGCGCAGAAAAACACAAAAGGAGAAGGAAAAGGAGAGGGAACGGATGGAGAAAATGAAGACGGCAAAAGAGAAAAGGGAGAAAATGAAATTGATCCTCCAACAGCGTAAGGCTGCAGAAAAATCACAAAATCAACAGAGGAGGAGTGCAGAGCAATCCATGCAAATTCAGTTGAAAATTTCTGGCCTCAGAGAACAAATACGGCAGGAGGAGGAGAAAGAGAGGGGAGTGCTTAGGATGATTGGCGATGATATGATGGCGAATTCCAATCCTCCTTCTCTGGATCGTCTGAGAATGTTTTGCTTCCTTCCAGCCGCGAGTATTTGCGCATTTTGGGAATCTAGTGGCAGCAGTCATTTTCACCCTGAATTTCACGATTCTCCGAAAGAGCTGGCGGATCGACTGCAATCTCTCGAAAGCATTCAAAAAGATGTCGATATGGATACTCCTCAGCGGGTGAAAATGTTTTGGGATGGGTTGGAACCTCAACAAAATCCCCTTGTGCCATGCTCCAGCTGTGGAGAACGACGACTCCTGGACTCTCAAGACATCCCACCCTCTCGTGTTATCTGTGAGCATTGGTCTAAAGTGTTGAGAAAGCTCCGCGTCAAGAATGAATCCCTCGAGAAGTACGTACAGTTGGAAAAACAGGTCCCTTTTGTTGTTGCGAAGTCCGATGGATCTCATGAAGAGTATTCTTTGAAGGAGGCAGTGAATGTGGTAGAATGTCTTCACTTTCGACAGCGTTCTTTCCAGAACCCACGTCAACTATATTTCTTACATCGCGACTTTGTCGAGATTGATTCCTTTCGCAATGTGTGTATTGCTTCGATCTGCCAGCGATGTCTTGCTGTCTGTCATTCTAGTAATGACAACACGCTTCCTCCTTATTCTATTGCTGCTGGTTTTGACTATGGAAATCCTCACAAGGTGGGTCTTATCTCCCCGTCACCTTTGGAGAGTGTCCTCATTTCACGTTCCGCTGCCTATTTGAATATTTTGAAATTGAAATCTCCAATTTCCGTGGCCGATGCCGACGATGGAACAGGGCAGACAACACAGCAACGGGCTTTCAAAGGGCATTCTATTGTCATTCCTCATGATGGTGTGACTCAGTTGGCCTCTGAATTACCTCGTAGAGACCTTCGGTCCCTCATCCAGGTTACGTGGATTGGGTCTAAAGCTAGTTGGGACGCTCATCGATCTGCTCTGGAGGGTTCATCCTTTATGCAAGTGAGAGCATACGTGGTGTATAATTGGCTGCATTTTTTTAAGGCCATTGGTCATACCATGTATGAAGGAGTGGATCTTTCTCCTCGTACCGAGTCTACGGATAATGAATTGCATTCTCTACGTCATGCTTTGTTGGACCAGGTGTTGATCAATGACGATTCCAAGGCCGCTGCGGTCGAGGCTGCCACCTCAGCTGATATTTCTCGTTCTTCTCGTTCCTTTCGTCCTCCTTCTGGTCAGTCTTCGGTGGATTCTTCTCTGAATGTCGCCCTGGATCCGGTAATGCTTCGACGAGCTGAAGATTCCTCCGAGCCAAGCAATGTTGGGAAATATCTTCAGAGTATACAAGACGTATTATTAGCTCTCGATAAGCAACAAGAGCAGCAAGAGGGGAAGACAGGACAGGAGGATGAACATGAAAATCCCGCCATTCCTCCCCCAAACGCGTCGCTGAGTGCATATATTCCGGGTATCCCCTCTGTTTCATCTCCAGCGCACATGTCACCTCCATTGAGAGTTCGTCGTGGAGATGATGTGATCAATGAATTCTCCAGCAATAATGTGATCTTGTTGGGATCCTTTCCCTTTCTCTTCACATTGGGCCGTCCTCTTCTATTCAAAGGAACTATGCCTCCGGGATTTGTTAACCATCTTTTACATCAGATGCCGGTTGAAGGCCGCCCTTCATTCTCTCAATGTCATCAATTTCTCTTCTTAGCCTTCAATCAATCCCAGCGTCATGCGGCTACTTGTAGTGTTTCCGGCTGGGTGAAGTCCGATCTGGAGACTTTGGCAACATTCTCAAAAGAATTTAATTCTCCTGATTTTAAGACTAAGCTGGATGCCTCAATCAAGGACCCTAGCCATCCCAATTCTGTAATCAATTTTCGTCGTTGGGCTAGTATAATCCACTGCGTGGGCTCCAAAATTCCATATAGTCCTGCTGAACGTAAGACCACTATCAGCCAGCTGTATTCCATGGCTCGTTTCTTTGGTCATCCATCTATATTCTTCACGTTCGCTCCTCATGACTTGAACTCTCCCTTGGTTCTCAAGCTGAGCTATCCCCAACAGCAATGGAACTTGGCTGCACACTTGCCCCTAGCTAAGCGTGCTTGTATTGTGGCAGGGAATCCTGTTGCCGCTGCGGAAGGGTTTTCGCGCTTTGTGGACCGTTTCCTTATTGATCTATTTGGTATGCACGACACCAAAGATACGAGGAAGACCACTCATCTGGCAGAGTTGAGGGCCGGGATCTTTGGTAAACCCAAAGCGTTTTATTATGTGGTGGAAAGTCAAGGCCGAGGTACTCTCCATTTTCACGGACTCTTGTGGACTTCTGTTTCCCCTCTTCTTGCGCAATACGTATCACCCCATAGTGAATTGTCAAAGCGATTGGCCACAATTGTTGACGGTGTTTCCCAGTGTTGGGTATCCGCAGATATTCATAGTCGGGTTGCCGCTGAGAATGATTCTCCAGACCAACAACCACAGGAAAGACACTTTGGTCCTTCTGGACCATGTCCACTCGCGATTCTTTCCAAATTAATGGAACAGGGACAGTATGTGGCGAAGCATGTGAACAATCACAAACATTGTCCCACATGCTGGAAGTCTAGTAGTGGTAAGGAAAGTTGTCGCTTCGCCTTTCCTCGTCCTCTTTGGGAAAAAGAAACAGGTCCTGTTGAGTTATTCATGAAGGAGGGGGAACCAATTCCGTTGTCAACGGATAAGATTACTGGAAATCCAGTTCGAACTTCTTCTCGACTGAAGTTTGAGGATCATCCCATGCTAACGGATCCTTCTGTCGACCATCGTCCCATTGTATGGAACCAGAAGCGTCCCACCGAAAATGATCGAACCATAGTTGATTTTCATCCTGTAGTCACTGCTGCGTTTGGATGCAATTCTTCATGTGATCAATTGTTGGCTTTGGGTCCCGCCAGATCTATGACATTTTATATGGCCAAGTATATGTCAAAGAATCCCGTGGCGTTGACAAATGTGCTCTCAGTATTGAGTAACGCAGTTGACCATGTAAGACGTTATCCTTCAGTTGCTGCGGATACAGGAACCTCTCAAAGGACTGCTATTCACATGTTGAACAATTGTATCAATCAAGAGTTTGGATCCATGGAGGTCAGTGCTCCCTTCGCTAGTCGACACTTATTGGGTCATAAATCCTTTGGATGTTCTCATTCGTTTCGAGGGATCCATGTAAAGTCTGCTGTCGACTATGTTAAGTCTCTGATTGTGCAATCCTCAATACCCACTTCTCTTCGCGTGATCGATTCAGAAATGAGGGGTTTTGATTATAGCAGTGAAAATGATAGCCAACAGGATGATAATAGCAGCGAAGAGGGCTATCCCTTGGATATCGAGGATATCGCGATCGAGAGCGATCTTGATATTGATACCGATATGGATATTGAGAGTGAGAGTGAAAGTGAAAGTGAGAGTGGAGACAATTTTGGTGACTCCATAGCAGGAAACCATCAGCGTTCTGATAACGTTGCTTCTGGCCGTGTCCCGTTGCGAGTACGCGCTTCAGATGATGACCCCTGTAAGTCGATTTATGTAGCGTCTCCTCAACATGTGGATTATCGATATCGTGGTCATGCTCTGGGCTCTATGTGCTTCTTAGAATATTGCTGCACTGTGGAAGTCATTCGTAAGAAGGTTTCCTCCTCCCTTGAAGTTTCGAATTCGAATTCGCATCAAGGTCAACGCAGCTCCACTTTTGAGTTTGACTCTGGTCATCCGATGCACAAGGAGTATCGTCAGTGTCTTCGAACGAAGCAGATGATTCCAGCCATATCTAGTTTTCCGCCTCATCCGCCCACATTGGTCTCGGCGCACAACAAGAGGAAGAGGCCGACTAATTCTTGGAAGGCAAAGGCAGTGAAATGGGCGGAGTATGTGTTGGTACTTATGGTTCCCTGGAATGTGGAGACTGGTCTTCCTGAATGCGCTCTTTCATACGAAGCATGTCTTCAATGGATGAAGAAAGCGTCACGAAAAGAATCCCCTTTTCACGAAAAGTGTCGGCGTATATATGTGGAGTCCGTGAATTGCGTCCTGAAAATCCACCCAGAATCTAATCGCATGCTTAGTGCCTATCGACATCGTACGGCAAAGAGATGGAATCAGGCTAATATGGACGAGCGCCAATATGCTGGAGGTGGATGTGCGTTCGATGTGGTTGGAGTCGATGAGGATAATGCAGCCAATAGGGAATTCTCCAATGCCGATGTCCAACGAATCATTGATGACTTGCGAGCGCGACTTGGGTGCGATGTTGTGTCGGCTACAGGCAAGAAATCTCTGGCAGCCGAGAAAGCCAACAAGTATTTCAAGGGTCTCTTGGACACTCTGAACTCGATATTTGCAGAAGTTGCCCGTCCCATAGTGGAGATGAAGACAAGTCAACGACGTGACTCCCATCTTGTGACGGTTTTAGACATCGATAAAGCTAGTAGTTTATTGAAGTCCATCAGAGCTCATAAGATCTCGGGAGCATTGCCTATTCTTCCAGGTATCGGGATGCCTGAGTATCAAGCTCAGGGGCGACTATGGTTCCCGCATGGAAGATGTGTGCGATCGAGGAGTATTTTGGATATGGAGGATCAAAAGAGGAAATGGTTCCAATTGGATGATTCGGATGAAAATCTGTTCACCAATTTTCCTGTTCAACAATCCACCCTTAAGTTGGTCATGCAGACTATCACAGCGAGGATCTGTGGAAATGGCCCTCCACTAAAGCTGTTCATTCATGGTCCTCCTGGTACCGGTAAAACTGTATTTGCAAGAAGTGTTTCACTTCGATTACAGAAGTATGGTCTCCGTCTCCTTCCTACTGCGCCCACAGGGTGCGCAGCGTCCTTATTAGATGGTGGACGTACCCTTCATGATCTCTTCATTGTTCCTGTATGGTCAAAGGGACAGAGGAAGGATCGTGCATTGGCACCATTAAGTTCCAAGAAATTGCTCGATCTGCAATTGATTTTCAATGGCGTGGCTGTCATGCTAATCGATGAGATTTCCATGGTGGATTCTATAATGTTGGAATATGTGTCCAAACGTCTTCAACAGATCATGCAGAGTAAAGAGGACTTCGGCGGCGTGCACATGATTATCATGGGAGATTTTTTCCAATTACCCCCTGTAGGGTCAGTTCCGTTATATCAGTCTTGCATGGAAGGCGCTCCATCCCCCATCTCCAAGGTATTGCCTTCGGATTCAGGGACTGCCTTGTTCAAAAAGTTTCAACGGGTCACATTTTCACAACAAGCTCGTGCTGCGGGTGATCCGCTTCACATCGCTATGGTCGAGAGTCTTCGCGATGTGAAACGTAATCATCCATTAACACCTTCTATCCTCGCTTCATGGCGTATCTTATCTGTTGAAGATCCCGCTTCCGATCCTGAATGGTCCTTTGCACCCATTTTGGTCACAACGAATGACGAACGATCGTGTCTTAACGATGCTCAATTAAAACGGTTTGCATGGAATCACAGAGTTCCTTTGGTGAAATGGAGAAATACTCTTATTGTACCCAAAGGCGTCCAGTTATCCTCAGAGCAGAAGGAGATGCTGTATCAAATGTACCCTTGTCTTTGGAGTTGGTTTGCTTACGGTGCTCCTGGATATCTGGTGGGAGAAAATGTAGCACCACTGTTGGGTCTAAGCAATGGGACCCCCATACGTTACCATTCCCTTTCCCTTGAAGACAGGGAGGATCGCAAGGCGTTTGATGAAGCGATGGCTCGACCAATGAAAGACTACGACCAAGACAAGGAGCCCTTTGTTGTGAAGCTTTCCCATCCTCCTCATTTCATTTGGGTATGGACACCCACAATGAATGTGAATCTATTGCCTCCCAATCATGTAGTTACATGGAAAACTTCTTCTGGAGAATCCAGAGTGCTGCTTCCTGTGCGATTGCAACCATATCCCAAATCCAAAGTGTCCATTGGAGATATCAAGTGTGGATACATTCAGCATTCCGTGGAACTTGGATTCGCAGTGACTTTCCATAAAATCCAAGGAAAGACCACCGAGAAGATCATTCTAGACCTTAATCATGTACCGGGTCAAAGGCGTGGAGGCGTATCACTAGCAGGCCTCTATGTGGCAGTGACTCGAGTGAAATGTGGGACAGACTTACGTATTCTTCCTTTTGTCAAAGATCCTCTTGGGGAAGTCGATGGAGAGAAAGAACTCTTGGCACTACG
>CAZYYU010000175.1:1348-7109 GCA_964651735.1 uncultured Gammaproteobacteria bacterium | reverse complement strand
GCGAATGCTGCCTCGCTTTTGCTCGCCCCGTAAAGGCGTCCCAGCGTCTGCATGACCCGCACGTGCTCCGGCTGGGAGGGAGAACAACGATTGTCAGCAGGGGTAACATTTGAGGCAGCGCACGCGCGTGCCTTGGCCATGCACGAGTTCTGGCCCTCGGCAGACTGAGCGCTGTCCTTCAAGCATGCTGCAAAGGAGCGATACTCCGCTGCGGCAGCACGAACAGAAGGCGTCAGCGTGAGAGGAAACGCCAGGCCATGCGACAACCTCCAGCAGCCCGCGATGCCAAGCACGACATGGAGCGATTCACGTCCTGCTCTGTGAAGGCTGTTGCCAACGAAGGGCACTGCGACAGGGCCCCTGCGTTGGTGCTGAGCACGAGGCGACACCGTCTAGGTTGCAAACAGCGCACGAACCCAGTTCTGCTGCAGTCAGCTGCTTATGCAAGGACTCCCGTGTGAAGGCCAGCCGTGCCGCATCCACCGCGCTCCGAAGCTTGAGCACTGTCCCCACAGCCGTGAGCCACGCACAGCCAAACCAAACACCACACCCAAAGCGTCACACGTGTCGCCCCGCTCGCGCGCGTGCGTGCTCTTGTAGCACGCCTGCACGGCAGCGAACTCAGGCGCCGCAACGTATCTGTTTGAGCCCCCCGCTTGAGTGAGGCGGGTGCACGCGCCAGCAGCGTACCTGCTCCAGCACAAGGCCTGCTCCCAGCGGAGCACGTCGCAGACCTGTGGGGTGTTGAGGGCAGCGTCGACGGCGCAGGGGTGGGTCGCGCCTTGACGTCGTTGGGTGTGCGTGGCGCTGCGCAGTCTGCCAACTGCTCGGCGATGGCGGCGCACTTGAACACCGCCTTGGTGGCCTCGCGTTCATAGATGCCAGCCAGGAAGGGGGCCCGGAACTCGGGGCGCAACAGCAGCGTCGCAAACGCCAGGTCGTCCCGCTCGCCCATGCCCAAGCCACGCCACGCCACGCCACGCCACAGCCAGGCCCACAACGCAGCGTGTACTACTAGTGGCCAAACCTCAGCTTCAAGATGAACTTGGCCGCTGGTTGCCAGTCGTGTCAGCGACGCTATCCAACCAGCTGAGCTCACCAGTGGACAAGCGGTTTGGAAGATATTGGCCCGACACGGGGTCCGGCAGGCCCTGCAGCTCCAGCAGGGGTGCGGACGCGCTGCGCCTGGAGGGCACTTCCTCAAACGCAAACAAGTCGCTGGCCTCCACGCATGGAAAGCCGTCCAGGAACCCGCGCCCCAGCGTGGTGCCATCGAGCCAGCACCAGGCGTCGATTTCGTCGGCCGAAAAGTGGAACTCGGGCTTGTGCTCAAGCACGGCCCGGAAGAAGAGCACCACGTGTTGCCGCTGTGGTGTGGCGCCGCTCTCCACCGGGAACAGCGATTCGTACAGTGCAAAGGGCACCAACGAGGCGGGCTCCAGCGCCAGCCCTTGGACCGAGCGTGAGGGATACAGGGAGCCTCACAAAGACGCGCCTGTTTCCTCAAGCAGCTCCCGCGCAGCCTTGGGTGGGGCCCATGATGAGCAGCGCCAAGCACCCCAAAACGCGACCCAGGGCTGACCGCTTCAGCGAGCGTTTCTCCGGCATCCACGTGACCGCCAGGCAGCACCTGCAAAGGCCGCGCTTCAGACCTCGACAAATCGATGAGAAACGCACAGGCGCACCCACACACAAGGGAAGGCGCGAAGCGCCGAGGGCCGCCGCGTGATCAGCACTTCCAGTCAACTGTGAGAGCGCCGACTCCCCCAAGGCGCAACTCACTCACCATGGTTGCCCCACTCCACCATGCAGCACACTGCAACCTGCACAGCACCGTGCAGCAGCTCACTGCGCTCCACCTGCAGCAGCAGAATGTGACAAGGCACCAAGCGTGCGTGTCCTCCTTCCCAACCTTGCCGGGACAGCTGCCGTCGCACAACACAGCTGAGCGCTCCATGCCCCGCGCGCTTGCGCCGTCCTCACCCCTCAAAGTGGAACAGGGGCACACCCCCTGCTCCCACACTGCTCCGCTCCAAGCTGAAGCGGTCAGCCTCAGCGGTGGGACGCAGCGAGCACACAATGTCCGCTCCGTGGCACGACGCGTCCTTGCGCCACGCCACGTCAGCCGGCGCCGCAGCAACCCCATCGGCCGCGCACCGCCAACGGACACTCTTCGATGCCCAACTGCTGCAGCACGCAGCGGCCAAACACGAGCTCGCTGTCCGTTGCGGCGTTGAACACCACGGGCCTGCGCGCGCGCTCCATTCCGTTTTCCAGCCCAAGGTGAGTCCCTCTTGGTCTCCGGGCCACTTGGTCGCTTCCCCGTACCCAACGAGCCCTCCCGCGCCCAGTTCAAAAAAAGCAGCCTCCAGGGTTGACCGCGCTCACCACGCACAACACGCACAACCACGCGGTGGTCGGCAGTGAGTGTCGCTAGCCATGCAGGTCATTCAGGAGGTGCGCAACAGGACCTGCTCGTCTGATGCGGACTGCTTCCACTACGCGCCCTGTGACGTGTATGGCACGCACGACTGCGTCTGCTTCCCAAACTACGAGCCGTACACGTTGTGCTCTGCCCCCTCGTGGCAGGCGCAGAGCGACGTGCAGACCAGCTTTTACGTCTACAAGGGCGTGTCGTTTGGGCTCCAAGGCCTGGTGCTGCTGTGCTCGCTGGCCTTCTTGTGCTTGAACGTGTGGCGCGCACTGCCGACGCTGCGCAAGACGGCCACTGGGGCGGTGCGCTGGAAGAGGCTGTTCTCCACGGAGCAAATCGGGCTCCTCATGGTGCTGCTGTCGGCACTGTGCGACATTGTGTACATGGCCGTGGACCCCTACTGGCGCCAATGGATGGTGAGCTGCCCTTCCTTGGGCCAGGGGGGGCCCGCGTGCTCAGCAAGTCGCAACCAGGTCTCGCAGCCACACGAGGCGTTTCTGTTCATGTTTGGCGACATCTTTCTGGCCTTTGACACTGTGGCCTACGGCATCCTCACCATGCTGTGGATCCGCATCCGCACCGAAGCCAAGATGGGCCGCGCGTGGCGCTTGCCCGGCAGGTGGCACCGCCCGGTTGCTCGCGTTGCTGTGCGTCCCTCAAGAGCCAGCAGAGTGTTTGTGGGCGTGTGCATGGCGCTGCCCTTTGTGGGAGTGCTGATCTGCTTCGTCCTGCGGGCTGTAAGGCAGCCTCTCACGTCCGGTTCGTGCACTCACCCGCCCGTGTCTGGCGCTGCTGCAGGTGGACAACGCCCATTTGGGGCAGGTAGCACACGTCACGCTTTGGCGTGCTTTGACGGTGCGCCTCCCCGTTGCAGCCAGGAGCGTTCATGTTTTTCGCCATCATCGCCTTTGTCAGCTTGTTTTACGGTGCGTTGCGCGCCTCCGCACCTTGCAGCGTGGCTGCGCTCTTCATCGGGGAGGGGGGGGGGCCGCCAGGTGCGGTGATTGTGCTGTCCGGCGGCCTCACGCTGCGCGACCTGAGGCAAGCGGAGGAGCTGCGCTCCTCCACCAGCCGCGACATGATCAACCTGCTGGCGATGCGGTGGGGACGGGCGTGTGTTGGGGGACCGTGGGTGGGTGGGTGACGCGGCGCGTTGCAGGCTGGTGGTGCAGATCTTCATCGCCGGAGTGGTGATTCTGGCTGCGGTGGTGTGCCTGATCGTGTTTGTGGGTGGGTGCACTTTGGCGACTGTAGGCGCGGGTATCTAACGGCGCTGCTCCAGCTGTGCCCATCGACGATTACCTGTCGAATGTCTGGATCAATCTGTTCGCCCCGCAAGTGGTGTTTTTCTGCACCCAGCTCCCGGGTGCGTGGCTGTGGGCGGGTGTGCCTTGTGCTCAAGGCGCCCACAACAGTGCTGTACCTGTTCCGGGCACGGCTGGACCCATCGCCCACCGCCTCGGCTTCGGGCCGCAGCCAGCCACTGGACTCCGCACAGCTCGACTCGGCTCGTGACCTGTCGGCGTCTGCTGAGCTGCACATCAACGGCGGCGGCGACGACAGATACGTTGTCAAGCCCGTCGTTGCTGAAGACTCCACGGACACGGCGTGCTTGGAGCTGTATGACCTGTAGCTCCGTGCATTACAGTCAAGTTTGTTTTTGCTTTGTGGGCCTCCATGGCGTCGTCCACGCAACTGGGCCGAGCTCTGCTGAGCGTGTTGTGGCAATACGTCGAGCCGCTCGACATGGCAGCCTGTGCATGGTTGGCGCATTTCCCCTCACAAGCGCGCGTTCCGTTCCGTTGAGCTGCTGCCAGCACCTGCAAGCATCTAGCGACGATCCTGTCGCAGGCGCGCGTGTGGCAGCACGTGTACGCACTGCGTTGGCCCCAGTGCGAGGCAAGCGAAGCAAGGAGGGGGGGAGTGGTCGGCGCTCAGCAACGCCAGCAGGACCGAGAGCGGGACGTGGCACAGTGGCGCGCGCTGGCCATTGAACGTGGCATTCTGGACGCTGAGGCCAGGCTCTCGTTCGTCGAGGACGTGGGGCAGCTCCTGGCGGTGTGCCGCGGTGAGACCGAGCGTTGCGGGCGTGCTGCTGCCTTTTTACGCTCGTCCAGACAACGAAGAGCAGTTCCTCAAGCGGCTCCAGGCCAACGCGCAATTGCGCAAAGCACAGAACATCTTCCACGCATGGTTTGGCGGCGGCTTGCTGCCTGGCATGGCACTGCGCTTTGTGGCATTGGAGTACCACGACGGCGGCTCCGGCGGCATCAGCGGCTCGTGCAGCATCCAGCTCACGGCGCTGATCGCGCTGTACATGAAGCACTCTGCCGGTAACGGCACCTTCGGTCGAGCCGCGGCCCCTTGCTCACAGGCCGTCTCAGCGCCGCTCTACTTTCTGCACACCTACTCCGCCAGCGGATACAACGACGACCCACAGTTCTCAGGCGAGCAGGGCCCATTGCTGTGCAGCGAAGACTGACGGGGAGGGGATGAAGGCGCGCTTGAGGTTTCCGTGAACCTGAAGGCGCTGCGCCGTAAGCTGGGTCGCCATCCCGAGGGGTTCCGCTCGCGTTGGCTGGCACGCGCCAAAGCTGCCGCTGCTGCGGATGCGCCACGGTCGCAGTACGCCCCGCCACGGGGCAACGCGGCGGCGTCGGCGGCCTTGCCGTTGTTTGCGGACGCCACCAAACCTGCCACTGTGCTGACCATCGAGTCCGAAGACTCGCGCCGCTCTCACCTGCGTCGCTCTGCCACCGGCCTGGCCAGCAGCAGCAGCAACAGCGTGCACAGGAACCTGCAGCAGCTGTTTGCGGTGTTGGGGCCGTGCCCCGGCGTGCCCATGCAGCCTGCACGCCCCGCACAGCAGGGCCGCCCCTTTGCGCACAAGCGCAGCAAGCAGCACAGCGGCGACGTCATGCTGGTGGAGGTGGTGCTGCGCTTCGCGGAGGCGGTGCGCGAGCTCAACGAGGGGTGGGTGCATTGCTGCCCGATGTTTGTGGCGACTGATTGTTGGCGTGCAGCCTGTCCTTCCCCACCAATGACGCGCTCAAGGTTGCGGACACACAGGCCTGTTGCGGTGCTGGTGCTCACGCAATTGCGGTCATGTGCAGAGCGCT
This sequence comes from uncultured Gammaproteobacteria bacterium, assembly GCA_964651735.1. Classification (GTDB taxonomy): domain Bacteria; phylum Pseudomonadota; class Gammaproteobacteria; order CAZYYU01; family CAZYYU01; genus CAZYYU01. The sequence continues at coordinate 1,556 of CAZYYU010000175.1, read as the reverse complement.
CTGGTACGCGCGTGCAACAGCGACCTGCTGGAGGCGGTGATCCAGGGCTCGGTGAGCAGCGTGCAGCAGTTGGTGGGCACCGGAGACGTGAACTTCATGAGCCCCGTCACACGTCTGACGCCGCTGCTGGCCGCCTTTGCACGCAAGAACAGCAACGGACGCGGCCACTTCTCGCGCGAAATTGTCCACGCGCTCATTGCAGGTGTGT
>CAZYYU010000175.1:0-1248 GCA_964651735.1 uncultured Gammaproteobacteria bacterium | reverse complement strand
TCGTTGGCGCTGGCAGCGGGCGCCGACGTGAACGCGCGCATGCCGGACACGCAGTCCACGGTGCTGCATCTGCTGGCGGAGGGCGAGCAAGACGCCGCCGTGTTGGCGGAGCTGCTGGCAGCCGGGGCCGAGCTGGAGGCTGGTGCGTGCGTGCGCGTTTGGGCAACCAAACCCTCTCCCCTTCATTCAAGGCGTTGGCAGTGAACGCAAAGGGCCACACGCCTTTCACCGCTGCCTGCGTGGCGCAGAACCTCGTCGTGGCCAAGGCATGCGAGGGGGTGGTTGATGGCGGTGCATTGCGCTCTCAGCGCATGCTCCGCACCAGGCCCTGGCCGAGGCGGGCGCCCAGTTCGCCACCAACGCGCAGCTGTTCCATGACATGTTTGGAGACACGCAGGCCTGGGGCAGCGTGCAGCCCGACGTGGAGCTCATCCGCTTCCTGCTGCAGCGCGGCGTGCCCATGGACGAGACGCTGGGCAGCGTGCTGTACCGCGTGATCGACCCCAACGCGTTGGAGATGCTCATTCAGGGCGGTGCCAACGTCAACCATCCGTCGTGTCCGCTGAAGCGGGGTCGACGCTCTTGTTTGTCTGCCTTTGTTGGCCACGCTCATCGTTGGTGCAGCCGTGGAGATGGCCTCGCTGCCAGTGGTGCGCGCGCTGCTCTTGCACGGCGCCAACCCCAGGTCTCGCTGCCGCGCTTTGGGGTCAAGCAGGCCTCACCGCACGCACGACAGCGTGCCAGGCGTGCTGCACCGCGCCATCGTGGCTGCGACGGGAGGCCACCACGCGCGTCGAGCGCTGACCAACGGTGAGGGCGACGATGCGCAGATTGCGCTGGAGCTGATCGCCGCTGGCTGCGACGTGAACGTGGCGTTTGGCGGCGGCACACCGCTGCATCTGGTGCGAAGCGGGGGCGCTGGTGCATATGCTTGCTCACCGGAGGCCCAGTGCGCGCAAGGCGACTGCGCCAAGCTGGTGCCCGTGCTCGTGGCGCGCGGGGCCGACGTCAACGCTGTGGCGGCCGGTGACGAGCTGCTTGCTGTTGTTGCACGCACTGCTTGCTCTGAGCGTTGTGCGTCTGCAGATGGCAAGCAGCCCATCGACATGGCACTGTCGTGTCGGGACGGCGCCCCGCTGACGGTGGAGGCGTTGGTGACTGCCGGTGCCCAGTACAACATCCACCATGTGCAATGGTGTGGGTGTGTGTGTGTGTGTGTGTGTGTGTGTGTGTGTGTGTGTGTGTGTG
>CAZYYU010000174.1:5097-7121 GCA_964651735.1 uncultured Gammaproteobacteria bacterium | reverse complement strand
TTCATCGTTGTTCATCGTTATTCATCGTTGTTCGTCGTTGTTCATCGTTATTCATCATCATTCATCATTATTCGTCTATTCATCCTCTCTCTCTTCCTTAGGACCGCTTTGATGCCATCTGCAAAGAGCTCAATGAGTTCCTGAAGAAGGTGCGACCTCTTGCTGGCTTGTGCAGCAAACTTATGCGCTGGCCAAACAGGCGGGCTTCAAGAAGGAGCAGATCTCCATCGTGCCGCTGAGCGCCCTCAACGCCCTCAACCTGAAGGACAAGTTGGATCCCAGCATCTGCCCGTGGTACAAAGGCACGGCAGCTGCTGCTCGTTCGGGCGGAGGGGGCCTCTGACCGGCGCTGCAGGCGACTCCTTGCTGGGCACGCTGGACAGCTGCGCCAAGGTTGTTGCGCGCCTTGGGGGCGGTGGCGGCGCGGCTCACTGGGCCACGCAGCCGCGAGAGGTGGATCCCAGCCTGCCCGTGCGGATGCCCATCCTCGACCGCTACAAGGACGCCGGCAAGGTGTTCGTGATTGGCAAATGTCAGTGCTGCTGGGGATGGCTTTGCGCCCTGCTCCGCTCACGCTGCTGCCAGTGGACGGCGGTGCCCTGAGCGTCGGCGACGCCGTGGTTGTCGTGCCCGGCGAGAAGGAGGTGTGTGAGCGCCGCTGGCGGGCTTTCTGGCGCTGCTGACGCTGCTGACGCAGGGCGTCGTTGGCAGCATCGAGTCCGAGTTTGGGCCCATGAAGGAGGCTCATGCAGGCGACAACGTCACGCTGTGGTTGAAGGGTGCGGCTTGTTGCCAATGGCCAGCCCTCCGCTCTCATGCTGCTGTTGCAGGCATTGATGAGGCCTACGTGAACACTGGCTGCGTGCTTTGCATCAAGGGCCAGCGGCTGTGCCCTGTGGTCAGCCGGTTTCAGGTGCTTTGCTCGCGTGATGCGGGCAGGGGTGGCGGTTTGTGGGGGCCTCACGCGGCGCGCCGCGACAACAGGCTCAGATCCTCATCAACGCGTTGCCCGAGCACCGCCCCATCATGTCGAGCGGCTATCAGGTCAGCTGTTGCCCCCTGGCTGCTGCGCCTCGCTCAGGTGTCTGCGCGCGCAACAGTGCGTGCTGCACGTGCACACGGCCACGGTGGAGGTGACCATCGAGAAGATTGTGTCGGTGCTGGACAAGAAAACGGGCGAGCCCAAGAAGGGCCAGACGTACGCGCGCAAGGGCGCCGCTGTGGTGGTAAGCACGGTCCTTGCTGCTGCTGCTGCAGTGATGCTGCTGCTGCTGCAGTGATGCTGCTGCTCACAACCGCCGGCAGGTGAACATTGCCACGGCCAGCCCCGTGGCGCTGGAGAAGTTCTCCGACTTCAATCTGCTTTCTCGCATCCTGCTGCGGGATGAGGTGAGCGCGGCGACGGCGACTCGTGCCTGGCACTCAACTTGCCTCGAACCAAGGATCTGACGGTTGCTGTGGGCAAAGTGATGCTCATCTCCAAGGGGGTGCGTGCGTGCGTGCGTGCGGGGCCTGTGTTGTGTTGACGCTTTTGAGGGCGCAGGACAAGAAGGGCAAGTAAAAGATGGCAAAGTCATCGATCACTTTCATTTGTTGGCCCCCCGCTCGTAGAAGGCGTCAACCTTCTTCTTGTAGCCCTCGCTGTCGTTGTCGTAGAGCGACGCCGCCTCAGCGTTGAGTGGCGACGCAGTGTTGGGGTCGCCCAGCAGAGACTGTGCAAGCAGTGAGACCAGGCAAGGAGGGGGGAAAGAACGAGCAACCTGAATAGACAGCAACACGCTGCGGACGTTGTACACGCACGACCACTTGTCCTGCAGAATGTCCAAGCAAATGTCGCCCTTGCTCTCGTGCACGTTGGGGTGGAAGCAAGGCGACACAAACGACACAGTGGGAGGCCGCATCGGATAGTCATCTGCAACGAGCGCTTAGACCCGAGAAACGCATCGTGCACCAGCTCTCCCACCTGGAAACTCCATCTGCAGCTCGTAGGTCTGGCCAGCATACGGCGTGCCCTGGCACAGAGG
>CAZYYU010000174.1:0-4997 GCA_964651735.1 uncultured Gammaproteobacteria bacterium | reverse complement strand
GGCGCGCTCGGCATGACACGCAAAAATGGCGTGTGTGCTGCTTACCGCGGCGCCGACCACCTTGGCGCGCCAGAACAAGATGCCCTTGGCAGGGTCCGGGAAGGCACTCACATCATCCGCCTTCTCCCGGCAAAAGTCCTTCACTTCCTTGAGCAACCTGGTCTGCTGGTCAGGCGAGGCGATGACTTGGCGCTCTTTGCAGCATCGCAGAGCACACCGACAAGGGAGAGCGCGCGCAAGGTTTTTGAATTTTTCAGCAAAACGAAAGCGCAACGAGCGCGGCGGGCGGGCGTGTGTGGCACGCAGTACCGTCTGGTGGTGGGACCGCTCTGGCGTTGGCCGTTGCTCGCTCGGTTCTGTGTCTGGGCTTCGCTCATGTTTCGCGCGGCGGAAGGGTTGCGCAGCAGCAGCAAGAAGCAGGATGGGGGACGCGGGGGGAGGGTTGAGAAACCCTGATCGACGCAGCGATTTTTTGGACATCCGCCGCCAGTGGCGGAGGAGTCCCCACCCAATCGTCATCAAGGGGGGAGCTATGTACTTTTCAGAAGAACTTGATCTTGCGGCTCTTGAGCGGGCTGAACTTGGCGCGCTTCCAATACAGCGTCGCTGCGGCCATCAATCCGACCACAATGAAGTTCTTCAGGCCTGCACCACGTTGAGAGGGCCTTGCAAAGAGGAGGGGGAAAGCGCGCGCGCACCGAATTTCTTCCTCTCGTCGTGCTCAGGCTCCGCTGTCCACGCAAGAAAGTGGGTGACATCCTGTTGGGGGGCGGGGGAAAGCAAAGTTGGCACAACACAAGGATGCCGCACACAACGAAACCTTGGCCATCTGCGAGATGGTGGCGGGCGTCCCGTCGTCAAACTCGAGCATGCCATCGTGCAGCGGCTGGGCCATGGCGATGGCGGACCCTGTGTGCGCGACCGCAGCGCGTGAACAAACAAAAGGGGAGGGGCGCCGAAGCAAGGGCGCACCCGGGAAGTAGGGGTTGTAGTGCAGGGGCTCCTTGATGTCCACACCCACCGGCGGGGCTCGGTACCCTGTGCGCAGCAGCGCGAGATGAGAGGTCCCACATACACACAGAGAGGCGCCACCGCACCAGTGATGAGAGCGTACACGTAGTCTGGCCCGCCGTGGCGAGCCTACAAAAAAAGGGTTGGGGCGGGGTTAGCCGGGCTGACACTGCTGCAGCGCCGCCAGCAACCTTGATGATGAGGCTCAGGTCAGGCGGCAGAGCGTTGTTGTTGGAGGAGCGAGCAGCCTCCTCGTTGGCGTACGGCTTGACGATGCGATCGGTCAACTTGCCCGGCCGATCAAACATCTGCAGAGCTGCCGTGAGCAAAGGGGAGCGTGTGGCAATCAGCGCCGCATCCATCACCTCTCCATTCTTGTCGGGACCATCCACAAAGTCGTTGGCCGCGGCCGCAGCCTGCACACGAGCGTGCTGAGAGACGGAGAGCGCGCGTGCCGAACAGGCGGACCTTGGCCTCCTCCTCCGTGAGCACTGTGCCAACCAGGTTGCGGTACGCGATGAACTCCAGGCTGTGGCACTGTGCGCACACCTCCTGCAAGGCGCGCGTGTCAATATGAAAACCCGTGCAAAGGCGAGACCGCGCGCCTTGTACACGGTCCAGCCGCGACGGATGCTGGCATGGTCAAAGCCCTGCGGTGGCGGCTGCGGTCACAACGGACACAAGCACGGCCTGTTGCCGCGAACGAACCTGCCACGGCTTGTTGTTGGGCCACGGGAACGCGGGAGGGTGGAGGCCCGCATCGCTCGCGTGCAATTCGTCGGACAGCATCATCGAGGCAGCAGCCAAGCCCTAACGCGCCGCGCGCGCGTGAGCAGCGGCAACACAAACACCGCCCGCCCGCGCGTGAGTGAGCTGACGCTTCGTACCATTCCCGCGACTGCAACGCCAATCGCGTTGCGGCCCTGCGCAGCGCGCCGCATCTGCACGCGGTTTGGTTGGTGACCAGCCAGAAAACAGCGCGCAGGCCCGCAAAAAAGCAGCCCGCCACGCCGCCGTGTCCGCCAAGGCGCCCTCACAGCCAGGCGCCCCACACACGCGACGTACGCTCTGTGCCAACTTCATCGCTGCCCGCAACGGTGTCCAGACACACCGCTCCTCGCAGCAGTGACAACGGGGCCAAGGGGGGCAGCAACCGCCACTCCGACAAGTCTCAAGCTCGGAGCCGGGGCTGGTTTTTCGCTTTTTTTCTCGCAGCTGCGCTCACCACAGCTTGTGCAGCAGGGGCGTGTGAAGACAGGGTACGGTGAAGGCAGAGCGCCTGGCTGGACGCGCTGTGAAGACCTCTTCTCTCGCCGCGCGGCGCGTGTGGGGCCCCGCTGCCGGCTCTGGGGGCCTGGCTGGCCCGGCTGCTCAGCTGGCTGCTCACTGGCGCAAGGGCGTCCCCACGCGCGCCGCGATCTGCGCCACGCTCACGGCGTCTTGGCTGGCCGCCCGGCTCGCGTGCTCTTGCTTGCTTTGCTGTGGGGTTGGGCGGCGGGTGTGCGCGATGCCGCCACGGTGGTCGCTGTGTGTGCGGGCGCGGCTGTGAGCAGCTGCTCGCCTTTTGTTTTTCCCTGCTCGCCGCTCGCTTGCTCTTCGCTCACCGCGTGTGCGCGCTTGGCAGGAGGAATGGGCAAGAAGACGGAGAAGAAGGGCCAGGAGCCCGTGGAGATTGAGTGCACCATCAACCTGGGCAAGAAGCTCGTCAAAGTGTACGGCGCTTGGGCTGCACGCTCCTCCTTTGACTCTGTCCCCGCCGGCAACAGTGCTCAGAAGAAGCGTGCTCCGCGTGCCACCCGCGAGATCAAGCACTTTGCTCGGCAACAGCTTGGAACCCAGTGCGTTGTTGTTGCTTTGCGTGTCTGCTTTGCCGCTCACGCCTCCCCCCTTGCAGGGATGTGCGCCTTGACGTTGGCCTGAACAAGCACCTGTGGTCCCGAGGTCGGCGCCCGCCTCTGCGTGTTTTGGTGGGCCAACACCGCGTGCAGGGATCCGCCACGTGCCCAACCGCGTTCGCGTCAGGCTGTCCCGCAAGGTGAACGAGAGCGAGGATGCCACGGAGAAGATGTACACCCTGGTCAGCTACGTGCCCGTCGACTCCTTCAAAGGCCTGCTCTCCAAGTCGGTCGAGGAGGCGTGATTTGCTGCAAAAAAAAACCTCTCTCCCTGCTTTCATTCGTTGGGACGGAGGCCGGGCGACCACGGCGTTGGGAAGAGCTCAATTGTGCTGGGAAGAGCTCAATTCTCTGCACAAGGATGAGCGAGCACCACAAACGCTGCAACGGGTACCGCTCGCGATGCTGGCCAGGGACTGGATCAGCAGTTGCGTCACTTGCTTGAGGAAGGCAGGGTTCTGGGGGCAGCACAGCGTCAACACACGCCGCACAGCAGGCCCGAGCACGACCTTGAGCTGGGGCGGGGGCGGCTCGTACGGCGCGCTGGGCTTGTGCTTCTTCTCGGGCGGAGCTTCAGCTGCCAACCCGTCAGTCTGGACACAGCCCCCAACAAAGCGCGCCCTGACCTGGTGCCTTGGCCACATCTGCAGCTGCGCCGCCGCCGCCGTCGCGCGACCCTGCGTTGTGCGGCGGGCCGTCATTTGGGAGGGGCCGGAAGGCACTTGCAACTCGAGCACCCGTGAGCACGGCGCGCACTTGGCCCTCCTCTCGCGCCCGGGCCGACTCGGGATCCGACAGCCTGGCCCCATCCACCGCGCCCCCAACGTGAGCGCACACTGCCCAGGCAAAGGGGCCCCTTCACCGCTCCAGCTCCGTCAGCACCCGGTCAGCCTCGGCCGTGAGGGCGTGGGCCAGGTCGCGCTGCGCATCCACGGACGTGGGTGTCTGGCGTGCTGCCTGCAGCGGCGTCAAGCAAGCAACAAGCAGCGGTGCGGCGACTGCCGACCTTGTAGGCCTGTATCAGGAGCTCCAGCTCCGCACTGGGTCGACGGTGTGAGGTGGCGGGGCCGGCACCACAGCATCCAACACAACCTGAGAGCGTGCTCCTCATCCGCGGCGGCAGCCTCTGGCCAGCGCGTCAACCGCAACAACCCCACCAACGGGTGCAGCAGCACGCACCGGCCGGCGGCGCAGCAGTGGCTGGCTTGCTGGGCGCCGGCTGGCCAACGAGTGAGCACAGATGACGGGAGGGGGTGAGGGGGGCTGCACACCGCCACTGCAGGCTCGCGCTTCTGCAAACACGGTGTGAGGCGCAAGCCGCAGCTGCGTGCAGCGCAACCACAGCCCCAGCACACCAACACAACAGCGGCGGGGAGCAGGTCACCACGGGCGCGAGCTGCACGCGCTGCGGGTCCACGGCGTGCAGACGAGCCGCCACGTCATCCAGCGCCGCCACGGCCAGCACGTCGCGCTCACGCCACACCTCGCACAGCCGCCGCAGCGCCTGCTCGCACATCTGTTGGTGGCGTGCCGGGGCGGCCAGCGAGCGAGGGGCTGCAGCACCTGCGCAGTGCTGCCGCCCTTGTCCGGCAGCTCCGTGTACGTCAGCACCAGCGCGTCGGCCTGCCGAACGCCGCATTCGTGAACGCTGCACTGGGTCACGCGAACCCCGTACCAGCGGCTTGGTCCACACATCTACCAGCTGTGTCAGCTGCTTCTTCTTGCCGTTTTGCAGCGCATCGTTGGCCAGATACAGCAGCGCCAACCGCTGCTCCACCGACGACCGCTGCATCTTTCGCGCAGCGCTTGAGATGATGCAGAGGGGGTGGAAGAAGAAGAAGAAGAAGAAAGAAGAAGAAGAAAGAAGAAGAAAGAAGAAGAAAGAAGAAGAAAGAAGAAAGAAGAAGAAGGGGAGGAGGAGGAAGCACCAGGTCGATCCAGACGGGGAGGATGAGAACCTCGAAGCGGCGATGATGGAACAGCAGCCACGGCGTCATGGCCTGGATGGACGGCTGCTCGCCCGTCAGTCGCCCGCAAACAACAACAACAACAACAACCACAACAACAACAACAACAACAACAACAACAACA
>CAZYYU010000173.1:0-7147 GCA_964651735.1 uncultured Gammaproteobacteria bacterium | reverse complement strand
AGAGAGAGAGAGAGAGAGAGAGAAGAGGAGAGAGGATGAAGCGCAATCCAATCTCACCCACAGGCAAGTTTTTTGGCCGGGAACATCATCTTCACCGGATGCACCTTTCGAGAGCCTCAGTGCAAATCTCCTTCACACACACTGCGGGCCACAACCTCGTCCCAGCGCTGGTGGTCGAACAGCGCCACAGTCTGCAGCGAGGCGGAGGAGCAGTGCAGAATGCCCTTGACCTGGTCTGGCCCGCCGCAGCATGAATTCATGGGTGTGTGCTGTGTTGCGTGTCGCTCACCCTCCTCAAGTCTGCGGGGAAGCGCGTGAGCCAACGTGCTGACAGAGTGCAATACGCAGCAACGAACCCGGAGTCCACCAGGAACAGCGAACGCAGACGCGAGAGCTGGCCCAGCGCCACGCCCAGGCTCTCCATCCCTGTTGCACGACCATGTGTGTGCGCTGCACAGCAAGCACCTCCTCCTCATCACCTGCCCCACATTCGTTGTCCGTCAAGGCCAGCTCACTGGTGGCGGTCACGCCGAGCTCCGACAACGCATTCAGCACCGCAAACCTGAGCGATTCCCGCAGATGGCTGATGGAGTCCAGGTACTGCTCGCCGTTGAGGTGAGGCTGTGCCAGCACGTCAAGCCAGTGAGCGCTGAGCTTGCTGGACATGTCCCGCGCACTGCCGCTGCTCTGCGCGGCGTTGGCGGCCGTCTCGTCCTCTGTGCGAGGCAGGAACAGCTTGGAGTGGTCTTGCGTGCATCGGATGTGAGCAAAGATCACCACCATCGCCACCACCCGACCTGCTTCCTTCCAGCACTCTGAGAACCAGTCCCACTGCGTGACGGTGGCAGAGCCTGGCCCTGAGGCCGAGAGCAGGTCCAACCGGCGCTGAAGCACTGCGCGCACACTGCGCCATGACAATCAGCGGCTCTTGCAGAAGAATGGGGCGGGGCCCAACAAACCTCTTCTTGTGCTCGCGCACGCCATCCATCAGCGACAGCACCACCTCAAAGGCCACCAGCTGCGTGAGGCGCAGCAGCCGGCACTCGGGCGTCAGCGCGCTGAGCGCGTCCAGCGCAGAGCCCTGCCACGATATGGTGTCATAAAACAATCCATCCCATCCAACGCTACTCACCAAGCGAGCCCGCGTATCGCGCAAGAACTGCCGGGACGTGAAAGGGGTCAAACACACGTCAGTCATCCGGGTTGTCAGCGCAGACCTGCTTCGTGGCCCGCAGGCCGCTCTCAGCCTTGGCAGGGTCCAGCAGGAACACGCGCATCTCCTCCGTCAACGCCTTGCACACGCACGCGCAAGCGCTGTGAGGACGGGCGCGTTGAAGCAGACTCAAGTGCAGACCTCGCGGCCCCTCTTCAGCGCAGCCAGGTCAGTCTGCACCATCTTCCAGTGCACCAGCGCTGACGCACACAGCTCAGAGCGGACGCACACACACACACACCATTGCGTACCCTCTGGCGACGTGACCAGCCCTGGCCACGAACCAGTGAGCGAGAGCACCCTTGCTTGAGGCAAGGCCAGACCGTGCTCGAGATCGTCGTGGATCCAGTTGAGCAGCAGCGGCAACGACACGGTGGAGCTGGGCACTCTGCCCACCAGTGCAGGCGCCTTGCGCAGATGTGTCTTGCGCAGCAGCTGCAAGCGGGGTTGCAATTCGACAACGTCAACAACAAAAAAACAGGATGCACACGTACTCGCAGCGAGACCACACAGTCCAGGTGCCGGATGAGCAGTGACCACACTGCCTTGTACTCCTGCCAGCCAATGGCGTCCCCGACTGCGTGCCCACTTAGCAACACTTGCACGCGCCAGAAGCAACAAGCGCGCACCAAGCGTCTCCCTCACGCTGGCCCACGCGGTCTAGCGGTGTGCGGCGTGAGGAAGCACAACGCCATGGCACGACTCACCTTGGCAGCGGGGCCTGGAAAGTACTTGACGAACTCGAGCACGAACTGCTCCACTTTGGCCCGCGTCATGACACCCTTCTTGAGCGCGGCGCGGTTCTCTGCCCAGCTCTTTCCAACCACGAAGTCAGCGCCGCGTCGTGGTGGCGGGGGACGCGCGCTTGCCTTGAATGCGCCCAACGCAGCCTCGCACGCCCACTCGTACCGATCCACCACGCGGCGACCTGAGCACACGCCGTCACGCGGATCAAGGCCCCGCACGGGCCACGCCACCTCCGACTTGGCGGCCACCGGCTGACCCACGGCGCCGGGAGCCAGCGCGAAGAACCCCCACAGTGCCTGCATCATGTCCAGATCCAGCGGGCACCGCACGCTGAAGCCTGCCACCGCAAACGGCGCGTTGCCCATGAAGCCCTCAACGCAAATCCGTAACACGCAATGGGTCGCCTGGGCTGACGCTGTTGCAAGAGTGCTCTGGTCTGCGCCCACCACCATGGAAGCGCCCACGCCGCGCGTCGTGCCCACGGACTTCATCCTCATCGCCGAGTTCTCGGAGATTGTGGGCCCGGTGTGCTTGCAAGTAAGACTGGTGGCTGTTTGCCTGCGGGTCGCGCACGACTGCTCGCGCGCCCCACGCGCAAAAAAACGCTGCTCTGGCTGCGGGCGGCGCGGTGGCGGGCACGAAGGCTGCTGCAGCGTCCCGTGTGGTCGTCCTTTGCAGCGGCGAAGCAACTCAACGCGGCGGGGGGCGCAGGTCATTCCGCGTGCCGAAGGGACCATGGACAGAGTCGGGGAGTTTGACGTGGCGCGCTACGTGCTCAAGATCATGAGCGTGGACCACCAGGGTGATGCTTGCGCGCCCGCCGCGTCCACGGAGAGCTGACATTTTTCGTCGCCAGCCAAGAGCAGCGAGGCCGCCATCTTCGGGGAGGACACGCAGGTGGTGTTCTACGAGCATCTGGAGAGCGCTTGGTGTTATGTGCACCACTTGACGCTGCTGGACATCCACGCGCGGGGTGCGGGCGTTGCTGGTGGGGTTTGTGGCGGGTCCTTGACCGCGCCGCAGGCTATGTGCGGCCCATCTGCCTGTCCTACGTGACAAGCGACAACCACAAGCTGATGAAGAACTTCAAGGTGCTGCTCAAGCACTTCACCGACGTGAGCAACATCCTCAAGACCGGCAACTACGAGCTGTTCCGCGAGGATCTGAAGAAGCGCATGGCCGACCTGGCGTACACCAAGCAGGTGGTGGAGACGTCTGTGGACGCCAACATGGTGACGGCCGCCACGCCTGGCATCATCTCGCGCCACTTTGAGGACATGGTGGCCATCCGCGAGCGCATGCGGCGCGACGCGCACATTCTGGAAGAGCAGGGCGTGGTGTACCGCCCCGACTCACCACGTGAGACCGCGTCCGTGAACCTGGAGCAGATTGCACCTGGCACGCGGTCGCGGTCGCTGTCGGCTGCGAAGCGGCTGGAGTCCTCACCTTCCAAGCGCGGCGGAGGCGGAGGCGGTGGCGGTGTGCCCATTGTCTCCAGCAAGCCTGCGTCGGGCTCAGACGGTGACACGGACAGCGAGCAGCTCGAGTTCCAGGCGCCTCTGAACGGGTCCTGGGCCTTCATCGATGCCGAGCCCGGCGACGGCGCGCGCACGCCCCCACGTGAGTTGGAGGCCGTGCTGGACACGCACGCCAGAGGGCGCCAACCGCCCCCAGCGGTGGACAACGAGGTCAACAACGATGACGTTGACGACGACGATGACGACGAGGCTGACCACCTGGGCGAGGTCATGGTCAACATTGTGAGGGCCCTGGGCATCGAGCACGACTACAAGCCGCGCGTGATCCAATCCCTGCACAAGAGCCGAACCATGAGCCAGGTGGCGCGCTTGCCCTTGTGCCGCTTGCTCTCACTGGCCCTGCACCGCAAGAGCCTGCGCACGCTGAGCGAGCTTTGCGGAGCGCACCACGTGCAGGCCATGGACAAGCTGGAGCGCATTCGGCAGCACTTCTCGCTGCCCAGCCTGGCGTTGGCGCTGCAAGCGCAGGACGCGGCGGTGGCCTCGTCGTCGCCGTGTTCCGCGCTCGTGGTCGGCGGCGTGCCGCTGGTGAACTTGAACTGGCGCCTCAAGGGCTGCGCTGTGCAGCTGAAGCAGCAGGCGCCCGGTGTGGGCATCGTGTCAAGCGGCACCGACGGCGACACCACGGAGGGCGATGAGCTGGAGTTCCGCTCGTTTGCGCAGGGCTCGCTGGACGGCTTCAGCGCCGAGCTGGTGGACCAGACAATGGCGTACGCGCACGGCGTGGTGCTGGCCTCGCGGGCGGCCGGCTGCTTTGCCCGCACACCGCTGTCCACGGACCTGAGCCTGCTGGGCAAGCATCTGGGCACGATGCGGCCGCCCTCGTCGCGCTCCACCTCCGCGTCCTCCGACGAGCTGCCCTTTGTGGGCCAGGCGCCGCAGGACGACCTGCAGCAGATGAGTGCAGCCAACTTTGTGTCGGCCAAGGTGGCGCGCGCCAGCACCGCGTTGGAGAGCATCGCGTCCGTGCTGTGGCCCGCCACCGCTGCTGCTGCTGCTGGTGGTGGTGCTGATGCGGACCACCCGGCATCCGCCGCCACGTCGCCGTCTGCCATCTTCCTGCTGCGTCGCTTCTCCTTCTCGAAGCACGCCATCTTTTCCATTCTGAAGGTTGCGTTTGTGTGTCCCTAGTGCTGCGGGTTGTGCGTGCGTACTGAGCAGACTACCCAGGGCCGGCCCCTGATCATCCACGCACACCGTGCCGAGGACTGCGCCCAGATGGTGGCGGCGTTTGCGCACGTGGCCGTGGCGCGCTGGGGCTGCAAGGCGGTGGAGCCGTGGCTGGAGCGCCAGCCTCGTATGACGGATCTGGCCCAGCACTCGGTTATCGGGCTGTCCAAGCAGCACCGCGTGCCCAGCGTGGTGGCGCGCTACGTGAGCGTGCTGGACCTGGATGGGGGCACGCTGGAGGCGCCGCCGTACGTGCACGGCCGGCTGCTGGACAACCTGTGCGACGCCTCGCGCCGCTGGTTCAGCCCCGACGCGTTTTCCGCGTTTGTGTACGCGGAGCTGCACGAGATTGGCATCGTGGCTTGTCTGTACTACTACTTGTGCTGCGTGGGCACGCCTGCGCAGCCGCACGACGACGTCTCGGACAATGGTGAGACGGCACCGGCGCCCTTTGTGCGTGCTGCCAACAAGCCTCTGGCGCAGGGCGCTTCGCGCTGTCCTCCGCTGCCACGGCGTTCAAGAAGAGCCTGACGCACTCAGGCGTGCCGCTGCTGGAGCAGCCGCAGGCAGACTTCTTCCGCGAGCACAGGCTGTCGGCGTGCGACGCGCAGATGGTGCAGCACCTGAGCGAGGTCATCAAGGAGCAGCAATGCCAAGGCAAGAAGGGCGGGTGTTTTTGGGTTGGCTGCGGCGGCGCTCACCAGGCTTGCCAGAGCTGTACGGGTCCAGTCACGCCACGGCGCCCGTGATACGCCTCGACTACTCCAAGTGCGAGCGCTTCACGGACCAGATGGGGCTGATGGGCTCGCTGTCATCGTTCCTGGGCGGCGGCGGCGGCGGCGGAGCATCCAGTGCCTCTGCTGCGTCGCCTCCCTCGTCTCTCAACTACGGCAGCAGCCGCAAGAGCGTGCGTCGTCACTCTTCCTGCTTGCAGTGTGGTGGAGGCATCACCGCTTTCTTGCAGGAGAAGAAGGCAGCGACGGCCGCCACCACGTCCCCTGTCAAGGCGCCTGCCACAGCCCCTCCGGCCACCACCGGCGCAGCCAGCACTCGCCCACCCGCCTCGTCAACTGTGAAGCGGCCATTATTCAAGTGAAACGGGTGCAGTCAGTCTTTCTTTTCCGGCTGCTTCTCCATGAAGCCGACGCTCTTCTCCCAGATGATGAGAATGGTGCAGCCCGTCTTGCTGTGCAGACCCCGGTGGTGGGAGCCGGGCGAGTTGAAGACCACGTCGCCCGTCTTGAACACGCCGCGGTCATCCTCGAACGTGCCCTCCAACGTCTGAGGGGCAGATGAGTGGGCCACGGTGCACGACGACGCGCGGTCACACTCACAATCACGTGCTCCCACCCGCGATGCCAATGCGTGGGCACCGCAGCGCCTGGCGAGAACTGAAGCCGCAGCAGTGAGCTCGTCGCGGTAAACCAGGCGGACGCAGGGCAGTGCGCGCCTTGAGCAGGGCGGCTGCGCCCTCTCCGGAAGCGCTGTGCTCTGGGCGGTACAGCCAGCACGCGCTGATGCCCGGGATGAAGGGAGCCCACACAATCTTGTTGCGCGCCTCCAGGTTGCCGCCCAGCACGTTGAGAGCAGGGTGCACGAAGCCGTCCTTGTCAAACCTGCGCGCAGGGTGAGCGCACCTTCAACGGCTCCCCCCCTCGCAAACGGACCACTCGGGGTGCTTGTGCACAGTGAAGTCGGGCTTGACGGGCGCAGCAGGGGGTGCAGTCGCAGTGCTCATGCAGCGCACTTGCGCCAAGCGAACGGCAGCCCTCATCTGTCACTCGAAAAGCAAAAGTAGTCGTTCATAGTCGCCCACAGGTTCAGATGAGGTGCTCCTGTCATGGCACATCCACGCCCAGCACCGCTGCCAGCAGCGCCATGCGTACGCGCACACCGTAGTGGGGCTGCAACAGGTTAGGGAGAGGACATGCGAAGAGCACAGAGAGCGGGAAGCACCTGCATGAAGTATCTTGCAGAGCAAAGGAGGGCGTGGTTTTGAGAGATCACCAACGCAGCTCCCCCCATCTCTCTCTCGATCGATCGATCGAGTGAGCGCTCACTCACTTGGCACGAGGGTCGGCGTCCACCTCGGTGGCGATCTCGTCCACACGCGGGAAAGGGTGCATGAGAATGCTGCTCCGCACTCCATGGTGAGGCGAGATCAGCGAACAAAGAGAGCAGCGGATCGGTCACCTCGTCTTCTTCATCTGCAAGAATGCTTGTAAGACAAGAAGAAAGCACAAGCAGCAATCAACAAGCACCTGAGCCATGGTTTTGGGCGTCACGATGAACACGCCCTTGCTCTTGTTGTACTCGGCCTCGTCCGTGAAGCGTTCCTGCAACGTTTGCGCGATTTTGATGCAAGAGGAGGGAAGAAACACATTGGAGGACTACCTTTTGCACTCGAGTCTGGCGTGCGTGTGTGCGTGTGTGTGCGATGGGCAGCGGTGTAAGTGCAGCAACACACACACACACACAT
>CAZYYU010000172.1:0-7150 GCA_964651735.1 uncultured Gammaproteobacteria bacterium | reverse complement strand
CCTGGACCGCTGGCGTGTGGTGTTCCTCGTTGGCGCATCGATGAAGCGCAATATCTACCATTGCTACGCGGAACTCGACCAAAACCAGGGCGTGGCTGTCAGTGCCTGTGAGTGCAAGAATGGGTGCGTGCCTCCTGTGTGTGGGCGTGCTGTTTGGGCCGAAGGTGAGGCCTGCACTTGCCCCTTGCTGACGTTTTTCCGTCACAGAGCGGCACCGTGTGCACATCTCGGAGCAGGGCTGCGGGCTCTGATCCAATGGATCCAAGTGCCAGACGCTGTTACACTGGTATGACAGAGAGTGATTTGGAACCGCGCCCGTGCCTGAATCGCTTCCCAGTGCGTGCGCAAGTCGCCCCTGAAGAAGCCCGATCAGATCCTGCGCTTTTCGCCGCTGGACGTGGTCCTCGAGCAGAGCAAGATCGTCAGCAAGGTGCTGCTGTTCCATCCAGACAAGATTCGGCGTGATATCCCTCGCCAGCGCTGCTTCTGCAACACCAAGAGCAACGGCCAGATGTTGCTGTGTGAGGCGTGCGACGAGTGGTACCACTTTCGCTGCATTGGCGTCACTGAAGAGGAGGCACGTGCTGCAGACAACTGGCAGTGTGGCTACTGCGTGGGCCGTCCCGACGCCGACGGCAACCGCGACTGGACACTGGCGATTCCCCAAGGCAAGCGCAAGAAGGCCAAGGTTGCGCCGGCCCGGAACGACGCCGACACGCCCAGGGCACGTGGAGTGCAGCCGCATGGCGATGAGGTGGTGCATCAGGGGCCCTCCTCCTGGGCAGATTGCGTGGCCCTGGCGCGCGAGGGTGGACGCAAAATCAACATGACTGAGGCCAAGTACAAGAAGAAGGCGATGCAGATCGTGAAGCAGGGCGGTCACCACGTTGTCGACGCGGTAACGTTGGGGGGTGTGCAGGCCCGAGGGGTGGATGCCACGTTGGTGGACGACCTCATCGGCCAAGGAATGCTGGAGGCAGATGAGGATGATGAAGCTGACGCTGCTGATGACGATGACAACAACTGAGGCTCTGGTGTTGAGCGAAATTCGCATGTCACAGGTTCGTGTGCACTGCTTCTGCTGTCATTAAGCCCTGAAACAGCGTTCTTGCACAGCACCTGCGCCTCTGCAACCCCATGTCCTGGCGCTTCACTGAAGGCAGCAAGGTGAATGTGCGTGCTGAAAACCGCAACGTGGAGCCTTGTGTTTTTGTGGCGATGCGAATCTTCGTTTTGTCATGCCGTATTTGACTGAAATTCCTCGTCATTTTCTGAGACAGCTTTCACCTGCGCTGATGTCGCTGGGGTCCCTGGACACTACCTTGGCTACGCCGTCCACCGCAACCCACGCCGCTCCGAAATACATTTTTTCCCAGGGGAGAGTTTTGAATGCACCCTTTGCCGAGCTTTACGCGGCTGTGACTCCGGCTTTCACATGACCCATTCACTTTTCTGCGCCCTCGTCTGCTGAAGCCTTCTGCTTGGGGTAGCGGGCAGCAACGTCGGCCCACTTGGCAGAACCGTTGCAGAGGCTCAACACCACATCAGCCACCTCGGCGGTGGGAACGCGCAGCTGCTCCGTGGAGTCGCGGTCGCGCAGCGTGACAGTGTCCTTGTGGCCCTCGTCACGGATGGTGTCAAAGTCAACCTGCGCGCTGCAATGTCATGCAAGCAGCCGCGCGATTGAGAGGGAGCGAGCGCACCGTGATGCCAAAGGGGATGCCGAGCTCGTCGGTACGGGCGTAGCGACGGCCAATGTTCTGCGAGGCGCGGTCCACCTGATCACAGTGCGTGCGTGTGTGAGCGAGCATTTGAGGGGGGGGGGGTGACCAGCAAACCTTGTGCGCCAGGTTGAGCCGCTTGAGCGCGTCCGTGACCCTGGGCAGGTAGGCAACCATTTCGGCGTTGGACGAGAAGAGCGGGATGACGCTGCACTTGGTGGGCGCCAGCGCTGGCACCAGGGACAGCACGCCGCGAATCATCTCGATGCCGGTCTTGGCAATGGCCTTCTTCTTCTCGGCCACCTCCTGCTCCGTCATGGGCACCGAGGGCGTGTCGGGGTTGCGCACCCTTTATGCGTGTCGCGTGAGCGCAGCACAACACAATGCTCCCCCCCACACTTACCAGTACGACTGCTCCAGGATGGAGTAGATGATGCGGCCGATGCCGTACGAGGGCTCAATCACAGCCGGCGTGATGGACTCACCGGCCACCTTCTCGGTGACCACGCTGAACTCCACCATGTTGGCGGTGAGGTCAAAGGACTTGTCGTGCAACTTGACGGTGCACACGCCCTTGTCCTTGAGCGCCTGCTGCAGCGGCACGCACACGTCGCCGCGCAAGCTCTCAATGAAGGGCAGCAGCTGCTTGGCATCGGCCTTGAAGGCTTGGCCCACGGCGCCCTTGTTGGCCTTGGCGCACAGCACGTCGCGCACCACGGGCTCCGCAAACGGCTTGAAGTAGTGCATGTTGGTGTTGGAGGCCGCAGAGTGCACGCTGAGGTCGTAGCACGAGCGGTTGGCGTGGCCCACGCACTCGATCCAGCCGTACGACGTGAGCAGCTCCGCGTCCCAGCAGTCAGACGCGTAGTGCGCCATCTCGTTGGCCAGGTGCTGGCGAAAGCGCAGGCCCTCCTTGCGCGCGCCCATGTCCCACAGGAAGAGCGCGGTGCGAGCCATGAAGTAGCCCAAGTTCTCGCCGCCAATCACGCGCTGGCGCACGGCGTCGCCCACGGTCATGCGCACCATGGTGCCCGTGGTGACCTGGTTGTCGCGCGGGAACAGCGTCAGCACCACGTTGGCCACGCGGCTGAACTTGATGTGCACGTCCTCCGCCGGGTCAATGAAGTGCTCGATCTCGGCCAGCGTGAACTCACGCACGCGCAGCAGGCCTGCACGGGGGCTGATCTCGTTGCGGAACGCGGGACCGATGGTGGCACCGGCAAACGGGATGCGGCCGCCGTTGAACTCGAGCAGGCGCGCAAAGTTGACGAAGATGCCCTGCGCCAGCTCAGGGCGCAAGAAGCCGCGGTGCACGCCCGTGGGACCAATGGACGTCTCGAACATGAGGTTGAAAGGGTAGGGTGCAGACAGCGCGCCGCCGTCCTCGGGGTCGCGCACGTCAAAGCGCTTGAGCAGCTCGCCCAGTGCTTCCACGTCATAGTCGTCCACCTGGGCCTGCACGAACAAAGCAGCGCTTGAGGGGGGGGGCCCGCCGCTGCAACGACATTGTTACCGCGATCTTGAGGTACTCGTTGCGCTTGTCCTCAGCCAGCTTTGGGTCAGCCAGCAGCTTTTGCATGTGCTCCTCCAGCAAGTGGTCTGCGCGGTAGTAGGCCTTGGTCAAGTCGTTGCGCACCATGAAGTCTGCGCGCGCACAAAAAAGGTGTGAGAAGAGACAACGACGCGTGGCTTTTTGCCTGTGAACTTGGCGCAGTGGCCGGACACCTCAAAGCACTTGCTCGGAGTCACGGCGGTCGTCTCAATCTCCAGCATGTCCTCCTGCACGCGCGTGCAAAAAAGCCCGCCTGTGAGGACAGGCCCCGCGCAACAAATGGCCGCGCGACCTCGAGGATGAAGTGGTTCCGCCACGCGTTGAGCAGGTTGGCCTTGATGGCCGTCAGCGGCGGGCCGTAGTCGTACAGGCCAGCCACGCCGGAGTAGATGGAGAAAGCGGGCGCGAAGAAGAAGCGGCGCTTCATGATGTCCTCAAACTGCTCGCGGTCGATGGGCAGGCGCCGCTCGGGCACCACATCCTTCTTTTCGTCCATCGTCGTCGTTGCGCTGCAGCACACGGTGGTCAGCAGTGGAGGGGGGAGGGCCAAGTAGCAAAGCCACCGCACAGCAGCAAGCAAGGCACGCCACGCACGCCACGCAGCAAAGAACAAGCGAAAAAAGCGCTGCTCACAAGCTCGCGTAGGACCGACCCAACAGTGGTTTGCGAAGTGTGCAGAGCGCAGTCCAACCCACTCGCATAGGCGGTTGCTGAAATCGCGGAAGGCACTCGGAACGGGCCAGAGGGTCACGCAAGCCATCACCACCGCCATGGAGCAGCCCAGCAAGAAGTTGCGTCACGCACGGCATCACCGCGGCCTCTCACACGCGCTCGCAGCCAGCAGAAGAAGCTCGAGAAGGAGCGCAAGAAGGAAGAGGCCAAGGCCGCCAGGGCCGCCGAGCGCGCGGCCAAGAGCGCGGCCAGCGGAGCCAAGGATGGCGCAGCCGAGGCCGCCGCCGCCGCCCAGGACTACTCCAAGACGTTTGGCGTGCTGCCGCTGAACCGCAGCGAGACGCGCGATGGCAAGCCGTACGTGCTCATCGGCGACGTGGGCGCTGCGCTCGAGGGCAAGACGGTGCTGCTGCGCGGTCGCGTGGAGTCGTCGCGCGGCCAGGGCAACCTGTGCTTTGTGGTGTTGCGCCAGCGCGTGTCGACGCTGCAGTGCGTGGTCTGCAAGTCGGGTGAGCGGCGCCAGCTTCCTTGCGAGTGCTCATGGTTGCAGACGCCGTGCCCAAGCCCATGGTCAAGTTCGCGCAGGAGCTCACCGCCGAGTCCATTGTGGACGTGGAGGGCGTGCTGCGCAAAGCGGAGCAGCAGGTGGTGTCGTGCACGGTGCAGCAGTTTGAGCTGGACGTGCGCCGCCTCTTTGTGGTGTCGGCCGCAGCGCTGCTGCCGATCCAGGTCACCGACTGCTCAGTGCCGCAGCCTGTGCTGTCGGCGCAGAAGAAGGAGCAGGAGGCGCTGCAGAAGGAGATTGACGCGCTGCTGGCCCGCAAGGCCGCTGGGGAGGACGTTGAGGTGCGTGTGTAGATTTCTTTCTCTCTCTCGCTCCCGCTGAGCGCTCCACGCAGGCCGACCTGAAGCGTCTGGAGGCCGCCAAGTCCGCGGCCAGCAAGCACGTCAAGGTGTCGCGCAAGTTGCGCCTGGACAACCGCGTCATCGACCTGCGCACGCGAGCCAACAACGCCATCTTCCGCATCGAGAGCGGCATTGGCCAGCTGTTCCGTGAGTTTCTGTCGCAGCGCGGCTTTGTTGAGATCCACTCGCCCAAACTGCTGGTGAGCGCTTGGTTGCGTGCCGTTGGGGAAGTGCTCTTCACGCACAGCACAGGGAGCTGCCTCCGAGGGCGGTGCCAGCGTGTTCAAGCTGACGTACTTCAACCGCCCTGCGTGTCTGGCTCAGTCGCCGCAGTTCTACAAGCAGATGGCCATTGCCGCTGACTTTGGCGCCGTGTTTGAGATTGGCCCCGTGTTCCGCGCTGAGAACGCACACACCCGCCGCCACCTGTGTGAGTTCAACGGCCTCGACTTGGAGATGGCGTTCAACGAGCACTACCACGAGGTTAGCGGCTTTGGTTTGCGGTTTTGTTCATGGTGCCTGATGCGTTTCCCCCCATCAAGGTCACGGACGTGATTGGGCAGCTGTTTGTGTCCATCTTCGATGCGCTGCCCCAACGTTACGCGGCAGAGCTGGCTGCGGTGAATGACCAGTACCCGTTCAAGCCCATCCGGTACCAGAACCCGCCACTGCGCTTCACGTGGCCCCAGATCATTGCCATGCTGCGCGAGGCGGGCGAGACCATTGGCGACCTCGACGACATCTCCACGCCCCAGGTTTTGTGTTTTTGCACCGCCTGCCTCTTTTGCTTGTTCATCGCTCACACTTGCACTGCGGCAGGAGACCAAGCTGGGCGAGATCATTGCTGAGAAGTACCACACGGACTTTTACTGGTGCGACAAGTATCCGGCGGATGTGCGCCCCTTCTACACCATGCAGGTGAGCGTCGCCAACCACACGTTTCTCATCTGCTGCTCTCACGCCGCCCTCTGTCCAGGACCCGACTGACCCGCGCTTCACCAACTCCTACGACTGGTTCGTGCGAGGTCAGCCTCTGCGCCTACGCTGTTCTTCTGCTCAGCGCTCTCACAAACAGGCTGGGAGATTGTGTCTGGTGCTCAGCGCATCCACGAGCCGGAGCTGCTGACCAAGCGCGCCATTGAGAAGGGTCTGGCGTTTTTTTGCATGTCCCTCCGTCGCCTCTGACCCTCTGCCACCACCCCCTGCAAAGGCGTGGACCCCGCCACCATCTCTGACTACATTGACGCCTTCCGCTACGGGTGAGGCGGGCCGCGTGCTGCCACCGTTCCGCCCTCAATTGCGCACAGGTGCTCTCCGCACGCCGGCTGCGGTGTTGGCCTGGAACGCCTGGTCATGCTTTACTTGGGCCTGAAGAACATCCGCCAGAGCTCGCTCTTCCCGCGCGACCCCGATCGCATTACGCCCTGAAGCCCAATGAACGTCACACGGGCTCCTTGCGCTTTGTGCTGGCCGCTGCACGTGAACGGAGCGTGTAGAGCCGCTTGAGGAAGCCGCGCTTGGACCACAACGTGACCGTCTGCTGCTTCGCGGGCCGCAGATGCGAGCCGAACGCCTCGGGCAGGTCGCGGTCCGACGGCTCCCGCTGTTGCAGATGCGCCTTCACCACGCGCGCAGCCACCACCTGCCCAGCACCAGCAGCAGGCCCGGCCAGCACTGAGTCGCCACACGGCACCGCAGCAAGCGCCTCCTGGTCCCCCAGCAACAACGCGTCCACGTCCTCCTTGCGCATCCTCACGCTGCGCACCACCAGCCGCGACCTCTGCGCCGCCGCGCGGTGAGCGCACAAAAAACGGGGGAGCCCGCGCGACGCACCGCGCAGTAGCCCGCAGGTGGCTCCTCGTCGGCCCTGCTGCGCTTCTTGGGCTCCATGCCCCTCTCGCCAGAAAAAAACTTTGAGACGTCAGTTTGCCGCTTGGTGGTGCATGCGTGCGTGCGTGCGTGCGTGTGGCCTCCTGCAGCAAGCGGCGCACACTTTCCACAGCGCCATCTTCCAAACAAAATTTCCGCAGATCGTCCGAAAAAAACGTGGTGGGGCCTCGGCCTGTAACCTTTGCAAAAAGGCACCTTGCGACTTGGAAGCGGCTCTCCTCCGTCAGACCCCAGCATTTTCTGTGTGGACGGGGATCTCTCCGTTTCACGAATCCAACAAAGTCTCTCTGGCGGAAGCCGGAAAGTCTTGGTTGTTAGAGATGCGCGGAATGGGCGAGGCAGGAGACTGAGCAGTCAGAAGCGCACGATTCGTCTAGTTGTGAGAGGACGTCTCCTGAGCAGGGCTGGG
>CAZYYU010000171.1:5895-7156 GCA_964651735.1 uncultured Gammaproteobacteria bacterium | reverse complement strand
CCAACACACACACCCACACACACACACACACACCGGCCGTGAGCACTCCAAACGGCGGCGTGAACAGACGCATGGCAACGCCGCCCGACATGAACAGCATCGTCACGGAGAACAGGCCCACCTGTTCGTCGTGTTTGATAAAGGGGGGAACCATACAATGCCAACTCACCGCGCCCACATTGTAGGCCAACTGCGCGTTGTAGATGGCCACATCCAACGCCGGCTTGGCCAGGTTGCTTTTGCAGCGAGCAAACGCCACACTTCAGCGAACCGTCGCATCGCCCACCAAACACACCTGTAAAGGTCGGCCAACGAGTGGCAGAACTTCTGAATGTCCGTGGTCAGGCACTGGTCCGGGTTGGGCAGCCTGCCGTCCAGTTGTTCCAGCTGCGCAATATCCGCGCACACACAATGAGCAGCCACACACAACGCTCCTCCTCTTGCTTGCCTGGTAGTAGGTGAGGCCGCGCAGGTACTGCTCGTGGGCCTTCCTCGTGAGGCGCGTGCGAAAGGCCAGCGCCAGCGAGTCGCGCAGGAACTTGATGGCCGCGTTGATGAACCTTCGCCGCCGTGAGCGAGCACAGCGCCCAGCGCAAGCGGGCACGCTCACGCAATGGGCACCGACGTGGCCAGCCAGATGCCCAGCAGCGTCAGAAAGCGCCGGCCCTTGCCCTGCACGAGCGCCCTGCGCGCGAGGCACCGGTCACCGCGCGCGCGCCCCTCACACACACACTCACTTCACAATCTTGCCGTCCATGTTGGCCAGCCAGATGGAGGCCACGGTGCGGCCCAGCAGGCACCTTGAGGAGACGCGTCACTCACCACCAAGATCCCGCAGCCACCGTCCGTACACGGTGTGGCAGCCCAGCAGAGCCACTTCGCGGCAGAAGAAGGACGGGAACAGCGTCGGCAGTATCTGGCTAATCTGCTCCACGAACTCCTTGTTGACGCCTGAGCCCCAACGCTCAGCCACACAAGCACGGGCACCCAACAACGCCGCGCTCTCACCGACTTTCTTCTTCTCTAGCACGACCAGCGCCGTGTCCTTGGTCTTTCGCGCCTCCCGCGCCGCGTTGGTGCGCCTCACCAGGTACCATATGCCGGCCCCCGCCGCTGCACGCGTGAAGGCGGTGAAAGGGGGGAAAAAGGGGACGCGGGCCCAAGCGCGGCAGCGGCAGTACATCCAAGCACGATCAGGCGGCGCGCCACGGGCGGCAGGGACGTCCAAGGCTTCAGCAGCCCGTCCATTCCCGGGCCGCTG
>CAZYYU010000171.1:0-5795 GCA_964651735.1 uncultured Gammaproteobacteria bacterium | reverse complement strand
CATGCAGCGCATTTTGGAGAGGAAGACGCCCACAAGGTTGCCAGGGCCACCTGGCGCTTCGCGTGGCTCACCCGCGCTGTGATGCTTGCGCGCAGGCTCAAGTTCTGGTTTTGCGGCTTCCTGTACTGTCATCTGCCGCTGGGCGTCGCTGGGCTGGTGGTGGTCCTGGTGCACCAGTTCGAGTGCACCATGATCAGCGGCTGGGTGGTTGGGCAGTCGTCGTACATCTTGGCCCAGGTGCGCTCAGCGAGCTGGGCGGTTTTTTGCTCACCCTCCCCCGGCCAGCCCTTCTTCAACCTGGTGCGTCGTGTGCGGTCGTCGTTGCTGCACCTTGCTGACGCACAGGGGGGTTGCAGCCCTTCTTCTGGAAACCCACCCGGTGGACCAAGAACTACTTCCTGTTCATCAGCGTGGTCTTCTTGATATTTCAAATCACGTGGATGGTGGTGGGCAGTGTGCTTCTGGCATGGTACTTTGCGGTGCTGCGGTGCGTGTTGGCACTCGCCGGTTCACAGTTCGCACCAGGCACGAGGGACAGGAATGCCATGCCATCAACGTGCCCACGTGGTCCGTCATGCTCGGTGAGGGCACGCACCACGGCCAGCATCCGCCCCTTGTCTGACGCGCGCGCGCGCCTGACAGTGCAGAACATCTTGGGCTACTTGGGCATTCTTCAAATCATCGGCACCATCTTCGAGGCCAGCGGCGTGGAAGTGGACAACATCGAGTACAACCAGCTGGCCAACGTGGGCCAGGTGTAGCGTGCACGCAGCGTCGTTGCTGCTTGCCCCAGTGTCGGCGGCCGGCTCGATAAATCGCGCAAGGAGGGTCGCCATGCAACCAGACCACCCGCACGAGGACGAGGTGTACGCTGCCGTGACGGACGGGCTACGGTCATGTGGACTCGCGCCGTCTGTGCTGGCCCTGTTGCTGGAGCAGGAACCGGCGCCGGAGCAGGAGCAGCGCGTGGTGCCGACGCTGGTGGAGCTGTGCGCGCACGTGGTAGTAGAGCACCATGGGGATGCGGCCGCCCGCCTTGCCCGTGACGCGCGCCTTGCCCTGGACACGCGCAAGCTGCTGCGCCGCCTCCACCGCCACACCACGGCGCTGCGCCAGCACCGCTCGCGCTCCTCGCCGCCCCCCAGCACCGCCCCCGCCGCGTCGCCGCACCTGGTACGGGGCGTGCCCGCGCGTCCGTTCGCGCGTTCGCTGGCCCGGCTGCTGCGCTGCTGGATGGTGCATGGCACGGTGCCCCTCGAGTTCCCCGCGCAGGCAGTGCTGCAAGAGACGGCGCCCTTTGCTCTGGACGCGCTGCACGACCGTGTGCTGGATCTTGCGAGCTCGTGGCGCCTTCTCGATGACGCGGCCAGGGGCCGAGAGTTCGCGGCGCTGTTTGGCGCGTGCGGTGTGCCAGGCATCCTGCGCATGCTCAACGTGCGTCGCACTGCCGGCTCGGCCGAGGGCATGTTCCCGCCCAGCCATGGCACGCTGCTGCGGGCCTTCAATGCGCGCCACAGCAAGGGCGGCGAGGAGGTTGAGCTCACAGTGGGTGGCCGCGCCTGGTCCAAGCACTGCGGGCGCGACGTGACCAACGGCTGGTGGGGTGCTGCCACGGGCGGCGCAGTGGTGGTCAATGCGCACGCAGAGGAGATTATTTTGCGCATCCTGGACCACGCCACGTGGACCAACCTGCACATTCTGGCCCACGACGTGATCGTGTTTGAGGTGCGCGTGACAGAGGGATACGGTGCGCGCTGGAGTGCGGACGGGTCGCAGTTCCGTGGCTTCCTGGAGCCTCACGCAGTGTACGGCGCACTCCTCCTCCTCCCCCCTCTTTTGACGATTCCATCAGCGACGGCCACGACAAGGGCTGGGTTCACTGAGAGCGCGCGTCGTGCTGCTCTTTTTCACTGGTTCACATTTGCCAAGCACCACGTGCTCAGCTCCGCTTGCGTTGTGTGCAGTCTGAATTCCAGCGCCAGCAGCGACACTCGCTCCTGACGCTCCACCTCAGGCAGAATGGGACAGCCTTGCAGCAGCACATGTTGGATGGGATGGTCGACCATGAGCTTGCACTGCAAGCTGGTGGCCACGTACAGGTGGCACGGCAAGTCCGCGCTCTGCACGCTGCCCTCCAGCTGCGCTGCCACAACGGCGCGATCCGCCAAATGCATGGCGCGAGTAAATAGCTCGGCGCGCAGCTCCACTGACGCGTACTCGTAGTCCACCAGCATGTCGATGTACTTGTCAAGGATGGCGGTGACGCGGCGGTAGTCTTTTGCGGCGGGCGCGCAGCCCATCCAACGCGTGAGCGGCGTCACAAAGGCCATCGCGTTGTCACTGAAGCGCTCCTCGTGAACCTCCGCCTCCTCCAGGGTGACGGTGAGCGTGGCGGAGGAGATTGTCTCGTGCGTCTCCTCGATCGCAGCGATCGCTGCCACAGGCTGGTGCACTTCCGCGGCTCTTGCCTTGGCCCTGGCCCTGCTGTCCTGCTCCGCCGTCTCTGAAAGCCACTCGGGCTCTGCCTCTCGCAGCGCAGCAAATCGCGCAGCCACCATTGGCACAACATGTGCCTGAGGCTGCGGGCGGCGCAGAGCTGGGGCCACCTTCTTTGCGGTCGGCCGCTGGGCCGTCGCAGAAGTGGCGGGGAAAAGAGAATAACGCGGCGCCTGACGCGCGCGAGGCAAGGGAGGGACGGGCGCAGGCTCCTGTGTCTCGGGCATGTCAGGAGCCAACTGCAGGCTCGTGCGCTTCATGTGCAGAGCCACTGCACGTCAGTTTTTTGGCGCGCACGGAGGGCCGGTGTCGTCGTCGTCCGGCCCCCTCCCATTCAGGATGTCAGCTGCGTTTTGCTGCCTGTTCGTGCACGAGGGGGCGACGCTCGTGGTCGGCACAGGCACTGGGGAGCTGTTGCTTTGGGACGTGGCTCGCTTCTGGGTGTGGAGCTCCGCCTCGCCGCCGCACCACCGCCATCTCAGCGCCCTTGCAGACGCCGGCCTACTGGAGCAATAGCGAGAGCGCCGACGACGCGGTGAGGATGGACGCTTGCCTTTTGTCGCCTTGCCCACGCGCGCACTCCCAGCGCACCCCACAGAAGCGCCTGCGAGCCTTCAACTCCAGTCCCATCTACCGCATGTGCGTGTGGGATGGCAGCCAGCTGTTGCTCGCGGGTCAGGGCGGGCTCATGGCCGTGGCCACGGTGAGGAGAGGCAATGCCCGCGTCTGCTTGGCTGAATCGCATGGGGGCCAGGACCACTGGACTCTCTGCTACCCAGCCATTGCGACGCCCACGCACGCGCAGTCATGTTTCAACTCCCTGTGCGCCAGGGTGCGCGCGCGCCCTTGTGCCCGCCGTTCCCTCCGACTGACGCCACAACAAGGAGGGAGACATCGCCTTTGTGGGCTGCGAGGATGGGTCTGTGCTGCAAGTGCAGCCAGGGCGCGCGGCCGATGGCGCCACGCTCTTCTACCAGTCTGAGAGCGCCGTTTCCGTGATGGATCTGGCGTCAACCGCTGCGCTGGTGCTGGCTGCGCTGGCGGACGGAACTGTGCTAGGTGACGGCCCCTTGTGATGGCGGGCCTGCGTCAACTCACTCCCTTTGCAGGCATCGACCGCCAGACGCGCGCGCCGCTGTGGCGCATCAATCTCCAGAAAGGGTCCGTTGACCGGAGCCTGGCAAGTGAGGCCGAGGTTTCCGTGCGGGCAGCCGGGCCTCCAGCCGGTGAGCGGGGTTTTTGTGGAACAGCGGTGACGTTGACCCCATCACGCCGTTTGAAGGAGGCTTCCAGGCCTCCGTGGTCCGGCTTGACCCCACGGGTCGCTGGATATTCTGTGGGGGCGGATCGGCAGGTGCGCTGTTTGGTCGTTGTTGCTTCCCTGACCATGCCCACCCGCCAGGCGCATCGGGCTTCTTGAGTGTGTGGCATGCCGAGGTGGGGCGCGTTTTCGGTGTGGCGTTCATGCCTTTTTGCCTCAATGTCCGCTGCAGTTGCTGGAGCCTGTCAGCGTGATTGCGTTGCACAGCTGTCCCAGCGGCGTGGCTTGGCTGCGGGGCCAGGTTGTGCTGTGCGGCGGTGAAGACTACTGCCACCACTTCACCATGAGCGGCGAGTGCGTGGCCTCGTCGCAGCTGCCCATGAAGGAGGTTGGTGCGTTGCACGACGTGTCGCTGTCTACTCAGGGGGGCCCTTGCGCGCAGGCGTGGGACGTGCAGGTGTTTCAAACGCCCACGGACATGATTGGCGCTGCCATTGCTGTCGTCGGAGCAGGGCCGCACGTGGCCCTGTACAGTGCCATTGGCAGAAAGCCCGTATTGCTGGCAATGCAGTGATTCATTACGCAGCCAGCTTCTCCAGCTCGCTCAGCTTCTTGCACTTGACCGCCGAATCCCCAGCCTTGGCGTAGGCCTTGGCGCAAAACGATTCCACCACGGCCTTGGCGTCTCCTTGCGGGCACGATGATGAGTGCCAGTGGCTGCACTGGAAGAGTGTCACCACCCAGCGTTGCGTGTGCAGCGGCTTGGGCCTTGGTAAGCGAGATCTTCAGCGGAAAGCACTGCGTCTCTTGTGGACCGCCGTTGAGCGGACACCAGGCCACTCCCCGCAGCGCCGCAGACCAGAGCACGCCATGACGTGCACAGTGATCGTGTCCGCGCCATCGTCCTCAGTCTTGTCCTGGGGGCGTGTGAGGTGAGCGCTCGCTGCGACAGCGGTGAATTTCGGAGCCCGCACCGCGTGGAACTCCTGCAGTGCAGTGAGCGATCCAGCATCAAGTGCGGCAAGCCAACCGACGACCATTGACCAGACACAGCCCCTCCTCCCAGCCGGCTTTACTTTGCATAGCGCGCGGTCCACTCCTTGGCAGTGTTCTGTGCCTTGGGCAGGTTTGTCTTCCACAACTCCGCAATCTGCAAGGTGGCGTTAAACCAGCAGCATCAACATCGGCAGAAGCACCTGGTTGTCAAGGGGGTCGTCGCTGCTCGAGGTAAACAGCACGAACGCACACCGCCGCCGGCACTACTCACGGGTTGGGAGCACTGAGAAGGGCCTGGATGGACAGCAGCACTGTCCGAATCTGCAGCGCTGGGCTCCACTTGTCCTGTGCCCTCACTTTCAGGGCCTTGAAGGAACCACACAGCGGGCTTGCCTTGAGAATGTCCAGACAGATGCGGCCGAGCTTGTCCACGTTGGGATGATACAGCTTGGTCAGAAAGCGCACTTTGGGAGGCTCCATGGGATACTCCGCGCCCAGAAACAGTTCAAGCTGGGGCCCTCGCGGTGAGAGCGGGCCAAAAAGGGCGCAAAAACAGCAGCACCTTGAATAAGCCGCCCTCGTAGGGCGACTGCGCGGGACCTGCGATGACCACGTCGAAGTAGCGCAGGTTGTCGTTGTGCGGCGTGGCGCTGATGCCGGGCGCTGTTTGTCGGCGTTAGCGCTTGCTTTTCGTTGCACGCCCGCCACGGCCCAAAAGGCTGCGCGCGCACCGGGATCGCTGATGAGCCGCTTGGTCTCCTTCACAATGCGCCTGCTGAGCTGCGACATGGCGGCGGCGGCGGTGTGCGGCCAATGCTGGTGTGGTGGTGCTTTTTTGCCAAGGTTGCCTGCTGACTGTGGCGGTGAGTTGGGGGACGATGCTCGATCCAACGCGCGCTGCCACCCGCCCTTGCCGCTGCAGTACTTTTTTTGCCGTCAGGGCCGCGCTGAGATGAAGCGCAGCGAGGGGCCCGCCGGCAACGCCTTTGACTTGGCGCAGGACAAGCTCAAGAAGAAGAAGAAGAAGCAGCAGCAGCAGCAG
>CAZYYU010000170.1:0-7158 GCA_964651735.1 uncultured Gammaproteobacteria bacterium | reverse complement strand
GATGGCGAAGCACTTCGCGGAACGAGTGGAAAAGCTGGCGGCGGACGACGCCGGCCGCGTGGCCGCCGCGTTCCGCCTGGCGCTCGGCCGCGAACCGACCGAGAAGGAACGCACCGCGCTCGCGGCCCACGCCAAGGAACACGGCTTGGCGAACGCCTGCCGAGTGATCCTGAACCTGAACGAATTCGTATTCGTGGATTGATCCCATGCCCGACGTCTCCGCCAGCTTCAAGATCGCGTGGCATGGGTGCGAATTCAACGCGACCGTGAGCGTGCCGGCCGAGCCGGTGCCGCCGCGACGGCTGCTCCCCATGGTGCAGAAACTCACCTCCGCGCTGGTGGGCATGGGCGAGAAGCTCGTCGCGGAAGCGGGCCGGACCATCTCGTGCAAGGCGGGCTGCGGTGCCTGCTGCCGGCAACTCGTGCCTGTGTCCGAGTCCGAGGCGCGGCACCTCCGCGATCTCGTGGAGGCGATGCCGGAACCGCGGCGATCGCACGTCCGGGAGCGGTTCGCCGACGCGCGCAGGAAGCTCGCAGCGGCCGGCGTGCTCGACCGCCTGCTCAAGCCCAACGAGCACACACGCGACCTCGACCTCGGCATCGATTACTTCCACGCGGGTGTGCCGTGCCCGTTCCTCGAAGACGAATCGTGCTCGATCCACCCGGACCGCCCGCTCGTGTGCCGCGAGTACCTGGTGACGTCGCCGACGGAACGGTGCGGGTCTCCTTCGCCGGGGTACGTCGAGCGCGTGCCGGTGCCCGGCCAGTTCATGACCTCGTTCGCGAAGCTGGACGGCCCGAACGAACGCGCCGTGCGCTGGGTGCCGCTGGCCCTTTCGCTCGAATGGGCGGACGCGCACGCCGAGCCGCCGCCGACGATCCCCGGCCCCAAGCTGTTCGGGGTGTTCATGAACGCCCTGCTCGGCGGCGAGCAAGTCCCCCCGCCGGGCCAAGCCTTCACCCCGAAGCCCCAGGCCGAATCGTGACCGACCCGGAATACTTCGACATGCCGATCGCGATCGAGTGGCACGGCCGCTCGATCAACATCGAGGCGACGCTCGCCGTGCGGACGCTCCGCCCGCGGTTCCTGCTGCCGCTCGTGCAACACATCACGAACGCGGTGACAAGCCTGGCGGACGCCGCGGTGAAAGACGAGGGCAAGTCCGTCACGTGCCGGGCCGGGTGCGGCACGTGCTGCCGGCAACTCGTGCCGGTGACGCGGAGCGAAGCGCACAATCTGCGCGAAGGGATGGATTCGCTTCCGGCCGAGCGACGGGCCGTGCTCGAAGCGCGGTTCGCGGAGGGGAAACGGCGCCTCGCCGAAGCCGGCCTGCTCGAGAAACTGGAGCGCGCGGACGAGACCGCGGATCGCGTGGATCTCGGCCGCGAGTACTTCCGGCTCGGCATCGCCTGTCCGTTCCTCGAAGACGAATCGTGCTCGATCCACCCGGATCGCCCGCTGGCGTGCCGTGAGTATCTCGTGACCACGCCGGCGGAACTGTGCCGCAGCGAGCACCACGGCGAGATCAGCCGCGTGAACCTGCCGGTGCGGACGATGCCGGCATTCGCCAGCCTCGACGGGCTGGCGCCGGGCGGGGATGTGCATTGGGTGCCGCTGCTGCTGGCGCCGGAATGGGCGAAGGCGAACCCGGAGCCGGAGGAATCCGAATCGGGCGCCGTCTTGTTCGACCGTTTCGTAAAGGGATTGAAATCCGATCCGAGCGACTGAAGCCGAGGAATTCGGCGGCGAACCGGGTCAGTCGGGTCGCACTTGGGCCGAGAGCTTCTTCCAGGTTTCGTCGCCGAGCCACGGCTTGCTCTTCTCCAGCGCCGTGCGGGCGGCTTCGCGGCGGTCCGCGTCGCGTTCGCCGTCCCCCGTCGTGAGAATCCACACTTCGATCGCTTCGGCCGCGAACGCGATCACCTGCTTCTTGGCGGCATCGTCCGGGGCGGAGTCCAGCGCCTTGCGCGCGGATTCGATCGCAAGCACCAGCTTGTCCCCGTCGCGGAGGTGGTCCAGCATCTGCTCGTACTCGTGGCGGAAGAGGAACTTCTTCCCGTTCTCGGAGGCGACCGGCTTGAGGAACGTGCGCTTGGCGAGGCGATCCGCCTCGGCATACGCCTTCTTGCATTCGGGGTCCGACGTGAACTCGGGCAGATCCTTGAGCGCGTCGGCGGCGAGCACTTTCACGGCCGCGCCGTCGTTCACCTTCTCGCACGCCTTCGCATCCTCGACCGCCCGCTTGCCGCGGGCCTTGAGGATCACCGTCGTCAGTTCCTTCACCAACCCTGTGAGCCGCTTGCGGTCTCCGCCCGTGAGTTCGACGCGGGGGCCGAGGAACATCGCCCGCGCCCGCTTCTCCATCGCCTCCGTCAGCTTCCCTTCCGTGGCGAACGCCATCGCCTCCTCCAGCAACTTGTCCACGTCCGCGACCGTCTTCTCCGGCTTCTCGGGCTGCGGCTTGCGGGCCAGTTCGTCCAGCATCGCATGCTGCTTGTTCAGCCGCTCGCGGTAGCGTGTCTCGAGGTCGGCCTCCGCCTTCAGCATCACCTCGGCTTCCTTCCCCTGCCGCCGCCCCTCGGGCAGGTTCTTCTTTTCGATCGCCGCCAACATCTTGTCCAGCACGTCCAGGCACTTTTCCGCGGGGGACACCTTCGCCACCACCGGCTGGGCGTCCTGGATCTTCTTCTTCAGGAGCGGGATCGCGTTCTCGATGCCGGCGAGTCGCGGGTCCGTCTTGGGAATCTGATGCGTGACGAGCACGTCCTTCCACCGCTCGGCGTCGTCGAGCGCGGCGGTGAAATCCTCGCGCTGAAGCAGCCGTTCCACCATCTTCTCGGTGATTTTCTTGTCCGGCTGCGGCTTGGGCTTGGGCAGTTCCTTCGGCGCAAGATTCGGATCGACGACCGCTTCGCCCGAACCCGCGATCGCGGCCTTGCTCCACGGCAGGCCGGATGCGTCGAACGGCATCGCCTCCGGGAATTGCGAGGTGGCCACGTAGAAGCCGACGACAAGCACCAGGAGCAGGCCGAAACTCGCCGCCAGCCACTTGCGGCCGCCGCGGTGCTCGGCCACCGGCGTGGCCGCCGTTTCCGCCGGTGCCGCGCGTTCCGCCACCACTTGCTGGAGGCTTTGGCCGACGGTGACGGACGCGCCGCACTTCGTGCAGTACACCGTCTCGCCGAACTCGCCGACGGTGTATTCGACGGGCTGCCGGCAGCGCGGGCACGGCGTCCGCCCCGCGACGTTCGCGGACACTCGGGCTTCACCCGACGACGAGAACACGGACGGCCGTCGCCGCGGCGCCGGCGAAGCGGGAGCCGCTTCTTCCGCGGCCGGAACTTCCACCGAAACGCCGCACGTGCGGCAGTACACCTCGCCGCCCCGGTCGTCTTCGCTGAACGAGACGACGTGCTGGTTGCGGCAGCGGAGCACGCCCGGTTCGCCCGCCGCGTCCGCTTCGGGAACGGCGCACGCGACACTGCACACGGGGCAATAGACTTCCCCGCCGCGGTCGTCCTCGGTGAACGGCACGGTGTGCTTGCGCGGGCATTGCAGCGTGAGCGCCATGGCGGCCTCGCGATGGGTCATTGGCCGGACGCCTTGCCGCCGCCGAGGGAGATCTCCCCTCCCACGGCCATGGGGCTCCAGCCCACGTCATACTTCTTCTCGTAGGTCAGCCGCCGAACCGTCTTGAACGTGTCGTAGCTGTCCGGGTACACGCAGAACTGAATGATGTTGTCCGAGGGGGGCAGCTTCGCGAATTGCTTCAGGAGTTCCGAGCCGGGTTGCATCGCCCGCTCGGCTGTCTCGCCTTTGCGATCCTGCTTGAGCACGCACTTGATGATGGTCGGCGTCACCGCGACGTTGTAATCGCCGGTCGCGAGGAAGTACGTGCCATTGTTCTGCAGGATGCGGCCCATGTCCTTGTCCACGGCCGCGGTGAGCGCTTGCAAATCCGCGAGGTACACCTTGTTGTTGAGGCAGACCACGAGGAGGTTCGTCTTCTTGTCCGATTCGCGGACGAGCGGCAGCCGCCAGGTTTCCTTGTCCTTGGCTTCGTCCATCTTGGGATTGGACGGCGTGGGTCCGCCCGCCTGCTTCGGCGTCTCGATGGATTTGGGATCGATCGGCTCCTCGGCCTCGGCCTTGAGCTTGGGCGGATCGATGGCCTTCAGCTTCTCTTCGAGCTTTTGCACGTCCTTCTGAAGCGGAGCGATCCGCGCCCCGACCGCGTCCGCGCCTTGGTTGGCGGACTTGATCGCGCGGCGCAAGCGCGCCACTTCCCGCGCGGAATCGGATTCGGACGCCGGCTGCGCGAGCGCGGCCACGCCCGCCACGGCGATTGCGAACACCGCACATCCGAACGCAACTTTGCGATTCATGCCAACCTCACTTCTTCTCCGGCGTCTTGGGAGCGGCCGCCACCTTCTTCAGCAGTTCGTCCGCTTTCTTGTCCAGTTCCTTGAGCAGCGATTCATCCGCGGCCAGCTCGGCGTCCACGCGGGCGGTCTCGAGTTCGATCGCGGTCAGCCGTTGGAACAGTTCGCGCGCGGACTTCTCCCCCGCTGTCTTCTTCCCGGCCGCCATGTTCGGATCGACGACGATCGTCTTCGGCGCCTCGCGCGTGATGGCGAGCAGCAGCATGACGACCAGGATGAGGCCGCCGGCCAGGTT
Source organism: uncultured Gammaproteobacteria bacterium (assembly GCA_964651735.1). Taxonomy (GTDB): domain Bacteria; phylum Pseudomonadota; class Gammaproteobacteria; order CAZYYU01; family CAZYYU01; genus CAZYYU01. The sequence continues at coordinate 2,480 of CAZYYU010000170.1, read as the reverse complement.
CGTTATCAAGTCGGACATGCTGTCGAAGCAGAGTTCGACGTCGCTTTTGCGCGCCATCGCCGGGCCTCACTTGCTCGTGTCCACGAGGAACTCTCGGGAGAACGGCTCCCATCCGCTCCGCATCGAGGGGTAGTTCTTCCTCATGTGGATGCGGATGCTGAAGAACGCGTCCGCGCCGTTCGGGTGGATGAGGAAGATCGGGTACTTGTTGTCCTTGCTCGTGCTCATCTCGCGGATCGCCTGGTCCATCGCGGGCGGGATCTCGTAAATGTTTCCCGGCAGTTTCTTGGAGAGATCCAGCAGGTATTCCTTCTTCTCCGGGTGGACGATGTACCCGGTGATGCCGACTTCCACGAACACCGCCTTGCGCACGATGCCGTCCGGGCTGGCGGCGGGAATGATGCGCAGCGGCGTCGGCTCGCCGAACCGTTCGCCCGTCTTGGGCTTCGCGGCGTCCGGCGCCTGAGCCAGTTCGATCTCCTTGCTCTTGATCGCGGCTTCGATGTCGCGGAGTTTCAGCCGGATGTCCGTGCGGGCGGCCCGGCGGGCGGCCAGCGTCTTCTCTGCGGCTGCGATCTGCCGCTCCAACTGCTCGTAGCTGGCCGCGTCGATGCCGTCCGGCACCACGTTCGAGTCGTCCACGGGATCGCCGGTCTCGCCCGTCTCCTTCGGCGCTGGCGCTTCCGCTTCGGGGCTGATCACGCGCGTGCTGATCGTCACGATCATGAAGAGCACGTTCACGGCGATGAGGCCGGACAGCACGCTCAAGAACGGGAACAGCGTAAGGTCGAGCTTCGCTTTGCGACGGGCCATGGTGTTCGTCCTCCGGTCGCGTCACTTGCCGAAGATGCGGCCGAAGAGTCCGCCTCCGCCCTTCTTCTGGTGGTCGGTGTGGCTCGCTTGCGAAAGCGGGGCGAAGTCTTGCGGCGGGAATCGGCCATCCGATTGCTGCGTCGCCAAGTCGGACGGCGAAAGCGGTGGCGGGGGCGGCGGCGGTGGGGACCAAGCCGCCCGCGGTTCGCTCGCTACGGGGCCGAGTTTCGCCACCGCATCCGCCAAGGCTTGGAGCACGCCTTGCAGATCCGAGCGCGAATATGTCTGCATCAATTGCTGTTGCCGTTCCAGCACGCCGGACAGCGCCGCCGTGTTCTCGTGCAGCGAACTCTGCAACTGGCTCGCGGCCGCAAGGCTGTTCTTGAACTCCTGCGCCCCGGACTTCTCCCACGACAGCGTCACGCCCTGCAACTGTCCGAACAACTCCTCGACTCGGCGGGCGGACGTGTTCAACGCCTCGAGCCGCTTCGCCTCCGCGCCGGTGAGCTTCTCCTGGCACGTGCCGAAGTGGTTCTCGAAGTCCTGCCCGATCATGTTCCCGAGTTGGGCCACCTGCGCCTGCCACTGCGCGAGCCAGCGCTGGTGCTCCTTGAAGGCGGAGTCCAACGCCTTTTGGACGATTTCGGGCATCTCGCCTCCGGCGCCGCTCGTGCCCTCGCCCATGCGTCTCAGGAGCGACTCGTTCGAGAACGCCTGAACGCGGTCGAGCATGTCGTACTCGGTCTTCTTCAGCGCCTCCGTGGGGAACATGAGGAACACGACGCAGATCAGGCCGAGGAGCGTGGTGTCGAAGGCGGTGGCGAGGCCGTCCGTGACCATGCGCATGCCGTTGAGCAGCTTGTCGCCCATGCCTTCGCCGGGCTTCGGCGGCGTGGCGGGCGCGGTGGCCGATGTCGGCTCCGGCAGCGACTGTGCGAGGTCGGTCACGGCCCAGCCGATGCCGAGCACGGTGCCGATGAAGCCGAGGATCGGGCACACCCAGATGAACACGCGGAGCAGCGTGTAGCCCGAGTCCACGGCCGAGGCTTCGATGTCCGCCTGGGTGGCGAGGTAGCTCTGCACTTCCGAGACGTTGTTGCGGTGCTTGAGGTGTTCGAGCGCGCCGCGGATGCGGCGGCCGAGCACGCTGTTCTGTTCGTCGTCGGGGAGTTCCCGCAGGTGTTGGAGGAACTTGTCCGCGTTCGCGGCCGTGATCTGCATGCCGATTTCGAGCGGGATCAGCTCGAGTTCCTTCTCGGTGGCGCGGAGTTCGCGCTTCACGATGATGTACTTCAGCACGATGAGCGCGAGGCCCCACGCGGTGACAAACGTGATCATGTGCTGGATCACGCTGCGCTGCGTCATGAAGACGCCGAGGTAGCTGTTGGAGCGGGCCATGAGGTAGAAGGCGGCGTAGAGCACGACGGTGATGCCGAGGCCGATGAGCCCGGCGAGCAGAGCGTTGCCGCGGTCGCTGCCGGACTTGCCGCCTTCGTCGTCGTCCTTGCCGTACATCGTCGCGGTCGATTGGTCCTCGTCGTCCGCGCGGATGGTGACGAGGTTGCCGCATCCGGGGCACTTGCCCTTGCGGCCGATGTGCTTCACCGACGCACGCATCTCGTTGGAGCAGGTCGGGCAGACGACGGTGATCGTGTTGGCCATCGGAA
>CAZYYU010000169.1:0-7203 GCA_964651735.1 uncultured Gammaproteobacteria bacterium | reverse complement strand
GATGCCCGCCGGCAGCGCGGTCAGCTTGTTCAAGTTGCAGTTCAGCCTGGCAGCCACGCAGCTCAGCACGCACATCGCGCCACCCAACAGCGCCAGCTTACACCGTGAGGGCGCCCAGTGCGCTGATGCCCGCCGGCAGCGCGGTGATGCGGTTCTCGTAACACGTCAGCCTGGCCAGCGTGGGGGGTTGCGTGAGGGTGGCTGCACTGTGCACGGCCGTGCAGCGGGGGGCGTACTCGGTGAGCTTGCTCAGCCGGCTCAGGGCGTCGGGCAGTGCGGTCATCACGTTGTTGGAGCAGTTCAGCCTGATGCCGGCTCAGTGCACGGCAGCAGCAACCACACCAGGCTGTGAGGGGGTTGCGGTACCGCTCCAGGTTCACCAGCCGCGTCAACCCGTCGGGCAACGCAACCAACGAGCCTCTGCCGTTCCACGGCCCCGCGCAGTTGAACCTGGCACGCACAACGCGACGGGTGGTGGGTGGGCAGCAGCGGGGCACGAGGGGGCACGCACCCAGTGATGGCGGCACACTCCGCGTCGGACAGGGCCGCGATGCGCGCCTCCACTCGGTCCAGCGGCATGTCCTGCAGCTCCAGCTCCGTCGCCATGTCCGCCCTGCCCCGGGGTGAGGCGAGCGGCAGGGCCAAAAAAAGGGCGCGCCACGACAACGCCACAACGCCCCGCACCGCCCACCAGCACCCCAACCAACTCACCTCCTCAGACCACAGCAAAGCCCCTCCAGCCCCTCCAGTCTATTCGTCAGACCGCGCCGAGCTGTGGAGCGGCAGTGTGATAGAGTGGGCCAAGCGCGTGCCCAGCAGCGGGATTTCCGCGAACAGTTGCAGCTCCACCGCGTCCCGGCGCACCACCACACGGCCCATGTGTTGCTGGCGCGGTTGAGAGTGCGACAAGAGCAGCGCGAGGTCGCACCTGCAGCTGCGAGGACGCAACGACACGCTCGCCCTGGGCCAGCGGCCGGGCAAAGGATGCGTGCATGGGAAAGCTGCTGATGGGGCTGGCGCTCATCTCGTAGGGGCCGCCCGGCCGCAGCTCCACCACGTAACCAAAGTGCACATCGCCCGACAGGAACACTGTCGGCGCCTGCGATGCAATCAGGGCAAGCAGCAGCAGCAACCAGAGAGCGCGGGACCTTGTCGCCCGCCAGCATGGCAAGCAGCACGTCGCGCTCGTGCCTGAACAGCCGCCATCCATCGCCTGCCAGCGGTTGAGCGGCGGCGGCGGTGAAAGGACGTGCAACAGACCGCGAGTCGCGCTGGCGCTGACCGGCACGGGCGAGATGACGAAGCGGACCCTGTGCAACCGCAGCAGCGGTGAGCGCAACAAAGGCAGAGGCGCCAACGAGCCTTGCAGTGCGCGCCGTGACAGAAGCCCACTCCCGCACGAACTGCAGCTGCTCCGCGCCCAGCATGGTCTTGTTGGGCCCGTCCGCGGCGTCGTTGAAAGAGCGATGAGACCGCGTGTCAAGCATCAGAAACGCCACATCCGCTGCGCGGTCTGTGAGTGGCCAGGCCCGACACCAACAAAGATCGCACCGTTCCACCACGAGTAAAACCTGCGACCTTCCCATGAGCAGCAGCAGCGGGGTTTGGGGGCACAGACTGCACAACCGTCTGCCACTGACGCCGCCCGCAGGGTTGCGCTCGCCGAGGAAGCGGTCGTACCAGGACAGGGCCGACAGAAACGGCGGCGACGTGACGTTGTCGGCGTTGTTGTGGATCTCGTGGTCGTCAAACTGGAGGCGTTGAGCAGAGCTGCTGTGGGCAGCGTGCAACTTGCCTGGAACATGGTGGGCACTGTGCGCGTGAAACGCGCAAAGGACTGGCCAGCGATGAGCTGCCAGTACGCCTGCTCTGGCGTCAGGTTGTACACCACGTCTGTGTAAATGCTGTCTCCAATCAGGAGCGCGAAGGCTGCAACACAGTCAGCAAACACCCAGCGCAGATGGTGACAGCCCTGACCCGGATGAGGCGAAAGGGCAGGCAGCTCGTCCAGCAAGCCCTGCAAGCGGTGATGTGCGATGCATGGCGAGCAAGGCGCATTGCATACCACGCGGTCAAACGGCGGGCTGCGCGACATGAGGCACGACCCAAACAGGAACGAGAAGGGCTCCTGCAAAGGCTCGCGCGGGTCCTGTAGCGTGTCCACCCTGGGCTGCACGCGCATGGCGATGAGGCGCAGCACAGGCAGCGACAGCACATACCGCTCGGAACAACGTGTGGCCCGTTGCCTTGGACGCGATCTGCACCTCATACGATTGGCGCGGCTGGCGCGCGATGTGAAGAGGCCAGTGTGCAAAGGGCGCTGGCATGACCACCTCCAAGCCCGAGATGAGCAGTCCACGCGGCGTGTGCGAGGCCCTCACGTCCAATGACGACCACGCAGCGCCGGGTTCGAGCGTGCGCTGCCCACCGGTCGCCGTGAAGCTCGGGACATCCACAGAGCGCTGTGCGCACCCAAGACACCACGAATGACGCCCCGTGCTCGCTCGCCACATCCGCGGTCAGCCAGAGCCTGCGCCGCGATGAGGGGGCGCAGCGGGCACCTGCGCTGCTGACCGAAGCGTGTCGTGGCCCACCGCACCCAGCGCCGCCTCGAAGGAAGGTGGCGGAGACTGCAGCAGCGCGAGTCGCGGCCACACGCCCACGTACAGCACCAGCAACGCGGCCGAGGCTGCGCCCAGCACTGCCACTTGCAGCAGCCGCAGTGCCCACCCCATTCGCGACCCCTCCGACGATGGCCGCCGGTCGGGCGGGGGAAACAAAGCCGGCTTGCTGTCAGAGGGTTTCCTCGGGTCGTCTTTTAGGGGACAAGTTCGCTGGCTTGTCAGTACAGTCGGTTGCAAGGTCGCGGCGCCCCTAGTGTGCTTTGTCGCGAGCCTTGCGTCAGCCACCCTGGGTCTCGGTGGTGGTTGTTGGTTGTTGTGTGGTGTGCAGCGTGTTCGAGCGTGGTTGGCGCTCTGCCCGTGCTGGCTCGCTTTCCTGGAACCGCGTGAAAAAAAGGCCGGAGGCGCGAGCGAACGTCCTCCTCCGTGCCGTGTGCGAGGATGTGCTGCGACGGGGCTGACGTGCCCTTTCTTCGGGTGCAGGGAAATGCGCGGCGCGTCGTGGGCACTTGCGCTGATGCTGCTGGCGGTGGCGATGGGCGCCGTCGAGGTGAGTGCTGAGGCCAGCGGCGCCGCCGTGTTTCATCGCGCTGCAGACGCTGGATCAGGCGCGTCATCACGTGGCGGAGGAGCAGCGCGAGGTGGGCAGGCTGCGTAGCGAGCTGGGTGCGGAGCGGCGCAAGGAGGCGTTGGACCGCTCGCGGCTGCTGTCGGAGGAGCGCCAGGAGCACCAGCTGGAGGGCCGCGTGCACAGCGAGGAGCAGCAGCTGGCCAAGGCGCGCGGGCAGGAGGAGCGCGAGGGCCGCGAGCTGGCGGTACGCCTGTGTGCGAATGGGGGGCGGCTGCCGCGTGCTGAGCGCAACTTTGCTCGCAAGGTGCTGCGAGCACGCGAGCGCGCGTTGGGCGCCACTGCGCACCGCGACACGGAGGAGCTGCAGCAGCTGCGCCACGAGCTGGCCACCCTGCATCTCAGCAACGAGCAGCGCCAGGTTTTTTTTTGGGGGGCCTGCTTTCCGTTCCTTTCTCAAACGAAAGCAGGCGCTCGCAGAGCACCGCAAGCTGGAGCACGAGGTTGCGCAGTCATCTCGGCTTGCGCTCTTTTCACCGCTCTCCTCTGTGCAGGAGGACGTGCTGCACAACCTGCAGTCGCGCTACACCGGTGCGTTGTGTGGTGCGGTGGTTGAGGATTTTTGACTTCAACATAGGCGAGGCGAGGCAGCTGGCCGACGATGAGCGTCGCATCAAGCTTGTGCTGGCAGATGAGGCGCGTGACAAGCATCTGCTGCAGGAACGCGGCGCCGAAGAGTCTCGGTACCATCACCAGCTGGACGCGGAGCGCGCCACCGAGCACAAGGACATGCTGCTGTTGGCGGCGGCGCGCCGTCGGTTCGCGGAGGAGCAGCTGGGTGGGTTGGTCTTGTGTTGATGCTGTGAAGGATGTGTTGTTCCTGTGGAGGACAAGACCGACTGACTGATGCGCAGCCATCCGTGCACTGCGCCGTGAGCTGGCCGCGGCCCGCAACCACAACCCCGAGGCGCTCATTCGCGAGGTGCGCTGTTGTTCTTGGCTTTGCCGCTGTGCTCTTCAGCCCGCTCGTGCAGGACGAGGCCAAGTACACGCACGAGCAGCTGCTGCTCAAGTCGCTGCGCGACCAGGAGCACCGCGCTGTGCTGGACGAGCACAGGCAGGCGTTGCGGCTGCTGCAGGTGTGAGCGCTTGCGCGACGGTGTGTGCACCTCATTGTGATTGGGCGGCAAGGAGGAGAAGAAGGAGCGCGAAGAGGCTGGGCTGCTGGCCGCCGCGCGCAAGGCGCTGGCCCACGACGACCAGGAGGTGTGCTGGGTGTGTTGTTTCCGCGCCTCGCTCACGACGAACGTCGGGGGGGCCTCCAGCTGCGCACGCTGCGCCTGCACGAGCACGCAGAGGAGGGCACGCTCAGCCATCTGCGGTGAGCTGCATTGGAGAGAGAGAGAGCCTTCGTGACCGTCTCACGATCGCGCAACGAACAAGGGCGCTGGAACACGAGAAGGACTTGGCTCTGCGCCGACTGCTGGCCCGCGAGCATGGAGACGAGCTGGTCAGCGTTTGATCGTGTGGGTTTGCTGCGGTTCCTCAACCTCCCGTCTTAGGCTCTGCAACACGAGCGGACCTCTGAGGCGTTGCTGCGTCGCCGCCTGGCTGACCTGACGCACCGCTACAAGGTTGCATGCCTGCGTGCGTGCGTGCTTGAGGCTTGCCTCACGAATGAGTGTTGCAGGCCTCCGACCATGACTACCAGCACGAGCTGCAGGAGGAGCAGCACGACAAGGCCCAGCTGCTGGCTGAGGTAGCGCCAGCTGTTTGGGGGCGTGCGTGGCGCTTTACTTGCTGCAACAGGCGCGCAAGATCGCCGCTCTGGAGCGCCGCGAGCACGAGGAGGCCGCGTTGGCCGCCCGCTACCGCAACGAGGATGCAGGTGCCCACATGCTGCTGCTGATGTTGTTCCTCACTCCTTGCAGAGCTCGGGCGCAAGGTGCACGCCGCCGAGGAAGCGCTCCACCACCATTGAAGGCCTCGTTGTTGGAGGGTCTGCGGCGATGATGATTGTGGCGATTGCGCTGCTGCTGGCTGCGGCAGTGGGCACGAACGCTGCTGCTCCTGTGGCTGCCAGTTGCGTCGCGGTTTTGTGTTCTCGCCGCTTGCGGCCCTGCGGCCACGACGTGTGTTGGTGTGCGTGAGGCCGACCATGGGGGCGTGCAAGCGGCTGGCGTATTCCTGGAAACGGCTGACCTTTGCCAGGGAGCCACGCCGTGTGGAGTAGGGACGCCCGAACCCCGACTTGCGTCGCTTACTGGCCGTCGCAGCGGCCGAGGAGAAGCGGGCTCACTGCATCACGCAGTGCCAGGTGTGTCTTGCTCGGCGGCCTCAGGGGAAGCCTTTGACGGGGTGTTGTGCACAGCGGCTGCTGCACGATGAGAGCGCGTGCGACGCGCGGTGCCCCAGTCCCGGTGAGACAGCTGCGCCCGTTTTGTCCGCGTGGCACTCACGGCAAGCGCGGCACAGCCCTGCTCAGCGCCAAGAAGGCTGAGGTGGGTGGTCCAGTGCTGCTCCGTGTCCAACTCCCCCCTTGCAGGCCGCGGCCGAGCACACCATTGCGTACCTCAAGCGGCAGCAGTCGCTGGAGCAGCAGAAGCTCAAGGTGGCCGTGCTCCTCTCCCGAGCCGGTCCCGCTGACGGACCCGCGCTGACAGGTTGACGACGCGCACCTGAAGCACGAGGAGGAGCTGCTGGAGAGCAAACGCAAGCAGGAGCAGAAGGAGAGGGTGCGTGTGTTGTCGAGGCGATGCTGTGCGGCTGAATGCAGCTTGCAGGAGATGCTGGAGGCTGAGCGCAACAAGGAGAAGGCGGTGCACAAGCAGGTGCGTTGCTTTCGTGGGCCGTTGCAAGCGCAATGACGTGTGCCGCGCAGCTCATGGACATGGAGCACCTCGTGCACTCGCAAGAGCACCTGGCCGAGGTTTGGCTCTCAAGCTCTAATGCTTTGAGGCTCACATCGGGCCCCCGTTGCAGGAAGTGAAGACCGCTCAAGGTGGCGTTGGTTCGCTGCGTTGCCTGGCGCGGGCTTGACTCCGCTGCTGCAGCTGAGCTGGCCACCGTCAAGTCCCACAACCTCAAGGCCGAGGAGGCGCAGATGGAGCGCGAAGAGAAGCACGCCGAGCAGGTGTTGCGGTTTGCGCCGGTGGTGGTGTGGTTTGTGACTCGGCGCTGTTCGCGTCGTCAAGGAGGTGCATCGCTTCCAAACGATGGAGGGCCACGAGCACTCGAGTCTGGCCAAGGAGGCGGCCCGACTGCGTGCTCTGATCGCTGAGGTGAAGATTGTTTGTGCTTGTTGTTGTGAGGACGCGTTGACGGTGCTGGCAGGAGCACCGCATCAAGCTCCAGCTGCTGCAGAAGGAGCATCAGGTTTGCTTGTTGGCTCCACACACAGAGAGAGATGACAGCCACTGTGTTGCAGGAGGCCGCTGAACGCCGAGCCCTCGCACTGGAGACGGCAAAGGTGCTGGGTCTCTGCATTGCCGTCTGTTGTGTTTGTTGCGGCCGGTTGTGTTGCGTTGCTTGGCTTGACTGGGCTGCGCAAGGACACGCGCGAGCTGCACGACCGCGACTACTGGGTGGGCCGCGACACGGGGTGCGTTGCGGCGCGTGTTTGGGCTGGGGGGTTGCTGGTGGCCGCGTTTGTTGTGCTTGCAATCGTGGGGAGACTTCGACCGCACACACGCATGTTCGTGTGCTGCGCTGCTTGTTGCTCTTTGCATCGGCGAAATTTCGCATGGCATTGCGGTGTGCGGTGGGAAGTGACCGGCCCTGGTTTGCCTTTGGCAGGCTGGCCAAGACGATGAGCGGGCTGTCGCGCGAACTGGGCTCGCTGCATCCGACGGGCCGCGCGCAACACGCGCTGCAAGTGGAGAAGGACTTGTACGGCCTGGACGACGAGCTCATGCACGCTCGCTGGCAGCACGGCACCACCATGCGCCAGGTATCGTTGCGTTGGGCTTGTTTGTTTGTTTGTTTGTTTGTTTGTTTGTTTGTTTGTTTGTTTGT
>CAZYYU010000168.1:2441-7245 GCA_964651735.1 uncultured Gammaproteobacteria bacterium | reverse complement strand
CACACACACACACACACACACACACACCTGTAGTAGGGTCTCAGGGACGCGTTGTAGGGCTTGACCTGCGAGAGCTGCTGCAGCGGGTCTCCCAAGGCGCTCACGGCGTACGAGCGGAACGTGCCGTTGATGGCGCGCGTAATGGTCGGCTGGCTGGCGCCCAAGGTGAAGCCGCTGCCCGCCAGATCGCCGCTGGGCCAGCCCACCACCACGTTCTGGCGCATCTGCTTGGCCACGCCGAACAAAAGGTACGTGAGCCAGCTCGTGTCGTTGAGCGTGTTGCGTCCTGTCAGCAGCGCCAGCCGCACCAGCTCCTCCAGCGATTGCAGCGCGTTGATCTGGGAAGCGAAAAAGAGATCGGTGCCCGCAAAGAGCGCGTGCGCAGTGTCGTTCTGCACATCGAGCCCCAAAGCATCGAGCGCCTGCTGCGTGAGGCTGTACTCCAGGCCGAAAATGGCCAGGCTGCTGAAGCCGACGACAACGACCACGATAACGAGAAGTAGCACGGTGGCCGCGGCCCTCATGGGAGGCCGGGGCCGCGGTGGCTGCGCAAACCCTGCGGGGGCTTTTGTTTTTTGCGGCCATGAACCCAGCGCGGGGAGGAGGGGTCCGCCCACGGTGGCAGCCCATGAACGAGCACCTCGCGCATGTGCAGCAACGCAAGACGCGGCGCCATCTGGTGGTGGACGACTCTGAGCCGAACAGGCGCGTGATGCGCATGTACCTCGAGGCAGCGGGCTTGACGGTGGACGCGGTGCCGAGCGGGACGGCAGCGCTGGACGCTATGGCAGCGGCGGGCGGCGCAGATGCATACGACGCCGTGTGAGTGGGGCCGCGCCCTGTGCAGCTGGCCCCCCTCATCCCGCTGCCCGCCAAGGTGGACGGACCTGCTCATGGATGGCATGACGGGCTCCGAGCTGGCCGCCCAGCTGCGCGCGCAAGGCTTCCGGGGCTTTGTGGCTGTGCTGACTGGCGACGCTGCAGACGCCACGCGCCGCTCCTGCCTGGCCGCCGGTGCTGATGAAGTGTGCGTCAAGCCACTACGCAAGAAGGCCTTGTTGGACATGCCGATCATGAAGCTCTACGCGTAGTGCGGTCGTTGCAGCGGTCAACAAAAACACCTGCGCCTGAGGGCCCCACTCCTCATGGCATCACAGCGTGTCCTCGCGCTGCTGTTGCTGTTGCTCAGCTGGGGCCGATGCGCGCCTGTCACGGTGTTGACGTCGTTTGTCAATACCACGCTGCTGGTCGGCCCGTTCGTCTCCAGCGGGTTCGCGCGCTTCCTTGGGTGGCCCATGCTGCCGGGCGTGCTGCCGGACGTGTGCACGACGCAAGGCGTTGGCGGCGTGGCCGGCTCCATCATTCTGTCCTACCGCCTCAACCGCTGCCTCAGCGCGTGGTCCGTGGCGGGCACAGTGCCCACCAACACGTTCATCAACACGCCCAAGAACTTCAGTGCGAGGGCTCTGTTGCGTTTCCTCGCTGACCCGTCCGAAAAAAGCTGTCTGGCAGAGCAACGGCACGCACGTAGAGGCCACAACGTGCGACGACATCAATTGCGTGCAAGGCTGCATCAGCTGGCCGCAGCCCGTGGACGGTGCGCGCCTTGACTTTGCTCGGGGCGTTCTCAGCTGACACGTCACCAAGTGTGCACCGATCGACCCATCATTCTGGCTGGCATCGGTTCGACCTTCAAGCAGAAAGTGAGTCTGGAGCCCGAGCCGTTTGTGCTGCCGTCCCCGACGTTTTGCACGCGCGTCAACGCCAACAGCGATTGCACGACCGGCGAAACGCTCAGCCAGGCTTGCTCGTCAGCGTGCTTGCCCACCGTTGTTCCATCGTTGATGTATGCACGCGCCGGTGACTTGGGGCCGCACGTTGCTGCACTAACGCGGGCGGTGTGGGGCCACGCAGTGCGCCCAACACTCCCAACCTGGGGCTGCTGCGCTTCGATTGCAACCCTGACGCGGCTGCCGGCGGCTTCGTCGTGTCCCTCTGTCGCGTGGCGACAGTGTCCGACTTTTTACACCAGCTCTCCTTGTGCGAGGCACCTGGTTCCCAGCCGTGCCCAGAGCCGGCTCCGCCGGGCATCCCCTCGGCACCTGGTGGCTGCTTGCCGCTGCCTGTGTCGGGATACGGCTTCACCACGGTGGGCTGCACCATTGGCACGGACCGCACGACGCTGCATGCGTTTGATTGCGCCGGCATGACCCAGGTTCTTGGCGCCACCTGCGGCGCCTCTTCTCCTGGCACGAGCAGTCTGGACGCGCGTTTCCCCAAGACTGTGCAAGGAAGTTGGGTGCCCGGCAACGTGCAGTTCACGGTGCAGAACTTGAGGCCCAACGTGAGCGCCGTCACCATGGTTGGCAGCCTGGCGCCCAACGGGCAGCTGGCGCTGCAGTTTGACTCGCTGGCCGACGCCAGCCCGCTGTTGGACACACCAACGCCCGTGTTTGCGTACAAGGGCCTGGCTGCCAACAAGGACAGCAGCGTGCGTTTCTCGGCCGTGACTGCATCCGTCAGCACCACGTCTGAGGCATTGTGCGTGACGCCCGACTACCAAGCCAGCGCGCTCATGGTCACGGTGTCGCTGAGCTGCCCCGCGCTCAGCCGGGCGGCCATCATTGGCATCGCCGTGAGCGCTGGCGCTGTGGGCATCGCCGCTGCCATTGTGGTGGCGTTGTTGACACGGCTGTTCATCCAGCGCCGCACGCAAATGCTCCGCATGCGGGGCCAGCAGAAATTTGCCCGCGATGTCGGTGGGGCGGACTACGTGCACATGAAGTAGCGAGCCGTCCAATACACGGCAACGATGAAGCTGGTGCACAACACAACAGCAACGCAACAGCGAAATTCGGAAGGCCCGCAGAGGGTCACAAATGAGTACCGAGGAGGACTACGAGCAGTTTCTTGCATGGAAGCGAAGCCGCAGCAGGGCCGCCGCCGCGCCACCACCAGCTCCGCCATGGACACCAGCGTCTGCCGTGCCTCCAGCTGCACCGCTCGCGGAGCCTGCTGCGCCAAGCGCCGCTCCAGCGCTGCTGCCACTGTTGGAACCGGTGCCGGAGAGGATCGAGCGAATGGCGAGGGCCCGCGAGGAGGAGGAAGCTGCCGAGGACAAGCAGTTGCGCGCACCTGCGTGTTTGCCCCACGTGCCTCACGGGCCGTTGCCAGCGATGCAGCCAAGACAGCAGCCTTCGTCGCGCTGGGCGTCCTTTGCCTGGTGTACTCGCTGGTATGCTGGGCCGTGATCGCGCCTGTCTCGGGAACTCAGCGGCGGCGCCAGGTCGAGATTGGGGTCGCTGTGTGGCTGGGCACGTTGGTCTTGTTGAGCGACGGCTTCCACAATCTGAGCGACGTTGTGGCCCTCGGTGCGTTGCAGCGTGCCTTCCACACTGGACCTGCTGCCTCAACGTGCAACCAGGTGTGGGCCTGTGGGCCAGCAAGGCCTCGCGCAGGGCTGCGTCGCTCAAATTTACGTATGGCTGGAAGCGCATGGAGCTGATTGGGGCCATGATCAACGGCAGCTTTTTGCTCGCCATTGCCGTGAACATTGCCCTTGAGACGATTCCACGCTTCATCTCGCCCGTTGCCATCAACGCGCCAGGCGTGACTTTCATCGTTGTGGCTGCCGTGGGGCTCGGCATCAACGTGCTGGGCGCCGTGGTGTTTGCGCTGACGGGGCGGGGGCACTCGCATGCCCACGCGCATGGCGGTGCAGGCAGCCCCGGCGACGTGGAGGTGCTGACTGTGGACAGCAACGACAGCGAGGCGGAGGAGCACGACCACGACCACCACAACCACCAGCGCGGCGGCGGCGGGAAACACGTGGACCTCAACGTGTGGGCTATGTTCTTGCACTTTCTTGGAGACGCCTTGTCGAGCCTGTTTGTGCTGGCTACAGCGCTGCTGGTGTTCTTTTTCCCTGCGCAGAACAACAAGTGGGTTGAGTACATCGACCCCGCGTTCTCCCTGGTCGTCGTCATCATCATTCTCTGGACCAGCATCCCGTTGGTGCGGGCTGTCGCACGAGTGCTGCTCCAGAGCACATCAGACGACCTGAACCTGGCCCATGTGACGCGGACGCTCTCCAAGATTGAGGGCGTGCTTTCCGTTCATGACGTGCACGTCTGGGAGCTGGTGGACGGCATGGCCATTGCGTCGCTGCACGTTGACTTGGCGCCGGGCTCCGACTTCACCGCCATCTCGTCCAAGATGAAGCATGTGCTGCACGCGTACGGCATCCATTCAGCAACGATTCAGCCCGAGTTTGTGAGCGGCGGCACTGCCAGGAACGGCGGGGGACTGTGCTTGGACATGTGCGTCGACAGCTGTTCCGAAGATTGGTGCTGCCGCCACATGCTCAAGTCGACGTCAGAGCAACTTTTGCCCGTCAACAGCGCGGCGTCACGGGGCACGTGAAAGTGCAGCCAAAAAACGAGGTTTGTTTTGTTCACTCAACGCTCCTCAGCGCGCGGCGCACGGTGGCGCAGCGAGAGGAACGTAGTTGGAGATGGCGTCGACGAGCTGCTGAACGCTGGCGCGCAGCTTGTCAATGTCATCCTGCAGCGAGTGGGCGCACGCGTCATCGCTGATGGGCACAAGAACGACGGGCTGAGCAGGGCAAGCGGTGATCACGGCAGCCGGGGCTGCTGGTTGAGGGGCGGCAGCAGGAGCCGCTGGGACGACAGCAGTCACGGGAGGAACAACGACTGGGGCAGCGGCTTGGTTGGCCTGGAAAGCCTCCATCAATCCTGGAGCAGCGGGCACGGGCGGCAGGGCCAGCACTTGGGGCGTGGTGGCA
>CAZYYU010000168.1:0-2341 GCA_964651735.1 uncultured Gammaproteobacteria bacterium | reverse complement strand
GCGGCGTCTCGCGCGGCCGGGATGGCGCACGTCGGCTGGGCGGCTGGGGCAGCGGGAGCATCGGGAGCAGGTGCTTCGAGCCCGCCGTAGCCTTGGGCGTTTCTGCGAGGGGGCGCGAAAAAAAAGTCAGTGCGAACGTCACTCAGTGCGAGGGCAGTCCAGCGGCGCCCGGCCCCGCAGCGCGATGGGGAAGCAAAGGGAAAGCCGGCAATGCGTGACAGCCTCTTGCTGAACCCGGAGGAAAGAGGCGCAAAAAAGGAGGGTGGACAGCAAAAAGGCTCCACTCACGCGGCGGCGACGAGCAGGAGAAACAGCAGGACACAGGCTTTCATCTTGCGAAAAGGGCCCCTCCGCTTGAGAAATTTGTTGGAGGGCGAGGGCCCCAAGCATCGCAAGCATGGACACCAAGAAGAAGATGGACAAGTTCTTGGACTCCTTCGACAAGAGCGTGACGTTGCGCACCGCGCCGGACCAGCACACGTCCCGTAGCATCGAGCACACGGTGGGCACGGAAGTTGCTGCCAGCGCGCCGCTCGCCGACGTGGTGCCGCTTCTGGAGCAGTACCGGCGCGACGGCTTCGTGGTGCTGGAGGACGTGTTGAGTGCACCCGAGCTGGCCAAGCTCCAGGCTGAGACGCGGCGCATCCTTGACACAGGTGCCGCGCTGGGCGACAACTCCTTCTACGGCACCAAGACCAAGCGCGCCTACTCCATGCTCGCCAAGACGCGCTCCTTTGACCCCGTCCTGGTGGAGCCGCGACTTGTCGGCTTGGTCAACGCCCTGTTCCACCCAAACCCGCTTCTCGGGGGCATTCAGCTCATCGAGATCTTCCCTGGCGAGGCTGCGCAAAAGCTGCACTTTGACACGCAGTTCTTGAATTCGGCGGAGCGCGGGGACGCTGAAAGTTTGGTCAACTTCATCCTCGCCATTGACGACTTCACGCTGCACAACGGCGCCACTGTTGTCATTCCTGGCAGCCACGTGTGGCCCAAGGACCGCCTGCCCACCGAGGCAGATGCACGCCGCCAGCTAACCATGCGCGCGGGCTCTGCGTGCATGTTCTCTGGCAAGCTGTGGCACGGAGGAGGCGAAAACGCCTCGCTGCAGTCTCGCCGTGGGGCGGTGCTGTTCTTTCAAGAGCCATGGCTGCGCACACTCGAGAATCATTTTCTCGCAATTCCATTTGCTGTGGCTGCTGATTTGGACCCACAGATCCAAAGCTTCATCGGCTACAGCCTGCATCACCCATTCACCGGTCAGGTCGATTTCCAGCACCCACGCAAGAAGCTCATGGAGCTGGCGGGAAGAGCAAAATTATAATTTTTACTTTGCATTGGATCCGGCGGCCGCTCCGCTTGTTGAGCCCGTCGTGCCTGAAGCTGGAGGCTGAGGGAGCGCCCCTTGCACCTGCACGTTGAACTGGCTGGCCAGCTTGCTGACAGCTGCGCGGTGCAGCTCATCCATCTTCGCGTCAGGTTCGCGCCAGATGTACAGCTCCGCGTCCACAGTGGCGACAGAGCGCTGGCCTCTGAAGAGCAGCATATTGACCTTGGTTGCCTTTTGCCACTTGACAAACTTGACATAGACGTAGAACGGCGGCACGGCCGTGTACTGCTCTTGCTCCACACTGTAGGTGGAGGAGCCCGCTTGCAGGACCAGCTGGCATGCACTCGTAGCGAGGGCGGGGTAGTTGTTGGCCATGGCGTTGAGCACGACGTTGAGCACGGCCTTGAGATCCTCGCCGTCCACAGCAAATTGCGTGCTTGAAGCGCCGCACTTGATGCGCGTCATGTGCATCAGGAACTTGTCCTTGGTCTGCTCGACAATAGCTCGGTCTGTCAGGCCGCCCAGCTGACTGGCCACAGTTGGCGTCGACGGCTCCACTTTGCTCCCACCGCCGCCCCACTCCGTGTTGGTCAGGTGCGTAAAGGCCCCGCGCAGCGCAGACTCCAAGGGATCCGCGTAGCAGGCGCGGAGGAAGGCCTGCAGGATGTCCGCGTCGAGCCGCTTGGCCTCCACGTCCCACCTGAGTTGCTTGCCAGTCTCGGCGAACAGGCGCTCTAGCTCTTTGACGAAGTAGTTGGCCGCATCCTCAGGGTACTTGTAGGTCACCTGCAGGGTCTGCAGGAAGGTGCTTCGTGCGGCGGCGGCGGCGTCCATCTTTTCCGCTGGGCGTTGAGGAAGGAGTCGCACCAACGGGCGAGGGACAGCCGACCCTCCAAACACCACTGCAGCTGAGCCGCAAAACAGCGAGCAAGAGTTCTTTTCAGCGTTTTCACACCGATGACCGCCTTGTGAGCTTGTTGAGGCTGAATCCTTCCACCTCGGCCAGGGCGTCGG
>CAZYYU010000167.1:5611-7273 GCA_964651735.1 uncultured Gammaproteobacteria bacterium | reverse complement strand
TCATGGCCGCGGAGTATGTGTGAGCCTTCTTCATTCGAACAGCAGCTCCTCGTCCTTGCCGTCCTTGTCCAGAATGGTTCCGGCACCGCTCTGCTGCTGCTCCTGCAGCGCCGCGGCCAGCGCGGGATTGGCCTTCTGGCGCGCAGCAAGCCTGCCAGAGAGGTCAACAGAGAAATGGATGCGCAACCGCAAGAACAAACCTCTCTGCTCGGACTCGCGTCTCCTCCCTCACACGCGCCTTCTTCTTCTCTTGGATCTTTGAAGCCGCCGTCAGCCAGGGCCGGAGCAGCCAGCAGCAACCGAGGCATCACCTTCTTCAGACGATAGAACTCCTCGCGCTCGCGCTCGTCGAGCTGGAAAAGGGGTTTGCGTCAGCAACAAGGCGCAAACCCCACAGAGACGCTCGACCTCAGAGTTGATGTAGCGAATGCCTTGCTCGAAGCGCGGGATGATGACGTGCTCAATGGCGTTCACGCGGCGGTTGGTGATCTTGATCACCTGCAACCAACGCCCGTCTTGAGCAGCGCCGAATCACCAAAGCTGCGCAACGCACCTCGTCCAGCGTGACGAACGACGTCTGCAGCGACGCCAGCTGCACCAGCACCTCCAACGCCCGCTCGTAGTGCTTCACCGACTTGCGTATCTCGGTGCCGCCGCGGCCCAATCCCATCAGCTCAAAGAAGTTGTTGCCCGAGTTCTCAATCTTGAAGATGGGCAGAAACACGCCGGCCACGTTTTCAGTGTCGGTGCGCAACTGTTGTTGTTCTGGCTCAGAACAACTCCCTCGAACAAAGTGAAGAGCCACCTTGAAAGAGCTGCTCTCGACAGTTTCCAGGGCCTGCTGCGTGAAGTTGGAGTCCGAGGCCATGCGAGCCTCGGCCAGCGAGAAGGAGGCCACTTTCATGTTGGCGCCCATCTGCTCCTTCATCTGCAAGGGGGCGGCGTCAGGCAAGCTCCTCCCGTGCCCGTGTGGGCGCACGCCACCTGCAATATCTCGCGCAGGATGGCACGGAAGCGGATGGTGAGCGCGTCACTCTTCTTCTTCAGCAGGTTGTGGCCCTGCAAGCCACAGCGGTTGAGGCCCACCCTGGCATGCGAGTCTCCATGGACGCACCTTCTGGGCTGCAGACAGAGCGCGGTGAGGCCCCGTTGCACGCCGCTTGAGGCGGAACCGCAGCCACGCACCAGCCTTGAGCTTCTGCTTGTAGATGGCAAGAACCTGACGCGTTGGGAACGGCCGCTGGTCCCCTCCCGCTGACATGGTGCCTCAACCTTGGCTGCGCACGGCCCGCGTCGGCTTGGGGGGAAAGCAACCAAAAAAAAGAGGCCTCCACGACGCCCGCGACGACGGGAGGTTGCTCCAGGGCCCTTACCGTCTCGAGGACACACCCAGACGACGGCAAAGCAAACGAGCTTCTCCTTGGCTTTGTCAGACCCAGCAGCAGTTGGTTGTGGTGGGTTGTTGGTCACACGACCCTCCCTCCCTCCCTCTCTCCACAATCAGGCTCCCTTTTTACTTGTCGAGCTTCGAGATGGCCTTCTTGGCGTCGGCCTGGTCGCGAGCCAGCTTCTCACGAGCGTTACGGCGGTGCTTGGCCTTGACACCGAAGCCGAGGCCACCCCTGAACACGCAGCGCGTGAGGCACAGCAAGCAAGCAACAA
>CAZYYU010000167.1:0-5511 GCA_964651735.1 uncultured Gammaproteobacteria bacterium | reverse complement strand
CAACAAGGCACGCACCAGGTCTTGCGAAAGAATGCAGAGCGGTCGTTGAAGTTGTTCTTGGCAACCTCAGCCAACTGAGAGAGAGAGGGGGGGTCAACACCAAAAAAAAGGCAAAACAAAACAGACCTGCGCCAGCACAGCACGGTCCTCCGCCTTGACGGTGGTCAGGGCCAGCACAGCGCACGTCTTCTTGCCGACAACTTGTCCCAAGCGCGACTTTCCCTGCCAAGGCAAGGATGAGCAGCAGAGAACAGGCAAGGCAAGCGCGCGCGGCGCGCACCTTCACAATGACGTACGGCACGTTCTTCTTCTGGCAGAGGGTGGGCAGCCACACAACCAGCTCGATGGGGTCCACGTCGTGCGCAATGACCACCAGGCGCGCCTCGTTCTGCTCCACCAGCTTCGTCACCGTGTTCAGACCAGCGCGCACCACGTCGGGCTTGCTCTTCTGCACTTGCTTGCCCTCCGTGCGGGCCTTGGCCTGCGCGCGATGCAGGATGAGCGAAGAGAGCAACGCAGCCAAAAGAGAAGAGCCTGCCGCACCTCAGCCAGCAGACGGGCCGCCTTGGCCTGCTTCGTCTCGGGCTTGTACTTGCCAAGCAGGCGGAACAGCTCGGCCGCGTGGTTCTTCTCCAGGGTGTGGCGGAACTGGTTGATCGCCGGGGGCACCTTTTTTTTTGTGCGCGACAAGGGTGAGGAGTGGGCGTCACCAGCACCGCAACAAACAGCAGACCTTGATGCGGTTCAAGAGGATCTGCTTCTGCCTCTGGACCTTGATGTACTTGGGCCAGCGCACGAACCGGTACATGTTGCGCGAGCCCTTGGGGCGCAGGTCGCCTCCGATGCCGAACACCTTGGGGCGCGACTTGAACAAGGGGTTGCGCTTGCTGGCGACCTTCTTGGCCTTGTCATCCACGCTGCTGGCCTTGCCGGCGGTCTGGGGTGGGTGGGCGCGTCAGGCAGCGCAGCAACAGCGCGACAAGCGCGCACCTTGGTGATCTTGGGGGCCGCCGCCGGCGCCTTCTTGGTGGTGGAAGCTGCTCCTCCCTTCTTTGCCGGCTGCGCGCAAAAGCAGCGTGAGAGCGTTGTGGGATGAGGCTGCGTGCAACGAGCAAGGGCAAGCAGCCAAGCGGGGCCGCGCCAGCCAGCAAACATGCAGCGAGATCGACGCGAAGAGCGAGCAAGGGAAAAAAGGAGGACCGCGCGCCTCCCAAACGCATCACACAACGCGCGCGAGCCACAAACAGCCTTCCACGCGACGAACTCGAGCCGTGCAGCGCGGGGAAAAAAACCCATGCACGCAGGCAGCGCAGGCCCTGAGCTCGCGTCGCAGCACGCAACCCGGTGAGGTGGGGCCCAACCACCGGCCCCGGACGCAACCACGGTCCGCGCCAAGCGCTTCACGGCCGGGCGCCCCAGTTTCTCGCGGCGCTGCCTGGTCATCGCACGGGGCTGGCTCGTCGCGGGCGCTGCCTCGTGAGGGGGTGCAGGGGCCCGCGCAACCGGCGCGCGAGCCTCACAGGGCACAGCAAGGGAAAACAAACACGCGGCGGCAACACAAGGGCGACGACGACGCCAGCGCCCCGCGCGTCTTCTTTCGGACGACGACGGCGAACGCGCACCATTGTGGAACTGTATGCGGTGAGCGTTTTTTTTTGTTGCGAGGCGTTCATTGCAGCCCGGGCATCACTGACGACTTTGCGTGTCCTGCGAGGGGTGCGTCCGTCAGCAACGGCATCCAATGGCAGCACGCACGCACCGTAGTAGGTGCCAGTGGGCTTGCCGGACGCGTCGTAGGGCCGTCCGTATGACTGGAGCGCCATCTTGTCACTGGCTGCCACGGCGTCCACATTGGCCAGCGCTGTTGGAGCCTTTGCATGTCGTCAGGCGAGGGACCCAGCACATACCGCCCCCCGCGCCAACCTGGGTCGCGTCAAATGGCGTGAACTGCGTGCCCACCGCGCAGCCCTCAAAGTGCCGCGGGTCCCAGTTGGCCAGCGCCTGATGCGACTGGAGATAGCGCTCGTAGGCCTTGGCGTGCATCTGCTTGTAGTCGATCCCATGGCGCTCCTGCATGCAGGGCGTGAGAGGCAGCGCAGAACCGCTCGCTCGCTTGCCTCGTAGAATTGGATGAGCTGCTCGATGGTGGACTCGTCCTCCACCCACGCGAAGCGCGGGCCCTCTGCGCTCAGCACAGCGCGCACGTACTCAAAGGGGAAGAAACGACCCGGCGTGAAGTGCACGCCCTTGAGGCAGGCCAGCCACTGGAAGGGCAGAAAAGGGGGCACCATGAACTGCAGATGCAGCTGGTACTGCGAGGGCGGGTAATTGAAGCCCGCACACACGTGTTGCCGCAGAGCATCCTTGCTGGGCAGCTGGCCGGCGAAGAGCGAGCTGCGCAGCGGCCAAAACTGCTGCTCCACCACTGAAAGAGTCTGAGGGGGCGAGCGAGCGAGCAAACACCAACTCTGCAGCACCTGACCAGCACAGCTCAAACATGCGATCGATGAGCGCCAGCGCAGCCTTGGGGTTGGCAAGCAGGCCCGTCCAGTCGGGCACGTAACAGGACGTGGGAATCACGTTGAGGTGGCACCTACCACGCACTGGGTCAGAGACAGCGTGTTGGAGGGGCCACGCGCCTCTACCGGGTGAGCGAGAGTAGATCATCGAACACGATGAAGGCATCGTCCTCGTGCCGAATGGAAATGGTGAAGGGGAACGGGCCCTTGCTGATGCCGTAGGCAAACGACGAGAAGATGTTGTGCGTGTAGGAGATGGGCGTGGTCTTGAGGTCGTTGCTGTGGCAGCAGATCAGCAAGCACCTTGCATCGCGCCGCCACGGCACCTGCATCCGTTGCACACGGCCAGCGTGAAGGCGTTGGGCTTCTGACACACGCCGCACTTCTGCAAAGGGCAAGGAGTCAGCGCCCAGCGGCAAACGACGGCGGCGCGGCGACCTTGACTTTGTTGCGCAGCTGCAGCGCCAGCGCGGGGTCGTCCTTGGCCCTGGCCAGGTACGCAGTGGGGTCTCCCTCGAAGGTGGCAGCGTGCGAGATGGCTGGGCGGTCCACGTGCACCGCTGTGCTGGCGCTGGACACGCGTGCAAGCCAACCGTATTCGCCGGGCTTGCAAAGGGCGTCAGCAGCGCGCGCGTTTGCGGCGGCATCTCGCAACCTTGGTCTGCCAGGCGCCCAAGCGGTAGTGCTCGTCCATGATGCCGCGGCCGCGCAACAAACCCCTCGTCTCCGCGCGTTTACTGTTACTCGGCGTCTGGTTCTCTCGTCGTCAGCCCAACACACACACACACACCAAAGGCCTGCGCGCGCTCACCAGGGAACCGGTAGATCTCAAACGGCTCCTCAGAGTCCTCCTTGGTGAAGAGCGACAGGTCTGGCATCTGCAGATGCTCGTCCTGTGCGCGTCCTGCACCCTCGGCATCGCTGCCTGCCCCGGCCTCATCAGACAAGGGCTGCTCCTCATCGTCCGAGGCTGGCCCCTTCTTCTTGGGCGCCTCGGGGACCGCGTGCCGCCTCAGCGAGCCCGTGTCACGTACTAACTTCAACACAGCAGCGGCCTTGGCGTCCGCCCCTGCGGCAGTCTGCTGCGCCAGCAACCGCTCCACGTTGCGTTCCAGACGCGCCTCACGCTGCTGCTGCTCGCGCTGCTGCTCAGCCCGCCGCCGCACCAGGGCCCCGCCGCCGCGTCCCTCATCGCCGTCACGCTCCTCGGGCAGGCGAGCACGTTTCGCGCGCTTCTTCCTCTTCTGCTGCTGCTGCTGATGCTGCTGCTGTGGTGCCGGCAGGCTAGAGTCCAACGCGCGCAGCTGGTCGGCAAGCACGGACTTCATCGCATCGCGCGGCGGCCCCTGTGGCGCGTTCAAAACAAGTGCCCACGGGGGGCTGGGGCGCGATGTGGGGTGTGGGCTCTGGCACGGGCGGCACCGCCAACACCGGCTGGACGTTTGGAGGCGGAGGAGCGGGTGGCGGGGGCGGAGCGGGCGGTGGAGGCGCCGCTGCGGGGACTGGAGGCTGGGGCGCTGCCGCCGGAGGCACTGGGGCAGCTCCCGTTGGCTGGGGCACTGTGGGCACGGGCGGCAACGCCGTGCAGAATATCGGTGAACTCAAGGGCAGCAAGCGCTACGCAGAGATGGAGCCCGAGGTTGGCGGCCACCCGCAGTCTCCTGCTGCTGCCGCTGCTGCCGCTCACGGCGCGCCGGTGCAGGTCAAGAAGGCGCTGGAGGGCGTGGAGAAGCGGTTCCAGCACGAGAAGGCTGTGATCGAGAACAACAAGCGGCACCTGGCCGCGCCGCTTCCGCAACTGGCGCGTGACTTGAAGGTTGGCGCTGCGCAGAGCTCCTTTGCCTGGGTTTGTGGGTGACGACGCCCCGCAACAGACGGTGGAGTCCAAGCTCGACGAGTGGATGGACCATCTGGAGCGCCAGTACGAGAAGGTGCAGGAGTTTCGTGCGGCCGTGAACAAGGAGTTGCGCGGCGCGGAGACGGCCTACTTCCTGCTCAAGGTTTTTGTTTGTTGGTGTTTGTTTGGTTGTTTGTTGTGTGGCTTCTGCCTGACCGCGATGATGGAATGGCAGGGGCTGGTGTCACACACGTACTACGAGCAGAAGACTCAGGAGGAGCAATCGCTTCCATCGGAGTACTTTCGTGATCTGGCGCACACTTTCGAGAAGGTGGCCCTCATTGTGTGTTGTTTGCCGTTTGTCCGGGCAATTATCATGGTTTCTCTCTCTCTCTCAAAAATGATGCGCCCCAACAAAACTCTCCAGCGCATGCAAGAGTGCCGCCAACGCATCGACGAGCTGGAGCTGTACCTGAGCTCGGCGCGCAACCCGCGACCCTACACGCCCAAGATGCTGCAGGACATTGTGGACAACCAGGTGTGGGATTTTTTTTGTATTTTTGTTGTATTTTTTGTTGTATTTTTTTAAACACGCTTTTGCAGCACGAATTCTTCGTGACCATCACCGCGTCACTGGCTGCGGTGCACGAGCAGGTCGACCTGCTGCGTGAGGTTCGCTTGCTTGCTTGTGCATTGTTTGGGGGGAAGTTTGATTGCAGTGCAGGACTACGTGGCGTTGCGCAAGCGCATCGATCGCAGCTACAAACAGGTGTGCAGTGTGTGTGCAGTGCAGTGTGTGCAGTGTGTGTGCAGTGTGTGCAGTGTGTGTGTGCAGTGTGTGTGTGCTGCAGTGTACATCTGCGCGCCCCGGTTTGCAAACCCCCTGCTTCGGGCAGAATCCCTTCGAGGAGGCGGAGAAGCAGCGCGAAGAGGGGTCGCTGACCAACGTGGCGGACGCCAAGCTGAAGAAGAAGCAGCTGGCGGCCGGGGGCCTGGCCGCGTGGGGCGCCGGTGTGTGTGTGGTTTGCGGTGTGTGTGTGTGTGTGTGTGTGTGTGTGTGGGGGGGGGTGTGTGTGTGTGGGTGGGTGTGGTGTGTGTGTGGGGGGGGGGGGGGGTGGTGTGTGTGTGTGTGTGTGTGTGTGTGTGTGTGTGTGT
>CAZYYU010000166.1:0-7281 GCA_964651735.1 uncultured Gammaproteobacteria bacterium | reverse complement strand
ACACACACACACACACACACACACACACACACACACACACACACACACACCGCCTGCATGGTCATGGAGCGTAGTGCTTGCACCATCTGCTTTCATGGTGAGCGTCGTTGCACCAAACAAACAAACAACTCCATCACCTTCTGCTGCTCCACCACGTGGTGGTTGAGCACGGATTCCTCGCCGCCCACAGCCCTCAGCAGGTCTCCGGGGGCTGTGTGCACTCGCATCCAGAGAAGCGGATACCCGGCCTTGGTGGTGCCCCGCATGTACTGTGGCACGGTGCGCTGCGCGCCAGGGGGCCCCTGTCAGACAAGGAGTGCCCACGTGGCAGCGAACCAACCCGGAAGTAGTCGTGATGCAGGTCTCGCGTTCCTGCCACCTTTGCATGCCACGCAGCAATGGCCAGCACGCGCTGGTACGCCGCCTTGTGCAGGCGTCAGGGATGCATTGCCACTCCACTTCAGGCACCTCGACGTCCCACTTCCGCGACTTGAGCACCCTGACCAGTTCCAGGTCCTCCAGCTCCACCGGGTCCTCCTTGGCCAGCACAGCACGGGCCTGCTCATCGGCGTTGGCCAGGAGCGCTGCGCCCGCACTGCTGAGAAGCGAAACGCAACTGCCACCCTCGCACCACGCAAGTCAGCCAGCGCCTTGACGCGATCCGGCGTCAGCGGATAGCAGTCCATCAGAACCACACGCTGCAGCAGGCCCCCTGTCACAGGTCCGCGGAATTTCACTGTCAATCATTCACTTCTTCTTCGGCTTGAGGCTGTTGCCGCCGCCCAGCTTGGCCCAATAGTCGTCGCCAGATGCTGGCGCGGCCGCGGCGCCTTTCGCACTTGTGGCGGGAGCAGCAGCAGCAGCAGCAGCAGCAGGAGCAGGAGCAGGGGCAGGGGCAGCAGCGGGCTTGGCGGCCTCTGGAGCAGCGTGAGGCATGGCCGGCGTGCCCAGCGTGAGCCGCGTGCGAAGCGGGGGCGGCTGTGCGCCGGCCGCGGGCGTGCCGTCCGTCTTGGGGCGCTTGCCATCCAGCCGCACGCCGCCCGCTGCCAACACACTCAGCAGCGGCGGCGGGGCAAGACACAGGACACAAGGACGCAACTGCTGAGGTCGGTGGCGCTCGAGCGCAGGGCCATCTCCGTGTTGGGCACAACATGCACGTCCGGCTCCAGCGCCCCGCCCACAACCTGCGGCTGTTGGGCCGCTGCACAGCTGCTCGTCAAAACAATAGCGACGGCAACGGTGATGGTGATGACGACGACCTTGCACTGCCGCCGCTGGTCGTTCTGGCTCCACATAGTCCAGCGGCGGCGCAAACTCCACATTCATGTCCGTCTCAATCAGCGACACAGCGTTTCCTGGGTCAGATGAGAAGTGGGCGCGGCAAAACAACCTTTCTCTTCTCTCCCCCAAAAACCCCACCTGGCCGCACTTCCAGCACGTTGAAGGCGTACTTCTTGTTGGCGTACGTGAACTGGAACACGTCACCCTTGGTCATGCAAGAGTAGTCCCGCAGGTGCTTCTCCAGCACGGCGCGTGGGTTCGAAATGTCCAGAAAGTCCTTTGCGAACAAAAAAGCAAGGTCAAGCGGCGCCTCCCCCTCCTCCCGCCCAACCAGCTGACCTTGGAGTGCGGCTGAATCTTTGCAAACGTGCCCCGCGCCATGTTCGTCTGCCGAATGATCGCGATGGAGCCCTCCTTGAAGCCCAGCTGCTGCATCATCCAGTACGGCATGTTGCACGTGCCCTCCTCCGCCGTGAACTCCTGCACCCCGCAATGCGTGGACCGGCCCCCGGCCGGGTTGCGCACGTGGAAGAACACGGGCCAGCTGATCTGCAGCCGCGACAAAAAGTCCAGCGCCGAAGGAGGCAACAGGATCTTTCCACCGTCGTCGAGCTCCACGCTGCCCTTGATGGCCATGCTGTGGACCTGGAGCACACGCAGTGAGCACAAGCGCCGCTGCCGCCGGCCGCCACCAGCCTTGAACTTGCTCTCGAACACATTGTTGGTGGCAAACTGAAACATGTTGAACATGGTCGGCTGCCTGGTTGGTTGGCTGCGGACCCCTCCACACACGCCCAAACTTTTCATCACTCTACATTCCCCTGCGGCTGCTCGCTCGTTACACCCTCCACAGCGCTCAGCTGGGACGCTTCTGCCACCACCAAGGCGCTGTCTTTGGACAGCTTGCGAGACGCGGCCCGGCTGTGGCCCTTGCGCTTCACCTTGAGCACGGACGCAGCCTCGGCTGGGGCACCACCATCCGCGCCGCCTTGCGCTTCTTCCAGCGCAGCACTCAGCAGCGACGCGTCAACGCCAGAGGCCACCACGGCGCTGTCCTTGGACAGCTTGCGCGATGCGGCCCGGCTGTGGCCTTTGCGCTTCACCTTGGCCTTGGTGGGCAGCAAGTCGGTGGACTTGTTGTGCTCAGGATCGTCGTGCTGGGCGCTGGCATCCGCACCGGTGCCATCATCAGCCAGCGCGCCGTCCTTGTGCCGCTTCTTCTTGCCCGTCTTGTGCTTGGTCGCCGGCTTGGCAGCGCCGCCGTCCTCTGCGTCCACCTCGGCGGCGAAGCGCACCGTATCACTGTCAGCAGTCGCAGGCTCCTTGGCGGCGGCAAGGGCGTCCGTGCTGGCATGCTTGCTGCTGCCGCTGCTGGTGCTGCTGCTGCCGTCAAAGCCCACCCGCTGATACTGCATCATCTGCAGCAGCATGACCAGCGGCGCCGGCACGCTTCCCTCTGCGATCCAGTGGCCAATGCCGTGCACCTTGGTGAGGAAGTGGCGCGACCACTTCCAGTTGCGCGCGTCATCGGCCACCACGTGCGTGCCCTCCAGCCACGAGTAGGAGTTGTCCACTGCAGACCACAGGAAGCGCATGGACGGCGCCTCCGCATACGCCGCAGCAGCAACAGGGCGCTCCGGCTCTGCAGCAGCAGCAGCAGCAGCAGCAGCAGTCGGTGACGGCGTCTCAGGCGCAGCCTCAGCCTCGGACTTGGTGCCCCGCTTGGTGCCGCCCTTCTTCTTGGACAGTTTGCGTCGCGTGCCCGGCGTGGCAGGAGACAGAGCTGCAGCCGCTGCCACCGCTGCGGCTGCAGCCACTGCAGCGGCGCGCTCATAGCCCAGCTCCATGCCCTCCAGCGGGAACCAGGACAGCGTGAGGCCGTCCCACACACCCTTGCCGTGGTTGGGGCCGTCCACGTGCTCCAAGTTTAGCCCGTCCCACTGGTACGTGCTGGGCTCCCCGCCCTCGTCCTGCAGCAGCACCGCTCCTGACTTGCGGTACTGCCACTCCTCGTCCTCGCGCTTGGCGGTGCCACCGCTGTACCGCTCCAGGAAGTGGTCGCGCATCAGCTTCACGCGACTCTGGTGGCTCAGCACGCCCAGCGAGTCGTGGAACAGCACGCAGGTCCCGTTGATCAGCAGCACCCACTCGTGCAGCTGGCCCTCATCCTCGCAGCCCAGCAGCACCTTCTTGCCCGCCGTGTTGAGCAGGCAAAAGGCGTTGGGCAAGCCCGCCGTGGCGCGCTCCAGCGTCAGCGCAATCACTTCGCGCATGGGCTGCCGCGTGCCCGCGTCGTCTTGTTGCGCCAGCGACCACGGCGTCAGCGTGAAGACGTGCGACTTGAGCTTCTTGCGCGCGTCCGCGAACAGCAGCGTCCCGCTCTTGAGCACAGGCCCGTGGTGCTCGCCCTCGTCGCTGGAGCTGGCCAGGCTGGCCACGCCACCCGTGGATGCAGAGGCCGCCACAGGGCTGGCATTCACGGAGCGGCGCCCGAACAGCGGCGACGCAGTGGGCGACGGTGCTGAGCGAGTTGTGAGCCAAAAGGGGGAAAAGGCAGCCTCACTCACCGGGGGACACTCCCAGAGCGCGCGACACTGTGGGCGAGGGCGGTGCTGCGCGCGACACCACGTCGTCGTTTTAGCGAGAGCGCGCAAATGGCAAGAACCATGCAGCGCACCGTTGCTCACGTTGCTCACGCTGCCCCGCTTCGAGATGAGCTTGCGGAAAGAGTCTGCACGGCGCCGAGCCGGCGTCATGGCTTCCTCCTCCTGCACCGTGGCCACTGGCGCTGCAGAATCGCTCTCCTCCAGCGTGACGTGCACGCGCGGCAAGATGTTGCTGTTGGCCTCCTCAACGCTGTTCCGCGGGCTGGGCTCGCGCGAGGCCTCGCGCGACATCTCCCGGCTGCTGCCACGAGAGCGGTCCGAGCCAGCCCCGCCGCTGCTTTCCACGTTGTCGCCGTCGGAGCCACGCTCAACCTTGGTCACGGAGCCCCGGCGCAGCAACGCGCCCGCAAGCTTGGCCACGCCCGCCAGGCTGCCGCTACGTGGCCGCTGCGGTCCGTCGTCCGACGCCCCGGGCTCGCTCATGATCAGGTAGGACCCGCCGACCAGGCACCGCTGACTCGACCGATGCCACCTTGCTGTGCTGTGGCTGGCGAGGACCGCGGAAAAAAAAAGGTGCAAGCGGGGCGCGCAACCAAGCCTGTTGCAGCAGCCGCGTCACTGACTCGACCGCGCCAACAAACCCTCCGTGAGCTACGGGTTTTTTCCCCTTCTCATTCCTTTGACGCTTGCCGGCCGACATCGCTAAAGGCCAGAAGACAGTCCACAAGCGCCTTGTCGTCCTTGTCGTCCTTGTCGTCGTCATCCTGCTTGGGCAGTGGCTGGGCTGCTGCCCCACCCTCACCATCACCGCCACCACCACCACCGCCCTGCGCTCCGGCGTCGGCGCCAGCGGCGGCTTTGCGGGTTCGGGCTGCCTCGCGGTGGCGCTGAGTCAAGCAGTGTCGCCGCAGCTGCCCAGTCTCGGCCGCCGCGCGCCAATGGGAGTCGTCGCAGATGCGGCAGTAGTACCTGGCGCCGGGGGAGTGAGCGGAGGGACCGTGCGCAGCACACGGGGACGCACTTTGTTCCATCGCTGGAGAACTGCAGAGCATCGACTGAGTAGCCGAGGCCGGTCCAAATCCCGACCAGCGATGCGTTGCGACGCTGCAGCGCCGTGCGGCCGGCGTCCGTGACGCCATTCCCAGGGACCACGTCCAAGGCACGGGCCAGCTCCAAGTGGTGCTGCCGCATGCAGTGCTTTTGCAGCCTTGCAACCGCTGACGCCGTACGCCATTTGTCCTTGCAGATGCAGCAATAGAACCTGGCAAGCGGGACTCTGAGCGGGCACCGCCACCACAGCACATGAGGGGCTCACTTGGTCCCGTCGTCAGAGAGCTGCAGCGCGTCTGCGGCGTTGCCAAGGTCAGTCCACGCCTTGGCCAGCGCCATGGGGTTGGCCCGGCGAGGCGCCTTGGCAGAGCGGCTCCTTCGCCGCGCGCGCTTCTCAGGAGGAGGCGGCGGCGGCGGCGGCGGCGGCGCGTCAGCAACCAGGGCTTGCTGGACAACGCCGAGGTCCGCCAGCCGCTCGTCGTTATCTTCCCCGCCATCGTCGCCGTCGCCATCGTCGTCGTTGTCGCCATCCCTGGCACGCTTGCTGGGCGCAGCAGCGCGTTTCTTCTTCCTGTCCGCACCGCCGCCAGCATCCTCGCCAGTGGCGGCACCCAGCACGTCCAGGGCGTTGGCTAGCTTCAAGTGGCGCTGCTGCATGCAGTGTCGGCGCAACTGCCACATCTGCGCCAGAGAACGCCACTGGTCATTGCAGATGCAGCAAAAGTACCTGGCGGCGGCGAGGGGAGGGTGAGCGAGCAATACACAGTGCACCAGGCGACGCACTGTGTGCCATCTTCCGAGAACTGAAGCGCGTCTTCCGAATGACCGAGGGACATCCACGTCTTCATCATGGCCGCGTTGCGCTCCTGCAACACACTGCGGCCGGCATCGGTGCTGCCGACTCCGGGCACGTTCATGGCGCGGGCGAGCCTCACGTGGCGCAGCCGCATACAGTGCTGACGCAGCTGTCCAGAATGCAGCGCAGTGCGCCACACGTCCTTGCAGATGCCGCAATAGTACCTGGCGGTGGCGGGTGAGCGGCCATCACCGGCGCAGCACGCACGCAGGTACGCACTGCGCGCTGTCGGCAGAGAACTGAAGCGCGTCCGCAGGATGGCCGAGGCCGATCCACAACTTCAACAGCGTCTCCGGCTTGGTGCGGCGGTTCTTGGCAGCAGGGCTCCTCACGTCGTCATCACGCGCGTCTGTGGCGGCGCGCTTGCCGGCTGGCTCGGCGGCGTCGTCCTCGCGGTCGTCGAAGTCGTCGTCGTCGTCCTCCTCCTCCTCCTCCTCCTCCTCGTGCTCCTCTTGCTCCTCGTGGTACTCTTGGTCTTCTTCGTGGTTGTCTCCGCGGTCGTGGTCGTGGTCGTGGTCGTCTTCGTCTTCTTTGTGGCGGTTCTCGTGCTCGCGAGAAGGCGGTGGGAGCAGGCGCAGTCCGACTGCACCACCAACCCGCGGCGGCTGGCCGGTGGGCTTTTGCGCGGGCCCGAACCAACCGCTGGGTTCCTGCCCGACGGAGAGCGAGCTGTTGCCCTGCGAGGCAACTGGGCGCATTCTCGGCCCTCCCACCACCGTTGTGTGCTTTTTTTTTCTTCGTCACAACTCACAAGTGCAGGGTGTCGCCGCGCAGTCCAGCGCTGCGAGCCGGTGAGATAAAGGTCTGAGCATCAATGTCGGCTGCGTTGGCGGGCTGAGGTTGCAGGCAGCTGGTGAAGGCGTCGATGTGCTCCAACAGCCCATCCTGCGTGTCCATGCGCCCGGCCTCGGCGCGGCCCCAGTCCAGGCCCGCAAACCACGCGCACTGGCGCCACTGCCGCACTGCCTGCTCGCGCACTCGGCCCTCGCTCAGCAGCGACGCCACAAAGTGCAGCATCTCCGGAGCCCACTGCGTCCTGCGCACGGACCGCAGCGTCTTCAGCGGCTCGCGCATCAGTGACGCCGCATCGCGCAGGCTTTGCCCTGCCAGAGACAAACACGGACCGTCAGTCAACGAAACGGGACCACCAGCAGCACGTCACACCGGTGTGCAGCTCAAACAGGCACACGCCCACACTCCAGCCGATCACGGCGTCCACCGAGCACTGGCTCTGCGTGTGCAACCAAGCGTGGGCCGATGGCCGCTCACACACACACACGGCAACGCACGCACCGCATCGGGGGGCGGTGTGGCGGCGTTGGTGCCGTCCTCGTCCGAGTACAAGAGTGCCAGGTTGCCGCCGCTCTGCAGCAGCAGCTGCCGCGAGCAGAAGAGCGTGCGCCTGTCGGAGCGGCCGCCACGCCCACCCCCCCCCACCCCTCTCCCCCCACCCCCACAAGCAAGAAAAGAAGACCACAGAGAAGAAGG
>CAZYYU010000165.1:0-7283 GCA_964651735.1 uncultured Gammaproteobacteria bacterium | reverse complement strand
TAACGTCGTGATTGAGCGACGCCGACACCGTGTGGGCTCGGGTGGCGGAGGCTCCGATCAATGCCCCGATCAACGGTAGGCACAACAGTAAGGCCGTGACGGACAGACCCATCTTCGCCGGACGTGAATTTCGCGCACTCGCCCAACAAAAGCTTCCACCGCGGCGGAGGGCGGCAATGCACTCATAGTGGTTCCGCATGGATGGTGCACGGCGCACTCGGAAGCTGAGCCGGCTCGACGCCCAGAAAGTGCTGCTGGCGGAGCTGTTGCGCGAGTACGAGCGCCGCGGCCTTCCAATTCCTCCCCCCGACATGGGCACGGCCAAGGCCTTCCGCACGCGCGGCGCTGGGGCAGCGGGGGACAAGAAGCGCGAGCGTCGCGGCAACGAAGCCAAGTTCGTGGCAGAGCGAGTGCGCCAGCTGCAAGCCGGCCTCGGCGGCCCAGGCGTCGAGGACCACCAGTCGCACAGTGACGAGCAGCAGGACAGCACGTCGGAGAGCGGTTGACTCTGCTGGCCAGGGCCCCGCGTGGCGGTGTCTGCTGCAATGCAAAAGGCCGAGTTCATGACTCGCTCACTGCAGCGGAGAGACAAAGAGCGAGCCAAAGGCCAGATGCTGCATGATGGGAACCTTGCCCAACACCTTGAGACACGCCCCTCAAGTGAGCCCCAGGGCAAGCCAAGCAAGAGCGCGACGGCAAGACCTCCACTTTGTACATCTTGAACATGCCGCCATTGATCTTGTCCCACGTGGCTGATGGTGGTGAGCGGGGGGAAGAGCAGCAAGACAAGAGAGCTGCTCACCCACGTTGGAGATGTCGAAGAGCACAGGCGAGTGCTCAAAGAACGGGCCGGCCTTGGTCACGAAGATGTAGTCGATGGCTGCAAAATACAAATACTCATCCTTGAGCTGCTTGACAGTCTCCTGATTCAGGACCTGCCGAGGCTTGATGGTGTTCTGGTTGCAGAGCTGTGCAGAGCCAAACAAGAAGGGAAGAAACTGGTAGTCGTCCAGCGACCACACGCCATGAGACCCAGCGGGCTGAGAGGAACCCCACCAGCAGCGGTCAGAGTGCGCACAGGAACAAGAGCAAACTCAAGACGTGCCTCCAACATGTAGCGCCGCTGAAAGGCACGCACAAGCTTCAAGTAGGCGGCGAAGAGTTTCAGCGGCACGCATTGGTAGTCGTCGGGCGCAAACAGCTTGAGCTCATCAAGCACGAGCAGCAACACCACAAAGGCCGTCTCGTGGCCGGTGCCGTAGTCCAGACGTGTGGAGTTGCCGATGCAGCCTTCCAAATACACGGCTAGCTCGATGGCCGCGCCCTTCTTGTCCTCCGGCAGCACTGCAAAGGTGGCGTCGGTGTGTGGGCGTGGCGGGAGGCAGCCAAGGGAGGGGGGAAGACCACCGACGCACCTGCCTCGCACAGCGGCAGCGCGTTGGCCGCCACCTTGTCGTACCACTGGCGGAACGCCTTGTTGCCGAAGCGCTGTGGCTGCGGGATGGGAGGGAACTCCTCCAGCCAGCTTTCCATGGTCTGCTGGCCCCGTCAGCGGCGGTGCACTGCTGAGGCGCGAACGGACACGAACCTGCAGCATGGCCAGCACCCGTCCGACGATGGCCGAGCCCTGGGCACACTCGCTGATGCGCTTGCCCTTGACGGCGTCGCTGCAGCGCGTGATGAAGGCGATGAGCTTGTCGAAGGACTTGCTGTTGTGCCACCGCTCAATGTGCTGCTCGCTCTGGATCACCCGGTCGACGGGCTTGTGATACTGGTGCTCCATGGGCGGACCACTGCTGCACGCAACGATGTTTATCCTGCATCGTGCGCCGGTCGCATCGTGATCATCACGCGCATGCTGGGCCGCTTCTCCATCTTCCCATCAGTCCAGGATGCCAAGCGTCTTGCGCTCATTGTTCTCCTTGATGCGCCTGCGACGCTCCAGCTGCAACAACCCATCATCCGTCAGGAGGCTGCGCCTGGCGGCGACTGCAGCAGCAACAGCAGCCAGCAGCACACACCTTGAAGTGCTTGCGGTCCTCTTGTCCAGCAGGCTTGGGCTCGTGCACCACCAGCCCCGTGGATTTCACAAACACGCGCTCGTACTCCTCCTGCACCCAAGGCTCCATGTTCTCGGGCTTCAGCTTGTCCATATCAATGCCGAGGGCCTTGCCGCTGCGCAGCAAACGGGCGTGAGGCCGTGTCGGGCGAGCAAAAACGCGCCGCACATCTTGTCCACGTTGAAGTCGCCCGGGCCCTTCTTGGGTTTGTCGCCCTTCTTCTTCTTGGGCGCATCCTTGGCGGCAGCCGCCTGCGCGTACCCGCACCGAGGCACCGCCACGAAAGTGGACCTGCGCAGGCCAGCCAGAGCAGGGCGTGCCCGCAACAACATTGCTTCGATGTGCTGTGCTGGTGAAGGCCCTCTGCACGCCGCGAAATCAAGGCGCGGAGGTGTGGGTGATGTCCCTGGACCAGTGGGTGCTGCCGGCTGCGGGGTCACGCGGACACTTGGAGTGCAAGGGCGCCGACAAGGCCCGCAGTGAGGCCGAACTGTTGCAATGCGCGGCGTTGACTGCGGCCAATGTCGTTGCCACGGCCCTGCCCTGCACTGCGGCCTTGCGCACCGCGGTCCTGCTGCCGTTGCCGCCGCTGGAGCTGGACGCTGAGCTGGACGTTGAGCTGCGCCAAGAGAGCACCTCGCCGCGCCCGAGCAAAAGGCCGCGCGACGCAGCAGCTCCCGCAAGCAGCAGCGGGACGGGTGACTCCCAGGGCGCGCACCCCGAGTCAGCAGCTCCCACAAGCAACATGGCCCGGAGCTCGTCTCAGCCACTGTCCGCCGCGGCGGTGCTGGAGGACATTGACTTGGACTCGAGCGAAGATGCGCAGGCCAACGACCTGTGCCCGTTCTGCCAGAAGCGCTTCGCCATCTTTGCAAACGGGCGCCAGGCGCATCTCACGCTGTGCTCGGGCATGCTCGACATGTGACTTCATTGCTGGTGCTGTTGCGGCGGCGGGAAATGAGGCTGCGGAACGCCAACCAGTGCCAGCAGCGCTGCCACAGCCTGTTTGCTTGACGTGGTATTCAGGCGTGCGGCGTACGCCACTGCTGGCAGCGCGGCGTCCTCGCGCACCAAGTTGATCAGGCGCTCGCGTAGTTGGGACTCTTCGGAGGCGGGCTCATTGAAGCGCTTCTCTAGATGGGGGGTGTGCAATAGTGGGTGCAGGTCGCTGCCGCAAGCAACAACAGGGACGGTTCACCTGCAACCCGCCGGGCAACCTTGAGGGCGTCTGCTGCAAGTGCGATCAGTGCCCCATCCTCGCCCTTGAGCGAGAGCTGATGCGAGACTTCAACGCCCAGACCGCGCCGTGCAAGCTCCAGAGCGCTGGTGACAGGCGATCGTGCCACAAACAGCAAGCCCTGCGGGTTGCTGAGCTGCAGTGCCGGCGAAACACGTGCAAACTCCCAACCGGTCGTCCTGTGGCGCCCCGGGCTGTGCGCTCCACAAGCTGATCAAACTCCTGCTGCCACTCTGCGGACGCCCTGCGCAGCGTAGCCGCGTCTGCCAGCCCATCGGCAGCAAAGCCGCGCTTCAGCATCCAAGGCACGAACGGCAAGCTGGCGGTGGCGTAGCCCTGCGAACCCAGTCGCCAAAGCAGCTCCCCTTGGGCGGCGGTGCGCGAGTCAACGCGAGGCGCGCACAGCGACGCCATCCTGACCCTTGCCCAGGCCAGTGTCGCCCTCCAAGAACACAGTCAGCCTCGTCTCGCGACCCAACGCCCGCTCGTAGCGCGCCCGCAGCTGCTCGTCGGCTGAGAAGAAGTTGACGGGAGCCACCTGACGGACGAGGCTCCATCAGCGTGCCCTGCCAGCGCAGCGGGCGCCCTCCAGCACCTGCACGCGGTTCCCGCTGTGGGCCCGCGACATGCTCCGCAAAGAAGCCTTCATGACAAGCCCTCTCTTCCCGTTTCCTATTTTCGCCGCCGCTCAGCCTCGCGCCGTCTCTCCTCCACCTCACGTCGCCTCGCTTCCATCAGGTTCTTGGTGCGTTCCAGCTCCCAGCAGCGCTCCTCCACGACTTCAGCCTCTTCCAGCGCCTGCTGCTGGATGCGCAGCGCCTCCTCTCGCGCCAACAGCTCCCGCCTGCGCGTCTCCAACCGTCGGGCGCGCTCCTGCTCCTTGGCTGCCTCCTGAGCGAGCACCGCGTCCAAGTTTTGGCGAGCCTGCTCCAAATCGCGAACCAGACGCAGCGTGAGCGGGTGCTGCTCACCGAGCAGTGCCCGTCGAATGGCAAGGGCCTCCTCAAACCGCGGTACGGCCGCGTCGTACTGCTTGAGGTCCGACAGCAGATCTGCAAGGCTGCACAGTGCGGCGGCGTACTCGGCATGCTCGGCGCCGTGCGTCACGCGGCGCAGCTCCACTGCCTCGTTGAGACAGCCCACTGCATCGTCCCACTTGTGGTGAAAAGAGTGAGCACGAAGCAATGCACGGCGCCGGCCCCCCGCACCAGCTGTAGCTGCCGGTAGCATATGGCCATGCTCATCAAGAGCACCACGTAGTCGTTGCTCTCCTTGAACGGGGCCAGCTCTGCAGCAGCAGCACAGTACGTGGCCAGGGCCTCGCTGTAGCGCCCCTGCTTGCGGTCCACGTCGCCCAGCACCAGCAATGCTGCTCCGTGCGCTTCGTCCTGCTGCTGCTGCTGCTGCTGCTGCTGCTGCTGCTGCCCGTCCTCCGCTGCCAGCTCCTCCAGGATGGACAGCGCGGCTGTGATGGATGCACGGGCGTCCGCAAAGGCGTTCAACCCAACGTGCACCGTGCACAGCACCTTGAGCGCCCTTGCGTGGTCGCGCGACCGAGGCCCGCTGAGCTGCTGTGTGAGCGCCACGTTCTGCTGAGCATGCGGCAGGGCCCGCCGAAAGTCCAGCAAGGCCAGGTACAGCGTGCACAACCACTTGGCCACGACGCGTTCCTGCTTGGGCGCCAAAGGCCTCTTGGCGTCTGCGCGCGCAAACGGCAGCAGCCAGTCCAGTGCCCTGCGGAAGTGGCCCTGCGCGCGTTCTTGCTCTGCCTGCCGCAGGGCCTCGTCCAGCGTCACACCGCTGTCGCGCGAAGCTGGCGGCGGCTCAGGCAGCGTCTGAGCTCGCCCCCGCGCAGAGCCTCCGTCCCCCATTGTCTGAGCTCGCCCCCGAGCAGAGCCTCCTCCTGCAGCCTGCACGCGCCATCAGAACGGGGACACAACAAGCCAGAAGGCGCGCCTCGTCAAAGGCGGCAGCAGCACGGGGGCTGGGACGCGGCGCTGGGTCCGTGGCAGTGGCCGTGCGGGGTCTGCTGCCATCGTCGCGTCGCGGTGGTGGCTGAGGGCCCTCTCCAGGACGCGGGCTGCTGCCTCCAGGTCGCGGGCTGCCTCCAGGTCGTGGGCTGCTGCCCCCAGGTCGCGGGCTGCCTCCAGGTCGCGGGCTGTTGCCCCCAGGTCGCGGGCTTCCCGCAGGCGACTGGGGCGGCAGCGGAGGAAGTTTGACCTCAACCACAGCGGTTTGCGAAGGGGCTTCGCCCTTGGGCCACAACGTGGGCACCGCGCGCCTTGCCATGCGCGCACCTCCGTTAGGGGCTGAGTTCATTGTCGTCCATCTGCAGCACGTCAATGTCGCTGGCATACAGCCGGTTGTTGACTGACGCGCGCGGGGCAGCGGCTGAGAATGCACGACGCAACGCAACAGGGCTGTACCTTTGTACTTGATACAGCGCTTGACGACAAACCACGCGGCCGCGGCCATGATCGCAATGCCCCCTTTTGGGGGGAAAAAGCTGAGCGTCCCATCTGCAGCGAACACAGGCGTGGTACCGACGATGGCGCCCCCAATGATGCCGTAGCGCAGCACGGCGGACTCTGTGCCCGAACACAACACACGATGAGAGCAGACGCAGCAAACGCGCAAGGCATGCACACCGGGGTACCACCAGGCCGTGGAGCAGCGGAGGTAGACCTCCAGGTTGTAGGATGCGGATATCTGCATGCAAACAAGGTGAGCCGAGTGGAAGCAGCACGCACCGCGAAAGGGCTGCGCAACCGAGAACTGGCTGACCGCGGCGCCCTCAAACACAAACGACGTGTCGTTGACGGTGGGAGCATCTTTGTTCGGTGTGGCTGTCAGCAAAGACAAACGGCAGCCGCCAACGGGAAGGAAACTACTCACGGGCGAGCACAGTGGCAGGCAGCGCAGAGAACACATCGGACTCCTGCTTGCAAAACAAGCTTGCAATGTGAGGAGAGAGGGCCGCGGAACAAGGGAGGCCCCGTCAACAAGTTGCCTTGAGCTGGTGGCCGGGAAACACGAGCTGCACTTTGGCGCTTGCCGTGTCTTGCTGCAGCGTTGCCACCCAAACACACAGTGAGAAGGATGCACTGCCATCGACCAACAACGTCACCTGCGAGAGCAGCACCAACGACACGGAGTACATGTGGGCAACGACACGCAGCTCCAGAAACACGTTGTAGTGCTGTGTGCAACCGAGACCGTTGAGCAGACAACGTATCCGAGCGCGCGAAGCCGCCCCCCCCCCCTCTGACCCACAGCGCGCCCTGGCACAAGTAGCGCACGCTGATGGTGGGGTTGGTTGTGGGTGCCAGCGACGCTGCTCAAACAGGCGGTAAGCTCCGCCGCCAAACAGCCCCCAAACACTGGCGCGCATACCAAACACGTCGTGGCCCACGATTGTCACGCCATCCTCGCCAACCCGTCTGGAGCTGAACACGCACCGTCAGCTCAGCCATTACTCCCGAAACGCCTCACCTCCGGAAGCTGCGCACCGTAGTGTCGCGCACGCCGTTCACACTGATGCCTGACACCGCTTGGCAGAGGCCGGGCACGCCTGCACAGCAGCGTCATTACAACAAGTCATCCACGCAGAACCAGCAGCAGCACCTGGCTGGGACTCCAGGAAGTACGCCACCTTGGAGGGCACACCACACAGCAGTGGGCACGCGCGCGAGCTCTGGCAACGCAGCGCACCTCGGCCAGGGGCGCGTTGGAAGCGTAGTCCAGCTCCACCGTGACGTTGAGCGGGCATGCGCCACGTCCGTCTCCCTGCTACGTCCAAGTGTGACTGGGGGAGGTTGCGTTGCCCGAGGCGCGTCCTACCACGTCGTACTCGTTGCAAGTGGCGTCGTCACACGGCGTTCTGGGCAGCTCCAGCGTCCAGCGGTAGGCCGATGGTGTCTGCGCCTGTGCACACACTACGAGCACGACCACGAGTGCCCACATCCTCCACATGGCGCGCCCTCAAG
>CAZYYU010000164.1:0-7331 GCA_964651735.1 uncultured Gammaproteobacteria bacterium | reverse complement strand
TGCCGATGCCGTTCCTGGTGCGTGCACCCGAGCCCTCGCCGCTGGCGCTGATGCGCTCGCCAGGCATCGGGACCCGGTCGCGGGACAGGCGCCGTGCCCATGGGTCTGCCGGCAGTGGTGGCTGGAGGGGGCGCCTTCACCACCACCGCTTCCACACCCGCCAACGCCGCTGGCACTGCACCTTTGGGCTACCGGGGCCCGCTGTCCTTCGGCGCTGGTCCTGCGCTGCGCGACGAGTGGGAAGCCAGGCACGCCACCTCTGCTCACCACACACACATATTTGTTGTGCAGCACTCAACGCGCTGCACTCCGTCAGGCGCCGCGCCTCCATGCAGCCTGCCAGCGACAAGGCACATTCCACCCTGCCCACAACTTTTGCACACGCGCAACGCTCACACTCGCGCAGGATCTGCGGCTGCGCGGCGGTCTGAGCGGCGGTGTGGGCCCGTTCATCGCGCTGACGCCGCTGGACGACCCGACGCGGGACACGACGCTCACCTTCTTCGGCTTCTACAGCCCCGTGTTCCGCGCCCGTCACCAGACCGACGGCCAGCTGTACTGCTTGCGGGCGCTGCGCGGCTACAGACCCATACCACCGGGTGCGCCGCTGTTGTTTGTTGTGCTTCGTGTTACTTCATTGCTGAGTGTTGCTATGGAACGCGTCCCGCAGCCACGCCCGGCATCATGAACACGGTGGAGCGCTGGAAACGCGTCCGCCACCCGGCTGTGATCACGCTGCGGGATGCCATGTGAGTGTGTGTGTGGGCAGCCTGCATTGCGTCGCCGGCTGTGGGGCTCGAGCTACGTTGCATGTTCTGGCTTGTTTGATCGCTCCAAACGTGCCCTGCATCGCGTCGTCACTCACGCCGCGCCATGTTACTCGTTGCAGGCTCGTGGACGGCACTGAGCTGTCCGACATGCACATGTGGTTCGTGTACGACTATCACCCGGCCTCCAGGACGTTGGAGGCGGCGCACCTCGTTCCCAGCGCGGCCACGGGTCTGCCCGCCTTTGTTTGTGTTCGCGTTTGGAACCGTGTTTTGCCGTCTGTGTTGCAGCCTCGACTTGGTTGCGTTTGGAACCGCATTCCACGTTGCGTTTTGGAGCTTGGCCCATTGGCGTTGACGCGTGCCGACCAGGTATGCTGCTCTCGGAGGACGTGCTGTGGTCCTACATCTGCCAGGTTCAGCTGCCGTGTTCTTTGCTTGGCTGGGGTTCACGCCTCGCCCCCACACAGCTTGCGTCCGCGCTGCGCGCCATCCACGCTGAGGGCCTGGCCTGCCGCTGCCTGTACCCGTCCAAGATCCTCGTCACGGGCAAGAATCGCATCCGCATCAACGGCGTCGGTGTGGCCGATGTGAGTGTGGCCGTGGTCGTGTGAATCGGGCAGCCTGCTGAACCGCGCGGCCCTGGTCAAGGTGTTGCATCTGGATCTCAGCAAGCTGCCGCTGCACCAGACGGAGGACCTCGTGGCGCTGGGCAAGCTCGTCATCAGTCTGGTGAGCGCGCAGCAGCACCCCACCGTTCCGCAAGGACTCATCGCAATGTGTGCAGGCCTGCAAGTCGGCGGCGGCGGCGCAGAACTTGCAGCGCTCGCTGGACTTCATCGGCGCCAACTACAGCGCGGAGCTCAAGAACATTGTGTTACTGCTGCTCGCCACAAAGAGCACCAGGTGCACTTTTATTGCATGATTGTGCTTGGTTGACCCTCACTGCACCGCTGCAGCGGCTACGCGCCCTCCATCGACGACGTGATGCTGCGGCTGTCGCAGCGCATCTGCATGCAGATGGACGGCGCGCTCGACTGGGCCGACGTGCTGGACGGCCACCTGTCCCGCGAGATGGACAACGGCCGCCTGTTCCGCCTCATCGCAAAGGTCTGCCGCTGATGCTGCTCTTCTCAACGTCCCACTCTCACACCTTCACCAGCTTGGGTTCATCAACGAGCGCCCCGAGTTCAACGGGGACAGTTCGTGGTCCGAGACCGGCGACCGCTACCTGCTCAAGCTGCTGCGCGACTACACCTTCCACCAGGTGTACGACGACGGCACGCCCGTGGTCAGTCTGGGCCACGTGGTCGACACGCTCAACAAGCTGGATGTTGGCGTGCCAGACAAGGTTGCGCGTGTGCTTTGGTCGTGGGCCATCAGGTCGTCATGTGTGCGCTTTTCCAGGTGCCGCTCGTGTCGCGCGACCATCAGACCGTGCTGCTGTGCTCCTTCAAGGACCTGAAGAAGTGCGTGGAGGACTCGTTTGGTGACCTCGTCAAGGCGCAGAGCAACCGCGTCAACAAGCCCCAATGAACAGAGGGCCGCGTGGACTGCTGCTTCCAGCGCGCTAGTTGGGAGGCTCTTTCATGGCCACGCTGCTCAGGGCCTGCGGGCTCTTCGTGTTCAACACCGGTGTCAAAGGTCCGGAAACCCCGCCCCTGCTGGCTCACACCGACTGCCTCTGCTGCAGCGGTGGAGATCAGGCAGCAGTGCGGCATCGAGCGCGAGCCCTCGCCCTTGCCGCAGGCTCGCCTTGTTGGTGGCGTCAACAACTCCGGGCTCATGCCTGTCGCAGGGCGTGAAGTGGGAGTTCCTGCAGCAAGTGCTGATGGTGAGGTGCGAAGGCGCATCTGCTGCTGCCTCGGCGCAGGCTCACGGGATCGGCTAGCCCGATATCCGCGCTCGCAGAGGACACTGCGACGCATGTGGTGGGCAGCAGGCCTACGCTGTGGGCGCAGTGCATCAAGGTGCTTCCGGGTGGTATGCGTGCGACCTGGCTGATGCAGAGCGCAGGGAGCCGTGTATGCCGGGCTCATGCACGTGCTGCTGCTGCCCTGCCAAGTGTGGCGTGTCAGGTGCCCTTGGTGTGAAACCCCTTTGCTCACGCGCACTCATGGCATGAGAGCCAGGGCCGTCTGTGACGTGACCCGGGCCCGCACCTCGTCGCTCTACGCCTCTTATTGGATCGCGCTGGCGGCGGCGTTCTTGCACAAGCTGTCGTATCTCGTGGCAGAGCGCAAGCTTGCCGTGAGTTGTTGTGTTCTTTGCCAACACGCGCAACAACTGCTCTGATGGCAGGGCCATGTCAAGGCGCGTCTGGGCCCCCACTGGTTCTCCTTTGCGGTGCTGATGCTAGCCAACGCCGCTGTGCACCCGCTGCACACCGTGCGCTACAACATGATGGTGCGAGGGGTGGGCCTGCTCTGTTTGCGCGCACGCTGATCGATTCTGCAGGTGTTTGATGAGGCTGCGTCCAGTGCCTTCTTACGCCTGGTGCGTCCTTTTCCAGTGGCGCGCTTGCTCACGCACTGCAGTATCGCACGCACGGGCTGTCAGCCTTGTTCGCGGGGCTGCCGCTGTCCTTGACGCGTGCGCTGCTGTCCAAGATTGCCATTGACATGCTGGAGAACTGGGACGCTCCACCAGATGGCGATGGCAGGCGGCCTGAATGAACGAACGTGTTTTGCGTGTGTGTTAGAGGGCCGCCGTCGTGCAAGGGAGGGCGCCTGCTTACGGTGAGCCTTTTGCTGGGTTGGCCGCCGGCCTCTGGGCTCAGAGACCTCACGCAGGGGCGTGAAGCAGCTGGTCGCGCACTTCCTTCTCATGTGGCTGTCACGCGAACGGGCGGCCTGGCTGGCTGGCTGCGCGTTGCTGTGCCTGGTGATGTACTGGTCGCGCGGTCAATGCGATGACGGCACGAACTACGCGCCGCGCAAGATCGACTGCCCGTCCCCGGACGCCAAGGGCCTGCAGATATCTCTGCCTCACGTCATCAGGTGTGCTGGGCTGCCCAGAGCCGTGCGTTGGTCGCTGACGCGTCCGCGCGCAAGCACCATCGAGCTGTGGCACATCACGCTGCACAAGATTGACGACTCGTACACGCCCGGCCTGTGGGGCTTGACTTCGCCGTCCGTGTACAAGTGGAAGAAGGTGGGCTTCATCTACGAGCAGGTTGACCTGCTCATGAAGAAAGGTGGACGCGGACGCGATTCTTTTCTTTTCGGAGTGTGAGGTTGACCGCGGCGCAGGGACGCTGAAAATCGAGAACATCTGCGAAGGTGAGCGGAAGGGGGCGAGGATCGAGTGATTTCTGACGACACAGGACAGTCGGCGTCATGACCTATGACGCGGTGAGGGCTCTGGCTTGTCTCATCCTCATCCTCATCATGATGGCTGCAGGCCGTGTTCATGCACACAATGGCACCGGAGGCCAAGTACTGGGGCTTTGACTTGGTTGGCGGAGCAACGGGTGCTGCGTTTTGCTTGCCCCCTTTTGCTTTGCCCAGTCACGCGGCTGCAACACAGATATGATGTTCAACCGCTTCAAGGCGAGCAGCCACGCGCGCTCGCACCTCGTCTGGGAATTCACGCGCTCCACAGGTCAAGCACCGCACGGTGGTGGCGTTCGAGGAGTTCAGCAAGTGGATGAAGGGCCGTGCCACCATGACGTGGGGCAAGTCGCAGGAAACGATCCCCGAGTTTGGCCGCGCCAACCCCGACCTCAAGTGTGACCTGGTGCTCATCGACGGCGAGAAGTCCAAGAACGGCCGGTATGCCTGGCGGTTTGCTCGCTGTGGAACGGGGAGGGGGCCGTCTG
Organism: uncultured Gammaproteobacteria bacterium; assembly: GCA_964651735.1. Taxonomy (GTDB): domain Bacteria; phylum Pseudomonadota; class Gammaproteobacteria; order CAZYYU01; family CAZYYU01; genus CAZYYU01. Next base: position 2,744 of record CAZYYU010000164.1, on the reverse strand, counting down.
AACGCGCAGCCAGATACCGCGACATGGTGAACATGCGCGAGCTGTCGCACAAGAACACGCTGGTGCTGATGGACGAGATCACCACGCTGGACTGCGTGTACGGGCGCGGCGAAGAGTCAGGCAAGCGCCTTTGCGCAGTTGCGCGGCTGCTGACTCGTGCGTGCTGCAAAGACGTCTGCGCGCACCAGGATGGGGAGACCACCATGGGCTACAGGAAGGTCGTGCAGGTGAGGGGAGCGGACAAGGCTGGCGAGAGTGCTTGCCTTCCCACCAACGATTCTGCATCAGGAGGGTCTGTACGCGGTGGACGACTGTCTGGTGCCGTTTCCCCGCGCCAACGACGGCTTTTGCGTGGGTCACTTCATCTACAAATGACGAAGAAGCGCTGAATTTTTCAAACAAAGTCACAGGCCCTGCCCGTTGTTGTTGTTGTTGCTGTTGCTGTCGTTCTGCGTCCACCAGAATGGGTTCATCTGCAATCATTTGGTTAGAGCGAAGCACGGACAGAGTCGCTGCCAACCTGAATCTTCCGCTGCATCTTGTCGTGCCATTGGTTGACCACCTGCAGTGCGACGCGGCGCGGCGCCGTGAGTGCACAGCAACCCCCAGCACAAGCGACTGCTTTGCGGTGCCTGCAAGGGAACCAGATTGCCCCGAGCAAAGGAGCCCAGGAAATCCACCGCGTCCCTGACCACAGCGGACGCGAAGGCGGCAAAGGACGCAGGGTTGGTGGCGTCAGGCACGCGGTTCGTCTGCACCAGCACCTCCTTGGCCCAGAACGCCCGCTCCCGCTTGGCAGAGTCGTGCTCGGCCTTCTTGGCGAGCAGCTCCTGCAGCGGCCCCAGCTCCAGGCCCACTTGCAGCGTGTGCTCCTCCACCGCCACCTCTGCCTCGTCGTCCACCATGGCATCCTGCAACAGAGCCGGCGCCGGCCGGTCCGCGGTGATCCTGAAGAAGCGCGATGGCAGGTCCGCCGAGATGCAGCCCACGTACTCGAACGGCTTGTCGTCCAGCGACACATACACGCCGCACCCTGCGCCCACGGGCAGCAGTGGGGCCTGAGCGTTCGCTGGCGTGCCAAAGAAGGCTGCAAAGTGGACCGACCCGTCGCGCATGGCCACGTTGCTGCGCGGGGGGCGCATTGCTCAGAGGTTGCCACGGCGCATGGGGCTCGACGCCACCGACCCAACCGAGAACAGCAGCCGGTTCTCCGCGACGCGCCTACACCGCGGATCCGACTGCGCAATGGCGCACTGGCCGTTCACCAACACGCTCAACATGCAAGCAGAACCCTGAGGCGGCTGCTAGTTTCATTTTGCCTATTCCGGGCCCGTGGTGAGCTCGTTGCAACCCGACCCTCGCTCTCTTCTCACCTTGGCCAGCTTCTGCTCCAACTTCTGCAGCTTCAGCGCCGCGAGCCGCTCCATGGCGTCGGCCAGACGTTCCGTGGCCGCGGCCTGGCGAGCGCTGCCACCGCAGCAGCAGTCAGCAAGAGGCCACTGCAAGCTTCTCTGCGACGTACGCTTGCTCGTTGAGCAGCCTGAGCTGCTGCTCCACCTCGGCCAGGTTCGTGGAAGCCGGGCCCGCTGCGCCGACAACTGCCGCAGCCTGCGTTGCTTGAGTGGGGGTGACGCGCGGTGGGAAGCTGTACTTTGGCGGCCAGCGGGATCTGTACACGCGCACGTCAGAGTGCAAACCGCACACTTGGCACAGCCGCGCACCTCGGACTCCTGGAAGTCGTCCACGCCCTCGTCGTTGTCGCTGCGCACCGAGTCAGCTGCATCGGCGCGCAGAGTGAAACGCGCCTCACACGAAGAGCTGGGTCAGCACGGGCGGCTGGCTGAGCGGCGCCGGCAGCGGGAACAGCTCCTTGTCCGCCGTCGCAGGGGGCTGCAAAGAGCGTTGGCCAGCCAGCACAGAGGACCGAACAATGCTGCGCACCACCGATGCGGCGTCAGCGCGCCCGTAGAAGCGAATGGGCACCTGGGCACGTGGTCGAATGAGGCGCGACGAAGCAACGCGCAACCCCCCCTCCTCACATAGCCTTGAGTGGCGACGGCCGACTTGAGCAGCATGAACTGCACTTTGAGCGCGTAGACGGCGCGCGCTCTGCTGTCCACCAACGCGTAGTACTGCAGCAACAAACCCGTTGAAGCGGCACCAACACACAAACAAACACACACGCCGGTGCCGTACCTTCTTGATGGTGCACGAGCCCTTGCTTTCCAACGACGGCAGCTCCACCTCGCTGGCACCGCTCTTCAAGGCCTGCCGCGCTCACAGTGAGCGCACACACGACCGCAACAGAGCGCAACCTTGTACACCGCGTCGCGGGCCTGCTGCACGCTGAACGTGCAATCGCCGCCGACCAGGTTGTCGCCCTGAATGAGCAGGCACGTCAGCAGCCACAGACGCCTCTGCTCGCCGTCGTGCCTCATCCTCCGTCTTGTACGTGGCGGTGTAGCGATACAGCTCGTCCACATCATCCAGGTACAGCCACAGCGCCGAGCCTGCAACGATGTAGGAGCAGCAAAGAGCACAGACAATCAGTGCCTTTCCACACAACATCAATGTTCGAGCGACTAGCACAAACCTGCGGGCTGCGTCTCCAGCTGCGGGATCGGGCGCACATGTTCCGCAACGCGAAACGCAACCTTGCCCTGCGATGCAAAGTGCATGTGTGTGTGTGTGTGTGAGAGAGAGAGAGAGAGAGAGATGAGAGAGAGAGAGAAGAGAGAGAGAGA
>CAZYYU010000163.1:4271-7361 GCA_964651735.1 uncultured Gammaproteobacteria bacterium | reverse complement strand
ACTCCAGCGCTATGCACACCACGGACCACGTCGCCCCATGCGACCAAGCCACTCTGTGCCGCCCTTTTTTTTCTTGTGCTCAGCCCCGAGTCGCGACGATGAGCGAGAGGGTGCGCACGCGCGGCGAGCCAGCACTGCAACAGCAACAACAAGCGACATCGAGCAAGCGCGCGCGCCGCGATGAGGACGTGACAACTCTCACGGCGCTGCCCGTGCCCGTGGCGCCCTCTGCGCTGCACGGCGCGCCCGTGTCCATGGTGCTGCCGTCATCGGCCGCCGCGTGGTTCTCGCTCGAGGGTGTGCACGCGCTGGAGCAAGCGGCGTTGCCAGAGTTCTTCACCGCGCCCAGCGGCGCCACCACGTACCGCGAGTACCGCGACTTCATGGTGCATGCCTACTGGCAGCGGCCGCAGCACTACCTCACGTACACCGCTTGCCGCCGCAGCCTGGCGGGCGATGTGGGCAGCATTCTGCGCGTGCACACGTTCCTGGAGTCGCATGGCATCATCAACTACCAGGTGACGGCCAGCTGCGTGCCCACCGCCATCCCTGCCGTCGCGCCTTTGGCTTCGTCGGTTCGCGCCCCCACGCTGCTGCCGGATGTCGCGGCCAGCGCGCCCCTGGCCATGCGCCCCGACCGCAGCATGGCCTCAGCTGACGGCCCGCTCTACGTGTGCGCCTCATGCCAGGGCCCTTGCCTGGGCGTGCGCTACGAGAACCTCAAGGTGTTGCTGTGTGTGCGGGCTGCGCTTTCTCTCAACATGGCCAGCAGGATGAGGCGAAGCGGGTGTGGGAGAGCGAGGTCACGCTGTGTGAGAGCTGCTTCTCTGTCGGAAAGCTGCCGAGTGGCTGGCGCCAGAACCAGTTTGTGGCGCGCAACGCCAAGCAGGCACTGGATCCGCTGTTCGCCGGGTGCTGGACGCAGGAGGAGACGCTAGCGCTGCTGGCAGCACTGGAGAAGTTTGGAGAGGACTGGCCTCGCGTTGCACAGCACGTGGGGGGCGGCAAGACGGAGCACGACTGCGTGCTGCACTTCATTCGGCTCCCCATCCAGGACCAGTACTTGGGCAACCTCGACCTGCCCATGGTGAACGCATCCGACAACCCCGTGATGCAGCTGGTGCGCTACATCTCGTCCACGTTGTCGCCAGAGCTGGCGTCCGTGGCGGCGGCCGCAGCAGCAGCAGAGCTGCAAAAGTCGCAGCAGCAGCAGCAGCAGCAGCAGCACGGGGCGGCTGGGCAACTGACAGATCCGCGGGAAGTGGTTGCAGTGGCACTGGGGGCAGCCGGCTCACGGGCTGGTCTGCTGGCGGAACGCGAAGCACAGAAGGTGGCCGCGCTGCTGGGGCGCGCCATCCAGGTGCAGCTCAAGGCTCTGAGCGCGCGCATGGCCACGTTTGGCGCGCTGGAATCCTTTGTGGACGAGAAAAGGACGCAACTGCGCAGGGAGATACTCAAGCTGTGCGCGGCCCAAGCAGCCAGCAGCAGCAGCAGCAACAACGGCGGCAGCAGCATCAACAACAACAACAACAAGCAATAAAAGAAGGGCGGACTTCAATCACATGAGCGTGCACTTCTTGGACGCGACGCGCGAGGACACGTTGAGAAACTCGTCCTGGAACGGCTTGATGTTGCCTTCGGGGTTGTGCTCCAGCCGCGTGTTCTCGTCGTCCAGAATGGCAAACGTGACGTGGCGAAAGCATGCAGGAAACTGCGTGGTGATGACCTCGCGGAACAGCCTGGCAATGTGGTGCGGCGGGTTCTTGTTGTAGCCGCAGCCAAACGCGGACAGCACAATGGCGTCGTGGCCGTTCTGCAGCCCAATATTGAGGATGGTCTCGATCTTGCGCTGCGTGACTTTGGCGTCATCGTCGCTCAGCATCTTCTGCTGCGTCTTCTTGTTGGTCTCCAGCTGCGGCGATGCCAGGCTGGAGGCGCAGATGAAAGCCAGCTTCTTGGGCTGCGGCAGGTACTCATAGCCGCGCCCCTCTGAGGAGCGGAACACTTGCACGTCAGGAGCGTAGATGCCGCCAAACGGTGCGATCTCGTACTTCCACTCCCTGTCCTTGGCCACGCCATCCGTGTCCTCCAGGTTGAGCTTGAGCGTCGTGCGCCGGTAGATGCTCTCTTCTTGCGCACACGTGCCCTCTGCATGGGCCCCGCCGGGCCGCTTCTCATCTGCCATGACCAGCACCACGGGGTTGACGTTCTTCTTGTCCATGAGGAAGAGCGCCACGTCCACGGCGTCAGCCTTGACGAAATGGGCCGTGGTCTGGTGGTAGCGGTTGAACGAGCCAAACGCGACCTTGCCGTCGTAGAAGGTGGTGCGCTTGACGGACTCCACTGTGTCGCCCAGCGGGACCCGATGGCCCTCCTTGTCATAAGCCTTGGCATTGAGCACGTTGTTGGTGCCGAGCTGAACGACGCGGCGCAGGTACGACACACGAGCCTCGTCGTTGTCGCGCTTGGCCTGGCGGAATGCGTTGGTCCACGCCTTGCTGTCAAACGGCGCCTCCACCAGCCTGCGCTCGTTCTCTGCATTCATCTCCGCCAGCCACAGCTGCTCGGAGACAGCAGCGAGATTCTTCAGGCTCGGCGCCGCCGCGGCAGCTGAGCCCGCCGCCTCGTCCTTGCCCTTGCTGCTGTCCACTTTGGCTGCGGCGGTGGAAGCGGCGGCAGCAGCGGGAACGGCGGCACCGCTGGTGTTCTTGTCAGCAGAGTCCTCGCTCGTGTCATCCTTGCGCGGAAGAACAGCCACTACCGGCTCAGCAACCGCGACCACTGGCTCCCTGGTGGGCTCGGCCACGGGGGCAGGTGCAGCGACGGCCACGACCGCAGGCTCCTTGGCAACCGGCGCGGCGACGGGAGCAGCGACGACCTCCTTGGGTGCAGCGACGGCCACGACAGCGGGCTCCTTGGCAACCGGCGCGGCGACGGGATCAGCGACGACCTCCTTGGGCGCCGCGACAACGGCGACGGGGGCCGGAGTCGCCACAGCTTGCTTGACGACAGGCGCAGGCTGATGCCCTGCGGGCTGCTGCTGAATCGGCGCCTTGTTGTCAAGCGCGGGCAGCGTGTAGTTGGTCGCGG
>CAZYYU010000163.1:2801-4171 GCA_964651735.1 uncultured Gammaproteobacteria bacterium | reverse complement strand
TGCTGCTGAATCGGCGCCTTGTTGTCAAGCGCGGGCAGCGTGTAGTTGGTCGCGGCAGAGCCTCCATCGCGCTGCAAGCGCACGTTCTTCCATCGCACGTACTCCTCGTAGGAGTCGTCCTCACTGCGGCGGCGGGGTTGGTTGCGGACGCGCAGCTTTTTGAGAAGGAGAAACGGAGCAACAACGGTCCAGCAAGCCTCATCACCGCCTTCAACAGCACCTCACCACTCTCCTCTGCCCCACGGCGGGCCACGCAAGCAGCAGACAAAAAGCAACCTCGCACCAGCTCATTCATACCTCGACATGGCTCTGCACTTGACGCCTTGCACCACGCACACTGCAGCCCCTCTACCACGCCCCAACAGGATTCATGCTGGGCGGCTCACACGCCGTAGTGGAAAGCCAGCGTCATCTCCAGCGCATCCTCGCCGTCTTGCACGTAGTAGTTGAGAAGCCACTTGGTCGGCACGAATCCACAGCTTTTGTACAGGCTTTGCGCCGCTTGCGAGCAGGTGAGCACACAAAGTGGGGGGACGCCCTCAGTACCGGTGTTGAACACGCTGTTGCAACGTGACACGCGTCGGTTGGCAGACGGGGCTCAAAGGAGGCGCGAGCAACGCACCTCACGTTGAGCTTGCAGTCAGCGCACTGGTACATCTTGCCCACGTCGATGCCTGCGGCGATCGGTGGGCGTGAGTCTGTGGGAGGCACGCCACATACGCAAAACGCACCGCGCAACAACAGCGTCCTGCCGATGCCCAGACCGCGGTACTGCGAAGCCACCGCCAACGAGATAATCTCCAGCCACTCCTCGACCACACGCACCTGATCAGGAGCGGTGGTGTGCGTTGTTTGTTGTGTGTTGTGTGCGTCGACAACAAAAAGCAGCGCACCGCAATGTAGCCTGACGAGAGTGAGCGGCAGCAGCAGCAGCAACAACAACAAGCAACAACAGCAACCTGCAAAGCCCGTCTCGGCGCCGGTGTCGGCCTCACACACGAACAGAAAGCAGTTCTGCTTGCGCAGCATGGAACTGCGGCGGCAGTGAGTGGCGGGGCGCTGCAGAGCTCTGCTCCGCGCAGCACACCTGAACGCAGACACGTCGTATGGCGTGGCAAAGGAGCTGTGCTCGACTTCCATCACGCGCGGCAGATCGCTCTGCGGGAAGGTGCGTGCGTGAACAGGGCGAGCCGTGTCGAGCAGCGACTGGCACCGAGAGCATGCTGCGCAGGTTCAGCTCCACACATGACCGCGTCTTCTTGTAGGCTGTTGTTGTGCGTTGTGCGGAGAGTTGGTGGTGGACAACACACAGCCACCACACACATGCAACCTGTGGGTGCGTTTTCGAGCGACCGCCTCAACTCCAACGA
>CAZYYU010000163.1:0-2701 GCA_964651735.1 uncultured Gammaproteobacteria bacterium | reverse complement strand
ACCGCCCCAACAAGCAGCCACCCCACCGCGCCAACTGCGAGTGCACCGCGGCCTCCGTGACTGCATCGGCGCCCACCCACGCCACCGGCAGCAGCGCGAACCGCACGTCTCCTGCCACGTGCGAGTGCACGTGCACTGCCGAGCCGGTGTGCACGTGTGACGGAACAGCGAGCAGCAACACGATTCCAAAAAAACAAGACCCAAATACAAGCGCAAGAAGATTTTGTGAGGAAACGAGAGCAAGAGAGCAGGCAACACGCGCACTGAGTGGATGTGCACTTGCGTCCACCAGCTCGTTGCCGGTGGGCGTGATGAACAGCTCGGGCTCTTGCGGCGATGGGGTGAGTGGGCAATGGCACGAAACCGAAGAGCATGCGGCCAAAGGCAGAAGCACAGGGCATGTACCGAGGCGCAGACCCCGCTCCATCACAGCCATCTCGTCATTGTCGTCGTCGCTGCTGCCGTCGTTGCCGCCCACAGCCCGCACAGCCTGTGCGTTGTTTGGAGACGTCACATGCAACAGCGGCAGCAGCAGCACAGGAATACCGAGGCGTGTTCCTCCATGTAGTTGGGCGCAAAGGGAACCTGAATGAACATGTGGTTGCTGGTTTTGCAAACGCGCGTCAATCACACCCTGGAGGGCAAGAGGCACCCTCTCACCGCGCATTGTAGTGCCGACCAGGCGACAAAGGGCTGTCATCGGGCCTGCAACGGCGAACACGGCAGCGCACAAACAGACGCGCCCGCGAGCATCGCACCCCAGGTCGTGGCACGCCTCGCAGAGGTGGTACAGCTCCACGCAGTTGCTGCACACGTAGCGGACGCCGTGGATGGGGTTCTTGCACCGCGTGCAAAAGCAGCCCCTGTGCAGCGTGTCGCGCACCTGGATGGACGCTGCAGCAGCATGCGCATGAGCGGCGGTGTGGTGGGCACCAAGGGAGCGGGCCACTTGCCCTGGTCGAACAGCACAGGCAGCGGAAACAAGCGGACCCAGTCCTCCCGATGGTCAGGCAGCGGCCGCCGGATCTCCAGGAACAGCTGCGAGAGGGTAAGCAACACGCGCGGGTGCGCAGTGAGACGCGCTGACGTGGTTGGCCTCGTGGAACGCCGGCTGGCCTGCGCTGAGCGCGCCTGTCCCGCAGTGCGCGTGAGGCATGCAGACGTCTGTGCCGCGACGGCCACACGGGCGCACCGCGCAGCTTCTTCTCGCACGTGCTGCACAGGTCGTAGTCCTTGCAGTTGAGGCACTTGTGGCGCACGCCCATGATGGCCCAGTCGCATCTGTCGCACACCGCGGCGTGGTAGCAGGCGTGCAGCGCCTTGGTCTCGGGGAGCTGCAGCTGCGCCGGCACCTCCTCGTGTTGCGCTTCCATGGCGGACGGCCCTGCGCCACAAAAAAACGTTACGTTGCGCGCGCGTGCAGGGGCTGACTGCGTGTTGGGAGCAGAGCTTGCGGTTTCGAACGCAGCTTCTCCACTTCCGTTGCCCAGCCGACGACCTGATCACGATGACGCGCTTCCTCGTGGTGCTGCTCGCGCTCTGCGCCGTGGCTTGCGCCGGCCCCGTCCTTCTCGTGCGCAAGAAGGTGGCGCTCGTGAAGGCTTGCGTCGGGCGCGTGTTTTGTTTGCGGGCCGCGTCTCCGCTGCGGGAGAGGCCCCGTGCGATGCGCTGCAGAATTGGGGGCACAGGCCCCAGGCGCGGTCGCCGCCAAGCCTTTTGTCTGTCTTTTTGTCCGGCAGCCGCCTCTCACCGCCTCCTGTGTCCCCCGAGCGCAGGTCATGGAGAACCCCGTCTTCGTGAGCCGCGACGTCACGGTCAGCTGGATGATCTTCAACGTGGGCGACGCGTGAGCCGCTTCGTCACTTGTCGCCGCTTGGCGTTCTCATGGCTGCAAACACACAACCACAACCACGCACACCAGGCCTGCGCTTGACGTGGAGTTCAATGAGCCCGGCTTCAAGGAGGACACTTGGACGTACCTTTTGGGCAGCTCTACCGCCGCGTGGAAGTCCATTGCGCCCGGCGGTGCGAGTTGTCCGTGTCCGTTTCGCGCTGTGCGCTCAGCCTGCGCGCAGCCAACGTCACCCACTCGATCGTGCTCAAGGTGCCGCGTGTGCGCTGCCGTTCGCTCCGCCCTCGCTCATCAGCCCGCAGGCCAAGCGCTCGACCACGTCGCAGCCCTTCTACTGCTACCCCACTGCCGTGCAGTACGTCGCCGCCGAAGGCGGAGAGAAGATCAGCGGTGTGTAGCCGCGGGCTTTTTTTGGCGCACGGCTGCTCACTGTGAGTGCGCCCGCAGCCTACTCCAACGATATGATCCCGTTCCACATTTTCCAGCGTGGCGAGATGACGAAGAAGATCAAGGTCATAGCGCGTGCCAATGTCCACGCGCGACTGACTGACCGCCGCTCGACAGGCTCCGCTCTCGTCGTGGGGCTTCCTGGGGCTCGGAGTGCTGGCCGTGCTGGTCGGCCCTTGGGCCATCTGGCGCCAGATCCAGGCCAAGTTCCCGCTGGGCCTGCCCAAGAAGCTGAAGAAGAAATAATGGAAACCGTGACGATGGGAAGAGTAGGGGCTGTTTGGTGGTTGGTTGCCCACGAGCTGACCCCATGTTCGGCACAGTGTCGGCCGTTGCGGTGCTGCTAGTTGGCGCCCTCACGCTGGGCGTTTTCGTGTTGGTTGCCCCCGCCACTGGCCCGCT
>CAZYYU010000162.1:0-7363 GCA_964651735.1 uncultured Gammaproteobacteria bacterium | reverse complement strand
ATGAGGAGGGCGTCTTCACGCCCACCTCGCTGTACCTCAGCGACCTGGAGGGCGACGACTCGGACCACGGCCTGGACCTGGCCGAGCGCTACGCCGACAGCGTGCCGCCCACAACCGCGGCCTCGCCCATGAGCGCGCCCACGCGCACACCGCTCGACATCGGCGCCACGCCCGACGACCCATCGGCGTTCGCCACGAGTGCCGCCGACGCGCCCCCAGCCGCGGCGGACCTCGCCTCCGTCGGCACGCCCGACCCGGCGCTCACCGCCCAGCTGGACGCCGCCACTACGGCCCGCCTGCGCGAGTGCCAGCGGACGCTGGTCGACCACACCGACAAGCCGCTGCGCGACTGCAAGGCGCCGCCGCAGTTCGACTTCAAGATCGAGCTCAAGCCCGACGCGCCCAAGCAGTTCGGCGAGGCAGGCCGCAAGCGCAGCCCCGCCAACGAGGCCATCTTCAAGGCGTGGGTCATCGAGAGCCTCAACAGCGGCCTCATCGAGCCCTGGCCCCTGGGCGACCCGCCCAGCATCGTCACGGAGCACTGCTTCCCGCGCCAGGGCAGCAAGGCGCGCGTCTGTGGCGTGTTCACGGGCCTCAACAAGCACACAGTGCGCAAGGCCATCGCGCCGTACTCCATCGATGACTGCCGCAACCGCGTGCCGCACAACGCCACCGTGTTCTCCGTCATCGACATCCGGTCGGCGTTCAACCTGCTGGCCGCGTCGCCGGAGGCGCTCAAGCTGCTGGCCTTCTACGGCCCAGACGGCGCCTTCTACCGCTACACGCGCATGCCATTCGGCGTCATCAACGCCCCAGCGTACTGGAACGCGTACCTGCGCGCCCTCTTTCAGGACCTGCCCGGCGTCGTCGTGTACGTCGACGACCTGCTCGTCGCCACCCCCGACGCCGCGTCACACGTGGCCCTGCTGGAGCAGGTGATGGAGCGCCTGCGCGCCAACTCGCTGCCCGTGCGCTGGCAGAAGATCCAGCTGATGCGCACGGCCGTGGACTACGTCGGCCACCGCTGGTCGTCCACCAACGGCCGCGCCACGATCGTCCCGTTGCAGGACACCGTGGCCCGCATCGCGGACTTCCCACCCCCAACACGCTCCAAGGAGCTGCTCGGCTTCCTGGGCATCGCACGCTGGATCGCCGGCTTTGTGCCCGGCCTGGAGCGCCCACTGCGCGTCCTCAACAAGCTGGCCGGCAAGAACGCCCGTTGGCACTGGTCCAGCGCGCAGCAAACTGCCTTTGACGAGGCCAAGCGCCTGTGCACCGACGAGCTGCGCGCCGCGCACCTCATCGACTGGTCCAAGGGCACGCTCGTGCTCCGCACCGACGCCTCGGACTGGGGCGTGGGCGGCGCGCTCTTCCAACGCGACGAGCGCGGCGCCGAGCGCCTGATCCACGTGTACTCGTACGCGTTCTCGGACGCGCAGCAGCGCTGGTCCACCATCAACCAGGAGGCCTTCGCCATCGTCAAGGTCATCGGCCACTGGAAACACCTGTTGTACGGTGTGCACTTCACACTCGAGACCGACCACCGCCCCCTCCTGTGGCTGGTGCACGCCGTCCAGGGGGGGATGGGTTCCCAGATGAACGAACGCTGGCTCGTCACGCTCAAGTCGTTTGACTTCGTCATCCAGCACGTCCCCGGCACCCGCAACGTCGTGGCTGACGCGCTGTCACGGCCTCCGATCGTCCACGTGCTCGCAGACCACCGCCGCAACGCCGTGGCGCTCATGCGCGAGTCCGTCGTCACCGTCGCCCCCGGCAGGCCTGACGACGAGGCCCAAGCCTTCTTCCTCACCACGGAGGAGGCCCAAGGCGACGACACCGAGTACGCGGCACTCCTGCGCGTGGCGCGCGACGGCCAGGACCCCAACACGTGGCCCGAGGACGACAAGCTCCACCGTCACGCCTCAATGGCACGCCAGCACCAGGACCGCCTGTTCATTGAGCGCGGCCGGCTGCGCCTGCACATCCCCAACACGGACCGCTCCGTGATCATCGTCCCCAGCTCCGCCCGCGCCATGGTACTGTCGGCGCTCCACGACTCGCTGCTGGCAGGCCACTGCGGCCGCGACCAGCTCCTGCGCGAGGTCCGCGACCGCTACTGGTGGCCCGGCATGACCAAGGACGTCGAGGAGTGGGTCAAGACGTGTGACACGTGCCAGCGCGCCAAGCGCACAGGCGGCGCGTGGCCCACGCTCACGCCGTTCCCCATCGTCCGTCCCGGCCACACCATGCACGTCGACCTGCTCGAGCTGATCCCCACCACCGAGGGGCACCACTACCTCGTGGTCGCGCGCTGCGGCGCCAGCAGCTACACCGACTTCTACCCGGTGCACCACAAGACCGCGGAGGAGGTCAACCACGCGCTGGACGAGATCTACAGCCACACCACGTTCCCCGTGTTCGCCGTGGTCGACAACGGCACCGAGCTGGTCAACGACCTCATCGACGAGTACCACGTCAAGCGCCACGCCAACGTGGTGCGCACCACCGCGCACGCTCACCACTCCAACGGCAAGGTCGAGGTCACGCATCGCGCCATCCACGCGTACCTCCGCGCCTTCGACGCCGGCGACCGCTGGCACCTCCACCTCCCGTGGTTGCGCACCGCGCTCAACTCGCGCATCCTGCCCCAACTGGGCGGCAGAACGCCCTCCGAGGTCATGCTCGGCCGGCGCCTGCTACGGCCCATCGACATGCGCGCGCTCGACGACATCGACAACGCGCTCACGCTCAGCGAGCTGGAGCGCGCCCGCGCCGCCGCCCAACAGGCCGCAGGCATCGCCACAGCCGAGTCCAAGCGCCGCATGGTCGAGCGCCACGCCATCCACGCCGGCCGCGGCGACACCGCCGTCAAGGCTGGCGACGAGATCCTGTACCGCGTACGCGACACAGATCGCGGCCACAAGGACCGCCAACCGTGGCGCGGCCCAGTCCAAGTCACCGGGACCGCGCTCGGCGGCAACCGCGTCCGCTTCGCCGACCTGGACAGCCTCGGCCGCCAGGTTCACTCTGGCGACGTGAAACAGTACCACCGCCGGTCTCCCGGCCATTCCCCGGTTCCAGACCCACTACGGACCGACTTCCCGCTGCCACCGCCGGCTCCCCCGACTCCAGCACCTCCACCGGCCGCAGCGCCCCCCGTCCCGCCCACGCCCGACGAGGACGTCCCGCCCGGCGAGACGGAGATCGACCGCGTGTTCGGCGTCCGCGGCGGCAAGAACAAGCACCGCTACCGCGTCTCCTGGCTCGGCTACGCGCCCCACGAGAACAACTGGCAGTCGTACAAGAGCCTGCCCCCCGCCCTGGCCGACGCCGCGGACGCCGCGGCCCCTCAACAGCTCGGCGCCAACGAGATCTCCTTCGCGCCCGACGCCTCTGAGATCACGTCCATCGACCGCCTCATCACCAAGCGCGGCGGGATCAAGCTCATCCGCTGCCACATGACCGGTGACCCCGGCGACAGTGGGTTCGCGCTGCTCAGGCCGGACCAGTTCCCTGTCGCGCTCCTCCGCAACCCCGGGGTCTGGGCGTCTGACGAGGTGTTCCAGCAGTGCGCGCCCATCATTCGCGCCCACTACGAAGGCGTTCCATGACGACCACCGGCGCCACCACAGCGCCTCACGTGCATTGGCATTCGCCCGGCTTTCCGTCACGGGGGGGTGTTACCGGCCCTGCCGCTCTCTGTGCCGATCAGCCTGGACGAATACACTCCTTCCCGACCCTGCAGAGGGTCTCTCTCTCACACTCGCTCTCTGGGACGCGGTGCTATATCAAGATGGTCGGGCCGGCCTTGCTGAAGAGGTACAGAGGCCCAATGCAAGCGACGAGGTGATGCTTGTCCTCAACAGCAGCGAACACGTCAGCCGCAGGTTCAGTGGTGGAGATCCAGACGACGGGCGGGGCGCGCGGTGCCTTGAGCGCGCGCGCGGCGAGCAGCGCGCTGTAGCCAGCGCTGAAACCAGTGAACGCAACTTGATTGTTGGCCTTGACACGATGCGTCTTGAAGAGCGACTCGAAGAATTGCTCCTCCGTGAAGTTGAGGGGCATGGGCTTGATGGAAGCATGAATGGTCGTGGCGTTGACCTCAGAGGCGAGCGCGTGCCGAGCAGCAGCGGACTTGGCGGCCTTGGCCTTGGCAGTGGCAGAAGGCGTAGCATCGTCGCTGTCACCTTGGACGGGCGCGACCTGAGGCGGAGCCAGAGCCGAAAGAGGCTTGAGCGAAGGATTGACGCCGCGGCGAGGCTTGGACTCGGACGCAGGGGCACGCGGTTCCCAACCATCGACAAAGGCACGGAGGGCGGCCTCGTTGTTGGAGATGATGATGTCGACGAGCGGGAAGCCGCATCTGAGGTTGAAGACCCCGAGGAAGGCTTTCAGTTCTGCAAGAACGCTTAGCGAAGAGGTAATGACAAGAGCATGGCGGCGCGGTAATGGGAAAGCAGGGAGCGCGAGGTTACCGCGCTGGCAAGGTAATGGGAAAGCAGGGAACGCGAGGTTACTGCGCCAGCGCGGTAATAGGGAACGCGAGGTTACCGCGCCAGCGCGGTAATAGGAAACGTGAGGTTACCGCGCCGGCGCGGTAATAGGATTCAGGAATCAGGGAGCGCGAGGATACCGCGCCGGCGTGGTAATCGTAAAGCAAGGAATGCAAGATCAACGCGTTGGTGCGAAAACAGAAGTGTGCATGAACCTACCAAACTTCTTGCCCGGCCCACTGTTGTCCGGCACGTTCTTGAGGAACCACTGACTGTGCTTGGAGGAGTTGTGCAGCATCCAGCGATCTCCAGTCGTGGTGTCACCCTCAATCTTGGCGTGGGGGCTGAGCAAATCGTGAAAAATGTCAGCAGCCTTCTCCGCCAGCGTGGACTCCGCTGTGATCGGGGCACGCGAGCTAAAGCAGGGGCAAGCAAGATTAAAGATGAGTATGGTAAGGGGGAAGAAGGAGTGCAAAGTACCGCGGAACAAGGCTCTTGAGGTAGCCTCTCGCAAACGACAAGAGCAAGTCCTCGGGCTTCTGAGCCAGCTCCAGCAAACCTTTCCCCGTGCCCTCGTACGAAAATCGCCCCAAGAAGGGCGTTTCAGCCGGTGGCACTCCCGCCTTCAGGGGGGCAGCCGGATTCGCGACCGCAAGCGCGTTGTCCGGGCCGACGGCAGCGGCCAGCACGGGTTGGGCTGCCGCCTCCTTGGTCGCCTTCTTGGCCTTGACCACGATGAGGCCGCGATCATGAAGCACGTTGGGCGGAAACAAAAGTTGCAGCAACTTGAGCAGCGGACCCGAAGGAGGCTCCGCGAAGGACACGACTCTCTCGAGGATGCACAAGAAGATGGGCACAAACTTGGTGGCGGACAGGCCTCCAGCGATCATCGTGGGAAACGCGTAGATGAAGGTGATCATGGGCGCGAAAGCCACGAAGTCATCATTGTTGCCGAACTCGAGCAGTTGCCAAGCGCGGGTGGCGTTGCCCAGGGCGTTGAACGCGAACGGCTTGATGAAATGCGGTTGAAGTGGCGGGGACACAAGCTCGTAGAGGAGCCAGATGCAGTGCTGCAGCGAACTGCGGTCCGCCGCTTCCAAGTCCTCGCGGCGCAGCTGGCACTCGGTCACTGCAGGAGAGGTAAGCAGAGTGCAGCAGGAGGATCAATGAATGAAATGCACAACAGCAACAAGAAACAAGTTACGCACCCGCAGCGAACGAGACGAAGCGACCCTGAGAATTCGTTGTGCCAGCACGGGAGTCGGTGTAGCCCATGGACCTTGTGGCGAATTCGTTGTCTTTGATGAGGTCGGGGAAGGACCGGCTCGCAGAGATAGCCTTGCCGAGGACAGTGCGTGCGCTGTTGGTGACGTTGCGGCCCCACACAATCGGGGCCAAGCGCGTCGCCATGTTCGAGAGGGCGACCTGAAGGCTGACCTCCGTGGCTTGGGCCTCGATCTGAAGAGCCTGCAGGCGCTCGGAGAACGTGAGAAGCTGGTCCGGCTTGAGGCCGAAGGCGGCCACATTGATGGCGCGAAGCGTAGCGGGGCCCTTGTTGACATGATGGTCCAGCATGAAGGCGAACTGAGTGGTGGCACCGCCGATGGAACCGCGCAGGCCGCCTCGGAGTGGGTACGTGAAGATGGTGAGCTCGTCGCGGCGAAACGGGTAAGCGCCCAGGTTCAACACGGCGCGCATGAAGGCGACGAAAGGGGGTTGGAAGTAGTCTGGGTTGGTTGGGATGTTCTTGGCGACGAAGGCAAGCAGGAGCGACTCGAAGGTGCGGACCTGCTCCAGCGTGATGGAATTCGGGGGCTCCATACCCTTGCTGAGCCACCTGAACTCCTCGGGCAGGTTGGGGAGAAATGCAGCGTTGCCGTTGGATGAGAGGTGGATGAGAAGATTGCGGACGTTGAAGACGCGACCCACGTATTTGAAAGCCTGGATAAGGAGAAGGATTAGCGCGCCAGCGCGGTAACAGGAAACAACGTGGAAAGATTAGCGCGCCAGCGCGGTAACGGGAAACGATGCGGAGGATTAGCGCGCCGGCGCGGTAATGGGAAACGATGCAGAGGATTAGCGTGCCGGCGCGGTAATGGGAAACGACGCGGAGGATTAGCGCGCCGGCGCGGTAACGGGAAACGCTGCAGATTAGCGCGCCGGCGCGGTAACAGGAAACGACGCGGAAGGATTAGCGCGCCAGCGCGGTAACGGGAAACGACGTGGAAGGATTAGCGCGCCGGCGCGGTAACGGGAAACAACGTGGATTAGCGCGCCAGCGCGGTAATGGGAAACGACGCGGAGGATTAGCGCGCCGGTGCGGTAATGGGAAACAACGTGGAAAGATTAGCGCGCCGGCGCGGTAACGGGAAACGATGCGGAAGGATTAGCGCGCCGGCGCGGTAACAACAGTACATTACAAGCGCGGTGATGGAAACGTCATGGAAACATTGTTGTGGCAGCACAGACACAAAGACGCAACGCAGGAAGGCATGGGGCAGCTGACCAGAGGCGTGGCGATGAGTGAGTTGTCCTTGTTGATCTCAGTGAAGTAGAACTTCATAATCCTGGGATTGCCCATGATCTCGTACATGGCGCCCACTTGATCTGCTCCTACTCATGAACGGTGAGCAAGACAAGGCCGTTGCACAGTGTGTGGAGCCCCCAGCAGCGGCAAACACAGAAGAAGGATGAAAAAACATAAGACCACTGCTTGCTGCACACAGGCTCGCGTCTGTGCGCCTGTGCATAGGCAGCAAGCGTGCTGCTAGCAGCGCTGCGCACTCACGGCGCCGCGCTAGGAGGAGGGAGGAGGGAGAAGTAGTTTGCGCCCCCGCCCACGCCCTCTGCCCGCGGGCTGGGCAGAGGGC
>CAZYYU010000161.1:1880-7398 GCA_964651735.1 uncultured Gammaproteobacteria bacterium | reverse complement strand
CTGCTGCATCGCTCGCAGTCGACAGACAACCACAAGGCCCGATGGATGCACGCCGACTTCCACAACCACCCGGCGGCCGCCCCCAAGCAATGCGCGTCCGGTGCGGGCCGAGCAGGAGCCGCTCTAGGCCACGGCTGACCTGCTGCAGGCTGGGTGGCGCAGAAGTACGGCGGCGAGCACGCTGACAAGTCCGCCGAGGCACGCGTGGGGACTGGCTTTTGCTGCCGTTTCGCTCAGCGCACCTGCCCGTCACCCCTTTCAGTACCACGACGCGGTGAAGAAGGCACTGCCTGCCAATGCCACGCAGTACTTCTACCTGCTGGTGCCGGGCCTGTTCACCAGGCACTACGGGCCTGCCTACATGAAGCCCAACATGGAGCACATGAAGAAGCTGGGCCTGAACGTGCACAAGTCCGCCATCAACACTGACAAGTCCGTGGAGGAGAACGCGGCCATCATCCGCGGCGAGGTGCTTGCGGCCCCCACCAAGGTGGTGCTCATCGGCCACAGCAAGGGAGGCGTCGACCTCACTGCAGCGCTGGGCCTGTACGGCAACGAACTGTATCCCAAGGTGCGGCTGACAGAGGAGGGGGGCGCCGGTCTTTTCTCAGTGGAGGGAAGCAAGGTGCTTGCCGTGATCACGGTGCAGACGCCGTTTGGCGGCACGCCCATCGTGGAGTATCTGCAGTATCACCACATGATGCTCAAGGTGCTCGGGTGCAACGTGCCAGAATGTGCGTGACGCGCGCGCTCCAGGTGGTGCAAGAGATGGTCGACCACTTGCTCAAAGGGGATGACAAGGCCCTGACGGAGCTGTCCTACGACAGCAGAAAGCAGTTCATCACCAAGTACGGGCTGCCAGACACGAAGCGCGTGGCCACCGTGTGCTACGCAAGCAAGGCAAGGCTCTTGCCAAGAGCCACACGCTCCCGCTGATGGCTGATGCAGGACCCCATCGGCTCGTCCATGCTGGATCCGCTGGTGGCCTTTCTACAGGCATGCGTGCTGTGCTGTCTGCTTGCTTCCGTCTCAAGCTCCTGCGAAAGCATGTGTTCGGCCTGCCCTCGGACGGCATGGTGCCCTTTGCCGACAGCCTCATCCCTGGCTGCGAGGCCATCAAGGTCAGCGGCGTGGACCACGCGGAGCCTGTGCTGCTGGTGGCCGACAAGATCGCCATGCTCGGAGCCACACTCAAGGTCACGGGATCGTGGCTTGGCGCGGACAAAAAGTGCTGACCCACCGCGCAGGACCACCTGTCGCACACCAAGCACGAGGCGCTGGTGCACCCTGCAGACGTCTTCCCTGCCCTCATCGCCATTGCGCTCAAGAGGGCCCAGGAGCTGGGCCTGCACTAAACACGATTCACAGCGTCTTCACTCCACCAGCCCTGCTGGCGGCTGCTCCATCTCCGCGGCCTTGTTGGCCTCGTGCCGGGCCTGGGTTGCGCATGGGTGAGAGGCAACGTGATTGCTGGCGAAGAAGGCACCTGAATCTCCTGCCACTTCCTCTCGTCCTCCGCTTCCTTGGCCTTTTGCTCTGCATCGTACTTCTCTGGGTACAGCCAGCGATCGTACTCAACCTGTGCCAGGTGAATGGCCCCATCCACATGCACAACGCGGCAACCTCATATTCCGGGCGCGAGTAGAAGAACTTCTTTGTGGCCCACTGCAAAGCACGGCTGAGCGAGAACCTGAGGCAAGAGATAATGCAGCAGCCACCTTGACACACAGGTCACGCGGCGTCTGGAAGAGCCATCAGCGATCAATCGATCAACAGTGCGACAGACCTTGCCGTCCACCGTAAACGCCATCTTGTCTGCGCCGCGCTCCAGCAGTATCTTCATCACATCCATGTCATCGGCATGCGCCGCGTAGTGCAGCGGCTGCCGCCCCGTGAAAAACGGCACACGCTCGGCACACAACACACGCACCGTCCAGCCATTCATGCCCACCAGTGTGGCACTCGCCTTGCGCTCCAGCAGCAGCTTGGCAAAGCCCTTGAGGACAGCTCGATCCAGCGCGAGCAAGCGCGCACCTGGGCAATGGCCGACTCCTTCTGCCGGCACGCCAGATGCAACGCCGCCCAGCCCATGTTGTCCGTCCAGTCCACGTTCACGCCCGAGTCGAGGCACTTGCGCACCTGAAGGTCGTTGAAGCGTGGCAGAGTGCGCTGCCGGCGCATCTCTCACCTCCTCGAGCTGGCCCTTGAACACTGCCTGGTGGAAACGCTCCTCCAGGCACTCTGGCAGCTCGCGCTCGCCATAATCGTCCTCCTGGCTGCCGCTTTGAAGCGCGCGCGTCACGCACCGCGTCAAAACACGCACCTCCTCTTCAGAAGACATGGCTGCGCTGCGTCGTTGTGGGTGAGATCAAGGACTGGCCCCAGTCAGCCCTGCTCCCACACCCCTCCTGGTGCCGTTTTTTCGATCAAGGCCGGATGTGTATTCCGCAGCCTCAGTGCCGCTGCACATCCACGTCGTGGTCAGTTGCGGCAAGCAGAGGCGCGCTCGTGGCAGTCTCCTTGGCGCCGCGCCAAAACGAGGCAATGGCCTCGAAGATCATGCAGATGGCAGCGATTTGCCTGTCGGTGGGGTGGTTGAGGGCAAGCAGGAGGGAACCACACAGCACAACACCTCAGAATGTCCGCCAGCCACTCTTGGTCGAGCACTTCCATGACCACGATGATGGCGATCTGAAACGCGATCATGGCCAGCATGAAGAGCACCACAAACACGCGCTTCTGCAGGGTCAAGTGCGGGTGTTGCCAGTGCGCAAACGTGTGCAGCACCACCAGCACCATCTGCCCAAGAAGGGGGCTGAGAGCAGGGGACAGCCAGCTTGCGCCGTCCTCACCACAATGAGCGCCTCCATCAAGATGTCGTGCCCGTGCAGCAACACGGTGCACGCGCAAGGGCTGTCTTTGTGAGCCTCACCAGATGCGACGACGACGGCCACTCACATGATCATCATCACCAGCAGCACCAACAGCGTCACAAAGACCGAATTCTTGAGAATGGCCTCGCCAGACTCCTCGTTGACCTTTTGCACGGCGTCAGGCGCCGCTCCCACCGCTCCGCCCATGCACGCACCAGCCCGTCCACGGCCCGCATGCAGTCTGCACTGAAGATCACGAGAATCAACAGCGCGTTCACGTCCTTGCCCTCAGCGCGCGACGCGGCGGTGGCAATGTTTTGCAACCAGTTCTGCGTCAGCCACGCCAGCCCAAAGACGCTCAGCGAGCTCACTGCCGCCTGCGCTCAGCAACGCCGCAGCCAACCGCCAATGCACCTACCGAGCGAGACCCGGCCGTACTGCACGCTCACGTCCCAAGCCACGCGCACCACCACGACAGTGCAGCACAGGAACAGCACCAGCGCCACTGCCTCGATGGCAGCGCTCATCGGGTCGCCCACCAGAGTGCCCTGCGCGAACCCGACTGCAGGAGCCCGTTTGAGACGTCGCCAATGCAAGGGAGCAACACGCCCCGGACCGACTCCGCCCATGCCCACTCCGCTGCCGAGCACTGCGTAGGCCACCAGCAGACGTCGCTCCGGCGGCAGTTGCCTTGCGTCGGTCAGCGGGACGGGAAAAGGGGGAAGCTGTTCCTGACTTGTTCCCAGTCATCATCATGTGGGACGAGATCATCATGCAGCTGGGCGGGTCCGCGACCTTTGATGACGGTCAAAAACCCTTTGCGTCGTCGTCGTTTTGTTTAGCAGGAGGGTCTCTGCGCGAGTGCCATGAACAACAACCACCTGAGCGCCATGTGAGCAGCCTCGCTCGGTTTTGGTCTTGTTCTTCGTCGCCGCCGCTCCGCGGGGGTGTCTTTGCGCTGCCGCCGCACCAGCGAGTGCCGCGCCACCTTGCCCCACACGCGCGCACTCGCGTTTGCGTCTTTTTTGCGTGCTTCAGCTAACGCGGCCGCGCAAAAAAGGGAGCTTGAGGACTGGGGCTGGCTCGACGTGGCCAGCCTTGCCCATACGTTTGATCCCAAGAACAGCTATGGGGGTGATCGGAAGGCGAAGGTGGTCGGGACGCGCGCTTGAGCGGGCTGGATGTCTGGGACGGTCCCCTCTTCGGGGAGCTGGACTGGGTGCTGCAGAAGGAGGAGGCGGAGCAGCAGCCAGTGCAGGGTGACAACGTTCAGGACAGCAGCAGCGAAAGCACAAGTGGGGGCGGCAGCACGGCCGTGCAAGAGCGGCCTGCGCCGTTGGCGGGGTGCCAGCTGGTGCCAGCAGAGCTGCTCTCGGTGAGGGGTTGTGCTGGGGGTTTGCTCCGCGCTCATCGCCGCCAAAAAAACAGCTGCCGGAGGAGCTGGAAGGCGTGCCCGTGTTCCAGCAGGGCCAAGAACAGCTGGTGTTCATCGCGCATCTGTTGACGCGTGTCATGCGGTGCGCGCGGTCCCCGCACCTTGGTTTGTTCGCTTACCTTGCTGTTCCCAGCTGCGCATGCCGCCAGAAGCTGCACATCGGGCTCTTCCGTTGCAACAAGTACAAGGGCTACCGCCGCCAAGTGCCCACCAAGGTTTGCGCGTTGCCCGCCGCCCCCTCTCTCTGCTGACCGGCGGCGCGCAAACAGGCTTGGCGCATGGCCATGAACAACTCGCCGCAGTACCAGGGCTACAAGCGCACGTACAACCTGGCGCGCTTCAAGGAGCCGTCCGCTGCCATCACGCTGGAGGGCCTGCAGCGCTGGGCTGCCAGCGGGGCCCTGACCGCGTTCGCGGAGCGCGAGTGGGACAAGTGCAAGACGCAGGTGCGCGCGCGCAACGGCAGGGGTGGGGTGTCTTTGTTTCGGTGGGCTCACGTGTCTGGCAGGGCTGCGTCAAGGCCAACTGCACGTGTCAAGAATAGGACAAGAACAAGAAACAGGGAAAATGGAGCACGCGGATGCGATTTGCAACTGCGGATGACGAGACGGCGCCCGCGCCGTTTCTGACTGGTCAGTTGACGTCGTGCCCGCGTGCTGCGCACGAAAAAGCAATCGCGGCGCTCTCTTTCGTTGCTGGCTCGCCACATGATGGCACGTTCGTGCCGGAGCAGGCATGCCAGTAAAGTGAGGGGGGCGTTGCTTTTGCGCTTCACGTTGTTTCATTTGGGGCCGAGACGCTGCATCTTGCGGACCACGAAGCCCGCGTTGATGGGCACAGCCATGCGCCACGCGTTGATGCCGAAGGAGTGCGAGGCAGCGGCGTCAAGGAGCCTCTGGAGGGTGCAAGCAAGGCAGTGAGCCGTTGCACAAGACAGCAGACGTGCAGGGGGGGCATGTTGCCTGCAGCGTTTCCACGGGCGTGTGCTGCGCCTCCTTCACGGTGGCCACGACGCGTATGTTGCTGAACATGGGCACGGGGTCCTGCTCCAGGAACATGCGGCGCATGGACATGTCGAAAGACGTCTTGAGCTCGATCTCGGACACCAAGATGCCGTTGCGGGCGAGCTCCAGCGCGTAGTCAGACGCCAGCGTGGACATCACGCCCACCTGTGCGCGACGCGGTGGGTTGCAGCGCCACAACACACGCA
>CAZYYU010000161.1:0-1780 GCA_964651735.1 uncultured Gammaproteobacteria bacterium | reverse complement strand
ACACACGCAGAGCAGGCGCACCGAGCACCACTGCACGGGGTTGGCGGCCGAGCCCGCGCCTCCCATGGGCGGCTCCATGTCCATGCACAGCGGCGTGGGCCCGATGGAGTTGCTGCAGAGACGATCAACAGGCGGAAGACACGCGCGTGCCAAGGGGGCCCCAACCTGATCTCCGAAACAAACATGGGGCCGTCCGTGCTCTTTTTGGCGTTGGCAAGTGAGAGCTGGGGGTGGGAAGCACGCAAGATCGCTGCTTACGTTGGGGGAGGCCCAGTCCGCGACGCGCGTCCACTGCACCGAGCAGCAGCGGTGAGCTGTGTGGAGACACCTGGCACTGGCAGCAACCAACCTTGGTGCTGCCAATGTCGTGCTCCACGCGCTCAAACTCCATCCGGCCTGAAACCCAGACGCGTGAGCAACAGGGCACGCTTCTCCTCCTCAGGATCGCGCACACCTTGCAAGTCCCAGCCGTTGCCAGGGTGCGTCCCTGCCTGCACAGGACCAATGGGAAACGCACACACGCCACTGGGCTTGGGCCCCACCTCTCCGTCGGCCCGCTGTGCCACGAGCGTCACCACATTCTCGCGTCCAGCCTGCGCGCTCATCATCAACCGAGGCAGCACAAGGCCCGGGAGCTCACCAAGAACGTGGCCGGGCAGTGGTCCCAGGTGCCGTCCACGGCGCGCTGGAGATCAGCGGTCTTCTGCAGCGCACATGCGTTGATGGGTGGGGGGAGGCGCGCAACAACCGCCACCCAACCTGCTCGTCAATGCCGCTCAGCAGAAACGTGACGCCCAACGACGTCATGCGGCCCTTGCTCCAGTCCACCACAGCCTCGGCCAGCGTGGACAGTTCCTGCGGCGGTCAGCGACAAGCGCGGGCCGGGAGCTTCCAAACCTGGGCATCCACGCCGTGCAGCGACATATCTGAGGGGGAACGTCAGCTAGCGAGCGCAGGCAGTGACAGGCTCGCTCTCACCTTGCTGGAACGCGTACGTGGAGCAGCCCGCAAACCTGGGCGCGTGGTCAGCGTGCGGGGCAGTGCGCGCACAGTGCAACGCACCCATAGAGGCACACGTCGTTCTGACTCAGCGGACGCAGCTCGCTAGCCGACGCGATGCCCCCCTCTGGCGCGACGATCAGCGAGATCTCGCAAAACACGCAACGCTGACGCACCAGCCAAAGTGGGGCCGATGGCTACTGATGTGCTCCCCTTGGGGAACTGCAGTGTCGCGAGGAAGCGGCCGCGGTCGCTGCGCCACTTCCCTGGCTGGAAATTTCAGAAGAGCTTGCCAGCCGCCTTCTCCGCCACAACGAGGACCCTCCACCACCACCACCACCACCACCAAGCGTGCACAACACTGGGCAGCGCAAAGCAACTCACCCGAGATCTCCACGGACTTGAGCCCGGCTTGGGGATTGGTCTTGATGGCCTGCTGCGTGGCCTTGAGGGCCTCCATGCGGATGTGGTTCAACATGACTGCACCCCTTGTCGTCGAATTGTTTTACTCGGGTTCGGTGACGATTGCGTTTGGCGAGCACCGGCCCCACCGCAACGTGATCACGGTGGCACTGGTGTTGTCTCCTCGATGCGAGGTGCCGTCAATGAGGTCCTTCACCTTGTCCACCATGTGGCGCGCAGCCTCCTCAGCCGTGGGCGGCGGCTTGCCCCGCGTGTAGTTGGCGCCCAGCTCGCTGTTGAAGTAGTTCCACAACCTATTCGCCGCTGGGCGTTGAGCGGGGCCCAAGCAGCAAGGGCGGCCGTGGTCCCACCCATCCGT
>CAZYYU010000160.1:4374-7402 GCA_964651735.1 uncultured Gammaproteobacteria bacterium | reverse complement strand
AGAGAGAGAGAGAGAGAGAGAGAGAGAGAGAGAGAGAGAGAGAGAGAGAGCATCCGTGAAGGGCATGCGCAAACACACACACACACACTCCCAACCTTGACGCTCTTGTCTCCGGCCGCGTCTCCCGACACCTCCACCACGCACAGCTTCTTCAGCTTGTCCAGCTCGCTGAGCTCCTCTTCGCGCGTGGTGATGTTGTCAAACTCGGTGGCGTTGCAGATGAGCTTGAACACGTCGGGCAGCGTCATGGAGTTGGCCTTCTTCTCAAACGTCTCGTTGAACGTGCGGATGGTCTCGTGGTGAATGTAAAAGTGGCTGGCCGTCTGGCCCATGGTGGTGGAGTTGAAGTTGGAGTTGTTGAAGCGGATCATGCGAACGTCATCCAGTTCCTGTGTGTTGGAGGTGGCTGAGTGCAAAGGCTGCAAACCAAGCTCGTTCCACACACACACCTGGGCGGCAGCCACGATGAGCTCCGTGCGCTTCTGCACCAGGCCCGCGTCCATGTGCAGCTCCTCGTACGAGATGCCGTAAACCATGGGGTTGCGCAGCATGCGCACGTACAGATACGTGTAGCTGAGCCAGATGACGGCCTCTTGCACGTTGGTTACGGTGCCCAGCACAATCTCCGCGTTGAGGTTGTCGGCCAGCCCCTTGACAAACTGCGACTCAATGGGCGCCTGATGGCTGGTCAGCGCCAGGTAGCGGTACAGCTCGTCAATGGTGGTGATCATGATGGCGCTGCCCTCGTCGTCGAACTGGGGTCTTCCGGCGCGGCCAAAGATCTGCATCACGTCCAGCATGCCCAGCGCGCCGAACGCGCCCTTCTCGGCGTTGTACACCTGCGTGCCCTTGATGATCACTGCGGCGGCGGCGGCGGTGAGTGAAGAGCAACAGCCCGCCGCGCTCGTTTGCCAAGCCCACCTTGCTTGCACGGCAGGTTGACGCCCCACGCCAGCGTGGCCGTGCAGCACAGCACTTTGATGAGCCCCATGTGGAAGAGCTTCTCCACCAGGTTGCGGTCAGAGCGCAGCATGCCCGCGTGATGGCACGCGAACCCGGCGGGCAGCAGCCGCTTCAGGTCGGCGTTGCGCGTCTTGGCCATCTCCTGCTTGGCGTACTCCGCCTCCTTGCTGTTGCTCATCTGCTCCGCGAACAGGTGCAGCGTCTGGCTCTCCTCGGCCAGCGCGATCATGTCCAGCGCAGTCTTCAGCGTGTCTTTGCGAGAGTGCACAAACACCATGGACTGCTTGCCGATGCGCAGCGTTTTGAGCGCAGCGTCGAAGCAGTACCGCGTCATGATGTCGCGCTGCTTCTGCACGCCTTTGCCCTTGACGCCCACAAACGTCTGCTCCAGCGGCACTGGGCGGTACGACGAGTCAAAGTAGTGCAGGCCCGAGTCCTCGTTCACGCGCATGAACTGGGCCACGTCCTTGTAATTGGGCAGCGTTGCTGACAGGCCCACGATGCGGATCATGGACTGCGTGCTCTCCACTTGGCGCAGTGTGCGGGCCACCAGCGTCTCGATCACGGGGCCGCGGTCCTCGTTCAGCAGATGCACCTCGTCCAGAATCAGCAGCTTGACCAGCAGCGTCAGCGGCGAGTCCGTGGACTTGCGCGTGATCACGTCCCACTTCTCGGGCGTGGTGACGATGATCTGCGTGTCCTCAATCTCCTGCTTGGTGAGCTGCATGTCGCCCGTGAGCTCGCGCACCGCGAT
Source organism: uncultured Gammaproteobacteria bacterium (assembly GCA_964651735.1). Taxonomy (GTDB): domain Bacteria; phylum Pseudomonadota; class Gammaproteobacteria; order CAZYYU01; family CAZYYU01; genus CAZYYU01. Next base: position 5,685 of record CAZYYU010000160.1, on the reverse strand, counting down.
GCCCAGGTAGCGCAGGCGGCCCGCGAAGTTGGCCGTCATCTCCGCGGCCAGCGCCTTCATGGGCGCCACGTAGCAGATCTTGAACTGCTCCTTCTGGATGCGCCCATCAGCGGCGCGATTCAGCCCGAGCTCGCGCAGGATGGCAAGCATGGCAATGTTGGTCTTGCCGGCGCCGGTGGGCGCGCAGATGAGCAGATTCTCGTGCGAGTGGTATGCGCTGCTGAACACGGCGGACTGCACGCGATTGAGCCGCTCGTAGCCCTTGAAGGCGTCGCGCGCCCACGGCTCGAACGCGGTGATGGGCACGAGCGCGTCGTCGGGCCGGTACGGCGGCCGCTTGGGCGGCAGCCACACGCTCTCGTACTCGGCGGTGTCCTGGTGGCGCGCGCCGTCAGGCATGACGAACTTGGCCTCGGCCATGCGCGCGGTGCCGCCGGCAATGTAGTCCTTGCGTTCCACCGCCGGCAGCGCGGATCTGTCGCCCTCCTCCATCAGCCTCAGCAGGCGCGCCGCGTCTGGCTGTGGCTGCTGCAGTTGCGGCTGGCTCTGCTGCTGCTTGCGGGCCTTGATCTCGTCCTTGCGCCGACGCTGCTGGCCCTTCTTGTCGCTCTCCAGGTTGACCACCATGCCACCCGTCATGGGCGGTGCCGCTGCGCTGGTGGCAGCGGCAGCGGCAGTGGGCGCAGCAGCGCGACCCGCGTCCAACGCTTTGACGCTGGCCCACTGGCTCACCACCTTCTCCATCAGCTCCAGGCCTTCCACGCCCAGCAGGTCGAACAGCTGGCCCTGCAGCGCCTCGGCTGAGGGCACGCTCTTGGCCACAGACACCACGTGGCGATACAAGTCGTCGGCGCCCGTTGCGCCAGGCACGCGTGCGCAATGCTGGATGCAATCCTCTTGCAGCCAGTTGCCCGCTGCCACCATCTTAGCGGGCTGAGGCTCTGCGACGGCCTTGTTCGCAGACGGTTGCTGTTGTTGCTGCTGCTGCTGCTGCTGCTGCTGCGGTCGCGGTCCGTGGCGCACCACCTCGGGCGCTTTGGACACCTTTGCGGGCTCACGCGACAGAAAGTCGGGCGCGTCGAAAAGGAAGAGCACCTCGCGCCCATACTCGCGCTGGCTGTTGTTGTTGCTGCTGCTGCTTTTGGCGTCCGCGTCTGACCGAGCATGCAGAGAGCCACCCACGAGGGCCTTGCGCCAGTCGCTCAGCTCCCGCACATGCGTCTGCAGCGATGCAAACGTGTTCTTGGGCACGCTCTCCGCGCGCACCACCTTGGCCAGCAGCGCTTGCTTGGCCTGCGAGAGGGCGTGACG
>CAZYYU010000160.1:0-4274 GCA_964651735.1 uncultured Gammaproteobacteria bacterium | reverse complement strand
ACCAACCGCAACCGCCGCCTCAAGAGGAGCAGGAGGAGGACCTTCATCAAGGCAGCCGTGCGCCTCCGCTGTCACCCCGCGCCAAGCGCCAGCACAAGAAGGACCAGCACAAGCGCCAGGGACAACGACGCATGCTCGCCACGGAAGCCATGGTGACGCGCCCAGTTGGTGCACGCGCGCTGGCCATGCTCAAGCCGCCCGGCAGGTGGAGCAGGCGAGCTTGGCCCAAGTGACGTTTGCCAGGTTCATTGGCGCGTCGCGGGCGGGCGAGCTGTGCGGTCCTGACGTCATCCCCTCGAGGCGCCTTGCACTACCTGCCCCCGCCACGCACATTGATTGGGATGCCGTGCCCAAGTGCCTGTTGCCCAACTTCGAGAACGACCGGCTACGAAACCGCAGGCGAGTGGGCTGTGCTGCGCAGGTACTCGCTCTCACTCGCCATACTGAAGCGTGCGCAAGCAGCAGCAGTGCGAGTCGTTCCTGCGCATTTGCGAGCCCGTGGTGCGGGACCTGCTGCAACGCCTCGGCCGCACAGTGCGCGTGGCCGACTTTGGCTGCGGCTCGGGCAACGCGTCTCTCCCTTTGGCGTGTAAGGGTGGATGGTTGTGGGGGGAAGCGTGCGTGCCTTGCCCTCACTTGACGATCGAGGGGCGCTTCGGGACCTGGACGGTGTGGTTGCGCTCACTTGCCCTGGTCAGTGCGCTCACACTGTCTGCGGCAGTGGACTGGACGCTGATTGATCGCTACGCCATGTCTGTGTCCATCGTGAAGCAGCGGGTTGAGCAGGCTGGGCTGACGCGCGTCAAGGCCGTGCAGTGCATGATCGCGAACGTGCAAGGTTTGTGGACAGTGTGTGCACTGCAAACTTCTTTCGCCCTTGACCACTGCCGCTGTGCGCAGAGCCCTTTGACTTGGTGATGGCGTTTCACGTGTGCGGCGGAGCCTCCGACGAGGCCATTGACAAGGCGTTGGAGATGCACAGCTGCTTCGTCCTTTGCCCGTGTTGCATCGGCAAGCTCAAGTTCTCGCAGTCCACCATCCAGAGGTGGAGTCTTCCTCGAATGGCGCCCTGCACGCTCACGCTCGCCAGGCCGCGGTCGCAATGGCTGAGGTGCGGCTCACCTCCAGTCCAGTGCAGCTTCGCCTGAGCTGCTGCTGCTGCTGCTGCAGGGCCACTGGCGTCGAGGCAGAGGCGTTTCACAAAATCCTCACGCGGTTGGCTGATCATGCAGGCTCGTTGCTTTCGCGGTGTGGCCTGCATCGCTCACTGCCTTCATGCAGCCAACGATTTTGACGCGGCCAAGCTTGTGGTTGAGCTGGATCGCTGTGCCTACGTGGCAGAGACCAATCCCGCTTACCTGTTAGCGCACACGAAGATGGTGCGTCCCTGCCAGCGTCCCTGCCTGTGTTGCAGCCATGCTCAGCACACTGCAGGAACCCATCGAGGCGTCTCCCAAGAACGACATCATCGTGGGGTTGCAATATGCGCCATCGAGCTGGTTTGTGTGAAGAAAGCGCGACAGCCAGAGAGGGTAGCTCTCCGATGGGGTGCTGAAGAACCAACACCGGGCATGCAGCTGACTTATGGGCTCAAGTACAAGGCGCGCGCCCTGGACGCGGTACGCGGTCACGCAGAGGGAACGCGCTTCGCGCTTGCCACGTGCTCGCTAGTGGAGCCCAACCAGCTGCACATCATCGAGGTTCGCTGCCGCGGAAACGCATGGCACCGCTGCTGCTGACAAACGCCTGCCCGGCGCCGCAGCTCAACGAGGATGACGAGGAGCTCGTCTGCGTCAACGTGTACCCTCATCACAACGCCGTGTCGGCGCTGGCCTGCAGCCCGCGCGACCCGTCACGTTTGCTGAGCGCGCACAGCGCGGTGGCGGGCGGAGCCGTGGAGCCCCGCCTCACGCTGTGGAAGCTGGCCGGCGACGAGATCAACACGCTGCTGGAGCCGCTGGCGGACCTGGCCTCGGGCGCCACGTCGCTGCTGTGGGAGGAGACCGCGGCCGACACCGTGTTCGCCGCGGATGCCAGGCAGCTGTGCGCCTGGAACCCCGAGGCGTCCGCGTCGCAACCCTCGCTGGCCATTAGCCTGGGCGAGACCGCGTCCGCGGCCACAGCGGCAACGGGCGGCCTCTCGATCAATCCCCATTTTTCCAGCGTGGTTGCCGTGTGCTTTGGTGACGCGGTGCTGGCCTTTGACCTGCGCGAAGCGCCGCAACACGGCAAGTGTGCGTGGAAGATCGCCGCCGCAGACGCCGATCGAATGCGTGACGTGGACTTCAACCCCAACCGGCCTTACTACTTGTGCGGCGGAGGTGTGCGCTGCTGCTGCTGCTGCGCACACTCAGCTGCAGCTGGCCAGGAAGCGAGGGTGCTGTCAAGTTCTGGGACTATCGGAAGCCTTTGGACGGGCCCGTGGCCAAGCTCAGCCCCGGCCACTCGCACTGGATCACCAGCGTGGAGTACAACCCGCACCACGACTCGCTGGTGCTGTCCGCTGGTGCGGCGCTCGCTGTGTGTCGCGGTGTTGGGTGCTTGCTGACTTTGCCCTTGGCGCAAGGCACTGACTGCTGCGTCAACCTGTACAATGCGCTGAGCGTCTCTTCGGCACCGGTGGTATCCTCGTCCGATGCCAGCAAGGAAGCCCCCAACGCCGGCAGCGGCAGCAGCAGCAGCAGCAATTCTGACTATCTCATCTCGTCTTACGATCGCTATCGGCAGAGTAAGTGGAGTGCACGCAGCAGAGCCAGCTCCCCCCTCTTTTGACGCCGCTGCTTGCCTGCAGGTGTTTACCGAGCCTGCTGGAGCTCGACCGACGCATGGATCTACGCCCACCTCTGCTTCGATGGCAAGGCCGTGGTTTCCGCCGTGAACGAAGCCGAGAAGATGAAGATTCTGCTGTGATCGGCGGTTATGTGGCAGTTCATTTTTGAAGCCACCGTCGCCAGCCAGCGGGCCGAGCCATCCGAGCAGCCACGAACTCTTCCTCGTCCCGCTCAAGCAAGCCCGCCCGAGCCAGAGCAGAGGACGCGCAAGAGAGACAAGAGCTGCTCCCCCTCACTGCAAACCCTCAATGTCGTTCTCGGTGCTACGCACAGAGCCACGAATGATGTCGTCCAGATCCAGCTTGACCTGGCGCCGACGCCGAACCGCAATGACCACGATGACAACCAGCGTGGTGAGCACGACGCCGCCCACGGCAGCGCCAATGGCGAGCGGGATGGGGCTGCTGCTGCCGCCTCCAGTCAGCACGTCGGCGGCGCTGGTCTGCTGTGCACTGGTCGAGGGCGCAGACGTGGGCGGCGCGGGGACGGCGTGGAACGTTTGCGAGAACAAGCCCTGCGAGGAGACGGTGGAGGCCCGAGGCTCCAGCCGCCGCGCGACCTGCTCCTCCTCCACCATGGATGCTGCGTTCTGGGCGCGCAGCGACCGCCCGTCGGTCATCGGCATCAGCAGGCGCTGGCTGAGGGTGCCGGTGTTGGCAAACTGCAGCGTCAACGTGGCCTGCAAGTAGTAGGTGTTGCCTGCGAGGAACACGGCTGGGTTGATGAACAGGTCAAAGTCCCAGACAGGGTTGCTGCGATCCGTGTTGGCCAGAGGCGACAGCAGCACCACGTCCGAGCTGGAGAGAATGCTGCCCACGTCCTGGGCCCCGGTGGAGTTCTGAAGCACCAGGCCCAGCGATGACAGCGTGACCGTCTGGAACGTGGCGCCCGTCGTGGGGAACACGGACATGCGGCCGTACACGTTGCTTTCCTGCTGCACGGGCCCAGACACGGGCGTCTGGCGCTGCGCGTCCGTGTGCAGGCGCAGGAACGACTTGCTGGTGTCCACGCCCAGCCCAGTGACGCGCGCGCACGCGTCGTACGTCAGGATCAGGCCGCCCAGCCTGTACGTGGGCTTGTAGTTGATGTAGCCGCAAGCGGACGGGGCGTCGCCGTTCAGGCACTGGAAGTCGGCAGCCAGCACCAGCTCGGCCGCGGTCACGGCGCAAGGCTGGTCGCTGAACTTGATGACGTGGTACTGGTCGCACGTGCCGGGCTGGCTGGTGGGGTCGCAGGCGGCGCCCGTGGTGGGGCCGCTCACAATGGGCGAGATGCCCTGCGACGCGCCGGCGCCGGTCCACAGGCGCACACCGGCCACGCGCGTGCCGGCAGGCACCTCGGTCTGGATGGTGGCGCCAATGGCGTGGCCCAGGATGTCGTAGTTCACCGTCACCAGGCGGTAGCGCAGCACCCACGTGCCGGGCCCGATGCCGTCCACGATGA
>CAZYYU010000159.1:0-7433 GCA_964651735.1 uncultured Gammaproteobacteria bacterium | reverse complement strand
TAAAGGTGATACCTCGGTGATATCACCACACCAAGACTAACTGTCCCTCCGTCGTCTAGGCGAAATTTCTCTTCAAGATCGCTTTGTTAGGGGCCGGCATCGTCTTCTGCCTCGCGGAACAAACAGTGCTTGACGTCAGCGATGCAGCGCGCCGTAAAGGTGCGCAGCAGTTGCAGCTCTGACGCATCATTCAGCGCCATGGGCACCTGTGGATGCAGCGACACGGAGAAACTCTGATCAATGACGGTCAGTGGGTTGCGGGGCAAACAGCCACACCCCCCTGCAACCTGCGCCAGGTTCTCCACGGTCATCTTGTTGCGCTCTGCGTTGGCAGCCACGTCGCACAGAAACGCGAAGAGATATCGCGCGCACTCAAGCCACTCGGGCGTGCAGCACAGGGTCAGGGCGTGACGCAGCTGCGCCACAGGCACACATTGCTCCACCAGCGGCCGCACCGCAGCCCACGTCTGGTCGTTCAGGAACCCGCCTGGCACCTGCGCCAAGTACCCTTGTTTGGAGCCGGGGGGAGTGAGCAGGAGGAGGCACGCACGCATGCGCAACAAGCCTTACGCTTGAGCAGCGATGCCACGTCATGCACGCTGCCCTCTGCGAACATTGGCGTGTAGCCCTCGTCGTAGCACAGCTGCCACTCCTCCAGGCGCGACTCTGAGCCGCTCTGCCGGAACACGCCCACCTCTGCCAGCCCCGTCCGGCGCAGATGCTGCACGCAGTCGGTGATGACGCGTGGCACGTTCACCAGCCGTGTGTCACGCGACTGCAACTCGTGCAGCGGGATGCCGAACACTTGGTTGGACACGTGCCGTGTCCACACTGTGGTCAGCGCCTCGTGGGCTTGCCTGCAAGTGCAGCGGCGTCATCAGTGAGGCGTGATGCGGCAACTTCGATGCCTGGGATGCAGCAGCGTCAGCGTCAGCGGCGGCGCCTGTGCCAGGGTGATGGTGATGCTGTAGCCGTCCAGCACAATGGTGCGCACGTCGCTCATCGTGTGACACACTGACGTGTTGCTGAACATGCCGCCCAGATAAAAGGCGATGCGGTGGTTGCTGATGTACAGCCTGCCCAAGTAGGGCGGGTAGTTGGTGGCGGTGAACGTGTGCTCAAGGTAGTGGTGCGGGCGCAGCGCAAACTGCAACGCCAGGGCCCTCTTACCGAAACAGCAACAACAACAGCAACCAACATGGCAGCACACCTGCTCGCGAAAAAAGCGGTTCTCTTCGGGGTACACATGCTCAGACACGAGCTGCAGCAACCTCCTGCGTTTGCGGCGGTGAGTGAGCGCGGCCGCGCCGGAGCCAAACCTTGCGGTGCGCGTCTGCTGCTCCGTCTGCATCCACTGGTCCACCACCGCCACTGCAGCGTCCCACGGGACCACAGACTCCCCTACTCCGCGCGCTTGTGGGGGCGCAAAACAGCAACAACGCAGCAACGCAACGCACCGCAGGTCTCCAGGTCCAGGTTGCGCACCATCTCCAAGGGAATGACAACGTCGTTGAGCGCCGCGCTGCCCAGGCCCACGGCCAAGCGCTTGACGGTGCCGTCGGCCGGGTCGCGGTAGAGCCAGGTCACCACGGGCGCCACGGCCTCTGCTGGGGGCAGGACGTCCAATGGGGGTGCATCTGCCAGTGGCGGGGTTGACGCGTCCATGATGCTGCGGGTCTGGCCGGGGGGCGTTGCGGGGGTGGGAGTGAAGCCCTCGCAAAAAGAGCAAGTTGGGCAGGGGGGGTCAGTGCAGGCCAGTGGGGGCTGGGGCTGGGGCTGCTGACACGTCCTGCTGCTCTTCCACCAGCGAGATTTCCACGGATGCACGGCGGTGGCGGCCACCATGGCGGCGGTGGATTCGGTGGCGGTGGCGGCCATCATGGAGGTGGATTTGGTGGCGGCGGCGGCGGCGGTCATCATGGAGGCGGCTTTGGAGGCGGAGGCGGTGTGTTGTTTTTTTGCCTCGCCGGCCTGCCACAACCGCGCTCACTGGGAGGGTCAGCAGGATGGCATCATGGTGGAGGCTACGCAGGGCACTCAACGCATGTGACGCACACTGGCGTGGGGCACGCAATGGGCAGGCCACGCGCTGCAACGTACCCGGCCGGCAATCGCTGGGCTGGCGTGCACGGTCATGGGCCAGGCTTCGGCGGCGGCTGGCAGCACGGCTGGGCCCACCATGGCTGGGGACACGGGTACTCTTCTTGGCAGCTAGGCCTTGCATCACGCCGCTTGGCGCAGGTGGGGCGGCTGGGGCTGGGGCCGATGGGGCTGGGGCCTGGGAAGATGGGGCATCGGTTGGCCGGCCATGTTTTGGGGTGGCCCATTCTGGAGCCCGTTCTGGGCGTGGCGAGCCCCGTTCTGGCTCCCGCCGGGTATCGTCCCTCTCAACCCACCCCGTCCTGCGTCCCTCATACGTTGCCGTCCAGTGGTCATCTACAACGGCTCTGCGTCGCCGCCGCCCGTGGTCGTGCAGGTGAATGCTGATCAGGTGCCCGTGTACGAGCAGCGCGATCTGGCGACCGTGGTTGCGTCGTACAAGGCACAGACCGCAGCAGGCAGGGCCTTTTTTTTTGTTGCTGCGAGAGCCCCTGGTCACCGTGCCACTCAGAGCTGTCCATTGGCGCTGGCGAGACGGTGAAGATCATCGGCTACGACCCAAGTGGCTGGTGCAGAGTGCAATACCACGGAATCGAGGGATTCTTCCCAGGTTGTGGGGGGCGGTCTCGGCGCTGCTGTTGCTGACAGGCATGGCCACGAAGCGAACCACCTGCACATTCAGAAGGCGGTCCCCGCGGCTGGCGCTCCACCCGCGACCACAGCCACGATGCAAGCCGCGCCGGCTGGCACGGTGGGCAAGGTCGTTCGGTCGCACCAGGTACGCGCGCCGAATTTGCTCAAGGCGCGCTTCTCACACACGACGCGCAGGCTCAGACGGGCACAGAGCTTTCCGTGGCCGCGGGGCAGATGGTGGCGGTGCGTGTCGTCTCCGATGTTGCTTGCGCCGCTGATGCATCTGCAAGGTCCGCGGCTTCGACCCTTCCGGTGAGGAGCTCCATCCACACAGCAGCAGTGCTCATGCTCCGCCCAGGCTGGCTGCGCGTCGTGTCCGGCGAGCAGGAAGGCTGGATCCCCGACCAGTGCGTGGAGCCCGTTGGAGGCGCGTGTTGTGCTGCCTGCTGCGGCCGAGTTGCGCTGACGCTGGCGCAAGGGGAGCGAGGCGAGGCGGCACCTGTGCCACCGGAGAGGTTTGTTGGCAGCCTGCAGTGCTGCGCATTGTGACGAGATGCTCCCCACCCCCTACCAGCACTGCGACCATGCAGCGAGCCCCTGCTGGCTCAAAGGGCAAGATGACGGTCACGTTCACGGTCTGTGGTTGGGGCTGTGAGACGCGCCGACTCTGATGGAACGGGTCAGGCGCACTCCAAGCGAGAGCTGAGCGTGGACAAGGACACGCTGGTGGACGTGCAGGGATGTGCAAGCGAGGACTGCCAATCAGTTTCCGCTGACGTGGCGCTCAACGTGCAGGGATTCGACCCTGCCACGGGCTGGTTGTACGTGCGCAAACCAGGTTGCATCGTCCATGGCTGTTTGTCCATTGCGCGCTGAGCACTCGGCGCGGCAGGCCACTTCCTGTCCTTGAGCAAGGTTGAGCGCACTTGCGCTGCTGTGTGCGCGCACCTCATTTGGTGCACCTGCAGGAGGGCTGGGTCCCGGCCGTTGCCGTGGAGCCGGTGCTGAGCGAGCAGGCTCCGCCGACGCCGGCAGCCAATGCACCTGCGAGGTGCGCTGCGCGGGGTCCCGCAATGTTGCCTGGCTGACAGCGCGGGTGCGTGGCTTGGCAGCACTGCGCACGCGTTCCCCGTGCCGGAACGCAGCCTGTGCCGCGTGGTGCAGGCCCATCAAGCTGCGTCGGCTGGCGAGCTCACAGTTCAACCGGGCGAGACTGGCACTGTCAAGGTGCTTGGGCCTCGTGTGCTCGTTCTGCGTTGAGGTTGTTTACGTGCACCCCAGGGCTTCGATCCCAGCGGCTGGGTGCGCGCCGTGTTCAGTGGGCGCGAAGGTCACGGGTGCCTTGATCATGCAGGAGATCTTGCTGACGCCTGTTGCTTGACAGGCTGGGTGCCTGCCACCTGCGTGGAGCCCCACAGCGCTGAGGAGACGCCGCCGCCTGGCTATGCGCCCCCTCCATACACTGCCGGCGCCAACCCGCAGCAGAACCTGCGCCGCGTGCTTCAGACCTATGTGGCCAACAGCGCCACAGAGATCAGCGCGAATTTTGGCGACGTGGTGGAATTGCTGCAGCTGCATCCGAGGTGTGGCGCGGCCCGATTTGTGGGTGGTTTGACCTGATTGCTGGTTGCTGTAGCGGCTGGGCCTACATCCGCTTGGCGAGCGGCAAATGCGGCTACTTCCCACCCACCTTTTTGCACGCGCTGTGAGAACGGGCCCCGCACACACAAAGAAAGTCTTTTCGGCAAGAGGGTGACCGCTTCAGCCACCCCCCTGTCGACGGAGGGGGACTGCTGCCACTACTGTTGGGCTCGGGTGCTGCGGCAGGGACATCTTCGACGAGGCGGGCTGCCGCACCGGTCTCTTGCACGCGGCATCAACCCAGCGCGAGGCGGCAGGCAGCTGTGTTCAGCAGTCACGGCTCTCGTGGTTGCGGGCAAGCAAATGTCCAAGTACGCAACACGCAAGGGCGCCGTGGGAGGGCCAGCCGGCGCGGGCCCGTTGCCCAGCAAGCTCAAGCCCAGCGCCACCAAGGTTGGCAGCGGAGGCGGCTTCCTCGTTGCGCTGACGCACGACGGTTCAAGGCGCTTCCCAAGCGGCGGCCCTCGTGCCCCACGCACGACGTGCTCTTGCTGGCAATGTGCTACGCGGGTAACGCGCTGGAGTGGTGGAGGCGACGATGGCCACTCATCGCACGCGCAAAAGGGATGTCTGTGTGCGTGGTGCTGCTGACCAGGGGCATGGTGGATCACTTCCCGCGCCCCATCCTGCTGCTCACGCTCAAGACTGCCACGTCCGCCGTCATGTGCGTGTACGCTTGGTGTGCTTGCGCAACCGCTCACGGCCGCAGATTGTTGGTGCAACACTTGCTTTGCGGGACGCAGATCTTGGCGCTGACGTGGGATGAACTGGGATCGTGGGAGTACTCTTGTATGAGCGAGCGAGGTGCGAGGACGCGTTGGTCTCATCATCGCCGCGCAGCGTTTCTGTTCGGCGCCTCACGGGCGGCGCTGGCGCTCGCCTTGTACGACGCGAACTTTGCCGTGGTGTGCGCCTTTCAGGCGCTGGCCGTGTTGGGTAGGCAAGGGGTCAAGCGCCCCGCGTTTGCTGATCGAGTTTCCCCCAACAAGGCGCGGGGTTGTGGCGGCGCGACAGTCCGCTGACCCTGGAGCGGGTGCTGGCGCTGGTGCCAGTGGTGTTCGTGGCGGGCGTGTTTGCCGTGCAGGTGGCGTTGCTTTGCTTGGAAACGCACCACCAACCTCATCCGCAACGTGTGCTAGGAGGTGTACAGAGCGGGCTGGGCCGGGGCGTTGCCTCTGCTGGCGGTGCATTGCGTGTCGGTGGCCTCCACGTGGCTGCTGTTGCGGGAGCAGACGCTGGAGCGCTGTGCGCTGGACTACCACCTGATCGTGGGCAGCTTGCCGCTGCTGGTGTGTCTCTTCTGGTGGTCGGGCGAGAATCGGCCCCTCCATCCCGCGCCAGGCTTGGACATCTTTGGCGATGGCGGCGCAGTGCTCGCGGCATTCAACGCCACGGCAAGCAACGTCATCGGTGGAACTGGCGGCGGCGGCGGCGGCGGCGGCGGCTTTGGGTCAGCCTTGTTCTGGGAGCTGGGGGTCTCGCAGCACTTGCAACTGTGGGCCCTCTGTGTGCTGGATCACATGCGGGGCGTGCTGGCTGCCAGGCTCCTGGTGGGCGGGATCTCGCATCGCTTCTTCGTGGGTCTCGAGCTGCTGGCGCTGGGCGCGGCCTTGCTGTTTGGACTGGCCATGTCGCACGAGCTCGTGTCCTTGGCGGCCGTGTTGCTGCTTGGCATCAGCTTCGTCAGCTCGTTCACGTTTGTGTCATCGGCGGCGCTGTCATTTGCGGCTGCGGTTGAGAGGAAAAAGCTGTAGCCCACAAGAGGGGGTTGGTTGTGCAAGCGGGCGGGCCGACCGACTTGAGGCGCCCCGGGACGGCTTGCTGCGGGGGTCGGTTTTCTTCCCTTTACACCGCAACCACAGCCTCCACATCATGCACGATACCACAAAACAAGCACGAGCGGCACCAGCAGCTGCACCACCACCACGGGCACCGCGAGCGCGGCTTTGGTCACGCGGCCGCCTCTCATTGCGGTTGTGGGAGCGGCCGTGGCTCCCACGTGCGATCGGGCCGTTGCACCGCTGCCGCCCCAGCTCGGCCCGCCTGCAGCGCTGCTGCGTTTCGTGTTTTTCCCCCCGTGCAACTCGCTTGGCGGGCGTCCTCTCTCCACTCACCACCCGTTCACTCACACGCAGGGGATGGAGCGGATGGAGGGGCCGGAGAGCTTGCTCATCGGCAACATTCTGCTGGGCGACGATGACCAGGCGCCGTTTCTGCGCCCCGAGCCCGTTTCGCGCCCCACCAGGTTCGCGCTGTGCCCTCACTTTCGGCCCTCCTCTCACCGCCCTGCAGTGCCCCGCCCTCGTTCCGCTCGCTGGTGCCCAACGCGCCCGATGCCGCACCCGAGCCCAGCGAGCTGTACCGCGCCGATCCGCAGTATTTGGAGTACTACTACTCGCACAAGGCGCTGAACCCGAGGTGGGGGGAGCACCTGTGCCGCCGCCGCTGCCGCATGCATCTCAACCTGACCGGCGATCGCTCAGATTGGCGCCTCCCGTGGTGACAGCGCAGCACGGGCTGTGGCACGACGCGTCCGGTGAGCGGCTCGCCCCCTCGGTGCGCCCTTTGTGCGCTCTTCCCTGACATGGAGCCGCGCAAAGAAGCCAACGCGCGTTTGGAGGATGGGCTGCAGGGCAGGCAGCAGCAGCAACCGACGCCGCAACAGCAACAGCACAACGCCGCGCCCGCGCCCAGCTCGCTGACCAGTGCGTGTGTCGTCGTGCTCGACAACGCTGCACCTCACGCCGCGGCAGGGCATCCGATGCGAGGAGGTCCTGGCCCCGACAAGGCCATGCTCTACGATGCGGTGCGCGCGCCCCACCTGCTTTCTTTGTTGCGGCCGACACTGACACGCAGTAACAGCAGGATGTGCCGGTCAGCAGGTCAGAGGAGGGCGTGTTTGCCGCGTTTGCTCTCGACGCTGACGTGGAGGGTCCGCAGCTATACGCCAGTCTACGGGTCTGTTGTCGCTGTGTGCGCGCGTTCCGCTCATTCACGCGAATGCCTGGCTGAAACAGCGCGCCCCCGATGCGGCCGTCTGCGCAGCACCACCACCACCA
>CAZYYU010000158.1:0-7442 GCA_964651735.1 uncultured Gammaproteobacteria bacterium | reverse complement strand
TGATGATGATGATGATGATGATGATGATGATGATGATGATGATGATGATGATGAGGCGGAGGAGGAGGAGTACAACGCCAGGTCGGCCACGCTGTTGCTCGCGATGTCTCCTCTAACCACCAAGCAGTTCCGATGTCTAAAGCGTGCAATGTCGCGCACGACAAAAAACAAAAACCGGCTGGGAGGGCCTCCAAGTCGACCATGTCGGAGACGCCCAAGGAGAAGAAGAAGGCCAAGAAGGAGAAGAGCTCGAAGAAGGAGAAATCGTCCAAGAAGAAGCGTGCACGCGAGGCCGCAGCCGGCGCCGAGGAGCAGCCGGAAGCAACGCCTGTGCGGGCCAGCAAGAGCGAGGCCAGCGTGGCCGTGAAGGAGGTTGGGCGCGCCTGTGGTGCGGTGCGGCCGCTCACGAGGCGTTGCAGGAGAGCAGCAAGAAGAGCAAGGTAAGGCGCCGAGGGAGGCGGTGGACGAGCCTGAGGCGATCATGCGCGCCGCAAGGTGGAACGGCCGCAGCCTGTGCCGCGTTTCTTTCCGTTGAGCGCCATAGCCAACCCGCTGGCCACGGAGGAGCTGTCCACACGGCTGTTTGACCTCATCGCCAAGGCCGTCAAGGTGGGGGGAACCAAAGGAGAGTGCCATCAAGGCTGACGCGGCGCAGGCCAACAAAGTGCGGAGAGGTGTCAAGGAGGGAACCAAGGTGACGCGCACGTGGCATGGGTGCCGCCGAGTGCTCAATGGGGGGAGGCATGCACAGTTCTTGCGCAAGGGCGAGAAGGGTCTGATGGTGTTCGCGGGTAAGGCTTGGTTTGTTTGTTGTTTGCTGTTGGCCCTCAATTCCGGCGCTAAAAAGGCGACGTGGAGCCCCTGGATGTGATGAGCCATCGTGAGAGCTCGTCGCTGTTGCGCGTTGCAACGCTGACCCCGTCGCCCCAAAGTGCCTGTGCTGTGCGAGGACCACGAGGTGCCGTACATCTTCGTGCGCAGTCGGGAGGAGCTGGGCATGAAGGGCGGTGCGTGCACAAATCATCATCTTCGTCGGCCACCATTCTACGTTGCTCATCACAATCATCATCGCCATTGAGGCGGCATCGCGTTATTCAGCTCATCACAACATTATCGTCCATTTGAAGCAGCTGCTTGCTAACGTGCATGCTGCCAGGCTTGAAGCGGCCCACCGTCTGCATCTTGGTCAAAGCAGACGCTGCGTACCAGAAGGATTTTGACGAGGTATTGGGTGGATGGCAACTGCGGCGATGCGCCGGTCTCACGTGCGCACGACACAGCTCAAGAAGGCCATTCCGGCTGCTGTGCCGACGTACTGATCATTATACACGCAAAGGTCTTCATTACATTCAAGAGAAAGGGATACAAAACACAAGAATGGGCCCGCCGCGATCAGCATCAGCAGGCCCACTTCGCCGCTTTTTTTACTTTCTGGCGTCAAAGGCCAGGAAGTCATCGTGGCCGCTCCTGAGGGCGGCAACAGCAGAGTCGCGGAACAAGGCCAGAACACGCTGCAGCTCAACCGTGGAGCCTGAGAGAGAAGACTGAGCCAAGAGCAACATACGCAGCACAACCAAGCCAACAAGCATCGGCGCCGAACAACGAACCTGCAGAAACAAACGTCCTCCACAGCGAGCGCTCGGCAAGCACGTCAGCCAGCGCCAGGCACGAGTCGAAGCGGCCCATGGCGTGATGCTTGGGTGCGTGAGAAGATCAGCGCCTTTCACGGAGAACAATCCGCGCGCGCGTACCATGAAGTGGAGCACGGTGAACACGTGGGTGACGCTGCGACGGCGCACCGCAGCGCGGACGTGCTGGTCCTCAGTCTGGGCGACGTCGTTGCTGGAGGCCGCCGAGAAGGGCTCCGGCGCTGCGAACAGAGCCGAGGCGGGGAATCGCAGCACCTGTGTCAGTGTCGAGCGCGTCAGTGTGCATCTCTCTCATCATCATCATCATCTCTCTGCGTCACCTCTTGCAGGGCAGCCTCGGCCTCCTCGTACAGAGCCAGCACGGTGCCCTCGCTGGAGACGCCCCGGCAGTCCTTCCATTTCTGCAAGGAGCGGGTTGTTGAGGGACGTCCCTCAACAAACACAAACAAACAAACCGCACCGCAAAGGCGTCGTGGGCATGCGCCAGCAGCTGGTGGTACCAGAACTCCACCGCAAACGCGTCACCACCGCCGCCACCGCACTGCGCGCGCGCCCGATCGTGCGTGGCGGGCGGCAGCGCGTCCAGCACGGCGCGCAGCGCGCTCACGCGCCCCGCCAGCGTCAGCGCGCGGCACATGCGGTTCGCGGTGTGCACGCTCTCCGCCCAGTGCGCGGGCCGCAGCGTCAGCCAGCCCAGGATGGAGACGAGCGTGCCAGTGGCCGGGACGTCGTCAGAGGCGGCGTTGCCACCTGGCAAAGAAGAATGATGATGATGATGAGCGCCGCGCAGAACAAGAAGCCCCATCTCTCTCCAACCCCAGGACGCCGAGGCAGAAGAGGGGGGCAGCAGAGAGGCCACCACCAGACGCAGCACGCGAACCACGTCCATGCGCGCAGCCTCACAGGCCTGCACCGCCAGCAAGCGCTGCTGGCTGTGCTGAGCCTCGGCAAAGCTGCGGTTCTGCCTCCAAAAGTCCTGCGTTTGTGTGTTGAGTGCGGAGAGGAACGGTGGGCTTTCAAGGTGAACCTGCTGCTCGGCCGCGCCAAAGGCCGTGCGCTGCTGCTGCTCAATGTGCTGCACGATATAGCGCGCGACGCAGCGGTAGCGCTGGGCGTCGTCGAGCTGCGCGCACAGCGCGACCAGCGTGGCAGGGCACTGGTGCTGCAGCGGGGCCAGGCACGATGCCACGTGCAGCTCCAGCAGGCTCTTGGCGGCGGGCAGCAGCAGCGCGGGCTGCGGGTTGAGGTGCGGGGCGCGCACGCGGCTCAGCACCAGCAGCAGATGGGAGCAGAAGCGGCTCAGAGAAGGGGGGCAGTCGGAGAGTTGGCAAATCTGGTTTTGTTCAACAACAAAAAGGATGAGGAGAGAATGGAACGCGAGCGAGCGAGCGGCAAAAACCTCCAGCACGTATTCCACGAGCTCGTTGAGCTGGCCCAGCACGATCATGCGCTGCATGGCCACGAAGGGGGTGCGGGCAGCTTCGGCGCCGGTCATGGAGGCGCCGGTCACGCCCGCGCTCAGCAAAGGCCGACGCGACACGGCATCGAACATGGACTCGTCTGGCGAAGGAGGGGGGTGAGCAGCAACAAGGAGGAGCGGGAGCACAAACACAATCACAAACAGCAAGCTCCCTCACCGTCCACCGGCAGCACAGTCTGGTCCAGCGTCGGAGAACGCAGTGCCAGCATCCGCTGCAGCAGGTTGACCTTGTAGTGCGCCCACAGATGGTCGTGATACGTGCTGCACACGGGTGTGAGCCGCTCGAGCCGGCCTGTGATGGGATGAGTTGAAAGGCCGCCGACAATTCTCCACATAAGCCGCCATCAACAAACAGTCTCCCAGACAACATTCTCTCAACCCACCACCATCGCTCCAAACCTGCAAACAATCCGTAAATGGCCCGCTCGTGCACGTCGAGGCGCTCGTTGGCGGCGAGTGCGTCGCACACGCGGCGCAGCAGCTCGGGGCGGCCGTTGCCTCGCGCGTCAGAGGGCTCGTCACGGCCCAGCGCGCGCGGCTCGTGGTGGTACTGCATGCCCGCCAGCACGGCGGAGCGCCACTGCTGCTGGCAGCCGTGGCACTCGGCCACCGCGGCGCCAAGTTGGCCGGCGCGGACCTGTTGGGGATCAGGCGGGTGGCGGGAAAGGCGCGCAGACTCGTTACCAGCGCCCACAGCCGCCGCAGCAGGCGCGCGTCCAGGCTGGCGTCCATGCTGTGGAGCTGGCGCTGCTGGTCGCCGCTTTGCAGCGGCGCGTCCACGTCCAGAGAGCGCACCAGAAGACGCTGCAGGCTAGAGTCGGCGCTCTTTTCCGTGGGCCACTGCTGGCGGTTGCCGTCATCGTCATCGTCGCCAACGTCGCCAACGCCGCCACGAGCAAGCGCCATGTGCGTGTACTCCCAGAAGCGGTCGCAGCGCACGCGCTCCGTGCGCGCGGCAGCGTCAAGGCCCAGCGTCTCCAGCCACACAATGACGCGAAGCCAGCGCCGCAGCGTGGCGTCGTGGCGCGTGGCCAGCAAGAAGAAGCTCTCGTCCGAGATCCACTCGTCGTGCGCAGCGAGCTCCAGTGCGTCGGCGTCGGCCAGAGGCTGCTGCTCCTCAAAGGCGCGCAGGTCCGAGAGCGTGGCGTGCAGCAGGGTCCAGGTGGCGTGCTCGCCCTCAAGCAGCTCCAGGGCCTGCTCCAGCTCGCGGCGCTCGCTGGGGGCGCCGTACGTCGAGAAGGCGGCGAGAGAGGCGCGCAGAGAGTCCGCAGCCTCCTTCACCATGGGGCCCATGGCCTGCACCGAGGCGAGCACGGAGGCCTCGTCGCTGGTGCCCTCCAGCAGCCAGAAGCAGTGCTGCGCGTTGAGAGCGGCGGCAGCGCCCTTGCGACGCAGGAGCTCGGCCTCGCGGCGCAGCAGGCGGCCGAGCTCGTCCTCGCGCACGGCGGACACGTCGGCGTCGAGCGCCGCGTCGCCCTCGTCGAGCTGCAGCAGGGCGGCGCGCTTCCTGGTGCTGCGCTCGTCGTCCTCGTCACGGGCAAGGCGCAGACGCGGCGCGGCAGGAGCGGGAGTGGCCACGGCAACGGGCACATCGGCGTCAACGCCCTGATCCAACTCGAAGAGGTCGTCCATGGCCGCCCCAGTGAAGGCGAGAGGTTTTTTGGGAGACGCAAAGGAGGGAGTGGGCCTGCTTGGCGGGGAGGAGGGAAGGGAGGGCTTGGAGTTGGCGCAGGGGCCTTTCACGCTTTGGTCGGGGGGCTATGAAGCTCGGCAAGTGGCAGCTGCAGCGCCTGGAGGTGGTGGTGGTGGTGGTGGTGGTTGCGGTTGCGGTGGTGGATGATGACCTCCGTCGCGCAGCTGCGGTATTGCCAGCACGGCGGCAGCAGCTCCGGAGCGCGCCTGCTTCTTGAGCACCCCGGCTTTGCTGCTTTCAAGGAAGCCAACCCGCAGCTGAAGATCCTGGTGCGAGCGCGGTGCGGCGGGCGCGGGATGCGTTTTTGACGCGCCGCTCCAGACCGTGAAGCGCAACGGCAAGCACCCGCTGCTGGTGGGCCACTACGAGAACAACAGGCCGATCAGGACCGGTGAGGGCAGCTGCCTGTTGCGAGGAGGGGGGCCCCGCCTTCCTCAAACGTGCCGGGCGGCCAGGGGAGAAGCTTCCCAAGCAGATTTGCGTTCGCAGCCAAGGTTCGAGAGCAGAGTGGACGGTGTGCTGCCCTCACGCTTCTGCTTCAGAGCCGGACGAGATCCTGCGAGTGATGCAGCAGCTGCGGGACCAGTGGGGTGGAAAGCTCAAGTCATGGTAAGAGGCAGCGGGGGTGTTGGGTCGGTTTTTGGTTTTTGGGTTTTGGGTTTTGGGTTTTTGGTTTTTTGGTTTTTTGGTTTTTTTGGTTTTGTCTTCTTGTTGCTCCTGCAACGTCCTCCTCACCAACAAGCGCCAGGAACTTGCGCCAGTGGAAGCAGCAGGAGAGCATCCAGGGCGTTTGGACGCCGGCCACTCGAATTGACTGAAAGCCGCAAAAGGGGCTTGAGCCGGGGCTCTTGGGGGTTGGACGGCGGAGGCTCGAGCCGCCCCCACGCACGCCACCATGTCCAGCTCGCCTGCCAAGCTCGTGGGCTGGCTGTCCAACAAGATACGCGCGAGAGTCTCCGGTGCGCCAGCCAACGCACGCACAGCACCACCATGCATGTCTCGAGTGGCTCACCGCTGCTTCTTGCAGATGCGTTGAGCTTGGGTGGCGGCCCGCCTGCAGGCTCCACCGAAGTGCCCGCCATCGGTACGCTGGGGGCGCCAAACGCTCGGCGGCGACGCTTGCTCATGGGCGTGTGGGTGCCCCTGCCGCAGACGAGACGCTGAGCGCCCTGGAGCGCGTGCGCGTTTACGCGGCCAGCACGCAGAGCGCACAGCGGCTGTACGTGGTGCGCGAGCTGTGCGAGCTGTGCACGCAGGTAAGGGGGAGGCGGCGCTGGACTGGCTTGGGGAGCGCGCGCCACCAAACACGCAAAACGCGCACGCAGGTCGGCCCGCAAGAGACGTGTGCCTCGGTGGTGCCGTGCTTGGAGCCGCTCGTGAGGTGGTTGAGCCGCGTTGCAGACACGGCACTCTCTGACAAGCGCAGGGACCCGGAGCCTTCGGTGCGGCAGCAGTTGGCAGAGAGCATCCCGCAGCTTTGCGCGTGGCTGCGTGCCAACGTGAGCCTGGAGCTGTACACCACCAACGTGCTGCACATTCTGCTGCCGCTGGTGCGTCATGACGGGCTTGGGGGGCCAGGGGCTGACAAACAACAGGTGGCCGAGTTGACCACGGACGACAACCCTGGTACGCGGTCCGCTGCGGTGACGGCGCTTGTGGACGTTGCACGAGGCATGCGATGGTTGTGGCGGTTTGTTGCCTTCTCAACGGGGCCACAGCCATCCGTCACGAGGACCTGGTGCCGTACCTCATTCCCATCATACGATCGCTGGCCAAAGGTTTTTGGAGGGGTTGCGGGGGTCTCTTCAATTGCGCTCATCTGCTTCGCCAGACCGCACCGAGGAGGAGCACCGCGTGCAGGCGGCCATTCTGCTGCACTCGTTGGCGGAAACGCTGGTGCCTTGTTTGCGGCTGTTTTTTGGCGGGGCGTTCTCACGCTCTGAGTTTGCAGGGCCTGCAAGTGTGCCTGGAACACGTGGTGCCATGGATGCAGGTTGCATTATGGTTCGCGTTGCTGCTGCTTCTTGCTCACACGCGTGCACCAGCTCCTGGCCAAGGACCCTCAGTTCCGCGTGCGCAAGGCCGCCGCCGTGCACCTGGGCGCGCTGATGACGCTGCTGGCCTCCAGCAGCAACGCTGAGTACCCTTATCTCCTTCCTTGCTTGCCCTCTCTCTTCTCAGCACTGCGTGCAGCGCCGGAGCTGGAGCTGGAGCTGCAGCACTTGACGCCACGGCCGCCATCGCGCAGCTGCTGGAGGTGTTTCTGGCGCTGGCGGCCGACGAGATCTGGGGCGTGCGCAAGGTTCTGGCCCCCGCTGCTCGCGCTCGCGCTCGCCAAACCTCCTGACGCACCACCACAAAAGGCGTGCTGCGACAACCTGGCGGCGGCGTCCGCGGCGGTGGGCGCCGAGGCGCGCAGCACGCGGCTGGTGCGGCTGTTCGAGGCGCTGGCAGAGGACAGCTCGCGCTGGGTGCGCGGCGCCGCGTTCCAGTGTCTGGGGCCCTTCATCGCCACCTTTGCGGGCGGCCCGCGCGTGGACCCCAAGGTGGGCTGCGCGTGTGTGTGCTATCTCTCTCTCTCTCTCTCTCTCTCTCTCTCTCTCTCTCTCTCTCTCTCTCT